>NZ_JALNUR010000009.1 GCF_026540895.1 Sphingomonas sp. GM_Shp_1 | reverse complement strand
TGGCCTGCCGCGACCAAGCCCTCGCCATCGACCGGCAGCACGGTCAGCGGCCGCCCGGTCGCGTGCGCGGTGTCGAGCACGGCGGCATGTTCGATGGCGGTCGTCACGATCCCGCCGGTCGCGCCCTTGATCGCCCAGTTCAGCGCCTCGGTCGCGCCGCCGGTGAACACCACCCGTCCGCCAGAGGGGAACAGCGCCGCCACCTGATCGCGCGCCACCTCCACCGCCGCGCGCGCCTGCCGCCCGGCGCGGTGGGGGGAATGGGGGTTGGCGTGTCCCTGTTCCAGCCAGGGCAGCATCGCCTTCAGCGCTTCGGGGGCGAGCGGAGTCGTCGCCTGATAATCGAGATAGATCATGCCGCCTCCACCCGCTTGCCCCGCGCGATGGCGCGCCAGGCGACGACGAAGCGGTCGACATCGTCGCGTGTCGTCGTCCGGCCGAAGCTGACCCGCACCACCTCGCGCCCCGCCTCCACGCTCCAGCCGAGCGCGGACAGGACATGGCTGGGCTTCAGGCTGCCGCTGGCACAGGCGCTGCCCGCCGAGACCGAGATTTGCGCGAGGTCGAACTGGATCAACTGCGCCGCGGAGGGCTTGCCGGGCATGTGATAGCTGGCGATGGCGGGATGGCGGCGGCTGGCGTCCGCGACGACGATGCCGCCAGAGCGGCGGATCGCATCGTCCAGGTACGCGCGCAGCTCGGCATGGTCGGGCTCCGGCTCGGCGAGCGCGGCGGCATAGCCCAGTACGCCCGGCATATTCTCCGTGCCGGGGCGATAGCCGCGCTCCTGCCCCCCGGTCGGGGCCAGCAGCGCCAGGTCGCGGACCAGCAGCGCGCCGATCCCCGGCGGCCCGCCCCGCTTGTGCGCCGACAGGGCGACCAGGTCGGCATGGTCGATCACCTCCGGGTCGGCACCCGCAGGCATTTGCGCGGCGTCGACCAGCAGGATGTGGCCGCTGGCATGGATCGCCTCCGCCAGTTGCGCGATGGGCTGGCGAACACCGGTTTCGCTATTGGCCCATTGCACCGTCACGACCGCGCGGGGGCCGCCGAGGTCGGGCAGGCGCAATATGCCATCGGGGCCGACCGGTATGACGATCGCATCGGGGGCGGCGCGCAGCACCGCGTCATGGTCGATGGCTCCGACGAAGCGACGCTCTGCCATCGACCGGGTCAGTGCGATGGACAGGGATTCGCTCGCCCCGCTGGTGAACAGGATGTCGTGCCCCCAGCCGAGCGAGCGGGCGATGCTTCCCCGCGCATCCTCCAGCGCGCGCTTGGCAGCGCGCCCCTCGGCATGGGGGGAGGAGGGGTTGGCCCAGATCGCGCAGCCTTGCGCCAAGGCGGCACGGGCCGCGTCGGTCATCGGAGTCGTCGCGGCATGGTCGAGGTAAAGACGGGACAGGGTTCGTTGCCTAGCTGGAATGATCGAACAATTGCGAAAAGGGGCCTGCCGCCTATATAGCGCAAGGTTCCCGGCGCTCCACCAGCGCGATCCAGATCGGCGAGTTTTGATGCCCGAAGTCATTTTCCCCGGCCCCGAAGGCCGCCTCGAAGGCCGTTTCGCTCCCGCTCCCCGTCCGCGCGCGCCCGTCGCGATGATCCTGCACCCGCATCCCAATGCGGGCGGCACGATGAACAACCGCATCGTCCAGGAACTCTACAAGACCTTTCAGCGGCGCGGTTTCGCCACGCTGCGCTTCAACTTTCGCGGCGTGGGCAAGAGCCAGGGGACGTTCGACAACGGCATCGGCGAACTGTCCGACGCGGCCTCCGCGCTCGACTGGGTGCAGAGCTTCCACCCGGAGGCCTCGACCACCTGGATCGCGGGCGTCAGCTTCGGCGCGTGGATCGGCATGCAGCTGCTGATGCGTCGCCCGGAGATCCGCGGCTTCATCTCGGTCGCGCCGCCGGCCAACATGTACGACTTCACCTTCCTGGCGCCCTGTCCCTCCTCGGGCATCATCATCCAGGGCGAGGCCGACGAGGTCGCGACCCCGGCGGCGACCCAGAAGCTGGTCGACAAGCTGCGCACCCAGAAGCACATCACCATCCATCACGATACCATCCCCAAGGCCAACCACTTTTTCGAGCATGAGATGCCCGAACTGATGGGGTCGGTGGACCGGTATCTGGACATGCGGCTGGACCCGAACTCGCCGATCCGGTGAGGGGGCAAGACCTCGCGATAGCGAAAGGGCCTCGGCGGAAGTCGGGGCCTTTTTCGTGTGTGTGGGTCGCTCAGTCGGCCAATGCCATGTCGATGGCCGCCTGGGCATGCAGCGCGGTCGTATCGAAAATTGGCACCGGGCTGTCGTCGGGGCCGATCAGCAGCATGATCTCGGTGCATCCCAGGATGATCGCTTCGGCGCCCTGTTCGACCAGGCGTTCGATGACCGCCCGGTAGGCGTCGCGGGACGGCGCCAGCACCCGGCCTGCGACCAATTCATCATAGATCACCCCGTGCACCGTTGCGCGGTCGGCGGCATCGGGAATGACGACGTTCAGCCCGTGTCGATCCGCCAGCCGCCCCTTGTAGAAATCCTGCTCCATGGTGAAGGCCGTGCCGAGCAGCCCCACGGTGCGCAGACCCGCCGCCTTGATCCGCTCCGCCGTCGGATCGGCGATGTGCAGCAGGGGAATGCCCGTCGCCGCCTCGATGGCGGGCGCGGTCCGGTGCATGGTATTGGTGCAGATCACCAGGAAATCCGCACCGGCGGCCTCCAGCCTTTGCGCCGCATCGGTCATGCGCGCGGTCAGGCCGGCCCAGTCGCCCTTGTGCTGAAGCGCCTCGATCTCGGCGAAGTTGAAGGACCAGAGCAGGCACGAGGCGGATGCCGTCGGCCCCAGCCGCTCACGAACGCCCTGATTGATGAGGCGATAATATTCGGCCGAGCTTTCCCAGCTCATGCCGCCCACCAATCCTATCGTCCGCATCCGCTTATCCTATGGCTGTCGCGGGCAGGATAAGGAGATGGACCGAACTCACAAGGCGGAATGGAGGATCAGGCGCGCTGCCGCCACGCCCGTCTCATAAGCCCCATGCGCGGTCGAGAAATCTTCCAGCGAACAGGCCTCGCCTACGAAGAACAGGCGGTTGTCGACCGGTTCGGCCAGCGCTTGGCGCGCCTTGGTGTAGCCGACCTTGGCATGGCTGTAACTGCCGCCGATCAGCGGTGCATGCCGCCAGCGTGTTGCGTCCAGTGGGGTAAGCCGCCGTCGCCAGTCGTTGCCGAGCAATCCGACCAACTCGTCGATGGCGAATTGTGCCGCCGCGCCGTCTTCCTCCAGGGCTTCGGCGCAGGGGCCGCCGAAGAAGCTCTCGATAATAGGCCAGCCGAAGGGCGATAGGCGGTGGCTGGCGGTGCAATGGCAATGCGGATTGCCGGTCAGATGCGCATGGGCGGGCCAAGGCAGGGGGCCCTCGACCGACAGGAAGACCTTGTCCGCGATCCCGAGCGGCAGCGCGGCGGCGGCCTCCTGCTTGGCGGGCAAAGGCGGATCGAAGGTGAGTTTGCCTTCCGCCAGCACCGGGGTGGGAACGGCGATAATGACGTGCTCCGCCTCAAGCGTACCCTGGGAGGTTTCGACGCGGATCGTCTTGCCGCGATGGTCGATCCGGCTCGCGGTCACGCCGGTGCGCACCGGCACGTCGCCCGCATGGTTCACGATGACCGTGCCATAGCCTTCGACCACGGCCCAATTGTCGTCGGTGGCGGCGTTCTCATAGGCCGCCCAGTCATGCAGCGACACTTCGGCGAGCGATGCGCCATTGGCATAGCCGGATATGGCGTCGATCATCGGCCGCCACGGATCGTCCGCCGCCACGAAATCAGACAGCGGCCGGTCGCGCCCGTCGAGCGCGGCCATCGCGGCTTCCTCGAACCGGGCATAGGCTTCACCCGAGGCGCGTTTCTCGTCGGGGGGAAAGCCCAGATCGTTCCACTGGACCTGCCAGTTGGGAGAGCGGCGGTCGATGGTGAAGCCCGCCTGCTCGGCAATGGCGGTCCATGGGTTTCGCCTGGCAGAGTGAAGCCAGCCACAGCCATGATCGACGACATGACCCGTAGGAAGGCGCGCACTCCGCGCCCGCCCGCCCAGCCGGTCCGCCGCCTCGATCAGCAGGACATCGCGTCCCGCTTCATGCAGCGTCCGTGCCGCCGCGATCCCGGCCGCGCCGCCGCCGATGACGACGGTGCGGCCGGTCATGCTCAGGCGGCCGCCAGTAACCGCTTTTCACCTGCGATGCGCATCATCGCCTTTTGCAGCTTCTCGAAGGCACGCACCTCGATCTGGCGGACGCGCTCGCGGCTGACGCCGTAGACCTGGCTCAGTTCTTCCAGCGTCTTGGGATCGTCGGTCAGGCGACGCTCGGTCAGGATGTGCTTCTCGCGATCGTTCAGGTCGTCCATCGCGCTGACCAGCATGTCGTGGCGGACATCCGCCTCCTGCTGCTCGGCGACGACACTGTCCTGCAGCGGCGCGTCATCGGCCAGCCAATCCTGCCACTGGCCCTCGCCATCCTCGCGCATCGAGACGTTGAGCGACGTGTCGCCCCCCATCGCCATGCGGCGGTTCATGCTGATGACCTCATCCTCGTTGACGCCCAGATCGGTGGCGATCTTGGTCACGTCCTCGGGGCGCAGGTCGCCATCCTCGAACGCGTCGAGCTTCGACTTCATCCGACGCAGATTGAAGAACAGCTTCTTCTGCGCCGCCGTGGTGCCCATCTTAACGAGGCTCCACGAACGCAGGATATATTCCTGGATCGAGGCGCGGATCCACCACATCGCATAGGTGGCGAGGCGGAAGCCGCGATCCGGCTCGAACTTCTTCACACCCTGCATCAGGCCGATATTGCCCTCGGAGATCAGTTCGGAGGTGGGCAGGCCATAGCCGCGATAACCCATGGCGATCTTGGCCACGAGACGCAGGTGCGAGGTGACGAGCTGCGCCGCCGCCTCGGGATCGCCATGCTCCTGAAAGCGCTTGGCGAGCATATATTCCTGCTCCGGGGCAAGGATCGGGAATTTCTTGATCTCGGCCAGATAGCGGTTGAGCGACTGCTCCCCGCCGAGCGCAGGAATCGTCGCCGGGACGTTGCTGCCTTTTGCCATGATCCTTATCTCCCTTTCTGGAGCGTCATTCCGTTTCGTCCCGTCATCGGGTGCGAGGCGGTCTTCTGCTATACGTGAAGCCGGCTGAACAGTTCCTGCATGTCAGGCGGCATCGGGCTCTCAAACGCCAAAGCGTTGCCACTTATGGGATGAATAAATCCCAGATGCGCCGCGTGCAGGGCTTGGCGCCGGAAATCGAGTGAGTCGAGCAGGGCTTTTTGAGCACCCTTTGTTCTACCATAAACCGGGTCGCCGAGCAAGGCGTGACCCAGCGACTGCATATGCACCCGCACCTGATGGGTGCGCCCCGTCTCCAACCGGCATTCAACCAGCGCGGCGTTGTTCAGCTTTTCGATGGTGCGATAGTGGGTGACGGCACGCTTGCCGCCTTGGACGATCGCGACCTTCTTGCGGTTCTGCGGACTGCGCGCGAGCGGCGCGTCGACCGTGCCGTCGGCCGGGCGGGGGATGCCGCCGGTGATCGCGCGATAGCGGCGGTCGATCGAGTGCGCCGCGAACTGCTTGGCCAGCCCCTCATGAGTGCGGTCGGTCTTGGCCGCGACCATCAGGCCGGACGTGTCCTTGTCGATCCGGTGGACGATGCCGGGCCGCGCGACGCCGCCGATGCCCGACAGCGACCCGCCGCAATGATGCAGCAGCGCGTTGACCAGGGTGCCGTCGAGATTGCCCGCCGCGGGATGCACGACCAGCCCGGCGGGCTTGTCGATGACGATGAGGTGTTCGTCCTCGTAAGCAATGACGAGCGGAATATCCTGCGCCTCGTTATGCGCAGGAATGGGGGCGGGCACGGCGACCTGGAACAGATCGCCTGCGCCCGCACGCTTGGCGGGGTCGCGCGCCATCACGCCGTCGCGCGTCACCGCGCCGCTGGCGATCAGCACCTTCAGCCGTTCGCGCGACAGGGTCGGCACCGCATCGGCCAGCGCGCGGTCCAACCGCCAGCCGTCCGCTGTGGGCGCGATCCGCGCATCGATGATGGAAACCCCCCGGTCCATGGCCTAGTAAATTGGGCATGACCGTAACGATTTCAAGCGACGCGCTGGATTTGATCGACAAAAGCGCCGCCGCCTCGCCCGACCGCGAAATCTGCGGGCTGCTGCTCGGCAAGGGGGATCATATCGCCGCCGCCATGCCCTGCGCCAATGTCGCCGCCGAGCCATGGCACCGGTTCGAGATCGATCCCGCCGCGCTGATCGCCGCGCACCGGGCGGCGAGGGGCGGCGGTCCGGCGGTCATCGGCCATTACCATTCGCACCCGACCGGGCTGGCGGAGCCGTCGCCGCGCGACGCCGCCGATGCGGTGGCGGACGGCTCCATCTGGTTGATCGCGGGCGGGAATGGGGTCACCGCCTGGCGCGCGGTGGCGGCGGGTCGGCGTCATGGGCGGTTCGATCCGCTCGACCTTGCTTGCGTCGATGTGACAGCCGCGCCACAAGGGCCCCATTCGTCGAGGGATTTTGCATGAACGTCAGCCCGGTGGATTTCGCGAGCCTGTTGTGTTCGCGACTGTGCCACGATCTTCTGTCGCCGGTGGGGGCGCTCAACAACGGGCTGGAGTTGCTGGCCGATGAGACCGATCCGGCGATGCGCGAACGCTGCATGGAATTGCTGGCGGACAGCGCGCGCGCCTCGGCCAACAAGCTGAAATTCTTTCGCCTGGCGTTCGGGGCGGGCGGCGGCTTCGCCGACCGGGTCGACATGGGCGAGGCCAAGGCGGCGATCGAGGGGCTGCTGGTCGACAATCGCCGCACGACTTTGGGCTGGCTGGTCGATCAGCCCAGCCTGCCCAAGCCCGCGGTCCGCATTCTGATGAACCTGGCGCTGATCGCGACCGAGGCGCTGGCGCGCGGCGGCACGATCGATATCGGCGCGGAAGCTGGGCGCGAGGCGATCGAGATCGCGATCCGGATCGAGGGGCCGCGCATCTTGCTCGATCCCGAAATCCGCCGGACGCTGATGGAGGGGCAGGGGACCGAGCCACTGGCGTCGCGCACCGCGCCCGCCTTTCTGGTCCATACGCTGACGACCGAGCATGGCGGCATGACCCTGGTCACCGAACCGGCCCCCAACACCATGATCCTGGGCGCGGCGATCCGCGCGGGGTAAACACCCTTTTAATCTTGTAGCGCCATGAGGGAGCGTCATTTTCGCTCCCTCGGGGATTTATGGACGACCTGCTGCAGGAATTCATTGCCGAGACTCGCGAAACGCTGGAGGCGCTCTCCGGCGAGATCGTCGCGTGGGAGGCCGCCCCCGCCGACCGGGCGCGGCTGGATGCGATCTTCCGCTTTGTCCATACCGTGAAGGGAAGCTGCGGCTTTCTCGACCTGCCGCGCCTGGCCCGGCTAAGCCATGCGGCGGAGGATGTGCTGGCCGCCGTGCGCGATGGCGAGCGGGTGCCGGACACCGCGCTGGTCGATGCCGTGCTGGCGATCGTCGACCGGATCGGCGCGATCGTCGAGGCGATCGCGGCGGGCACGCCCCATGACGATTCGGACGATGTCGCGCTGATCGAGGCGCTGTCGCAGAAGACGATCGCACTGGTCGCCCCGGTGGCGCGCGCCGTCGCTGCGCCGCGCATCGCGCCGCGCAGCGTGCGGCTGAACGTCGATCTGCTCGACCGGATGATGAGCGGCATGTCGGACATGGTGCTTGCCCGCAACGAACTGGCGCGGCGGCTTCGCGACGATGTGCTCGACCCGCGCGTCGAGGCGGCGCTGGACCGGCTGTCGCTGACCGTCGCCGACATGCGCGATACCGTGACGCGCAGCCGGATGCAGACCGTCGACGGCCTGTTCTCCGCGCTGCCGCGCATGGTGCGCGACGTGGCGGCGGAACTGGGCAAGGCGGTGGCGCTGCGTATCGACGGCGCGGATGTCGAGCTGGACCGCGAGATGATCGAGATGATGCGCGACCCGATGGTCCATATCATCCGCAACGCGATCGACCATGGCATCGAGCCGCCGGCCGAACGCCGCCGGCTGGGCAAGCCGCCGACCGGCCAGATCCGGGTCAGCGCGCGCCAGTCGGGCAACCAGATCCTGATCGAGGTCGAGGATGACGGCGCCGGGATCGACGTCGCGCGCATCGCGGCCAAGGCGGTGGCGAGCGAACGCCGCACCGCCGCCGAGGTGGCCGCGATGACCCCGGCGGAAAAGCTGAAGCTGATCTTCGAGCCCGGCCTGTCGAGCCGCGACACCGTGTCCGCCACCTCGGGTCGCGGGGTCGGGATGGACGTGGTCCATGCCAATATCGAGCATGTCGGCGGTCGCGTCGCGCTCGACAACCGGCCGGGGCAGGGGCTGACCATCACGGTTCAGGTGCCCCTTACCCTCTCGATCATGTCGACCATCGTCGTGTCGGTCGGCGACCAGCGCTTCGGCATCGCGCGCCAGACGATCGAGGAGATCGTGAAGGTTCGGGGGGATCAGGTGCGGATCGACCCCGTCGGTGACATTCGCATCGCCACGGTGCGTGGGCGTCGCCTGCCCATGCTGCCGCTGGGGCCGTTTCTGGAACTGGGGCAGGGCGATCCGGCGACATTGGTGATCATCGCGACCCGCGACGGCGACTATGCGCTGGGCGTCGACGATGTGCTCGATACCGAGGAAGTGGTGGTGAAGCCCGCCGCGCCCGCCGTGATGGCGACCGGACTCTATGCCGGACAGACCCTGCCCGACAGCGGCCTGCCGATGCTGTTGCTCGACGGCGGCGGACTGGCGCAGGCGGCGGGCTTGCGCTTCCACCGCGCGGCGATCGCCGCCGTCGCCGAGGTCGAGGAGGAAGCGGACGCTCCCGCCCTGTTGTTCGAGGATCTGGACGGCATGCACCGCGCCATTCCGCTGGGCGCGATCGACCGGGTCGAAAAGGTCGCCGCCGATGCCGTGCACCATCTGGGCGGAAGGGTCCGACTGGTGGTGGGCGAGACGACGATCGCGCTTCACCATAGCGACGCGGTCGCCCCGACCGACCTGGCGTCGGGCGGCGAGGTCGAGGTGATCCGCCTGACCGATGGCGAGACCGAATGCGCCTATGCGATTCGCGGCGCGCTGGAGATCATTCAACTGCCCGCCGAGATCGCCCCCGCCGCCGGTACGGGGCCGATATTGGGGATCGCGGTGTGCGATGGGCGACCGATCGAGATCCTCGATCCGCTCGCGCTATTCCTCGACACCGCACCCGTCGGGGAGGGGGCGCGTTCGCCGCTCTGCCTGCTCGATGGGGCGGGGGCGGCGTGGATGGATCGGTTCCTGCGCCCGGTGCTGGAGGCGAACGGCTATCGCTGCGTCCTGCAACCGCCCAAGGACGAAGCGCCCGCCGTGCGACTGATGATGGAGGACGATGCGGCGCCGGGCGAGGCTTCGGGGGCGCCCGTGGTCCGGTTGCGGCGGGAGCGGGACATGGCCGCCGACCCCGACAGTATCTATCGTTACGACCGCTCCGCGCTGATCGCGGCGGTGGCGGGCCATGCCCGACGTGGAGATGGCCGATGACCCTGTTCCTGATCGCCAGCATCGCCGGGCAGGGTGTCGTCTTCGACGCCGATCAGGTCGACTCGGTGGTCGATATCGGCGATGTCGTGGCGGTGCCCCGCGCTGAGCCCTCCGTCCGGGGGCTGACCGCGCTGCGCAGCCGGGTCGTCACGGTGGTCGACACCCGGCGCGCGCTGGGGCTGGAGCCGATGCCGCCGCATGTCCGCCGCGCGGTCATCACCCGGCAGGACGGCCATTATTACGCGATGCTGGTCGACGCGCTGGAGGATATCGAGACGTTCGAGACCAGCCCGATGCCGCATGCCCCGCCCGGCGGCGGCGCCTGGTCGCGCGCGGCGAACGGCATGGTCGTGCGCGAGGGCGAGCCGTTGCTGATCCTCGACCTGTCACGGCTGGTCCCGCATCCCACGCCCATCCTGGCATAGCGGATTAACCCACCTGTTACCTTTCGATCGCTATCAACATCGCCTGGGTCCCGGCTGGACCGCAGTAGTAGCAAGGCGTGCCGCATGAAAACCTGTCTCGTGGTCGATGACTCCAAGGTGATCCGAAAGGTTGCCCGGCACATATTGGAAACGCTGGACCTTCAGGTGCGCGAGGCCGGGGACGGTCGCGAGGCGCTGGAGGCGTGCCTGGAATCGGTGCCCGACGTCATCCTGCTCGACTGGAACATGCCGGTGATGAGCGGCATGGATTTCCTGCGCGCCCTGCGCGAGGCCAATCTGCCGCAGCGTCCGCGCATCGTCTTCTGCACGACCGAAAACGGTATGGCGCATATCCGCGCGGCGATCGATGCCGGGGCGGACGAATATATCATGAAGCCGTTCGACCGCGACACGCTGGAAAGCAAGCTCCAGCTCGTCGGCATGATCTGACCCCGGCGAATTCGATGGCGCCTGGGGATCATAGCGGCATGGTGCCGCCCGCCGCGCCAGGGGCCTTCCCCCTCATCGAGCGTGCGGGGCCGACGCGCATCCTGATCGTCGACGATTCCGCCGTCGCGCGCGCCCTGATCGCCCGTCAGATCGAGCCGCACGCCCGGTTCGCGGTGGTCGGCGCGGTCAGCCATGTCGACGCCGCGCTCGCCTTTCTGGCGTCCGATCGCGCCGATATCATCCTGCTCGACGTCGCGATGCCGGGGATGGACGGGATCACCGCCTTGCCCAGCCTGTTGGCGGCGGGGCAGGGGGCGCGAATCATCATCGTATCCTCCTCCACCCCGACCGGTGGCGCGGCGGCGGTGCAGGCGCTGGCGCACGGCGCGGCCGACACACTGGTCAAGCCCCGGCCGCAGGGGCTGTCCGACTTCGCCCAGGCTTTGCTCCACAAGCTCGATGCGTTGGCGCTGTCCGATGAGCGTGCCGCGCCACTGCCCAGCGTACCGTTGCTGCCCATCGGTCATGCCCGGCCGGAGATCATCGCGATCGGCGCGTCGACCGGCGGTATCCATGCGCTGGCGCAATTGCTGGCGCCGCTTCCCGCCACGATGACGGTGCCGATCGTCGTGACGCAGCATCTCCCGGCCTCGTTCATGCCCTTTTTCGCGGCGCAACTGACCGCCGTCGCGCGCCGTCCCTGCGACGTGGCGGAGGACCGGATGCGCGTGCGGCCGGGCCGGATCATCGTCGCACCGGGCGATGCGCACATCACCTTCATCCCGCTGGCCGATGGCGGCGCCGCTATCCGCTTGCGACACGACCGGGCGAGCAGCGGCTGCCTGCCCTCGGTCGATCCGATGTTCGCCTCCATCGCGGAGGTCTGGGGAACCCGCGCCTGGGGGATCGTCCTGACGGGCATGGGGCGCGACGGCATGGAAGGGGCGCGCGTGTTGAAGGCGGCAGGGGGTACGATCATCGCACAGGACCGTGACAGTTCGGTCGTCTGGGGCATGCCGGGGGCGGTCGTGTCCAACGATCTGGCCGACTTCATCATGCCGCCCGGTGCGATCGGCACGATGATCATCACCGGGGCGATGGCCTGACCATGCCGGCTGTTCTCTGCCCTCCCGCCCTTGCCGAGCGTTCCGCGACGCACCCCGCCGCATCCGGACAGGCGCTGGCCGTGCTGGCCGCCCTGTTGGAGGCGCGGACCGGGCAGCAGATCGTCAGCCATCGCTCCACGCGGGTCGATACGGTGTTGCTGCCGCTGATGCGCGAACGGCATTTCGATACGCTCGACCAACTGGTCTCCGCCGTACTCGACGGCCGGGATCCCTCGCTGGCGGGCCGCGTGGTCGATGCGCTGGTCAATGGCGAGACGTCCTTCTTCCGCGACCCGCAGGTGTTCGATCATGTCCTGGCGATCGTCGCGGAGGTGGAGCGCACCGGCCGGCGACCCCGTATCTGGAGCGCGGGCTGCTCGTCGGGGCAGGAGCCGCTGTCGATCGCGATGCTCTTTGCCGAACGTCACCAGGCATCGGGCATGGCGGTGCCCGAAATCGTCGCGACCGACGTATCCGAAGCGGCGCTGGCCCGGGCGCGGAGCGGCTGCTTCACCCAGTTCGAGGTGCAGCGCGGCCTGCCGATCCGCCAGATGGTCCACTGGTTCGAGGGGCGGCCCGGCAATGAATGGGTCGTCCGGCCCGAATTGCTGCGCCATATCAGCTTTCGCCAGATGAACCTGGCGTCCGACCCCGCGCCGGGCGGCCCGTTCGATCTGGTGCTGTGCCGAAACGTCATGCTCTATCTCGCCCCCGAGCCCAAGCGGCGCGCCTTCCAGACCATCGCCGATGCGATGCGCCCCTCCGCCGGATTGATCCTGGGCGCGGGCGAGACGGTGATCGGCCAGACCGACCTGTTCCAACTCGCTCCCGTCGGGCGCGGGGTGTATGAGAAATGTGTCGCGGACGATCCCCTTCGCCGCGCATGAGGGCGTATCCTTGCGACCGCGATGCCGCTAACAGGGGCGGCGAACGGAGGTCGTTCAGGAGGTTGCATGACGATCGTCGAAACGCCGTCACCCAATTTCGACGCGCGAACCCTGCCCATCACGATGATCGTATTGCACTATACGGGAATGCAGGATGCCGAGTCCGCCATCGCGCGGCTATGCGACCCGGAGGCCAAGGTATCCTGCCACTATCTCGTCACCGAGGACGGCACCGTCCTGCGCCTGGTCGATGAGGAGAACCGGGCCTGGCATGCCGGACGCTCGCACTGGCGTTCGATCGAGGATGTGAATTCGGCGAGCATCGGGATCGAGATCGTCAATCCCGGCCATGACTGGGGCTATCGTCCCTTTCCCGACGAACAGATCGCGGCGGTGATGGAACTGGTCGCCGACATCCAGAAGCGCCATGGCATCACGCGCGGCAATATCGTCGGCCATTCCGATATCGCCCCCGCCCGCAAGCGCGACCCGGGCGAGCTGTTCCCCTGGGGCGCGCTGGCCCGGCGACGTCTGGCCCTGCCGCGCCCGACCAAGAATCTGATGGACCCGATGTGGACCGAGGCGGGCTTCTGCCTGGCGCTGGAGCGGTTCGGCTATGACGTGACCGACCGGATGGCGGCGATCATGGCGTTCCAGCGGCGCTTCCGCCCCGAACTGATCGATGGCGAGATCGATGCGGAGTGCCGGATGATCCTGCTGGCCTTGTTGTTGCCGCGTCCGCAGGGGGATGATTGAGGGGAGGGCGGGGCGTAGGCTTCGACTTCGCTCAGCCTGAACGGAGCGAGGAGCCGGATACTGAAATCCGTTCAGCCTGAGCGAAGTCGAAGGCCACGCCCCAACCGCCCCAACCGTCCGAACCCCACAAACCCCTTGCCCTCCCCAGCAATCCGTCTACATCGCCCAGCAGTCAGAGGGCCGGGCGGCCGCGGCCTCGGGAAACCGGGGGCGAGGAAAGTCCGGGCTCCACGGAACGACGGTGCCGGGTAACGCCCGGCGGGGGTGACCCCAGGGACAGTGCCACAGAGAGCAGACGGCCACGGCTTCGGCCAGGTCAGGGTGAAAGGGTGCGGTAAAAGCGCACCGCGGTCCCGGTAACGGGAACGGCATGGCAAACCCCACCGGGAGCAAGACCGAATAGGGATGGCATGGCGCTGCCAAGCGTCGGGGCGTGTTCCCGCCCGCCATCCGGGTTGGTTGCTTGAGGCGATGTGCGAGCATCGTCCTAGAAGAATGGTCGCCCATCCGGCTTTGGCCGGTGGACAGAACCCGGCTTACAGGCCCTCTGGCTGATGACCGTCCCGCCGACCGGCGGCGACGGGGCGATAACGGATCACTGACCGGTGATAAGCTGCCCCCAGTCCGGCAGATATGCCCTTCTTTTCCCTCGCCCCTCTCTGAGGGGAGAGGGTTGCGCAGACTTGGTCTTTGCGAAAGCAAAGGCTTAGTCGGAGCTGGGTGAGGGGTGTGCGCTCGAAGAGCGCGCGAGCCTGTGGCTCGCTCGACCCCTCACCCAAGCTGCGCTAGCCAGCAGGCTGGCAAGCTCCGCTAACCCTCTCCCCTATCCAGGGGAGAGGGAAAAAGGAGTAGCATGAATGTCGATCCGACTGAGGCCAGATCAAAGTCCATCGAGTCAAGCATACAAGTGAGGACGCCGACGGTTCTTTGCGCGCAGAGGCGCGGAGGACGCAGAGGAATCATGTTCGCGCGGCAGCGCGCTTTACCAGAGCAGGATGACATGGAGTCGACCCGAGCCGAGCCCCTCCCCTTCAGGGGAGGGGTTGGGGTGGGGCATCTCCGCAGGCACCGCGTTTGTGGAAGCGCCCCACCCCCGGCCCCTCCCCTGAAGGGGAGGGGTGGATCAACCTGATGTCATCCCGCTCTAAGCGTCGGATGACAAAAAGGACTGCCGCTGCCTCAAGCACACCATCTCTGCGCCCTCCGCGCCTCCGCGCGAACATATTCATCACGCGAAGATGAATGCCGACCCGCCCTAGACCAGCACCTTGTCCGGCCGCGCCAGTCCGTCGAGATCGGTGGTCGCATCGATCTCCAGCAGGGTTTTGATATGCCCGTCGCGAATGTCGTAGACCCAGCCGTGCAGCCATAGTTCGCGCTTTTCCGCGAACGCCTTCTGGATGGTATCCAGCCGGGCGAGGTGGCGGAGCTGTTCCATGACGTTCACCTCGACCAGCCGGTTGACCTTGGCGGCCTGATCCGGCTGGGCGTCGATCTCGTCCTGATGGCGGTGCAGCACGTCGCGGGCATTGGTCAGCCACCGGTCGAGCGGTCCTTCCGTCCCGCCCTCCAGCGTCGCCAACACCCCGCCACAACCATGATGGCCGCACAGGATGACATGGCGGACCTTCAGCACGTCGACCGCATATTGCACGACCGACAACAGGTTCAGGTCGTCGTCATGGACCAGGTTGGCGATGTTGCGATGCAGGAACATGCCGCCCGGCGGGGTCATGGTCAGCTGCTCGGGCGTCACCCGGCTGTCGGAACAGCCGATCCACAGGAAATCGGGCTTCTGCCCCGCCGTCTGGCGCTGGAAGAAGTCGGCCTTCTCCTCGAGGAGTTCGGTCGCCCAGGCCTTATTGGCGAGCAGGAGCTGCTTATATTCCCTCATGCGTAGCGCACTCCGGTCGATGGGGCATTGATGAGGGGGGCGGTCCGCTCGGCGATATCGCCGCGCACGATCACGGTGATCCCGCGGAAATCGGCACCCTTGATGAAGGCATTGATGATGTCGACATTGTCCAGATCGACATAGGAGGTGGAGGACAGGTCGATCAGCAGATTGGAATTGTCCGGCACCTTGGCCAATGATTTCTGCAGCTCATATTTGTGGATGAAGTACAGGTTGCGCCGCGCCCGGATCAGGCAATCCTCGCCATCGCAGGCGAAGGTCAGCGCGGGGCGGAAGTTGCGCGCCACCACGAAGACGAAGCCGACGACCAGCCCGACCACGATCCCGATCAGCAGGTCGGTGCGCAGGATCGCCAGGATGGTGACGATGAACGGGATGAACTGGCTCCAACCCTGCTTGTAGCGCTCGGCGAACAGCTTGGGCTTGCACAGCTTGTAGCCGGTGGCGATCAGCACGGCGGCCAGTGCGGCCAGCGGAATCTGGTTCAGCACCACCGGGATCAGCGCGACCGACAGCAGCAGCCAGGTGGCGTGCAGCATGGTCGACAGCTTGCTCTCCGCGCCCGCATCGACATTGGCCGAGGAGCGGACGATGACCGAGGTGACGGGCAGGCCGCCGAGCAGACCCGAGACGATGTTGCCGCCGCCCTGCGCCATCAACTCCCGGTTCTTGTCGGTGGTGCGGCGGCGCGGGTCGAGTTCGTCGACCGCCTTGACGCTGAGCAGCGATTCCAGGCTGGCGACGATGGCGAGCGTGATCGCCGTGGTCCACACCGCGCCCATGCCGATCGCCGAGAAGTCGGGAAGCTGGAACTGGCCGATGAACTCGGACGGGCTGCCGGCCACCGGCACCTGGACCAGATGGCTGCCCACCAGTTGCCACTCGGGCCGGATGGCGCCCAGGATCATGTTGCCGACCACGCCGATCACGACGACGACCAGCGGGCCGGGCAGCAGGCGCAACGGGCCCTGCTTGGGCTTGGCATGATCCCACCAGAACAGGAAGGCGAGCGAGATCGCGCCGATCAGCACTGCGCCGGGCGCGATATCCTGGCTGACGCTGGACCAAAGGTCGGTGAAGGTGTTGCCGCCCGCCCGGCTGGCATATTCGAAGCTGCCCTCGAAATCGCCGTCATAGCCGATGGCGTGCGGAATCTGCTTCAGGATCAGGATCAGCCCGATGGCCGCCAGCATGCCGGTGATGACCGAGGAGGGCACGAACTCGGCCAGCACGCCCGCGCGGGTGAAGGAGAAGGCGAGCTGGAGGACGCCCGCCAGCGTCACCGCCAGCAGGAACACCTGAAAACTGGGCAGCCGCTCGATCGCCTCGAACACGATGACGGTCAGGCCCGCGGCGGGCCCGGCGACCGACAATGGCGACTTGGACAGGAAACCGACGACCAGGCCGCCCGCGATCCCGGCGATCATGCCCGCGAAGGGCGGGGCGCCCGATGCGACCGCGACGCCCAGACATAGCGGCAAGGCGACCAGCGCCACCACGATCGAGGCCGGCACATCCGCTCTTGCGGTGGCGAGGAAGGAACGACTTTGGGCCATGGCAGCTCCTGACTGCTCTCTTGTCCGCATATGTCCGCAACGGACATGACTATATGATGACGTATAATTCATGACTTAGGTGCTGGCGACCGGTCAAGCGTTTCCATCGGCCATTTCGGCGGTCGATGATGGAAAGCATTCGCCTGGATGCTTGCGCCTGCGCGCAAGTCGCTTAAATCGAGCGGCGTGGCGCGTTCTACTACCCGATCCAATGACTGGGGCTTTCCTCGCTGGCGCAGCTATGGCGCGGCGCGGGAGGCCAAGCCCGTGCGCATCTGCGACCGGCATGGCTGCGACCAGCCCGGCAATTGCCCGGCCCCCAAATCGCCCAACAGCCCCGACCGCTGGTATTTCTGCGAGACCCACGCCGCCGAATATAATCGCGGCTGGGATTATTTTCAGGGCCTGAGCGCAGAGGAAGCCGCCGCGCGCGAGGCGTCGGAGCGGCGCACCAGCGCCGGTTATGCCCAGTCCAAGCATCAGGCCTGGGCGGGGCCGGGCGACGGCACCCGCTCGCGCGACGAGATGCGTGCGCTCGACGCGCTGGGGCTGGAGCCGGATGCCGAGTTCGACTTGATCCGCGCGACCTGGCGGGGGCTGGCCAAGGCGAACCATCCCGACATCCGCCCCAACGACCCCGAAGCGGCGACCAAGTTCCAGCAGGTTCAGGCGGCCTATGAAGTCCTGCGCGCCGCCGAGGAACGGCGGAGCTGGAAACCCGAATGATCCGCCGCGCCAAGGCGGAATGGGAAGCGACGGTCCTGGTCTGCGGCAAATGCTCGAAGAAGGTGGGCGGCGGGTTCGGGCCGAAGGGCAAGACCTCGCTGGCCAAGGCGCTCAGGCGGATGTTCGGCAAGGGGCGCAAGGCGTCGGTCGGGGTGATCGAGACGAAATGCCTGGGGCTGTGCCCGAAGAATGCGGTGACTCTGGTGGATGGGCGACGGCCGGGGGAATGGCTGGTCGTGACGCCGGATGAGGATGTCGAGGCGATCGCCGCGCGGTTGGGGCGGGGGTGATGATCTTATAGGTGGGGCTCGGTGAAACCCCGAGCCCTCCCCCATCCCCTCCCGCCTGCGGGAGGGGAGCGGCCAGAGGCGGGCGGTATGGCTATTCAGATTCGGTCAGCCAACCGGGACAGCGTTCGATCGACGAAACCCGTCCTCTCCACCAACCACACCCCTCCCGCAGGCGGGAGGGGATGGGGGAGGGCAAAGGGGTCTCACCGAGACCCAACCCACAAATCAATACCGCCCCGCCGTCTCCCGAATCAGCGCGATCATATTCGGAATCCCCTGCGTCCGGTTCGAGCTCAACTGGTTCTTCAGATCGAAGGGCGCGAGTTCGCCCTCGATATCGGTCGCTAGGATCTCGGCCGGTGTCTTGTCCTGCACCGTCTTCAGGACCAGCGCTATGATCCCCTTGGTGATCGCCGCATTCGAGTCCGCAAGGAAGTGCAGCCCTTCGCCATCCCCCTTGGTCGGATAGACCCAGACCGACGCCGAACACCCGCGCACCAAAGTCGCATCGGTCTTCAGCGCCTCGGGCATCGGCTCCAGCGCGCGGCCGAGGTCGATCAGCAGGCGATAGCGATCGTCGGCGTCGAGAAATTCATATTCGTCGCGGATTTCGGCAAGGTCGGACATGGGCCCCGCGCTACCGTTGTTCGCGCGCCACGACAACCGGTCAGTCCTTGAGCAGCGCGTCCACCGATCCGCCGTTGCGCGCCAGTTCGGCGCCGACGCGGCGGCGGCCTTCATAATAGGTCAGCACCGGCGCGGTCGGATCGAGCCTGCGGATCAGCGCCTCGTCGCCGGGGTGGATGCTGGTCTCGCCCGCGACATAGTCGGGATAGCCTTCGCGCTTCCAGGCGGGCAGGCGAAGGGCCGCCCATTCGCCGATATGGTCGGCGACCAGCCGATGGGTCGTCTCATGCGCGATGGTGCCCGACAGCGTGCGCACCCCGCCCAGCGGCGCGCCGTTGGTCACCCGGTCCGCCGCGACCGAACTGCGGTTGAAGATCAGCGCATGGGCGAAGGGGCGGCGAAAGGCGATCGCGTTCCGCGCGCCGATCGACAGCACGTCCCAGCGCCAGCCGCCATCGGTCAGCACCACCTGCCGTGACAGTCCCGTCCGGTAGAGCGGGCTCGTCGCCAGCAGTCCGTCGGCGCGGGCCAGCACCCGGCCCATCGCTGCCCGGTCGATCGGCTGCTCGGACAACACCGTGGTCGACCCGAAATCGGCGCGATAGGGAAAGGCGAGTGCGGCGGGGACATGCACCACCCCGGCGATGACGACCGCGCCGCCACAGGCGATCCGGGCCGTCCATCGGCGAAGGCGGGCGAAGCGCGCCATGGTTACAGGTCCACCCCGGCGGCGATGGCTTCGAGCTTGCGGATGCGCTCCTTCAGATCGGCCATTTCGATCCGCGCCGCCGCCGACGTGGCGGGCGGGTAGGGCATGTCGTGGCTGCGGTCATATTCGCGGCTTTTCAGCTGCAACCATCCGCGCCACCCCGCCAGGCCGGCGGTGACGATCATCGCCAGGCCGGCCAGGCCGGCGGTCGCGATGACGATATAGAGATTGGTGTCGGTCATGATCCGGGCTCCCTGTCCGTATCAATGGTTGGCTTAACGGTCGCGCAGACGCTCGATCTCGCGGTCGAGGTCGATGCTCTTGTGCTGGTCGGTGATGACGCGCTCCAGCACCTGGATGCGGTCCTTCAACTGCTGAACCTCGGCGCGCAGCGCCTGGGTGTCGCGGCTGCCCTCGCCACGCAGATGCTCGATCATGTCGAGGCCGGGCGAGCGGCGATGCTTCGCCTTGAAGATGCTGGCGATCATGACGATCGCGACGATCATGACGACCATGAACTGTCCGCCGGACATAGCGGTAACTCCCCTCTAGAATCTCGTGTCAGTGCTCGATGCGGGCGGGCGCTTCGCCCGGCACACGCAGGCTGTCGATTTCGTCGCTGAGCGCCAGGCCGCGATCGGTGATGATCCGCTCCAGCACCCGGACCCGCTGCTCCAGCCGCTCGGTCTGGGCAGCATATTGCGCCGCCTTTTCCGCGACCATCGAGGCTTCGGTGGCCAGCCGCTTTTCGCGGTAAGCGAACCAGGGCCGGACGAAGACGCCGCCGATGATCGCGACCAGGCCGCAGCTGATGCCCATGATCGGGATCAGAAGAGCGATATTGTTCATCCTATCTCTCCGGGATCAGCGATTGCGCAGCGCGTCGATTTCGCGCGCGGTCCGCTCGGCGGGGTCGGTGGCGATGCGCTCGAGCACCGCGATCCGCTCTTCCAGTCGAGAGACCTGGCCGACCAGCTTCTGGTTCTCGGCGGTCAGCAGTTCGACCTTGCGGGCCTCGGCGACGTCGCCCTTGACGACCATGCCGCCCCATTCATTTTCCAGGCTGTAGCCGTGCTTCGCACGGATCCAGGTGGTGATCACCCAACCGATCGTCGACATCGCGATGATCGCCAGGACAAAACCGGGTCCTCCCCAAGACATGGTCCTTACTCCCCTTCAGATTTATGTCGGCCGGGCGATCAGCGCAGGCTGTCGATCTCGTCGGCCAGTTGGCGGTTGCGGCTGGTATAATGCAGCTCGATATCGGCGAGGCGACGGTCGAGATCGCGGAACTTCGAGCGGACCTCGGCGGTCGAGCGGCGCGGGTTGCTGCGTACGCCCTGCCAGAATTTGGCGTCCTCGTCCGACTGATACAGGTCGATCGGCTTGGCATTGGCCATCCAGGCGATCAGCATATAGGCGACCGGGATCCAGGGCATGCCGACCCCGGTGATGGTCAGCAGGACCGCGGCGACGCGGACCCACATCACATCGACGCCGGTATAGTCGGCGATGCCGGAGCAGACGCCCTTGAACTTGGCATTCTGCTTGTCGAGGTAGAAATTGGTGCGGCTGGCGGTCATCTCAATTCCTCCGATCGAGGCTGTAGTCGGTTCGGGACAAGCGGCTCTCGGGGCGACCTTCCGGGCGCCATTCGGGCTGCGACAGGCCGGGTTTGAAGTCGGGATTGTCGGCGGCGACGATCCGTTCGACCGTGTTCACCCGGTCCTCCAGGCGGCGGGCGAGCAGGTGAAGCTCGTCGAGCAACTGCTCGTCCTCATGGGTGATCTTGGGCGCCTGCTTCCATTTGGTGACATAGTGCAGGATCAGCCAGGGCAGGGCGATGAACAGCGTGGTGATCGCGATGCCGGGGGTGATGATATCCTCCATCTCACTCCCCCTTGTTCAGGCGCGCCTTGAGCGCGGCGAGTTCGGCATCGACCCGGTCGGACGCACGCAGTTCGGCGATCTCGTCTTCCAGCGTCTTGGGATTGGCACCCAGGCCCAGCGCTTCCGCGCGGCCCTCGGCCTCGTCCACCTTGCGCTCCAGCATGTCGAAGCGGCTGAACGCGTCGTGGGTCTTCGGGCCGTTCCACATCTCGCGCAGGCGATAGCGGTTGTTGGCGCTTTCCAGACGGGTCTGGACCGCATTCTGCTTGGTCCGCGCCTCGCGCAGCTTGTTCTGCAGCTTGGCGATGTCCTCTTCCGAGGCGCGTAGCGCATCGTCGAGCACCTGGACTTCGGCCTTCAACTGGTCGGCCATGTCGGCGGCCTTCTGGCGCTCGATCAGCGCGGCCTTGGCCAGGTCCTCGCGGTCCTTCGACAGCGCCAGCTCGGCCTTTTCGGTCCAGCTGTCCTGCAACTGGTCCAGCTTGGCGATGTGGCGGCGGATTTCCTTCTGGTCGGCGATCGTGCGGGCGGCGGAGGCGCGCACCTCGACAAGCGTCTCCTCCATTTCGAGGATGATCATGCGGATCATCTTCGCGGGGTCTTCCGCCTTGTCCAGCAGGTCGGCGAAATTGGCGGCGACGATGTCGCGGGTGCGGGAGAAAATGCCCATCGGATACTCCTTGATGGCGGCTATTCGGGGATTATGCGACCGGAGCCTCGATCGCTGCAACCGGGGCCGCGGTGGTGGCGACATGCGCGGGGGCGAGGGCGCCCATCAGGCAGGTGGCGCTCATCACGACGGTGCAGGCGATGGCGGCGATCTGGCGGGTCAGGTTGGTGGCGAACATGGTGAAAACTCCCTGAATTTTATGTTTCGGTCCGCTCATCGGCGGGATGCCGGAAGCCTTGCAGGAGGCGTGCCAATTCAAAAAATCCAGCAAATACAGTGATTTGTGAAATAGTTGCGGTGGGCGAACGATTGCGCCCTTGCCAAGCCTTGGGAAAATCCGCCACCTGTTGGGAATGGAGCGGACGAGTCAGGTCATCGGCCAGTCAGGGGCCTTTCTGGACACGCTGGAACGCGCCAGCCGTGCGGCCGCGCTCGACCGGCCCGTGCTGGTCATCGGCGAGCGGGGGACCGGCAAGGAACTGGTCGCCGAACGCCTCCACCGGTTGAGCGCGCGGTGGGACCAGCCGCTGGTCATCATGAATTGCGCGGCACTTCCCGAAACGCTGATCGAGGCGGAGCTGTTCGGCCATGAGGCGGGCGCGTTTACTGGCGCGACCAAGGCGCGGGCGGGGCGGTTCGAGGAAGCTAATGGCGGGACCTTGTTCCTTGACGAGCTGGGCACGCTGTCGATGGCGGCGCAGGATCGGCTGCTTCGCGCGGTCGAATATGGCGAGGTGACGCGGATCGGCTCGTCACGTCCGCTGCGTGTCGATGTCCGCATCGTCGCGGCGACCAACGAGCATCTGCCCGACAAGGTCGCGGCGCACCAATTCCGCGCCGACCTGCTCGACCGGCTGTGTTTCGAGGTGGTGACGCTGCCGCCGCTGCGGGCGCGCAAGAGCGACATCATGCTGCTGGCCAATCATTTCGGGCGGCGCATGGCGGCGGAGATCGGGTGGCAGGACTGGCCCGGCTTCGGCCCCGCCGCGACCGATGCGTTGATGGAGCATCGCTGGCCCGGCAATGTCCGCGAATTGCGCAACGTGGTCGAGCGCGCGGTCTATCGCTGGGACCGGGAAGGGCCGGTGGACAGCATCGAGATCGACCCCTTCCGCTCGCCCTATCGCCCGCAAGGCCAGTCGCCCGCCGCCGCGAAAAGCGAACAGCCGGGCGCAGCCTCATCAGCGTCCGAGCCGACGCATGACGGCGATGAGGTCGCGGCCTGCGACGTCGGGCCGTCCGATTTCAAGTCGCGCGTCGCCCGGTTCGAGCGCGAACTGCTGACCAAGGCGCTGGCCGAGAACCGCTTCAACCAGCGGACGACCGCCGAGGCGCTGGGGCTGAGCTATGACCAGCTTCGTCACGCGCTTCGCCGCCACGATCTGATCGGAACGGTTGCGTAACCGCGTTCGGGGAGCCATTTGGGGCGTCCGGCGTTGCCACAGGCAAACCCCAAAGGAGCAATTACGATGGCTTTCGAACTGCCGCCCCTTCCGTACGACTATGACGCGCTGGAGCCGGTCATCTCCAAGGAGACGATGACCTTCCACCACGACAAGCATCATGCGGCCTATACCAACAAGCTGAACGAAGCGGTCGAGGCGGATGCCTCGCTCCAGGGCAAGTCGATCGAGGATATCCTGGCCAATATCTCGTCGGCCCCGGCGGTCGTCCGCAACAATGGCGGCGGTTTCTGGAACCATGACTTCTTCTGGAAGATCATGACCAAGCCCGGCACGACCCAGCCCTCGGGCAAGCTGGCCGAAGCCATTGAGGCGTTCGGCGGTCTCGACAAGCTGAAGGACGAGTTCAACACCAAGGGCGCGGGCCAGTTCGGTTCCGGCTGGGCCTGGGTGATCGCGGATGCCGAGGGCAAGCTGAAGGTCACTTCGACCCCGAACCAGGACAACCCCCTGATGGACGTCGTCGCCGACAAGGGCACGCCGATCCTGGGTAACGACGTGTGGGAGCACGCCTATTACTTGACCTATATGAACGACCGTCCGGGCTATCTGAAGGCCTGGTGGGACGTGGTGAACTGGGACGAGGCCGGTCGCCGGTACGAGGCGGCGGTCGCGTAACTTCGCGCTGATCCGGTTTGGATAGGGGAAGGGCGGCTCCGTGTGGGGCCGCCCTTTTCACTTCGTCATCCCAGCGAAGGCTGGGATCTCCGACCAGGGGCAAGCGCCATTGCGAAAGGCCCCAGCCCTCGCTGGGGCGACGGCTCGTCACTCCACCGGTGGGTCTTCCACCTTCGCCTCATCGGCATTCAGCCCATGCTTCATCAGCATCGGGATATTGGCGATCGCGAAGCCCAGGGTCAGCGGCATCGCGCCCCACAGCTTGAACCCGACCCAGAAATCCCAGGTCGAGTTGCGCCACACCGCCTCGTTCAGCACCGCCATCAGCGCGAAGAAGATCGCCCAGTTGCGGGTCAGCTTGCGCCACCCCTCCGGCGTCAGCCCCGAATAGACGCTGCCCAGCACCAGCTGGATCAACGGTCGCCCGGTCGCCAGCCCGAAGAACAGCAGCGCGGAGAACATCGCATAGACGATGGTCGGCTTCATCTTGATGAAGCGCTCGTCGTGGAAATACAGGGTCAGGCCGCCGAACACGACGACCAGGATCCCCGACATCCACAGCATCGGCGAGATGCGCCCCAGCTTCATCCGGCTGACGATCATCGACACCACGGTCGCCGCCATGAAGACGCCGGTCGCGACCAGCACGCGGGTCAGCGGACCCATGGGCGCCAGGAAATTGACCGCGAAGAACAGGATCAGCGGACCATATTCGATCCCGACCTTCAGCGCCGCACTCGCTTCTTTCTGTTGCGCACTCATTTGCGGCCTCCCTCGATCCCGGCGATGATCCGGCTGACCTCGTTCGCGTCGAAGGGGCGCAGGTCGGTCATGCCCTCGCCGACACCGATGGCGTGGATGGGCAGGCCGTATTTCTCCGCCGCCGCGACCAGCACGCCGCCACGTGCGGTGCCGTCCAGCTTGGTCATGACCAGACCGGTGACGCCCGCCACGTCCTTGAACACCTCGATCTGGTTGAGGGCGTTCTGGCCGGTGGTGGCGTCGAGCACCAGTAGGATGTCATGCGGCGCCTCCGGGTTCAGGCGGCCAAGTACGCGACGGATCTTGGACAGCTCGTCCATCAACTCGCGCTTGTTCTGAAGGCGTCCGGCGGTGTCGACGATCAGCACATCGATACCGGTCGCGGTCGCCTGCTTCACCGCCTCATAGACGATGCCCGCCGCGTCGCCGCCTTCCTTGCCCGAGACGATCGGCACGCCGACCCGCTCGGCCCAGGTGGCGAGCTGGCCGATGGCGGCGGCGCGGAAGGTGTCGCCCGCCGCCAGCATCACGCCGTAATCCTGCTCCATGAACAGATGCGCCAGCTTGGCGATGGTCGTCGTCTTGCCCGATCCGTTGACGCCGATGACCAGGATCACCTGCGGCCGGGGAAAGGCGTCGATCTCCAGCGGGGTGGCAACCTTGGCCAGCGCCTTCTCCACCTCTTCGGCGACGACCAGGCGGATGCCCAGTTCCTCCATGTTCCGCTCGAAGCTGCCTTCGGCCAGCCGCGTACGGATATGGCCCGCCGTTTCGGGGCCGAGGTCGGAGGCGATCAGCGCTTCCTCGATCTCGTCCAGCGTGTCCGCGTCGAGCCGTGCGGTGCCGAGGCCCGCCAGATTGCCGACCAGCCGGTCCGAGGTGCGACGGAAACCGCCGAGCAGCTTGTCGTGCCAGGAGGAGGAAGAACTCATGCCAATTGTCCGATCAGATGGGTTTCGGTCGCCCCCGTGACCCGAACGCGGGCGATGCGGCCCGGTTCGGCGGTGGGGGAAAAATGAATGTCGGCGAAGTCGGGCGCATGGCCGCGCGTGCCGGGCCGCTCGACCAGTATGTCGCGGGTCTGGCCGACTTGGCGCTCCAGCCAGTCGCGGCGGCGACGCGCGGCGGCTTCGCGAAGTCTGGCGGCGCGTTCGCGGCGGATGGGATGCGGCACCTGCGGCATCCGCGCGGCGGGGGTGCCGGTGCGGGCCGAATAGGGAAAGATGTGGGCATGGACGATCTGGCAATCGTCGATCAGCGCCAGCGTGTCCGCCGCCATTGCCTCGTCCTCGGTCGGGAAGCCCGCGATCAGGTCCGCGCCGATCGCGATCTCGGGCCGGGCGGTCAGCAGCCGCTCGACGATGGCGACCGATTGCGCGCGGCTGTGGCGTCGTTTCATCCGCTTCAGGATCAGGTCGTTGCCCGCCTGGAGCGAGAGATGGAGATGCGGCATCACCCGCGCCTCGCCGGTCACCAGCTCGAACAGCCGGTCG
The DNA here is from genome assembly GCF_026540895.1 of Sphingomonas sp. GM_Shp_1. Lineage (GTDB taxonomy): Bacteria > Pseudomonadota > Alphaproteobacteria > Sphingomonadales > Sphingomonadaceae > Sphingomonas. The sequence goes on along the minus strand of NZ_JALNUR010000009.1, from coordinate 72,732 downwards.
TCGATCTCGATCGAGTCGAGCGAGGACAGCCGCAGCCGGGGCAGGGTGGGGACATGGGTCAGGATACGCTCGACCAGCAAGCCCAGGCTGGGCTGGCCCGGCAGGTCATGGCCATAGCTGGTCAGGTCGACACCGGTCAGCACGACCTCGCGGTGCCCCAGTTCGACCGCCCGCGCGATCCGTTCGATGACGAGCCCGGCGGGCACCGATCGACTGGGTCCGCGCCCGGTCGGGATGATGCAGAAGGTGCAGGCATGGTCGCAGCCATTCTGCACCTCGACGAACGCCCGTGCATGACCGGCAAAGGCCGATGCCAGATGCGGCGCGGTTTCCACCACGCGCGACAGGTCGGCGACCAGCATCGGTTCGGCGGAGGCCCAGCTTTCGGGCCGCAGCTTGTCGGCATTGCCCAGCACGCGCGCCACTTCGGGCATGGCAGCGAAGCTGGCCGGGTCGATCTGCGCCGCGCAGCCCGTGACCACGATATGCGCGTCGGGTCGCGCCCGGGCGACGCGGCGGATCGCGGCGCGGGTCTGCTTGACCGCCTCGTTGGTCACGGCACAGCTATTGACGACGACCATGTCCTCCCGCCCGGCGGCCAGCGCGCGGATCGTTTCGCTCTCGGCGATGTTGAGGCGACAGCCCAGACTGATGATCTCGGGCCCAGGAAGGGACGACATGACCGCCGATCTAGGGATGGATGAACGACGTGTCCACGCGGAGACGCAGGACATTCTCGACTTCTGGTTCGGTCTGCCCCCCGAAAAGCATTTCGCCAAGGACGAGGCGCTGGACCGGGTGATCGCGGAGCGGTTCGGCGTTCTTCGCGAACAGGTGCTGGCGACCGAGGCGATCGGCTGGCGCGACGATCCCGACACGCTGCTGGCGGCGATCCTGTTGCTCGACCAGTTTTCGCGCAACCTGCATCGCAGCTCGGCACAGGCCTTTGCCGCCGATCCGCTGGCGCTCGACCTGTGCCTGACGGCGATCGATGCGGGGTGGGAGGATCGCTATCCGCCTGAGCGGCTGGCCTTTGTCTATATGCCGCTGATGCATGCCGAGTCGCGCGCGATGCAGGACCTGAGCGTCGCCAAGTTCGCCGAGCTGGGCCGCGAGGACAATCTGTCCTTCGCCCGCGAACACCGCGAGGTCATCCGCCTTTATGGTCGGTATCCCAGCCGCAACGAAGCGCTCGGCCGGGCATCGACCGAGGCGGAGCGCGCCTATCTCAGCCGGCCAGACGCGGGCTGGTGAACGGCGCGGCGGGGGCGGCCGCACCCGCCAGCAGCCGCTTTTCGGCCAGCATCTGGCGCACCTGTGCCAGGTCCAGCATCGGGCCGTAGAGCGGTCCCTGTCCGTGCGAACAGCCGATCTCGCGCAGCCGCGCCTCCGTCTCCGCGTCGCGCAGGCCCTTGGCGGCGATCGGCAGGTGCAGATTGTCGCCCAGTTGGACGATCGCCGACACGATCGCGCTGCAATCCGGGTCGGCGCTCATGTTGCGGATGAAATCGGGATCGATCCGCACGCGGTCGAAGGGCAGGACGCGCAGATGCGCCAGGCTGGACTGGCCGCTGCCGAAATGGTCGAGCGCCAGGGCGATCCCCTGGTTCTTCAGGCTGGTGACGATCGACTGCGCGAGCGCCAGATTGGCGAACAGCGCATTCTCGGTGATCTCGATCTCCAGACGATGCGCCGGAAAGCCGCACTCGGTCAGCGTCTTGATGATCTTCTGCGCCAGCCACGCATCCTGAAACTGCGACGCGACCATCGGCACCGACAGGATGATCGACGGGTCCCAGTCGCGCGCACCCGCCATCGCCTGTCGCATCAGGCTGAGCGTCACGTCGCCCGACAGCCCGCATGCCTCCGCCACCGGCAGGAAGCGATCGGCGGCGATCGGGCCCAGGGTCGGATGCTCCCAATGGCCGGATACCTCGAAACCGGTCAGGCGTCCGGTCCCCAGATCGACCTGCGGCTGGAAGCGGGGGCGGATCTGGCTTTCCGCCAGGGCGGCGCGCAGATCGGTGATGATGACGTTGCGCTCGGCCATCGCGTCTTCCATCGCGGGCTCGAACCACAGGGGCTTGCCGTCGCCGCGCGTCTTGGCGGTGATCAGCGCCAGATCGGCCTGGTGGACCAACTGGTCGATGGTCGCCTCGCCATGTTCGATCCGGGTCAGGGCGATGGCGGTGCGCGGTGCGAATTCCTGATCGGCGAAGCGGATGGGTTGGCCCAGGCGGATGGCGAGCCGATCCGCCAGCCGGTCGATCCGGTCGCGCGCACGCGGGTCGAAGGACAGGAGGCAGCCGAAGCAGTCGCTCTCGAACCGCGCGACGATCGCCTCGGACGGGGCCTCGGCGCGGATCGTCTTGGCGACATGCTGAAGCAGGCTGTCCCCGGCCTCATGGCCGAACGACCCGGCGAAGGCGCGGAACCGGTCGATGTCGAGCAGCAGCAGGGCGACGCCGCGCTTGCGACGCTGCATTGCGTCGATCATCGCCTGCCCGCTGTCATGGAAGAAACGTCGGTTGACCAGCCCGGTCAGCGGATCGCGCTGGTCAGGAGTCGCCCGGCGGCGCAGTTGAAGCGCGGGCAAGCGCCAGTAGACGACGGTGGACGCGGTCGCGGCGGTAAAGAGCAACAGCTTGGCAGGCAGATCGAATCCAAGCTCGATCAACAGGATAGCAGCGGCCAATAAGAAGGTGCCGCCCGCCACAGCGACGCCGAGCAGGCGTGCGGGAACATCGGTGTTGGCATCGTTCTCGTGCGACCCGGACATGGAGAAACGGGTCGCATGTGAGGTATGTACAAGCCGTTAACGGCGCGTCCTGCCGCCCCGTCTCCGCGCCGAGTTGCGTGGTGCGCGGCGGACTTGCGCGGGGCGGTCTTTTGCCATAAGAGCCCTCCCCAAGTTCCGTTTTGGAATGTGAAAGTGAAGCGCCCAAGGGTGCACGCTGGCCGGCGAGGTTTCGCCCGCCGGCGCTTTTGCGTTTGGCGGGACGTCGTTGGCTTTCGGGCCGGGTTTTGACGAGGTAAGGCGATGTTCGACAGCTTGAGCGATCGGCTTGGCGGCGTATTCGACCGCCTCCGCGGCCGTGGCGCGCTGACCGAGGCGGATGTCCGCACCGCGATGCGCGAGGTGCGCGTCGCGCTGCTCGAAGCCGACGTCGCTCTGCCTGTCGCGCGCGACTTCGTCGACAAGGTCACCGAACAGGCGATCGGCCAGAACGTCCTGCGCTCGATCACCCCGGGTCAGCAGGTTGTCAAGATCGTCCATGACGCGCTGATCGCGATGCTGGGCGCGGATGCCAGCGAGCTGTTGCTCGACGTCACGCCGCCCGCCGTCGTGATGATGGTCGGCCTTCAGGGCTCGGGCAAGACCACCACCACCGCCAAGATCGCCAAGCGGCTGTCGAGCGGGGCGATGGGCCGCGATCGCAAGAAGGTGCTGATGGCGTCGCTCGACGTCAATCGCCCGGCGGCGCAGGAGCAGTTGGCGACACTGGGTACCCAGGTCGAGGTCGCGACCCTGCCGATCATCCAGGGGCAGCAGCCTGTCGAGATCGCGCGCCGGGCGATGCAGGCCGCCAAGCTTCAGGGCTATGACGTCCTTATGCTCGACACCGCCGGTCGTCTGCACGTCGATCAGGCGCTGATGGACGAGATGAAGGCGGTGGCGGAGATCGCCCAGCCGCAGGAAATCCTGCTCGTCGTCGACTCGCTGACCGGTCAGGACGCGGTGAACGTCGCAACCAGCTTCTCGGAGCAGGTGCCGCTGACCGGCGTGGTGCTGACCCGCATGGACGGCGATGCGCGCGGCGGTGCGGCGCTGTCGATGCGCGCCGTCACCGGCAAGCCCATCAAGTTCGCCGGCGTCGGCGAAAAGATGGATGCGCTGGAGGCCTTCCACCCGGAGCGTGTCGCGGGCCGTATCCTCGGCATGGGCGACGTCGTCAGCCTGGTCGAACGCGCGGCGGAGTCGATCCAGCAGGAAGACGCCGAGCGCATGGCCAAGAAGATGGCCAAGGGGCAGTTCGACATGGACGACCTGCGCGGCCAGCTTCAGCAGATGCGCCGCATGGGTGGCCTAGGTGCGCTGGCGGGGATGATGCCGGGCATGAAGAAGGCGCAGAACGCGCTGGCCGATGCTGGGGGCGACAAGATCCTGCTCCGCATGGACGCGATCATCACCTCGATGACGCCCAAGGAGCGCGGTAAGCCCGAGCTGATCAACGCCAAGCGCAAGATCCGCATCGCCAAGGGTTCGGGCACCACGGTGCAAGACGTGAACAAGCTCCTGAAGATGCATCAGGAAATGTCCACGGCGATGAAGAAGATCAAGAAGATGGGCGGCATCAAGGGGATGATGTCCATGCTTGGCAAGGGCGGCCTCGGCGGCCTGGGCAATGCGCTGGGCGGTCCGCAGATGGGCGAGATGCTCAACAAGGCGGGCGGCGGTGGCGGGCTTCCCGGCCTTGGCGGCATGGGCGCGGGCGGCGGCAAGCTGCCCGACGGCATGCCCAAGCTGCCCCCCGGCTTCGAGAATCTCCTGAAGAAGAAATAACCCCCGCGCCGGACGGAATGCCGGTGATTTTGAACGTTTTACATCAAGGACTGAAATATGGCTCTCAGCATTCGTCTGTCGCGTGGTGGCTCCAAGAAGCGCCCTTACTACCGCATCGTGGTGGCCGACGCCCGTGCGCCGCGCGACGGCAAGTTCATCGAGAAGATCGGCAACTACAACCCGCTCCTCGCCAAGGACAATGACCAGCGCGTGCAGCTCGACGCCGAGCGCGCGAAGCACTGGCTGGCCAATGGCGCGCAGCCGACCGACCGCGTCGCCCGCTTCCTGGACGCCGCCGGTGTCCGTGAGCGCGCCGCTCGCAACAACCCGAACAAGGCGAAGCCCGGCGAAAAGGCCACCGAGCGCGCCGAAGAGCGTGCCGAGAAGCTGAAGGCCGCTCAGGAAGCCGCCAACGCTCCGGCCGAAGAAACCGCCGAGGCGTAATCGCTTCTCGCCCTGTGCGGGGCCCGGTCGATCGCGATCGGTCCCGCGCAAGGCACCGGAACAGGGGTCATGCGTTTCTTCAAGTCATTGGCTTGAGAGGATAAGCGCATGACCCCGCCGACCGAACCCGATCCCCGGACCGCACCCGACGATCATGACGACGCGACCAACCAAGGCGTCTCCGCGCCAGACCCCGCCGAAGGCGGAGACGACGCCCCCGACGGGGATGGCGATTCGCCCAACGGGTGAACCGCGCGTCACGCTGGCCGTCATCATCGGCGCGCATGGCATTACGGGCGAGGTTCGGCTGAAGGTCTTTGCGGACGATCTGTCGGACTATCGTTCGTTCAATGACGGCGCATTGACGCTGAAGTCGGCGCGCGATGGTTCCAACGGCGTCATCGCGCGCTTCGCCGAGGTCACCGACCGCAATGCGGCCGAGGCGCTTCGGGGCACAGAACTGACCGTGCCGCGCTCGGCGCTGCCTCCTCTGGAAGAGGGGGAATATTATCATGCCGACATTATCGGCCTGCCCGCCATCGCCATCGACGGCGAGGAATTGGGCCATGTCGCGCTGATCGAGAATTTCGGTGCGGGCGACGTGCTCGAGATCGAACGGCCCGATGGCCGCCGCTTCATGGTGCCGATGAAGGCCGAAGCGGTTCCCGAATGGGATCAGCATCGCCTGATCGTGGAGCGCGCCTTCATCGCCTGATCGGGTGTTGCTCGTTCAGCAGGTTGCGGATCGTCGTCGCTGCGACCCCGGCCTCACCCATGGCATGGCCGATCTGGTCCAGCCCCTTTACCACATCCCCCGCCGCGAACAGGCCCGGCACGGAAGTACGCTGGTGGTCGTCCACCTCCAGGCATCCGCTGGGGTCTGCCTTCGCGCCCGCCGACACCGCCAGTTCCGACCGAATGCGCGACCCCATCGCCGGATAGACGCTGTCGAAGCGCATCCGCCCGCTCGCGGTGTCGAGCGCGATCCGGTTACCTTCGATCGCCCAGCCGCCGCAGGGGCCGTCGACCCGGACTATGCCCGCTTCATCCAGGGCTTTCGCGCATGCGGGATCGAGGTCGTGGGCTGCATCGGGCGCGATCAGCGTCACGTCGCGAGTGAAGCCGCGCAGGAACAGCGCCTCGCGCATGCCATGATCGCTGGTGCCGATCACCCCGACCCGCTTGTCGGTGACCTCATAGCCGTCGCAGACCGGGCAATAGCGGATCAGGCCGCGTTCCAGCGCCGGGTCATGCACCTCGGGCAGCAAGTGCTTGGGGCGGTGGTTGACCACGCCGGTCGCCAGCAACACGGTTCGCGTCCTATATTCCCGCTCATCGGTCGCGATGCGGAAATGCCTGTCTTCGGGATGGATCGCCGTCACGCGGTGCGGCGTACAATGCGCGCCATAGAGCCGCGCCTGCTCATGCATCCGTGACAACAGCGCCTTGCCGCTGATCCCCTCGGGGAAACCGGCATGGTTATGCGTACAGGGGATCATCGCGGCGCGGCTCGACCCGCTGTCGAACATATGGATGCGCAGGTGATAGCGCGCGAGATAGATGGCCGCCGTCAGCCCCGCCGGCCCCGCCCCGATGATGATGCAATCGTCCATGGCGAGGCAAAGCGTGAGGGCGGCCAGTGTTCCTTGGCGTTTCGCGCGGGGTCGTGTATATACATGGCGTATATACGGAGGCGATATGGGCAAGGATTATCAGGCGAAGGTCTTCCGCTCGGGCAATTCGCTCGCATTGCGCCTCCCCGCCGCGCTGGGACTGACCGAGGGCACGGAAATGACCTTGCGTGAAGAGCAGGGGCGTTATGTGTTCGAGCCGGTTCAGGCGCCGCGCAAGACGATCGACCTGACCGGCATCGCGGGTTCGATGCCGTGGTTGAAGCCGATCGAGCGCGAGGATTTCGAGATGGAGCCACGGGCGCTGGATTGGGACGGGAAGCTACTCGGCCGTGATTGAGCCGCGTTTTCTGCTCGACTCCAATATCTGCATCTATGTCCTGCGCGATGCGGATGGTCGCGCGGCCCGACGCCTGGCGACTTGCGAGCCCGGCAGCGCGGTAGCGTCGGCGATCACCTATGCCGAGATCATGAGGGGCCTCGAACACCATGGTGAGGAGGCCGTTGCCGCATTCGATCGCTTTTTCGATCGCGTGCCGATATTGCCGTTCGACCGGCGCGCCGCCGCGGCCTATGCGACGATCCCGTTCCGGCGCGGGCGGTTCGACCGGCTGATCGGCGCACATGCCCTGGCGACGGGGCTGACGCTGGTAACCAACAACGAAGCCGATTTCGCCGACATCCCCGGCTTGACCATCGAGAACTGGACGCTGTGACCTTCCGCGCAACGATATTGACGCTCTATCCGGAGATGTTCCCCGGACCGCTTGGTGCTTCGCTGGCAGGCCGGGCGCTGCGGGAGGAGCGCTGGGCGCTGGAGACGGTGCAGATCCGCGACTTCGCCACCGACAAGCATCGCTCGGTCGACGACACGCCCGCCGGGGGCGGGGCGGGCATGGTACTGCGCGCCGATGTGCTGGCGGCGGCGGTCGACTCGGTGGCCGACGACCGGCCCGTGCTGGCGATGACGCCGCGTGGGGCACCCCTGACCCAGCCGCGTGTGCGGGAGCTGGCGGCGGGACCGGGCGTCACCGTGCTATGCGGCCGGTTCGAGGGGTTCGACGAGCGCCTGTTCGAGGCGCGGGGCATCGAACAGGTGTCGATCGGCGATTATATCCTGTCTGGTGGCGAGATGGGGGCGCTGGTGCTGCTCGACGCTTGCGTTCGGCTGCTTCCCGGCGTAATGGGCGCGGCTTCCAGCGGAGTCGAGGAAAGCTTCGAAAGCGGCCTCCTCGAATATCCGCAATATACCCGACCCTCGACATGGGAAGGGCGCACGATCCCTGAAGTGCTGCGATCGGGGGATCATGCGAAAATCGCGGCCTGGCGTCATGCCCGGGCTTGCGAGGATACACGGTCAAGGCGGCCGGACCTTTGGGAACGTCATGAGGGCGTTCGGGTCGGTCGCCCTCTGGCGCGCGGCAACGAGTGAGGAATAGTGTCATGAACGTGATCCAGCAGATCGAAGCTGAGCAGATCGCCAAGTTCAACGAGACGAAGAAGATCCCGGAATTCCGCCCCGGCGACACGCTGAAGGTCGGTGTGAAGGTCGTCGAAGGCGAGCGCACCCGCGTCCAGTTCTATGAGGGCGTCTGCATCGCCCGCTCGAACAAGGGCATGGGCTCGTCCTTCACCGTCCGCAAGATCTCCTTCGGTGAGGGCGTGGAGCGCGTCTTCCCGCTCTACTCGCCGAACGTCGACTCGATCGATGTCGTCCGCAAGGGCGCCGTGCGTCGCGCGAAGCTGTACTATCTGCGTGGTCGCACCGGCAAGTCGGCGCGTATCGCCGAGCGTCGCGATCCGCGTCCGGCCAAGGGCACCGCAGCCGCCGAGTAATCGGCGCGCGGACCGTCCAGCGGTTCGACAGTGAAGGGGGCGGTGGCACCGAACGGTGTCGCCGCCCTTTTTCTTTGGGATATGCCCCGAACCGCATGTGGGATCAGGGCGCCCAGCATCGGCGGTCGACCCGTGCACTTCGATTTCGCTCAGTGCGAACCGAGGGCCGGGGGGCTTGGCGGGCGGGTGAGGGGGAGGGGTTCATCCCCCACCTCCGTTCAGCCTGAGCGAAGTCGAAGGCCAAGCGACGAACGCGTTTCAGGGCTTGGTAAGAGCCGAAGCGTGGCCTTTGAACTCCTCCGGCCGAACGCTGGGGAGAGGGGCCTCAGCCCCCGAAATTGATCAACCACACCTTGGGTTCGCCGGTCGGCTTGGGCTTGCCGTCCAGGCGCTTGGCGGTGATCAGGCGGACGGGTTGCAGGATCATCTGCCCCTTCATCGCGTCCATGCCGCCGCCCGAGGGCTTGGCGAGAATCTTCTTCACCGTATCCATGCCCGCGACGACGCGCCCGAACGCGGCATAGCCCGGATAGCCTGGCCTCGCGTCCATGCCCGGCGTCGGGCCGACGGTGATGAAGAAATTGCCACCCGCCGATTTGGGCGACTGGCCCCGCGCCATCGAGATGGTGGCGTCCAGATGCTTGATCCCGGTCTGCGCCGTGGTCTCCAGCGGGAAGGGAGGCAGGATGCGGCGCGCATCGGTGCGGATGCCGCCCTGGACGAAACCCTGCTTGGGGTTCCGCTTGTCGCGCGCGGCGCGGTAGAAGACCGTACCGTCGAACCGCCCGTCATCGACATAGGCCAGGAAATTGGCGCTGGTCGCGGGCGCATGGCGCGTGTCGAGCGCGACGACGATCGGCCCTTCGGAGGTATTGAGTTGGACCCGGACATAGCCGGGGCGGGGGACATTCTGATTGGCGGGCGCGGCTGCGGTCAGCAGCGCGAGAAACGGCAACGCATACTTCATAGGGTGCCGATTACCCGCTTTGCCCAAGATTGTGGAGGGGGCGGCCATTCCTGGCCCGCTTATGAAGGTCGAAAACCCACCACATCCTCTTGGCGGCAGCCGGGATGCTATTGGCAGGGCGGTCATGTGACCGGGGCTCGGCGACGGCACCTCCGCCCCCCGCCGGAGTGAAGATTGGGAGCATGAGGGATATGAAAAAGGCCGCCGATCCTTCGATCGGCGACCCTTTCCATTGAGCGGTTCCAGTGACCTTACTGGTCGAGGAAGCTGCGCATCTTGCGGCTGCGGCTGGGGTGCTTCAGCTTGCGGAGCGCCTTGGCCTCGATCTGACGGATGCGTTCGCGGGTCACGCTGAACTGCTGGCCGACCTCTTCCAGCGTATGGTCGGTGTTCATGCCGATGCCGAAGCGCATGCGCAGCACGCGCTCTTCGCGCGGGGTCAGCGAAGCGAGAACGCGGGTGACCGTTTCCTTCAGATTGGCCTGGATCGCCGCATCCACCGGAATGACCGCGTTCTTGTCCTCGATGAAGTCGCCCAGGTGGCTGTCCTCCTCGTCGCCGATCGGCGTTTCGAGGGAGATCGGCTCCTTGGCGATCTTCATCACCTTGCGCACCTTCTCCAGCGGCATGGAGAGGCGCTCGGCCATCTCCTCCGGGGTCGGCTCGCGGCCCTGCTCGTGCAGGAACTGGCGGCTGGTGCGCACCAGCTTGTTGATCGTCTCGATCATGTGGACCGGGATGCGGATGGTCCGCGCCTGGTCGGCGATCGAGCGGGTGATCGCCTGACGGATCCACCACGTCGCATAGGTGCTGAACTTGTAGCCGCGGCGATATTCGAACTTATCGACCGCCTTCATCAGGCCGATATTGCCCTCCTGGATCAAATCTAGGAATTGCAGGCCGCGATTGGTGTATTTCTTGGCGATGGAGATGACGAGGCGCAGGTTCGCCTCGACCATTTCCTTCTTGGCGATCCGCGCCTCGCGCTCGCCCTTCTGCACCATGTTCACGATGCGGCGGAATTCGGTCAGCGCCATGCCGGTCTGCTGCGAAATCTCGGCGATCTCGCTGCGGATGCGGTCGACGGTCGCGGCTTCGTTGGAGGCGAAGTTACCCCACTTCTTGTCGAGCCCGCGCACCGTGTCGAGCCAGTTCTCGTCCAGCTCATGGCCCAGATAGCGGTCCAGGAAGTCCTTGCGGTTGACCTTGTGACGCTCGGCCAGGCGCAGCATCTGGCCGCCCAGCGCGGTCAGGCGGCGGTTGAAGGCGTAAAGCTGGTCGACCAGGAACTCGATCTTGGCATTGTGGAACTGGACGCTTTCGACCTCGGCGGTCAGCTCCTCGCGCAGCTTGTGGTACTTGCGCTCGTCCGCCGCCGACAGCTCGCCGCCCAGCGCCATGGACTCCAGGCGCTGCTGCTGGATTTTCGAGAACTTCTTGTAGATGTTCGTGATGTTGGCGAACTTCTCGAGCGCCTGCGGCTTGAGCGTTTCCTCCATCTGGGCGAGGCTGAGGGTGTTGTCCTCCTCCTCGTCCTCGGCGCGCGGACCACGGCGTTCGCCGCCCTCGCCATCCTCGTCATCGACCGAGGGTTCCTCGGGCTCTTCCTCTTCCTTGAACTGGGGACCGGCGTTCTTGGCGCTGATCTCGCCATTGTCGTCCTCGTCCTCCTCGCCCAGATTTTCCGGGCCGGCGTCCTTGGACAGCATGGCGTCGAGATCCAGGATCTCGCGCAACTGCATCGTGCCTTCGTTCAGCGCGGTCGACCAGTCGATGATCGCGTTGAAGGTGATCGGGCTTTCGCACAGCCCCAGGATCATCGTGTCGCGACCCGCCTCGATCCGCTTGGCGATGGCGATCTCGCCCTCGCGCGACAGCAGTTCCACCGCGCCCATCTCGCGCAGGTACATGCGGACCGGATCGTCGGTGCGATCGACGGTTTCCTTCTTCTTCGTTTCCGGCTGAGGCCCGGCATCGGCGTCGCCGTCCACGCTGTCGGCGGCGTCGTCGGCCTCTTCCTCGCCTTCGCCGTCCTCGCCCTGCTCCTCATTCTCGACGATATTGACGCCCATCTCGTTGAGGGCGGCCATGATATCCTCGAGCTGGTCGGAGGACATCTGGTCCTGCGGCAGCGCTTCGTTCAGCTGGTCGTATGTGATGTAGCCGCGCTTCTTGGCGCGCGCGATCAGCTTCTTGATCGACGCCTCGTTCAGGTCGATCAGCGGCGCATCGCCCGTTTCCGTGGTATCGGTCGTATCCGCCGCCATATTCGCCTTCGCCATCAAATGCCCTCGGGTCTCAATGCCCGGCCTCTGTCACACCGCTTGCCGATCATGCAAGCGGGTGAGAGGGCCATGCGTAATTTTCCAGTGTGGGCGTGGGTAGCCCAATATGCCCCGGATATGGGGCGCGGGGTGGTCTGTATCAAGCGGCCTCCCCGGCTTGCTTGTCCGCCAGATCGCGCGCCGCTTCCAGCCAGCGATAGAGCTGGTCCAGCGATTGCGCGTGTGCCGCGTGACACCGCGTTTGCTCCGCAAAGCGATCCTCGGTCATGTCGGCCTGGAACGCCTCGACCGCGCGCTCGCGGTTTTGCCGTGTTTCGCTCTCCTCCAGCATCACCTCGATGACCTTTTCCAAGTCGCGTACGGCGATGGCGGGGTCACTCTTTTTGCTGAAGAATGTGAAAGCAAGGTCGCGAGTGTAGTTACGGGCGTCGATTGGATCGACGTCAGTCTGAGCCAAAATTTGTTCAATCCAGCTTTCGACCACAGCCGATTCTTGATTGGACCAACTCGGGTTTTCAACGGCTATGTCGAGTAGATGATGCTGCCAAGATTTAAGATAGCGATCTTTCAGGTCAAGGCGGCTTATCTCGTCCATGTAGCGATAAAGGACGTGGGGATAGCGCATGAGGCCCAAAAGCATCGCGCGAATGATGGCGTAATCTACACCTCTTCCAGCGTTTCTATTGGCTTGAGCTACTGCTTCGTGAAGTGCCGCGGCATTGACGCGGCGGATGCCGAAGATGTCGAAATAGCGCGACATCATCGCGCGCTTATATTCGTAGGCCAGATCCTTGTGCGGGATCTGCTGCGCCAGTTCCTCCAGCCGCTGTTTCAGCGCGGCGCGGCCCTCAGGCGTGTCGGTCTGGGCCTGGGCAATCTCCGACTGCCAGAGCAGGTCGCTGAGCGGGGTCGCGCGCTGGAGCACCGCCTCGAAGCCCGCCGCGCCCTTTTCCTGGACCAGATCGTCGGGATCCTGGCCCTGGGGCAGGGTGACGAAGGACAGGCTACGCCCCGGCTGGAGCAAAGGCAGCGCGCGGTGCGCGGCCCGGATCGCGGCCTTCTGCCCCGCCGCGTCGCCGTCGAAGCAGAGCGTCGGCACATCGACCATCCGCCACAGCCGTTCCAGCTGATGCTCGGTAAGCGCGGTGCCGAGTGGCGCGACCGCCTCGGCGATCCCGGCCTGGGCCAGGGCGATCACGTCCATATAGCCCTCGACCACCAGCACGCGGCCGGACTTGCGCACGGCCGGTGCCGCGCGGTCGAGATTGTAGAGGGTGCGCCCCTTGTCGAAGAGCGGGGTGTCGGGCGAGTTGAGGTACTTCGGCTCGCCATCGCCGATGATCCGGCCGCCGAACGCGATCACCCGGCCGCGCGCGTCGCGGATCGGGATCATCAACCGACCCCGGAACCGGTCATACGGGTCCTTGCCGTCGACCTTGATCAGCAACCCGCATTCGATCAACGCCGGGTCGCCATAGTCCTTGAGTGCGGCCTTCAGCTTGCCCCGGCTGTCGGGCGCAAAGCCCAGGCCGAAGGCGCGTGCCGTCTCGGGCGTCACCCGGCGGCGTTCGAGCAGGGTGCGCGCGTCACCGCCCGACAGGCCGCCCAGTTGCTCGGAGAACCACGACGCGGCATCAGCCATCGCGTCGTGCAGGCCCTTGGCGCGCTCGGCCTTTTGCGCGGCGCGGCGGTCCTGCTCGGGCATGTCGAGCCCGGCGACCTGCGCCAGTTCCTTGACCGCATCGATGAAGGGCAGACCGCGCTGGTCGGTCATCCAGCGAATGGCATCGCCATGCGCCGAACAGCCGAAGCAGTGGTAAAAGCCCTTGTCGTCGTTGACGTAGAAGCTGGGCGTCTTTTCGTTATGGAAAGGGCAGCAGCCCTTATATTCCCGGCCCGCCTTTTGCAGCTTCACCGTCTTGCCGATCAGCGCCGACAGACTGGTCCGAGCGCGAAGCTCGTCAAGGAATTGCGGGGTCAGGCTCATGGCGTCCTCGCGATTATAATTTGTAGCGGGATGGGGGTGTTTTGGCAAGGGGGAGAGGTGGTTTCGGGGCTCTCGAACGCGCGGGGCTTTCCCTCCCCCAACCCCTCCCGCCTGCGGGAGGGGAGCTTGCGGGTCGTGAGGTTAGGGCTGTCCGTGCCTCAAGCGCTTCCCCTCCCGCAGGCGAGTTTCAGGTCGGTCATGCCCCCGGCATGACCTAAACGATGCGGGGCATCGTTTACCTGAAACTGGACTGAGGGGAGGGCTTGTCCGCGAGCGCGCGCTCGATTGTCGCGACAACGCCTTCCAGATTGCGAAGGACATCGTTGTTCCAGAAGCGGATGACGCGCCAGCCCTGCGCTTCGAGATAGCGGGTGCGGGCCTCGTCATAAGCGGCTTGGGCGTCATGCTGGCCGCCATCGACTTCGACGATCAACTTTTCCGATCGGGCGGCGAAGTCGGCGATGAAGGGACCGACCGTGACTTGCCGGTTGAAGCGCACCCCCGCCACCTGACGACGGGATAGCGCGCGCCACAATCTTCGCTCCGCATCGGTGGGGTTGAGGCGGAGTTCTCGCGCCTGCCGCGTCGGTCGGTTTTCACGGAAAGGCCGGGGGCCCTCCCCTCGGTCCCCTCCCGCCTGCGGGAGGGGATGCGCTCTTGGCGGAGGGCAGCCCTCTCCATCAAACGAAACAGGCTCCCCTCCCGCAGGCGGGAGGGGTTGGGGGAGGGGACTACGCTTGCGATCAAAACGATCCATGCCCCCAACTCCCCAACTCACATCACGCCAGCGAAGCCTTCACCAACCCGCTCGCCTTGCTCATATCCAGCACCGCCGCATGCCGCGCCTTCAGCTCGGCCATGACGCGACCCATATCCTTCATTCCCGACGCGCCGATCTCCGCCTTGATCGCCTCGATCGCGGCCTTGGTCTCCTCCTCGGTCAGTGTCTGCGGCAGGAAGCGTTCGATCACCGCCACTTCCGCCTTCTCGGCATCAGCCAGTTCCTGGCGACCGCCCTGTTCATACATGGCGATCGATTCGCGGCGCTGCTTGACCATCTTCTGCAGCACTTCGATCACGACCATGTCGTCATCGGCGGGCGCGGTCCCGGTGCGGAGTTCGATGTCGCGGTTCTTGATGGCGGCCTGGATCAGGCTGATCGCCGCGCGGCTTTCCTTGTCGCCAGCCTTCATGGCGGCCACCTGCGCGGCCTTGATGTCGTCGCGAATCATGTTTTGTCCGTCTTGTCTGAAAGGCGGGGACGATAGCGCCGCAAAGCAATTCCGTGAACCGGTTGACGGATGGGCCATCGGGGTCTAGCGGACGCCACTTAGCGACATTGCAGACATTTTAATGAGGAGTGCCCGCCGATCATGGCCGACGCCAAGCCATTCGCCATGCCCGAAAAGCCTGAGGGCGCCACGGGTGTTCTCGTTCTGGCGAACGGAGACGTGTTGTGGGGGCGCGGTTTCGGCGTCGAGGGCGATGCCGTGGGCGAGGTGTGTTTCCACACCGCGATGACCGGCTATCAGGAGATCATGACCGATCCGTCCTTCGCCGGGCAGATCATCACCTTCACCTTCCCGCATATCGGCAATGTCGGTGCGAACCCCGACGATATCGAGGCGGACGCGCCGCACGCGCTGGGCATGATCGTCCGCGAGGACCCGACCGCCCCGTCCAACTTCCGCGCAGTGGAGAATTTGGCGGGCTGGATGGCACGGCACAACCGCATCGGCCTGGCGGGCATCGACACCCGCGCGCTGACCCGCCGCATCCGTGCGGCTGGAGCGCCCAACGGCGTGATCGCGCATTCGGCTTCGGGCGAATTCGACATCGCCGCGCTGCTGGAGAAGGCGCGCGCCTGGCCGGGGCTGGAGGGCATGGACCTTGCCAAGCATGTGTCGACCGAACTACATTATGGCTGGGGCGAAACCCGCGAGGGCGGCCTGTGGCGGCTGGGCTTCGGCTATGCAGGCGCGGAGGGCGAGGATCGCCCGCACGTCGTCGCGATCGATTATGGCAGCAAGCACAACATCTTCCGCAACCTGGTTCAGGCCGGGGCGAAGGTGTCGGTGGTCCCCGCCACCGCCTCGTTCGAGGATGTGATGGCACTGAACCCGGACGGCATCTTCCTGTCCAACGGCCCCGGCGATCCGGCGGCGACGGGCGAATATGCGGTGCCGGTGATCCGCCAGTTGCTCGAGACGGCCAAGCCGCTGTTCGGCATTTGCCTGGGCCACCAGCTTCTGGGTCTGGCGGTCGGCGCCAAGACCACCAAGATGCACCAGGGGCATCGCGGCGCGAACCACCCGGTCAAGCGCCTGTCCGACGGCCTGGTCGAGATCACCAGCATGAACCACGGCTTCGCGGTCGAGCGCGAGACGCTGCCCGCCAACGCGCGTGAGACGCATGTGTCGCTGTTCGACGGGTCGAATGCGGGGCTTGAGCTGACCGACCGCCCGGCCTTCTCGGTCCAGTATCACCCCGAAGCCTCGCCGGGGCCGCAGGACAGCTTCTATCTGTTCGAGCGGTTCGTGGGGTCGCTGCGGAAATGAGCCTGCGGCTCGCACTTGCCTTGCAGGTCGCGGCGCAACCGACCCGGCCCCAGCGTCAGGTGAGTCAGGCGGATCTGAACGCCATGGCCGACGCGTGCCGCGCGCCGCGCAGCTGGTTGGTGCTCAGGGGCCGTGAGGTCGTGTTTCGGGGAAGCCCGGACGCCGATTTCGCCAAGATTGAGTGCGTGCTCAAAAAAGTCAGCGCCGTCGTGCCGATGAACAAGATCGGCTTCATCGGCAACGCACAAGCTTCGGAAGAAAAGTAATGCCAAAACGCACCGACATCTCCTCCATCCTCGTCATCGGCGCTGGTCCGATCGTCATCGGTCAGGCGTGCGAGTTCGACTATTCGGGCACGCAGGCGATCAAGGCCCTGAAGGAAGAGGGTTATCGCATCGTCCTGGTCAATTCGAACCCGGCGACGATCATGACCGATCCCGAGCTGGCCGACGCGACCTATGTCGAGCCGATCACGCCCGCCGTCGTCGCCAAGATCATCGAGAAGGAGCGCCCCGACGCGGTCCTGCCGACGATGGGCGGGCAGACCGCGCTGAACACCGCGCTGGCGCTGTTCCATGACGGCACGCTGGAGAAGTTCGGCGTCCAGATGATCGGCGCCGACGCCGAGGCGATCGACAAGGCCGAGGACCGTCAGAAGTTCAAGGTCGCGATGGAGAAGATCGGGCTGGAGTCCGCCCGCTCGGCCATCGCGCACTCCGAGGCCGAAGCGCTGGAGGGGCTGGAGAAGGTCGGCCTGCCCGCCATCATCCGCCCCAGCTTCACCCTGGGCGGCACCGGCGGCGGCGTCGCCTATAATCGCGAGGAGTTCATCGCGATCGTCCGCGCCGGGCTCGACGCCTCGCCGACGACCGAGGTGCTGATCGAGGAATCTCTCCTCGGTTGGAAGGAATATGAGATGGAGGTCGTGCGCGATCGCAACGACAATTCCATCATCATCTGCTCGATTGAGAATATCGATCCGATGGGCGTCCATACCGGCGACTCGATCACCGTCGCGCCCGCGCTGACCCTGACCGACAAGGAATATCAGATCATGCGCAACGCCAGCCTGGCGGTGCTGCGTGAGATCGGCGTGGAGACGGGTGGCTCGAACGTGCAGTTCGCGGTCAACCCGAAGGACGGCCGCCTGATCGTCATCGAGATGAACCCGCGCGTGTCGCGCTCATCCGCGCTGGCGTCGAAGGCGACCGGTTTCCCCATCGCCAAGGTCGCCGCCAAGCTGGCGGTCGGCTATACGCTGGACGAGATCGAGAACGACATCACCGGCGCGACCCCGGCTTCGTTCGAGCCGACGATCGACTATGTCGTCACCAAGATCCCGCGCTTTGCCTTCGAGAAGTTCAAGGGTTCCGAGCCCGTGCTGTCGACCGCGATGAAGTCGGTGGGCGAGGTGATGGCGATCGGTCGCAACATCCACGAGTCCATGCAGAAGGCGCTGCGTGGCCTGGAGACGGGCCTGAGCGGCTTCAACAATGTCGAGCATCTGGTGGGCGCACCGCGCGCCGAGATCGAGGCGGCTTTGGCCAAGGCGACCCCGGACCGGCTGCTGGTCGCCGCCCAGGCGCTGCGCGAAGGCTTCACCGTCGCCGAGGTCCATGCGATCGCCAAATACGATCCCTGGTTCCTGGAGCGGATCGCGGAGATCGTCGCGGCCGAGAACGAGGTCATGGCAAACGGCCTGCCGCAGGATGCGGCGGGTATGCGCCGCCTGAAGGCGATGGGCTTCTCCGACAAGCGGCTGGCCTATCTGGCGCTCCAGTCGGCCAATCTGCGCGGCATGGATCGAGGCATCGCGCGGGGTTCGGGCCTGATCCACGAGGTTGTCAAGATGATGACCGGCGGCGTGACCGAGCAGGAGGTGCGCGAGCATCGCCAGAAGCTGGGCGTGCGCCCAGTGTTCAAGCGGATCGACACCTGCGCGGCGGAGTTCGACGCCAAGACGCCGTATATGTACTCGACCTATGAAGCCCCGACCTTCGGCGAGCCCGAGGACGAGGCGGTGCCGAGCGACCGCAAGAAGATCGTGATCCTGGGCGGCGGTCCGAACCGGATCGGGCAGGGCATCGAGTTCGACTATTGCTGCTGCCACGCCTGCTTCGCGCTGGCGGATGCGGGCTATGAGACGATCATGGTCAACTGCAACCCGGAAACGGTCAGCACCGACTATGACACCTCGGACCGGCTCTACTTCGAGCCGCTGACCGCCGAGGACGTCCTCGCCATTCTCGACGTCGAGAAGTCGAAGGGCGAGCTGGTCGGCGTGATCGTGCAGTTCGGCGGCCAGACCCCGCTGAACCTCGCCCGCGCGCTGGAAGCGGCTGGCATCCCGATCCTGGGCACCAGCCCCGATGCCATCGACCTGGCCGAGGATCGCGAGCAGTTCGCGGCGTTGGTTGACAAGCTGAAGCTGCTCCAGCCCAAGAACGGCATCGCGCGCAGCCGCGAGGAAGCGCTGATCGTCGCCGAGCGCGTCGGCTATCCGGTGCTGATGCGCCCCAGCTTCGTGCTGGGCGGCCGCGCCATGGAGATCGTCGACGGGCCGCAGCAGCTGGAGGATTATATCCAGACGGCGGTGCAGGTATCGGGCGACGCGCCGGTGCTGATCGACCAGTATCTACGCGACGCGATCGAGGTGGACGTGGACGCGATCTGCGACGGCGACCAGGTCGTCGTGGCGGGTGTGCTCCAGCATATCGAGGAAGCGGGCGTCCATTCGGGCGACTCCGCCTGCTCGCTGCCGCCTTATAGCCTGTCGGCCGAAATCATCGCCGAGATCGAGCGTCAGGCCGAGGCACTGGCGCGTGGGCTGAACGTACGCGGCCTGATGAATATCCAGTTCGCGGTGAAGGACGGCCAAGTCTACCTCATCGAGGTCAATCCGCGCGCCAGCCGCACCGTGCCCTTCGTCGCCAAGGCGATCGGCACCCCCATCGCCAAGATCGCGGCACGCGTCATGGCGGGCGAGAAGCTGGCCGACCTTCCCCAGATCGACCGCCACATCGACTATTATGCGGTCAAGGAAGCGGTCTTCCCGTTCGCGCGCTTCCCCGGCGTCGACCCAGTCCTGTCGCCGGAGATGAAGTCGACGGGCGAGGTCATGGGCATCGACCCCGACTTCACCACCGCCTTCGCCAAGTCGCAGCTCGGCGCGGGCACCGTCCTGCCGACCGAAGGCGCGGTGTTCATCAGCGTCAAGGACGGCGACAAGCCGCAGATCGTCCCTGCCGCCAAGATGCTGTCCGAAGCGGGCTTCGCCATCGTCGCTACGGGGGGCACCGCCGATTATCTCGATCGCGCCGGTGTGACGGTCGAAAAGATCAACAAGGTGGCGCAGGGACGGCCGCATATCGTCGACCGGATCAAGGACGGCGGCATCACCCTGATCTTCAACACGACCGAGGGTTGGCAGAGCCTGAAGGACTCCAAGCCGATCCGCGAAGCCGCGCTCGGCCAGAAGATTCCTTACTTCACCACAGCGCCCGCCAGCGTCGAGGCGGCGAAGGCGATTGCGACCGCAGGCACCCGTGGTCTTGAAGTACGCCCCCTGCAATCCTACTATTCGCGTTCGCACAACTGATCCCGACATGAGAACATGATGTGCTGGCGGACCGCTCTCCCGTTCGGGGAGGGCGGTCCGTACCGGGAATGCGTATGGAATTGGGGACAGAGATTATGGCGACCGTCGAAAAGATGCCGATGCTCCAGGAGGGCTATGACAAGCTCACCCAGGACCTGCGGCGTCTGAAAGAGGAACGGCCGCTGATCGTCGACGCGATCGAGGAAGCGCGCGCGCATGGCGACCTGTCGGAAAATGCCGAATATCATGCGGCCAAGGAACGCCAGGGCCAGGTCGAGGCGACGATCGCCGATATCGAGGACAAGCTGAGCCGCGCGCAGATCATCGACCCGAAGGACCTGTCGGGCGACAAGATCGTGTTCGGCGCGACCGTCACGCTGCTCGACGAGGACGACAAGCCGGTCAAGTATCAGATCGTCGGCCAGACCGAGGCGGACGCGAAGACCGGCCGGATCAGCTACAACTCGCCGCTCGGCCGTGCGCTGATCGGGCGCAAGCTGGACGAAGAGGTCGAGGTGACGGTGCCGTCGGGCGACCGCTATTACGTCGTCAGCAAGATCGAGTTCATTTGATCCGATGACTTGGACAGCGGCACGGGCGACGACGGCCATCGCGGCCGTCACGGCGGTCGTGTCGCTGATCCTCATCCTCACGGGCATGGTGCCCGATGCGGCGGTCGCGGCGGGTTTCATCCCCCTGCGGTTCGAGGGCGCGGCGCTGCCCCCCGATTTCGGCTTCGCCGTGCCGACGCTGCTGACCCCGCTGACCGCGACTCTGGTCCATGGCGGGCTGGCGCATATCGCCTTCAACCTCGTCATGCTGGTCTATTGCGGTGCGCAGACCGAGCGGGCCATCGGCGCGCGGGGCATTGCGGTGCTGTACGTCGTCGGGGCCTATGCGGCGGCGATCGCGCAATATTTCCCCGATCCCGCCTCGCCCATGCCGATGATCGGCGCGAGCGGGGCGATCTCGGCGATCGTCGGGGCCTATGCGTTGCTCTATGGTCGCCGTCGCGCGACGAAGGGCGTCGCCGGGCTGTCCGCCGAGACGACGCATGTGCTGTGGCTGGCGGCGGGGTGGATCGGTATCCAGTTGCTGCTCGGCTATGCCGGTATGGGCATGGGTGCGATCGCGGTCGCCGCGCATATCGGCGGGTTCATCGCTGGGCTGGTCTTCGCCAAGCCGTTGCTGTTGTGGCGCTATCGTAACGCCTGACGGCCGGGCGATGCCCGTGCACTTCGACTTCGCTCAGTGCGAACGGGGGCAGCAGGTGGGCGTGCGGGTTATGGAGCGCCCTAATCCATTCCCGACCTTCGTTCAGCCTGAGCGAAGTCGAAGGCCACGCTTTGGCCTTTCCAGTATCCTGGTGCCCGGCGGCGATTGAGGACCCATGCACTTCGACTTCGCTCAGTGCGAACGGGGGGCGGGAGGTGGGGGGGAGCGGGTTATGGAGCGCGCTGCCCCATTCCGATCACCCGCTCGGCTCGAGCGAAGCCGAAGGAACCACGCCCCCGGCCTCGCCCGGCCACGGGATCAACCCAGCGTCGGCTCCAGCAACCGGTGCAGGTGCACGACCACGAACCGCATCTCGGCATCGTCCACCGTCCGCTGCGCGGCGGCGCGCCAGGCCTTTTCGGCGCTGGCATAGTCGGGGAAGATACCGACCACTTCCAGCGCGGCGGGATCGACGAAGTCGAGGGTCTGCGGGTCGCTGACGCGGCCACCGAACACGAGGTGCAGCTTGCTCATGGTGTCTCCTGAGGATTTGCTCTTTCCCTAGCGGCAAGCGCGGCGCGATTGAAGACGCTCTTTCGCACTCGCAACGCTTTGTCATGGGACGGGCTCATGATGATGTGTCAGGGAGATTGGCAGGGGCCCTGCTTCCATCCTAGGGACGGCGGATGAGCGACAGTTCCACCACGACCTCTTACGATATCGTCATCATCGGCACCGGCCATGCGGGCGCGCAGGCGGCGATCGCGCTGCGCCAGGAAGGGTTCGACGGCACGATCGCGATGATCGGCGAGGAAGCCTATCCGCCCTATGAGCGCCCGCCGCTGTCCAAGGAGTATCTGGCCGGGGACAAGCTGTTCGAGCGCATCCTGATCCGCCCCGAACGCTTCTGGAACGAGCGGGCCGTCACCCTTCGCCTGGCCGAGCGGACCGTCGCGGTCGATGCGGAGGCGCGCTGTCTGACCACGGAGGCCGGGGCGTTGGTCGAATATGGCACGCTGATCTGGGCGGCGGGCGGCCATGCGCGGCGGCTGTCCTGCGACGGGCATGACCTGTCGGGCGTGCACAGCGTCCGCAGCCGCGCAGATGTCGATCGGCTGATCGCGGAACTGCCCGATGTTCGCGAGGTGGTGGTGATCGGCGGCGGCTATATCGGGCTGGAGGCCGCCGCCGTCCTGACCAAATTCGGCAAGGCGGTGACCATCGTCGAGGCACAGGACCGCGTGCTGGCGCGCGTCGCGGGCGAGGCCCTGTCCCGTTTCTACGAGGCCGAACACCGCGCGCACGGCGTGACGGTCCGCCTGAACGAGAGTGTCGCCTGCCTCGAAGGGGAGGGGGCGATCAGTGGCGTGCGCCTTGCCGATGGCATCGTCCTCCCTGCGCAGATGGCGATCGTCGGCATCGGCATCATCCCCTCGGTCGAACCGTTGATCGCGGCGGGCGCGGAGGGCGACAATGGCGTGACGGTGGATGCACAGGGGCGGACCAGCCTGCCGCATGTCTTCGCGATCGGTGATTGCGCCGCCCATGCCAACGCCTTCGCCGATGGCGCGGTGATCCGGCTGGAGTCGGTGCAGAACGCGCATGATCAGGCGACGGTCGCCGCGCGGACGATCATGGGCAAGGATGTCGCCTATCATGCGGTGCCCTGGTTCTGGTCCAATCAATATGATTTGAAGTTGCAGACGGTCGGCCTGTCCGCCGGGCATGACCGCGCGATCCTGCGCGGCGATCCGGCGGGCCGCAGCTTTTCCGTTGTCTATCTGCGGGGCGACCGGGTGATTGCACTCGACTGCGTCAACGCCATGCGCGACTTCGTGCAGGGGAAGGCGCTGGTCGCCGACGGCGCGGTGGTGCCGGACGAGGCTTTGGCGGACCCGCAACGACCGCTCAAGACGCTTTGGCCGCTCGGCTGACAGGATCGCGCCCAAACAAGTCCTTGCGCCACATCCTGCCGGTATGTCAGACTTAATGCAAAGCTTTGCAGAAAATTGGGCAGGAGAGTGGGATGCGCTGGCGGAACGTCGTTCTGGCGGGAATGGGCATGGCGGCGGTCGCCGTTACGGGGGCCGCGCCGGTCTCGGCCAAGGTCACGGCGCCTGCGGGGGCGAGGGTCTTCCGGCTCGACGGCGGCGGCGTCACCTATGCCATGGGGGTGGATGAGAAGGGCTATCTCCAGCCGCTCTATTGGGGTTCGGCGCTGGCGGACGGCGATCCGCTGGTCTCGGGCGATCCGGTCAAGACGGGTGACCCCATCGTCCTGAAGGCGCCGGGCGAATTGTCGGGCTTCGATCCCGCCGGATCGGTGACGCTTCAGGAATATCCGGGGCAGGGCGAGGGGCTGGTCAGCGAGCCGGGTGTCAAGGCGCTGTTCGCCGATGGCAATCGCGACCTGGTCCTGAAATATCGCAGCCACAAGGCCAGCGGCGAGACGCTGACCGTCGAACTCGCCGATATCCGGCGACCGCTGTTCGTCACCCTGACCTACACCATCGATCCGGAAACCGGCATCGTCGCGCGCTCCGCCAAGGTGCGCAACGGCGATGCCGGGCCGGTGCGGGTCGATCAGTTGGCGGCGGCGGTCTTCTCGCTGCCGGTGGGGGACGATTACCGGCTTCATTATCTGACCGGTCGCCACGCCGCCGAATGGACGCAGAAGACGGTGCCGGTCGAGGCCGCCGCGACCGTGCTGGAAAGCCGTCGCGGGTCGACCGGCCATGGCAACAATCCCTGGTTCGCGATCGGTCGGGAAGGGCTGACCAGCGAAGTGAACGGCCCGGTCTGGTATGGCGCGCTCGCCTGGTCGGGATCCTTCCGGATCAGCGTGGCATCGGACAATCTGGGCCGGGTGCGGATCGCGGGCGGGTATAACCCTCATGACTTCTCCTGGACGTTGAAGCCGGGCGAGACGCTGGATACGCCGATCTTCTATGCGGGCTATTCGGGCGAGGGGCTGGGCGGCGCGTCGCGGACCTTCCACCGGTTCGAGGTGGCCCATATTCTGCCGCACGGCGACAAGGCGCGGGTACGCCCGGTCCTGTACAATAGCTGGGAGGCGACCGCCTTCGACGTGACCGAGGCGGGGCAGATGGCGCTGGCCGACAAGGCCGCGAAGATCGGCGTCGAGCGCTTCGTGGTCGATGACGGCTGGTTCGGCGCGCGGAACTCCGACAAGGCGGGCTTGGGCGACTGGACGGTCAACCCGGCCAAATTCCCCAACGGCCTGAAACCCCTGATCGACCGGGTGACGGGGCTGGGCATGGACTTCGGCCTGTGGGTCGAGCCCGAAATGGTCAATGTCGACAGCGACCTGTACCGCGCGCATCCCGACTGGGTGCTGAACTTCCCCGACCGGCCCCGGACGGAGGGGCGCAACCAGCTGGTCCTGAACCTCGCGCGCACCGATGTCCGCGATCACCTGCTCGCCGTGCTCGATAAGCTGGTCAGCGAGAACGACATCGCGTTCCTGAAGTGGGACTATAACCGCAACTGGACCGAGGCGGGCTGGCCCGAACAGCCGGTCGCCGACCAGCAGCGCGTCTATGTCGATTATGTCCGCAACCTCTATCATATCCTGTCCGAATTGCGGCGGCGTCACCCCAAGCTGGAGATCGAGGCGTGTTCGGGCGGCGGCGGCCGTGTCGACCTGGGGATCATCGGGCTGACCGATGAGGTCTGGCCGTCGGACAATACCGACCCCGCCGACCGGCTGACTATCCAGGACGGCTTCACCCGCGCCTATCCCGTTGCGGTCATGATGGCCTGGGTGACCGACAGCCCCAATTGGGCGAACACCCGCGTCACCAGCCTGGATTATCGTTTCCTGTCCTCGATGCAGGGCGGGCTGGGCATCGGCGCGAACCTGGACAAGTGGACCGACACCGACTTCGCCACTGCGCGCAAATGGGTGGCGGCGTACAAGACGATCCGCGAGACGGTGCAGCGTGGCGCGCTCTATCGACTGGAATCGCCGACCGGCGACAATGCGACCGCGGCGACCATGTATGTCGGTCGCGACAAACGGCAGGCTGTGCTGTTCCAGATGCTGCATTCGTCGATGTGGCGCGACAATCCCGCCGCCATCCATGCGCAGGGGCTGGACCCGGCGCGGATCTACGGCGTGAAGATGCTCGACGGCGCGGCCCGGCCCGCAGGCGTGCCGGAGCGGGCGTCAGGGGCCTATTGGATGAACCGAGGGCTGCGCGCGCCGTTGAAGGGCGACTATGTCGGCACGGCGTTCGTGTTCGAGGCGGTGAACTGATCGACGAAGCGCGCCATTGACGGGGGCCGGTCATCCAATAGGCCGGATCGACATTCAGATATGCCCTTCTTTTCCCTCGCCCCTCTCTGAGGGGAGAGGGTTGCGCAGACTTAGGCTTTGCACAGCAAAGGCCTAGTTGGAGCTGGGTGAGGGGTGGAGCGCGCAAAGCGCGCGCGAGCCTTTGGCTCGCTCGACCCCTCACCCAAGCTGCGCTAGCCAGCAGGCTGGCAAGCTCCGCTAACCCTCTCCCCTATCCAGGGGAGAGGGAAGAGGGAGTGGCATGAATGTGGATTGGCCCTAGGCCGGCCCCCTCCACCCGTAATATGGATCAGGATCGCGAAGCCGCTATACTGCGCGATGTTGGATGGTGGAGACTTGCGTGACGAAGCGCGGCTTTGTCGAGGGGCCTCCGGGCGATCGATACGGGGTGACACGAGCGATCCGAAGGCTGGGTCGCCGATTGGAGTTGCGCTCGTTCAGCCTCGTCCCCGAACATCTGAACCATGCGGAGGGCTATCGCGCGGCGGTGGCGGTCGCCCTGCCATTGCTTCTGGCGATCCTGACGGGGCGGAGCGAATGGGGGTGGGCGGTCTATGCCGCCTTCTGGACATGCCTGTGCGACGTGCCGGGGCCGGATCACCTGCGCCGTCGGCTGCTGGCGGTCTTTGTGGCCGGGGGGACGGCGGTGGTGCTGGTCGGCTCCTGGGCGGCGTCGATCGCACCGCATGCGGCGATGATCGTCGGCCCGCTCCTGGTCTTCCTCGTGACGTTGGGCGCGGGGCGGCTCAAGTTCGGGGGGCTCGTCGGCACGCTGTCGGGCGTGGTGGCGGTGGTCGCGGTCGGCTTTCCGAACCGGCTGGATGCCGCGTTCCTGTTGGCGATGGCGTTCTTCGCCGGAGCGGCGTGGAGTTATGCGCTGATCAATCTCCTCTGGCGCATCGATGCGTTCGACCCGCTGCGCCGTGCCGGTCAATCGGTGAGCGCGCGGCTGCTCGACATGGCGGATTACCTCGCCGGGCTGCGCGACCGTCCCCACCGCGACGCGCAGTGGCATAGCGATCATGCCGAGCATCGCCGCGCGGTGCGTCTGGCGATCGAGCGGTTCCGCGAGGTGCTGGTCCGCTTCGAGAGCGAGCCGGGCCGGGCGGCGACGGCCCGGCGCGAACTGGCGGCGGCGGAGACGATGTTCGGGGCGCTGCTCGCGCTCGATCAGGCCTGTATCGATCGCTACGGGCCGGTGGAGGAGCGGGCGGCTCTGGCCAAGGCGTGCCGCGACGCGGTGTCCGCCTGGTGGCTATCCCTTCGCCAGCGACCCCGCACCGAGGCTGTGCTGGCGGAGGCGTGCGCGAGGATACGGGCGGTGCGCGGCGTCCTGACCGACGATCCGTTCCAGGGATGCGCGGCGGCTTTCGGATCGGCGCTGTCGCTGCTGTCGGGGCGGGACACCGCCGTGGAGGTAGCCCCGGCGACGGTCGGAACGGGCTCGCCGGTCTCGATGGTTCGCCAGGGGCTGCGTCAGGCCGGGGGGCTGATCATGGTCTATTATGCGGCGATCATCTTCGGGCTGGGCTATCCCTATTGGGCGGCGATGGCGGTGATCGTCGTGCTTCAAGGCGGCGTCCGGGTGACATGGGCGCGCTGTCTGGAGCGTATCCTGGGTAGCCTGATCGGGGGGATGATGGCGCACGCGCTGCCCCTGCTCGGCGGTGGTCCGATCGTGCCCGCGCTGGTCGCGGTGGCCCTGACCGCGATCACCATGGCGTTGCGCTCGGTCAACTACACTATTTTCGTGATGTTCCTGACGGTGCTGTTCGTGCTGGTCACCGACATGCTGCATCCGGGCGTCGGTATCGCGTCGGCGCGGATGATCGACAATATCGTCGGCAGCCTGGCCGCACTGGTCGCGGTCCTCGCCTTTCGGAGCGACTTCGGCCCGCCCTTGCCCAAGCGGATCGAGGACGGCATCCGCGCCAATCGCCGCTATGGCGAGGCGGTGGAAAGCGATCAGCCGTTCGCGGTCATCGAGGCCGCGCGCGCCGCCGCCGGGCGCGCGAGCGTGGAGGCGGAGATCGCCGCCCATGATCCCGGCGGCTGGTTGCACCGGCGCACCCGTCGCGAGGCCGATCTGGCGTCGTTGCAGGACATGCGCAACCTGGCCGGGCGTGCCGCCCTGGCATGGCATGCGCGATTGGGAGAGAGGGCGGGGGCGCGGGCCTAGGTTCGATTGAGCGGCTCTTCCTCCCTCGCCCCTCATAGAGGGGAGAGGGTTGCGCAGACTTAGGCATTGCGAAGCAAAGGCTTAGTCGGAGCTGGGTGAGGGGTGGGCGCGCAGAGCGCGCGCGAGCCTGCGGCTCGCTCAACCCCTCACCCAAGCTGCGCTAGCCAGTAGGCTGGCAAGCTCCGCTAACCCTCTCCCCTATCCAGGGGAGAGGGAAGACGACGCGAAATGGATGTCGCCCCTCTCGGGCGATCGCGTCGTCCCGCCCTTTTCGGCGAAATCACCGCGCCAGCGCGCGCTCGGTATCCTCTCGCGCCTGGTCGACCAGCACGATCGTCGCGGCGCGTGCGGCGGCGGCGTCGGATTCGGCGATGGCGGCGAAGAGCTGGCGATGTTCGGGCATGGAGTCGCGGGGCAGCTTGGCGCTGCGATGCTTGTAGAGCGTCGTCCAGCGGACCGCCGCGCCGATGCTGCCCGACAGGCTGATCAGCAGCTCGTTGCCCGTCGCCTCCAGGATGATGTTGTGGAACAGCTGGTCGGCGGCGCGGCCCTGTTCGGTGTGGAGGCCGTTCTCGCCCATCGCCTCCAGCGCGGCCCCCATGCGTGACAATTGGCGGGTGTCGCGCTTGACGGCGGCGAGTTCGGCGGCGGCGGGCTCGACGATCAGGCGAAGCTGGAACAGGCTCTGGACGAAACCGGCGGGCGGTTCCCCCTCGAACATCCAGGCGAGCAGTTCGGGGTCGAGCAGGTTCCACTCCAGCCGCTCGCGCACCCGGGTCCCCGCCTTGGGCTTGCTGACCACCAGTCCCTTGGCGGACAGCATCCGCAGCGCCTCCCGCACCACGGAGCGCGACATGCCGCGCTGCTCGGCGATCTCGACCTCTCCCGGCAGCGTCGATCCGGTGGCGATCCGCCCGGTCACGATGGCGACACCGATGTCCCGCGCCAGGGCGCTATGGGCGGGTCCGCGTCGCTTCACTGTCGTCACTCGACTTGTTCCTCTCCGATGGGAAGGGGGCTTGCTGGCGCCTTTGTCAGACCTTTCTATGGGCCATGATCGCGAAAGGGAAGCATGGTGTCAGGCCGTTACCCGATGCCGCGGGGCCTTGTCACGTTAATGAGACATTGTATCAATGGCAAAATCGGCCAGTTGCCCTGAGGCATTGATCGCGGCACGATGGGCCACCAACCGATCCATGAGGGGGATCCGTTTTCATGAAGTTGCGTAACCTTTTGCTCGCCGCCAGCGCGCTCGCGATCCTGTCACCCGCCACGGCGCAGCAGCGCGCCGACGCCGATCGGCCGTCCACCCCGGTCAAGGTCGTGACCGACTCCACGGTCAGCGACATTCCCGCCAAGTTCACGCCGCCGACCAACATCGCCGAGCGCGATTACGACAAGCGCGAAGTGATGATTCCGATGCGCGACGGGACCAAGCTCTACACCGTCATCGTCGTGCCCAAGGGTGCGGTGAACGCACCGATCGTGCTGACCCGCACCCCCTATAACGCGGCGGGCCGCGCCAAGCGGTCGGACAGCACCCGGATGATCGAGGCGCTGCCGCTGGCCGATGAGGAATTCACCAAGGCCGGCTATATCCGCGTCTATCAGGACATTCGCGGCAAGTACGGATCGGAGGGCGACTATGTCGTCACGCGCCCCGTCATCGGTCCGCTCAACGCGACCAAGGTCGATCACACGACCGACGCCTATGACACGATCGACTGGCTGGTGAACAAGGCGAACCTGCCCGAGTCGAACGGGCGCGTCGGCATGATCGGGTCTTCCTATGAGGGCTTCACCGTCGTCATGGCGCTGCTCAATCCGCACCCCGCGCTGAAGGTCGCCGCGCCCGAAAGCCCGATGATCGACGGCTGGATGGGCGACGACTGGTTCCATTACGGCGCCTTCCGCCTCGCCAATATCGGCTGGATCGGATCGCAGACCGGCTACAAGGGCGAGGGCAAGGCGCCGTCGAGCGGCGGCTATGACGATTACGAGAATTTCCGCTACGGCTCGGCGAACGACTGGGCCAAGAAGTCGGGCTATGACCAGTTGCCCATGTGGCAGCGCGTCGTGCAGCACCCGTCCTATGACTTTTACTGGCAGGGTCAGGCACTCGACAAGCTGCTCGCGGCGAACCCCTCCAACGTGCCCACCCTCTGGGAACAGGGGCTGTGGGATCAGGAGGACATGTACGGCGCGATCACCTCTTGGGAGGCGCTGAAGGCCAAGGGCAAGCTGGGCAATAATTTCCTGGTGATGGGCCCATGGCGGCACAGCCAGATCAACCGCACCGGCAGCAGCCTGGGGCCGTTCCAGTGGAATGGCGACACCGCCAAGCAGTTCCGCGAGGACATGGTCCTGCCGCTGTTCAACCAGTATCTGAAGGATGGCCCGGCGGCGAACCTGCCCAGCGCCGCCATCTACAACACCGGCGAAAATCACTGGGACAAGCTGACCCAGTGGCCGCTCGCCTGCCAGACGGGTTGCGCCGCCCCGCTCACCCCGCTCTATCTGGCGGACGGCAAGGGGTTGAGCTTCGACAAGCCGGGGACGGGGCAGGATGCCTATGTCTCCGATCCCGCCAATCCGGTCCCGCATCTGTCGCGCCCGGTCAATTTCGACGACGGCCGCTGGGGCGACTGGCTGGTCAGCGACCAGCGGCATGTCGATGGCCGCACCGATGTCGTCACCTATAGCACGCCCGTCCTGACCAAGGCGGTGCGCGTGTCGGGCGCGCCCATCGCCGATCTGTTCGCGCGGACGACCGGCACGGACGGCGATTTCGTGGTGAAGATCATCGACGTCTTCCCGCCCGAGGATGCCATCAACGCGAAGATGGGCGGATATGAGTTGCCGATCAGCCTCGACATCTTCCGGGGCCGCTATCGCAACAGCTTCGCCAATCCGACCGCCATTCCGGCGGGCAAGGTGCAGGAGTATAAGTTCCGCCTGCCGACCGTGAACCATGTGTTCCAGCCGGGGCACCGGATCATGATCCAGGTTCAGTCCAGCCTTTTCCCGCTCTACGACCGCAATCCGCAGACCTTCGTGCCCAACATCTTCACCGCCAAGGCCGGCGACTATCGCAAGGCGACGATCACGCTGGAGCATGGCGGGGCCAATGCCAGCCGGGTCTGGCTGCCGGTGGTGCCGCTCGACCAGTCGGCGGTGATGGCGCGCTGATTCCGCCTCTTCAGGGTGGCGAGCATGTCGCCTTCCCCTTCCGGTCCGGACGGGGAGGGCGGCACGACATGGCGAATGGGTCGAGTGAAGTAAGAGTCTGAAAGAAAGTGACTTTCATCTTATCCTATTTCAGCTTCTTGACCCTTGGAGGGGCGGGCGGGGACCGCTATCTGTAGAACGTGGTTCTTGCCCCGCCATTGACTCCGCCATTGCCCTTGACCGGTGATACGATCGCGACGGCGACCGCCGATCCCGCCGATGTGCGCCGCTATCTGGCGTTGGTGGCGGCGGCGACCGAGCGGTTGATGACTGCCGACGATCCGGCGGCGATGATCGACTCGCTGTTCGCGCTGATCCGTGACGAGCTTCGGCTCGACGTCTTCTTCCATTTCCGCCGCGATGGCGACGCGACCCGGCTGGAGGCGTCGGGCGGACTGACCCGCGCCGAACGCCACGAGGCGGCGATGCTGGATGTCGAAAGCTCCGCCTGCGGGCAGGTGATGCGCGAGCGGCGGACGCTGCACCTGACCGATGTGCAGGGGAATGCGGAAACCCGGACGAGCTATGTCCGGTCGCTGGGCGTCGAGGTCTATCTGTGCATGCCGTTGCTGCACGGGGACGAGGTGCTGGGCACGTTGGGCTTCGGGCGGCGCACGGCGCGACCCTTCGACGAAGAGGAGCGGCGGCTGCTCCTGCTGCTCTGCCATTATGCCGCGCTGGCGCAGCATCGCTTGCGTATCGAGGAGGCGTTGCGCCACGGCATCGACACGCAGGCGCGGTTGCTGGCGGAATTGAACCACCGGGTCCGCAACGCGCTGCAAGTCGCGATCGGTCTGGTGTCGCATGAGGTGCGTTCGGCGGTCGAGCCCGCCGCCCGGACGGCGCTGTCGCGCGCGGCGGAGCGGTTGCAGGTGCTGGCAAGCGCGCACCGCCCGCTCTACGCCACCGCCGATCCGGGGCTGGTCGACCTGCCCGCGCTGTTCGGCGACGTCATCACCCAGTTGCGGGGCGATGTTCCCACCGGGACCATCCACGCGCCTCTGCCGCTGGCGGTACCGATCGAGCGGGCGGTGGCGGCGGCGCTGCTGCTCGACGCCCTTCTGGAAGACGGGGGGGCGCTGCCCCGGATCACATTGCAGGCCGTCGAGCGCGACGGGAACGAAAAGCTGAACATCTCGTTTCAGGGCTCCGGATGGGGACGTGTCGCGACCATTGCCGAGCAGAATCGGCTCGTCGTGCGGCTTTGCCACCAACTGCGAGCGACATTGACGAACGAGGATGACGAGTGCCTGATCTTGGTCATGCCGCATGACGGCGGTGAATTCGGGCACGGTTGCGCGCATTGATGACGATCCCCGCAGGGATGACATGCCCGACGATCCGCTGAACCTGCTGATCATCGAGGACGAAGCGCTGGTCGCGATGCTGGTCGAGGACGCGCTGACGCTTCACGGTCACCGCATCGTCGGCATCGCCGACACGGTGGCGTCCGCCATGGCGCTGGCGGAGCAGGACCGGCCCGACCTCGCCCTGTGCGACGTCAAGCTGGCGGACGGGGATAGCGGGCTGACCGCCGCGCAGCTTCTGGCCGATCGCGGTATCCCTTGCGTGTTCCTCAGCGGCAATTGTCCCGATCGTGGCGGGCATCCGCTGGTCATCGGCTGCATCGCCAAGCCCTTTCGTGCGGGCAGCCTGGGCGCGGCGGTTCGTGCGGCGTATCGGGTGGCGACGGGGCAACCGCTCGACCATGCGCCCCCTGCGCTGAAATTCTATGGCGAGGTGCGGTAACGCACTCCGACCTGGATCAGGGAGGAACTTACCGCCCTAAGGCTCGCTGGACGGCCCCTCCAGCCGCGTTTCGATCGCCAGTTCCAGCTTGTCGAGAATGCGCTCGAGTTGCGCGGTATCGTCCGGGGTCAGCAGGCAAAAGGCCTGTTCGACCAGTTCGCGGCGCAACGGCTCGGTCTGGCGGATGACCTGTTCGCCGCTTTCGGTGATCTCCAGCCGCTTGGCCCGCCGGTCGCCCGGGTCCGCCACGCGCACCACCAGCCCGTCGCGCTCCATCGTGTCGATCGCCTGCGTCACGGTTCGCGGGGCGAGGTTGAACCACTCCGCCACGTCCGCCGCGCGCACCGGCATGTTGTTCGCGATGAAATGCAGCAGCTTGGCGCGCGCCAAGGATGCCCCCTGCGCCGCCATGCGCCGGTCGAGGTGGCGATGGAGCCGCTGGTAGATACGACTGTAGCGAAGGGCCAAGGCATCATGATCAGGCATATTGTGAGGTAGCTCAATAAATGGTCTTGCCTTATTGTGCAAGTGCGAGCAAAAGCACCGTCAGGTTCTATTGATTCCATCGACAGGGAGGCCTGGATGGCCGACGCACATCACGTGAATGAGGGGCAGGACGCCGGCGCGCAGGATGCGGCCGAAGCGGAAGACAAGACCCCCGTCCCACCCGCCAAGAAGCGGCGGATCCGCATCATCCTGCTGGTCGTCGCGGCGGTCGCGGTGATCGTCGGCGTGTTCTGGTATGCGAACTACAAGAGCGTCGGCCAGTATATGCAGGCGACCAACGACGCCTTCATCCAGGCCGATGCGGTGACCGTCGCGCCCAAGGTGTCGGGCTATGTCGACAAGGTGTTCGTCGGCGAGAACCAGAACGTCCAGGCGGGGCAGCCGCTGCTCCAGATCGACACCCGCGACTATCGCGCGCAAACCGCGCAGATCGAGGCGCAGATCGGCGTGGCGCAGGCCAATGCCGAGGGCGTTCAGGCGCAGATCAAGGAACAGCAGGCCGCGATCGATCGCGCCGAGGCCGATCTCCGCGCCGCGCAGAGCGATGCCGTCTTCGCCCAGGCCGAAGTCGCGCGCTACACCCCGCTCGCCGCGTCGGGTGCGGAAAGCCGCGAACGTCTGTCGCAGCTTCAGAACCAGGCGCGTCAGGCCAATGCCAAGGTCGCGGCGGCCAATGCCGCGCTGTCCGCTGCGCGCCGCCGCATCGGTACGCTGAATGCGCAAGGGCAGCAGGCTCGCTCGCAGGGCCAGGCCGCACGGGCGCAGTTGGACGCGGCCGAGGTGAATCTGGGCTCGACCATGATCCGCGCCTCGATCGCAGGCCGTGTCGGCAACAAGACGGTGCGCGTCGGCCAGTTCGTCCAGGCGGGCACCCGCACCATGTCGATCGTGCCGGTCGGCCAGCTCTACATCAATGCGAACTTCAAGGAGACGCAACTCGGCCTGATGCGTCCCGGCCAGCCGGTGAAGATCGAAGTGGATGCGCTGCCGGGCGTCGAGATCAAGGGCCATGTCGAAAGCGTGGCGCCGGGTACCGGCGCGCAATTCTCGCTGCTGCCGCCGCAGAACGCGACCGGCAACTTCACCAAGATCGTGCAGCGCGTGCCCGTCCGCATCGCGGTCGACGCCGATGCGCAGACCCGCGCCCTGATGGTGCCGGGCATGTCGGTCGAGGTGACGGTCGACACCCGCTCCGCCAAGGGCGCGCTGAAGCGGATCGCCGAGCAGCAGGACCAGCATAACGAAGCGCGGGAGGGGGCGCAGCGCCGGTGAGCGCCGCCGCCGCCCAACGGGGTGCCCCTCCGGCCAAGGCGGACCTGACCGCCTGGCTCGCCGTCGCGGCGGGCAGCATCGGTGCGCTGATGGCGACGCTCGACATCTCGATCGTCAACTCGGCGCTGCCGACCATTCAGGGCGAGATCGGCGCGAGCGGGACGGAGGGGACGTGGATCGCGACCTCCTATCTGGTCGCCGAGATCATCATCATCCCGCTGTCCGCCTGGCTGGAGCGGTTGCTCGGCCTGCGGACCTTCCTGCTGATCGCCTCGATCCTGTTCACCGGTTTTTCGGTGATGTGCGGGCTGTCGACCAACCTGACGATGATGATCATCGGACGGGCGGGGCAGGGGATCACCGGCGGCGCGTTGATCCCGACCGCGCTGACCATCATCGCCACCCGCCTGCCGCGCGAGCAGCAGCCGATCGGCACCGCCTTCTTCGGCGTCACCGCCATTCTGGGGCCGGTGATGGGGCCGCTGATCGGCGGCTGGCTGACCGAGAATGTCAGCTGGCACTATGCCTTTTTCCTGAACATTCCGGTGGGCGCGGTGCTCGTCACGCTGCTGCTGGTCGGCCTGCCGCACCAGAAGCCGCATCTGTCCGAACTGGCCAAGGCCGACTGGCTGGGCATTGCGGGCCTTGCGCTCGGGCTCGGCGGACTGACCGTGGTCCTGGAAGAGGGGCAGCGCGAGCAATGGTTCGAGTCGCGCGAGATCATCGAGCTGACCATCCTGTCGATCTTCGGCTTCGGGCTGTTGTTCGCCGGGCAATTCGTCGCGTCGCGCCCGGTCATCCGGCTGAAGCTATTGCTCGACCGTCAGTTCGGCAGCGTCGTGATCATGGGCATCGTGCTGGGCATGGTGCTCTACGGCACCTCCTATGTGATCCCGCAGTTCCTCGCCTCGATTGCCGGATATAATGCGTTCCAGGCGGGCAAGGTCGTGCTGTTGAGCGGCATTCCCAGCCTGATCATGATGCCCTTCACCCCGATCCTGATCAAAAGGGTCGATATCCGCATCGCGGTCGGACTGGGCCTGGGCATCATGGCATTGAGCGCGGGGATCGACACGGTGCTGACCGCGGATTCGACCGGTAGCTCGTTCACCGACTCGCAGCTGTTGCGCGGCGTTGGCACCATCCTGGGCATGTTGTTCCTGAACCAGGCCGCGATCTCCTCCGTGCCGCCGTCGCAGGCGGGCGATGCGGCGGGGCTGTTCAGCGCGGCGCGCAACCTGGGCGGCTCCTTCGCGCTGGCCGGGATCGCGACGGTGCAGGACCAGCGCAGCTTCCTGCACGAGCGCCGCCTGGAGGAATCGCTGTCGGCCAATTCGGGATCGACGCAAGGCTGGATCGACGCGCTGACCCAGCAGTTCGGCAGCCCCGACGCGGCGCTGCGCATGATCGGCAATACGATCCGGCAACAGGCGCTGGTCATGACCTATAACGACCTGTTCTTCATCCTGTGCGTCGGCATCCTGATGGTGATGCCGCTTGTCCTGTTCCTCCGCCCGCTGCCCAAGGGCGGCCCCGTGGCGATGCATTGAGACCCATGATGCGCAAGCAGCTTTCCCTCATCCCGCTCCTCCTGCTCGGGGCCTGCACCGTCGGGCCCAACTATGCCGGACCTCCCAAGGGCATAGGCTCGGCCGCGACGCCCCCCGCCGGGTTCGCGCGCGCCGACAACACGCTCGCGACCACCGCACCGGCGGTGGCCGACTGGTGGACGACGCTGAACGATCCCATGCTCACCTGGCTGGAGGAGCGCGCGCTGGAGGCCAATCCGAACGTCGCGGTGGCCCAGGCGCGGTTGAAGCAGGCGCGCTCGGCCTTGCGGCTGGAGCGGGCCAATCAGGCGCCTAATGCCAATGCCAGCGCGACCTATCTTCACGCCAATCTGCCCGAGCTGAATCTGGGCGGCGGCGAAGAGCAGGGCGGGGGCCAGGGTGGGGCCAGCGGCGGCTCGGGCGGCGGCACCAATGTCGATTTCTTCAACCTGGGCTTCGACGCGAGTTGGGAGATCGACCTGTTCGGCGGACGCCGCCGCACGGTGGAGGCGGCGCGCGCCAGCGCGGCGGCGGCGGAGGCCAATGTCGCCGATGCGCAGGTGTCGCTCAGCGCCGATGTCGCCCAGGCCTATATCGGCCTGCGCGACGCGCAACAGCGGCTGATCCTGGCGCGCGACGCGTCGCGGATGCAGCGCGACACGCTGAAGCTGACCGAGCAGCGTTTCGCCAACGGCACCGCCTCGCAACTGGAGGTCGAGCGTCTGCGCAACCAGGTGGAGAGCACCGACGCGCAGATCCTGCCGCTCTCCTCCTCGGTCGAGACCTATTTGAATGCGCTCGCCATCCTGATCGGCGAAGCGCCGGGGACGCTGGACCAGCGGCTCAGCCAGCCGGGCAAGGTGCCGCTGCCCCCCGCACAGGTGGCGGTGGGCGATCCGACCGCGCTGCTCCAGCGTCGCCCCGACATCCGCGCCGCCGAACGCAACCTGGCCGCGCAGACCGCGCGGATCGGCGTGGCGGAGGCGGCGAAGTTTCCGCGCCTCAACCTGATGGGGATCATCGGCATCGGCGGCACCTCGCTGGATTCGCTGACCGATCTCGATAATCTGGTGACGCTGGGCGCGCCGATGCTCCAGTGGAACGCGCTGAACTTCGGCCGCGCCAATGCCCGTGTCGGCCAGGCCGAGGGCGCGCGTGACGAGGCGGAGGCACAGTATCGCGGCGCGGTCCTGCTGGCGCTGCGCGATGCCGAGGATGCGCTGTCGCGTTTCCGGGCGCGGCGGAACACGGTGGCGACGCTGGCCAGGGCCAAGGCGTCGGCGGATCGCTCGGCGGTGCTGATGCAGCAGCGCTACCGGGCCGGGGCCGCGACGCTGATCGACACGCTGGATGCGGAGCGGCAGCGTGTGGCGGCGGATCAGTCGCTCTCGCAGGCGGTGGCCGGGCTGACCAACGATTATGTGGCGCTGCAAAAAGCCCTCGGCCTGGGCTGGCGCGCGCCGACGGCGAGCTGATCCCTCCCCGGTACGGGGAGGGGGACCATGCGCAGCATGGTGGAGGGGGACCGCCGCGAGGGACGCCCTTTGTGGAAGCCCCCCTCCGTCAGGCCTTCGGCCTGCCACCTCCCCATGCTGGGGAGGATCGGATTACACCCCCGCTTTCGCGATCCGCTCGCGCGCCTGGCGTTCGATCGTCTCCAGTTCCTCCACCGTCTGCACCAGCGCCGTCATCTGCTGGCGGAGTTCGTTCACCCGCTCGCGGCACCGTTCGGCCAGAACGCGCATCTGTTCGACATGCTGGGGATCGGCATCGTATAGCCGTAGGAACTCTTCGATCTCGCGGAGGGAAAAGCCCAGCCGCTTGCCGCGCAGGATCAACTGCATTCGCGCCGTCTCGCGCTTGGAATAGACCCGCGCAGTGCCCACCCGGCGCGGTTCGATCAGCCCGCGATCCTCATAGAAGCGCAGCGTGCGCGTCGTGACGCCCAGGCTGTTCGCAACATCCTGAATGCCGTGCAGTTCCTCTTCATCCCCCACCGTCTATTCCCCCATCGGCTGCGTCGCTGCCGCCGCCTTCGCCAGTTCTTCTTCGACCAGTTCCTTTTTCGACAATTTGCCGATCAAGGTCTTGGGCAAGCTTTCGCGGATTTCGACTTCGCGGGGAAGCTCGATCTTGCTGACCTTGTCCTGAAGAAAAGCACGTAGTTCCTCCGGCGTGGCATGGTGATCGGGGGCCAGCTTGACAAAGGCCTTGGGCGACTGGCCGCGATAGGGATCGGGGATGCCGATCACCACCGCCTCGGCGACGGCGGGATGTTCATATAGCGCCTCCTCGATCATGCGCGGATAGACGTTGTAGCCGCCGCATAGGATCACGTCCTTGATCCGGTCGACGATGAACAGATAACCGTCCTCGTCCAGATAGCCGACATCGCCGGTGCGCAGCGCGCCATGGATGAAGACCTGCTCGGTCTCGGCGGGCTTGTTCCAATAGCCCGCCATCACCTGCGGCCCCCGTGCGCAGATTTCGCCGACCTCGCCGGGCGGCATCAGACGGTCGGGATTGTCGCGGTCGCGAATCTCGATCGTCGTGCCGGGAAAGGGCAAGCCCGCCGAGCCGCCCTTGTTCTCGCCGGTCAGCGGGTTGCAGGTGATGATCGGCGACGCCTCGGACAGGCCGTAACCTTCGACCAGCTTGCCGCCGGTCGTCGTCTCGAAGGCGATGCGTACCTCGGCGGGGAGCGGCGCGCCGCCCGAGATGCAGGCCTTGATCGCCGACAGGTCGACCTTGCGCGCCTCGGCCACACCCGCGATCGCGTTGTAGATGGTGGGGACGGCGGGGAAATAGGTCGGCTTGCTGCGCGCGATGGTCTTCAGCACCTGATCCAGCTCGAACCGGGGGAGCAGGATCATCTCCGCGCCCACCCGGATCGCGAAGCTGAGCACCGTGGTCAGCGCAAAGACGTGGAAGAGGGGGAGCACGCCCAATATCCGCTCCGCCCCGATCGCGTCCTCGCCACCGGTATGGATGACCATGGCATCGGCATTGGCGATGAGGTTGCGGTGCGACAGCATCGCCGCCTTGGGGCTGCCCGTGGTGCCGCCGGTATATTGCAGCACCGCCACATCGTCCGGCTTGGCGGCGACGGGGGTCAGGCCGCGTCCGCGCTTCATCATCTGTGCGAAGGTCAGGTGGCGGGGCGAGGGACCGGGGGCGGCGATCATCGAGCGCTTGAGCAGGCGATAGGCCAGACCCTTCACGGTCGGCAGCGCGTCCGCCACGGGGCAGGAAATGACGTGGCGCAAGCCCAGCTTCTCGGCGGCCTTGCCAACCCGAGCATGGATGTCGGGAATGTCGCAGGTCGCGATGATCTCCGCGCCCGAATCCTCCAGCAGATGGCAAAGCTCGCGATCGACATAGAGCGGGTTGACGTTGACGACGATGCCACCGGCTTTGAGCGTGGCGAAGAACAGCACGGGGTAATAGATGATGTTGGGCAGGCAGAGCGCGACGCGCGTCCCCGGCTTCACGCCCAGCGCCTGAAGCCCCGCGGCGGCACGGTCCACCATGTCCGACAGCTCGCCATAGCGCGTGATGCGACCCATGAAATCGACGGCGGGCCGGTCGCCATGGCGGCGTACCGTAGCCTCGAACATGTCGGATAGCAGCCGGGGCTCGGACACCAGCGGGCGTCCCGTCGCCTGACCCGGAACACCGCCTGTCGTGGTTTCCCCGATGGCTCCTGCCGTCATCGCATCGCTCTCCTATATCTTTTTTCGACCATACCCGGTTGTCGATTGCGGTCGAGTTGCTTATTGTGTTGACGTATAGGGTAGGTAACGCACCTTAACGTTAGGCCGCAAGCCCATAAAGAGAGGATTGGATGACCAACATCGTGATCGCAGGCTATGCCCGCTCTCCCTTCACCCAGGCTGGCAAGGGCGCGCTCGCACGGGTCCGTCCCGACGACCTGACCGCACAGGTGATTCGCGGGCTGATCGAGCGGACCGGCGTCGATGCGTCGGAGATCGAGGACATCATCCTGGGCTGCGCCTTCCCCGAGGGCGAGCAGGGCATGAACGTCGCGCGGCTGATCGGTCTGCTCGCGGACCTGCCGCTGTCGGTCGGCGGCATGACGGTGAACCGCTTTTGCGGGTCGTCCATGTCGGCCATCCATATCGCCATGGGCCAGATCCAGATCGGCGCGGGCGAGGCGTTCATCTGCGCTGGCATCGAGTCGATGAGCCGGGTGCCGATGGGCGGCTACAACCCGCTGCCCAATCCCGAACTCGCCGCCGCGCGGCCCGGCGCCTATATGGGCATGGGCCAGACCGCCGAGAATGTCGCGGAAAAATACCAGATCACCCGCGCCGAGCAGGAGAAGTTCGCGGTCGCCAGCCAGAAAAAGGCCGCCGAGGCGCGCGCCGCCGGTCGCCTGGCCGATGAGATCGTGCCGATCCGCACCAAGGCGGGCGACGTGACCGAGGATGGCCTGATCCGCCCCGACACGACCGAAGAGGTTCTGGCTGGGCTGAAGCCTGCCTTCGACAAGGAGGGCACGGTGACGGCGGGCACCGCCTCGCCGCTGACCGATGGCGCGGCCGCCGTACTCGTCACCTCCGAAGAGTTCGCCAAGAAGCACGGCCTGACCATCCTCGCCCGCATCAAGTCGGTCGCGATTTCGGGCTGCGAGCCGGAGACGATGGGTTTGGGCCCGATCGCGTCGTCCAAGAAGGCGCTGTCGCGTGCCGGTATCGCCTCGAGCGACCTCGACGTGGTCGAGATCAACGAAGCCTTTGCCAGCCAGGCGATCGCCTGCATCCGCGATCTTGGCCTCAAGGAAGACGCGATCAACAAGGACGGCGGTGCCATCGCCATCGGCCATCCGCTGGGCGCGACCGGCGCGCGCATCGTCGGCAAGGCGGCGGCTTTGCTGGCGCGTGACGGCGGTCACTATGCGCTGGCCACCCAGTGCATCGGCGGCGGGCAGGGCATCGCGACTGTGCTGGAGCGTGCATGATGGCTGACACGATCAACAAGGTTTGCGTGATCGGCGCAGGCGTGATGGGGGCTGGCATCGCGGCGCAGGTCGCCAATGCCGGTGTGCCCGTCCTGCTGCTCGACATCGTGCCGAAGGACGGCGGCGACCGTGACGCGGTGGCCAAGGGTGCCGTGGCGAAGATGCTCAAGACCGAACCTGCCCCCTTCATGTCGCCCGCCGCCGCCAAGCTGGTCGAAACGGGCAATATCGAGGATCACTTGGCCAAGGTCGCCGAATGCGACTGGATCGTCGAGGCGGTGGTCGAGCGGCTGGACGTCAAGCAGTCGCTCTATGCCAAGCTGGAGGCACTGAAACGTCCCGGTACGGCGGTGTCGTCCAACACCTCGACCATCCCGCTCGGCCATCTGGTCGATGGGCGGTCGGAGCAGTTCAAAAACGACTTTCTGATCACCCATTTCTTCAACCCGCCGCGTTACATGCGGCTGATCGAGATCGTGACCTCGGAGCACACCGATGCCGGTGTCGCGGCCAAGGTCGAGCAGTTCGTCGATCACCGCATGGGCAAGCGGATCGTCCGCGCCCAGGACACGCCGGGCTTCATCGCCAACCGTATCGGCACCTATTGGCTCGCGGTCGCGATCAACGCGGCGATGGACCAGGGGCTGACCGTCGAGGAGGCCGACCAGATCGGCGGCCGTCCGATGGGCGTGCCCAAGACCGGTATTTTCGGGCTGATCGACCTGGTGGGTATCGACCTGATGCCCCTGCTCGCCAAGTCGCTGTCCTCGACCCTGCCGGAAGGGGACGCCTATTTCGACACGATCCGCCCGCTGCCGCTGGTCGACAAGATGATCGCGGAGGGGTTCACGGGGCGCAAGGGCAAGGGCGGCTTCTACCGTCTCGACCGCAAGCCCGACGGCACCAAGGCCAAGCAGGCGATCGACCTACAGACGGGCGAGTATCGCGCGGAAAAGAAGCCCGAGCGTTTGCCGGGGCGCGCCGAAAAGGATCTGGCGGCGCTGGTCGCGACGCCGGGCAAGGTCGGCAACTATGCTTGGGCGGTGCTGGGCCCCGTCCTGTCCTATGCGGCGGGCCTAGTCGGCGAGGCGGCGGACGATGTGGTCGCGATCGATGACGCGATGAAGCTGGGCTATAACTGGAAGTTCGGCCCCTTCGAGCTGATCGACCGGCTGGGACCGGGCAAGCTGGCCGAGCGGCTGCGTGCCGAGGGCAAGCCGGTGCCCGCCCTGCTGGAGACGGCGGGGGATCGCCCCTTCTACCGGGTGGTCGACGGCAAGCGTCAGTACCTCACGCTGGGCGGCGACTATGCCGATGTGGTCCGGGCCGAGGGCGTGCTGCTGCTGGAGGACATCAAGCTGCGCTCCGAGCCGCTGATGAAGAACGGCTCGGCGGCGCTGTGGGATGTCGGCGATGACGTCGCGGCGTTCGAGTTCACCGGCAAGATGAACGCGCTCGACGAGCAGGTGCTGTCGCTGCTGCAAAAGGCCATCGCGCTGGTGAAGAGCCAGTATAAGGCGCTGGTCATCTATAACGAAGGCAGCAACTTCTCGGCGGGTGCGAACCTGGGCCTTGCCATGTTCGCGGTGAACATCGCCGCCTGGGGCGAAGTCGACAAGCTGGTCGTTGCAGGTCAGCAGGCGTACAAGGCGCTGAAATACGCGCCTTTCCCGGTGGTCGCCGCGCCGGCCGGCATGGCGCTGGGCGGCGGGTGCGAGATCCTGCTCCATGCCGATGCGATCCAGGCCCATGCGGAAAGCTATATCGGGCTGGTCGAAACCGGCGTCGGTCTGGTCCCCGGTTGGGGCGGAAACGGCGAGCTGATCGACCGTCTCGCCAAGTCGCCCAAAATGCCCAAGGGGCCGATGCCCGCCGCCATGAAGGCGTTCGAGACCATTTCGACCGCGCAGGTGTCGCGCTCGGCGGCACTCGCCAAGGACATGGGCTATCTGCGTGAAGGGGACGGCATCACCATGAACCGTGATCGTCTGCTGGCCGATGCCAAGCAGAAGGCGCTGTCGCTGGTCGAGGGGTATCAGCCGCCCGAAAAGCCCGTCTTCCGCTTGCCGGGGGCGGCCGGACGCGTCGCGTTCAACGGTGCGGTCGCCGACTTCGCCAAGAAGGGCGTCGCGACGCCCTACGACGTGGTGGTCGCGGGCCGTCTGGCGAACATCGTCACCGGCGGCGACGCCGACATCATCGACGAGGTGAGCGAGGACCAACTGCTCAAGCTGGAACGCGCCGCCTTCATGGAAAGCGTCAAGGACGCGCGGACCCAGGCACGGGTCGAGCATATGCTCGAAACCGGCAAGCCGCTGCGCAATTGATCGGGAGAGGATAGTCCCATGCAAGTCTATAACGCGCCGCTGCGCGACATGCGTTTCGTCCTCCACGAGCTGTTCACGGAGGACGAGTTCGGCCCCGTCGCAGGGCAGGACGAGTTCGGGCCCGAGCTGTACGACGCCATCCTGGAAGAAGCGGCCCGCGTCACGCAGGACGTGCTGCTGCCGCTCAATGCGACGGGCGACATCGAAGGCTGCAAGCTGGAGAATGGCGTTGTCCGTACGCCCGCCGGGTTCAAGGAGGCGTATCGCCAGTTCTGCGAGGGCGGCTGGGCCGCGCTCGCCTCGCCGGTCGAATATGGCGGGCAGGGGCTGCCCGAGGCGGTGAACAAGCTGGTCGAGGAGATGATCTGCGCGACCAACCTGTCGTTCAGCCTCTATCCCGGCCTGACCCACGGCGCGACCACCGCACTGATGGGCCATGGCTCGGAGGACTTGAAGCAATTCTATCTGCCGAAGATGATCTCGGGCGAATGGTCGGGGACGATGTGCCTGACCGAGGCGCATTGCGGCACCGATCTGGGCCTGCTGCGTACCCGTGCCGAGCCGCAGGAGGATGGGTCGTACCTGCTGACCGGCGGCAAGATCTTCATCTCGGCGGGCGACCATGACCTGACCGATAATGTGATCCACCTCGTCCTCGCGCGCACGCCCGATGCGCCCAAGGGGGTGAAGGGGATCAGCCTGTTCCTGGTGCCCAAGTATCTGCCCAAGGATGACGGCTCGGTCGGTCCGGCCAATGGCGTCAGCGTGGCTGCCATCGAGCATAAGATGGGCCTGAAGGCATCGGCCACCTGCCAGTTGGAGTTCAACAATTCCAAGGGCTGGGTCGTAGGCGAGCTGAACAAGGGCCTCGCCGCCATGTTCACCATGATGAATACCGAGCGTGTCTCGGTCGGCATCCAGGGCTTGGGTGTCAATGAGATCGCTTACCAGTCGGCCGTCGCTTACGCGAAGGACCGCCTGCAGGGCCGTGCGCTGGGTGGCGCGGCGCGTCCCGACCTGCCCGCCGATCCGATCATCGTCCACCCGGACGTGCGCCGGATGCTGATGACCATGCGCGCCTATGCCGAGGGTTGTCGGGCGCTGGGCCAATGGGCGGCGCGCGGGCTGGATGCCGAGGCGCATGCGATCAACCCCGCCGACCAGTCGCGCGCGGCGGACTTCGTGGCGTTGATGACCCCGGTCGTGAAGGCGCTGTTCACCGACCTGGCGTTCGAG
The DNA here is from genome assembly GCF_026540895.1 of Sphingomonas sp. GM_Shp_1. Lineage (GTDB taxonomy): Bacteria > Pseudomonadota > Alphaproteobacteria > Sphingomonadales > Sphingomonadaceae > Sphingomonas. The sequence goes on along the minus strand of NZ_JALNUR010000009.1, from coordinate 28,300 downwards.
GCGGCCAATCTGGCGGTGCAGGTCCATGGCGGTCATGGCTATATCCGCGACCATGGCATCGAGCAGTTCGTTCGCGACGCCCGCATCGCCCAGATTTATGAGGGCACGAATGGCGTCCAGGCGCTCGATCTGGTCGGCCGCAAGATGCCCGCGCATATGGGCCGCTATATGCGCCCCTTCTTCCATGCGGTGTCGGAACAGGTCGAGGCGCTGACCAAGTCCGAGGACAAGGCCATCACCGGCTGGGCCGCGGCAATGCAGCAGGCGTTCGGCGCGCTCCAGCTCAGCACCGGCATGATCGCGCAGAAGGGGATGAAGGACCCCGAGGAAGCGGGTGCGGCGGCGACCGATTATCTGCGGCTGCTGGGCCTGGTCGGCATGGGGCATTGCTTCCTGAAATCGGCGCGGATCGCGACCGAGCGGCTGGCGGAAGGAACCGACGAGGCGGGCTTCTACAAGGCCAAGCTCGCCACCGCCGGGTTCTTCTTCGACCGTATCCTGCCCCAGGCGACGGCGGCGTTCCTGGCGATCAAGTCGGGCAAGCGTTCGACCATGGCGCTGGAACTGGAAGCATTTTGAAATGATACGGCGCCGGTTGCGCTTGATTGCGGTTAACCGGCATCGTAGGCATGGTGTGTCGTTATCCTATGCGTCACCCTGTGAACGTATAGGGAAAAGAAGACATTTCGGAGCGACCGGGTAGAAACCCGGCGCTCCTGCCCGGAGGATCGGGCATGGAGAGGAGAAGAGGCATGTTGTTGACCCTGACGGCCATGGCCCTTGCGGCGGCTGGCGTGAATGCGGACACGGTGGTCGGCCGCTGGCAGACCCAGACGCGCGGCGGCGTGGTCGAGATCCAGAAGTGCGGCAATTCGGTGTGCGGCCGTATCCTGTCCTCGGAAAAGCTGCGCACCAATCCGGCGCTGACCGACCAGAACAACCGCGATCCCAAGCTGCGCAATCGTCCGCTCAAGAACCTGCTGATCCTGCAGGGCTTTTCGCAGGACGGCGCAGGCTGGGGCGGCGGCACCATCTACAATGCCGAGGATGGCAAGACGTACAGCGCCAAGCTGACGCCCGAGGGGCCTGACACGCTGAAGGTGCGCGGCTGCGTCTTCGTGCCGCTGTGCAAGACGCAGACCTGGACCCGTATTCGCTGATCCTTTGCCCAATCACAAAAATCCTCCGGGGAGTATGCTCATGATGAAGTCGTTCAAGGCTCCGCTGCTGGCCACCGCCATTGTCTCTTCGTCCTTCGCCTTTGCGGGCGCGGCCTATGGCCAGGCCTTTTACCTTCAAGAACAGTCGACCCGTGGCCAGGGTCGCGCCTTTTCCGGTGAAGGCGCCGACACGGGCGCATCGTCGCTCTGGTGGAACCCGGCCTCGATTGCGGGCATGGAGCGCGGCGAGGCGGTGATCGGCGCGTCGGCGATCATCCCCAAGGGCGATGTCGTCGATAGGGGCACGGTGATCGTACGTCCCGGCCAGCCCGCGCGGCCCGTCGGTGGCAATGGCGTGTCCGGCGATCCGATCAATCGCGGCATCGTGCCGTCGGGTGCCGTCGCCTATCCGCTCAACGACCGGGTCGCGGTCGGCCTTGCCGTGACCTCGCCCTATAGCTTCACCACCGAATATGACGCGAACAGCTGGGCCCGGTACAGTGCGCTGAAGACCGAGCTGCGGACCATCGACATCCAGCCTTCGGTTGGTATCGCGGTGCTCGACTGGCTGCGCGTCGGTGGCGCGCTGAACGTCGAATATACCAAGGCCGAACTGGGCAACGCGCTCCCCAATTTGTCGCCGCTGCTGGCCGATGGGTATCAGCGTCTGAAGGGCGATGGCTGGGATCTGGGTTGGACCGCGGGTGTGCAGCTTCACAACGACTGGGCGACCGTCGGCATCAGCTACAAGTCGCGCATCAAGCACCAGTTGAAGGGCAGCCTGGAAGTCGGCGGCCTGCTCGGCCCGCTCGCGGCGCAGAACCGGACGATCGACGGCGCGACGGCGGAGTTCTACACCCCCGCGCAGATCATCGTCGCGGGTCGTTTCCGCGCCACCGACAAGCTGACGCTGAACGCGCAGGCGGTGCGCTTCACCTGGGCCGATTTCGACGCGATCCGCCTAGGCGCACCGATCAACGCCAAAATCCCGGAGGATTACAAGAACAGCTTCTCGCTGGCCGGCGGTTTCGATTACGCGGCCAATGACCGGCTGACCGTGCGCGCGGGTGTGCAGCGGGGCATTACCCCGACGCAGAACGGCAATCGCGATGCGCGCGTGCCCGATGCGAACCGCTGGAACTACTCGATCGGCGGCTCGTACAAGCTGACCCCGCGCTTCACGCTGGATGCGGCGGGCAGCTATATCGACTTCGCCGATGCGACCATCGACCGCCGCACCGCCGCCTATGCGGGCACGGCGGTGCAGACGCCGATCCTGACCAACGGCCAGGTGCAGAACGCCCGCGCGTTCGTGGCGTCGATCGGTGGCCGCTTCAGCTTCTGACGGAGTGAGCTTGATGAAGATCGTCGTGCCCGTGAAGCGGGTGTTGGATTATAATGTGAAGCCGCGCGTGAAGGCGGACGGGACGGGCGTCGATCTGGCGAACGTGAAGATGTCGATGAACCCGTTCGACGAGATCGCGGTGGAAGAGGCGATCCGGCTGAAGGAGAAGGGGGCGGCGACCGAAGTGGTCGTCGTCTCGATCGGCGAGGCGAAGGCAGCGGACACGCTGCGCACCGCGCTGGCGATGGGGGCGGACCGGGCGATCCTGATCACCGCCGACCAGCCGGTCGAACCGCTGGGCGTCGCCAAGCTGCTGGCCAAGGTGGTGGAAGAGGAACAGCCCGGCCTCGTGATCCTGGGCAAGCAGGCGATCGACGGCGACAACAACCAGACCGGCCAGATGCTGGCGGGCCTGTTGGGGTGGGCGCAGGGGACCTTCGCGTCCAAGGTCGAGATCGAGGGTGACACCGCCAAGGTCACTCGCGAGGTCGATGGCGGGCTGGAGACGGTGGCCCTCACGCTCCCGGCGATCGTCACCACCGATCTGCGCCTCAACGAGCCGCGCTATGCGTCGCTGCCGAACATTATGAAGGCCAAATCCAAGCCGATGGCGACCAAGACCGCCGCTGACTACGGCGTCGACATCGCCCCGCGCCTGACGATCACGCACGTTGCCGAGCCCGGCAAGCGCCAGGCGGGCGTCAAGGTCGGCTCGGTCGACGAACTGGTCGAGAAACTCAAAGCACTGGGAGTGGCCAAGTGAAGACGCTGGTTTGGGTCGAGCATGACGGCGGAGCCGTCAAGGATGCCACGCTGGCGACCGTCACCGCGGCGTCGAAGCTGGGCGAGGTGCACCTGATCGTCGCGGGGCAGGGCGTGGACGGTGTCGCACAGGCGGCAGCCAAGATCGCCGGTGTGGGCAAGGTCCATGTCGCCGACGATGCGGCTTATGCCAATACGCTCGCGGAAAACGTCGCGCCGCTGGTGGCCAAGCTGATGGAAAGCCACGACGCCTTCCTTGCGCCCTCGACCACGACCGGCAAGAACATCGCCCCGCGCGTGGCGGCACTGATCGACGTGATGCAGATCAGCGATATCCTGTCGGTCGAGGGACCGGACAGCTTCACGCGTCCCATCTATGCGGGCAACGCCATCGCCACCGTGAAGACCAGCGACACGAAGCTGGTCCTGACGGTGCGCACCACCGCCTTCGAAAAGGCGGCGGCCGAGGGGGGCGCGGGCGAGATCGAAGCCATCGCCACCACGGGCGATGCGGCCAAGTCGCGCTTCGTGGGTGCCGAAAAGGCCGAGAATGCCCGGCCCGAGTTGACCAGCGCCAAGATCATCGTCTCGGGCGGCCGCGCGCTGGGCTCGGAGGAGCAGTTCCATGCGCTGATCGACCCGCTCGCCGACAAGCTGGGTGCCGCCGTCGGCGCCTCCCGCGCGGCGGTCGATGCGGGCTATGCCCCCAACGACTATCAGGTCGGCCAGACCGGCAAGATCGTCGCGCCGGAAGTCTATGTCGCGGTCGGCATTTCGGGCGCGATCCAGCATCTGGCGGGGATGAAGGACTCCAAGATCATCGTCGCGATCAACAAGGATGAGGATGCCCCCATCTTCCAGGTCGCCGATATCGGCCTGGTCGGCGATCTCTTCACTGTGGTGCCGGAACTGACCGAAAAGGTCTGACGGAGCTTTCCTCCCCTGCAAGGGGAGGGGGGACCATGCGCAGCATGGTGGAGGGGTGTCGCCCTCTCGATAGCGCGACACCCCTCCGTCAGGCCTGACGGCCTGCCACCTCCCCTTGCAGGGGAGGAATACAGCCTTTCCACTTTCGCCCTGCGCCCATACCGCAGATACGAACGTTCTAATCCATGTAAGTTATGATGCGGAAATTTCCGTGCCAGCTTGTCGGACATAGGCCGCTACGGTTAGCGTTACCGGATGAACGATAATATTTTGGAGGGAGGCGGTCGTCGCATTCGCACGATCGCGGATCTGGCGCAGATGGCGGGGGTGTCTCCCGGCACGGTGTCGCGCGCCTTGGCGGGCAAGTCGCTGGTCAATGCCGAGACCCGCGCGCGGATTCAGGCGCTGGCCGACCAGCATGGTTTTCGCCCCAACCAGATGGCCAGCCGGTTGCGCACCCGCCGTACCGGGGTGATCGGGATCGTCGTGCCGCTGGGGCATGAACGCCGCCAGCATTTGTCCGACCCCTTTTTCATGACGATGCTGGGCTATCTGGCCGATGCGCTGACCGAAAACGGCTATGACGTGATGCTGTCGCGGGTCATTCCCGACGCGGTCGACTGGTTGGACCGGGTGGTGGACAGCGGCATGGTCGACGGTGTCCTGCTGATCGGCCAGTCGGACCAGTATGACGCGATCGAACGGGTCGCGCGCCGGTATCGCCCGCTGGTCGCGTGGGGCGTCACCCTGCCGGATCAGGTCCATGCGGCGGTGGGCACGGACAATGCGCAGGGCGGTCTTTTGGCGGGCCAGCGGCTGATCGAGCGGGGATGCCGCCGCATCGCGTTCCTGGGCGATATCAGCGCGCCGGAAATCCGCCAGCGTCATGACGGCGTCGCCCGCGCCATGGCCCGGGCGGGGATGGAAGGCGCCCTGATGCAACTCGCCACCCATCTCGCCTCCGATGTGATGGAGCAGGAGATCGCGGCGCATATCGACGCTTTGCTGGAGCAGGGCGGGGGGACCATGCCGATCGACGGGATCGTGGCGGGGTCCGACATGATCGCGATGACGGCGGTGCGGGTGCTGGCCGACCGGGCCATCGCGGTGCCCGACGTGCTGCCCGTCATCGGTTATGACGACCTGCCGCTCGCCGCGCAGGCGGTGCCGCGCATCACGACCATTCGCCAGGATATCGCGGCGGGCGCGCAGGCGATGGTCGATGCGCTGTTCGTCCGGCTCCACGGCGGCGAGGCGGGCTCGGTGGTACTGACTCCCGAGCTGATCCTCCGCGAAACCGCCTGATCCCCCCAGGGATCAGGCGATCGTCACCCGGTCGCCGTCTAAGGCCAGTCGGAACCAGGGCGCGGCGGTCCCGCCGAAACGCTGGCGGCGCAGCGCGGGGTCGTCGCCCGCGTCGCAGCCCTGCAATCCCCAATAATCGACGAAGCTGATGACATCGCCCTCATAGGTGACCCACCAGCAATAGGCCTGGGTCGGCTCGTCCACGGGATTGCCCGCGACCAGTCCGGTGCCGTTGACCGGCCGCCAGGGCCCGTCGAAGCGATCCGCGACCATGGCGTAAAGCCCGGTCGGCGCGTTCAGCCCGGGGGCGAAGCGCTTCGCTTGCGTCGACCAGAAGCAATAATAAAGGCCGTCGCGCAGGATGATATGGGGGCGCTCCAACTCGCTGTTGACGCCCAGCGCCTCGATCAGCGGCGGCTGAATGACCCAGCGCTCGCCTTCTCGCCTGGCGACGCCGACCACGCCGTCGAAATCCTGGCTCACCCAGCCCGCCGAGCCGACGAACAGCAGATATTCCGCGCCGTCCGCCGGATCGCGGAAATAGCCGGGATCGCGAAAGCCCTTGATGCCGCCATTCTCCGGCTCGGCCTGGTCGGCGACGATATAGTGATGGCCGTCCGCCGCGACGCTCTCGACCGGCTCGCTCCAGCCTTCGGTGCGGGCTTCGTCGGCGAGGAAACGGCCCTGCGTCTCGAACAGGCGCTGCTCGAAGGTGCGCGGGCCGCCCCGCCGCCCGGAGGCGGTGAAATACATGGTCAGCGTCGTGTCGTCCTCGCCCAGCACCGCCGAGCCCGACCATTCCCGGCTGCCCGGCGTGAAGCCATCGGCAAAGGTCACGCCATGGTCGCGCCAGCCGTCCGCGCCGTGGCTGGTCAACCGGATGCGCGCCGCGTCATGCCGCATCTCGGGATCGTCGAAGCGCGGCGTGGCGAGGAAGAACCACCAGCTCCGCCCCCCAAGAAAGGCGGTGCGGCCATCGGCATAGGCGATCTGCCACATGTCCCACAGATCGTGATCGGGCAGGATCGGGACGATATCGGCGGCGGTGAAGACGGGCAGGCGGGCCTGGCCTTGCGCGGCGATCCCGGCCAGCGCGTCGGCCGACCAATGGGCGGGAAGGGGTGTCATAATACCTCGGGAACGGAAAGAGGGGGGTCAGGCTTGCGGCGCGACGCCGAGCGGCAGGCCCAGCGGCCCGCGCGCGCGGACCGAGAAGACCGACACCGCCGCGAACAGCATCAGCACGCCGCACAGGGTCAGCACGTTGCGTGGATCGCCGCCCAGCCAGCTTTGGTAGAACAGGGGCAGCGTCACGCCGAAGATCAGCATCGGAATGACGATCATCATGTTGAAGATGCCCATATAGACGCCGGTCCGCTCCGGCGGGATAGACCCCGCCAGGATGACATAGGGGTTGCCCATCATGCTCGCCCAGCCCAGGCCGATACCGATGGCTGGCAGGAACAGCATCGCCTTGCTCGTCATGTGCGGCATCGCGATCATGCCGATCCCGGTGATGACCAGGCACAGCGCATGGAGCGGCGCCGCGCCGATCCGCTTGGCGAGCGGCACCATCGCGAAGGCCGCGACAAAGGCGACGCCGTTGTAAAAGGCCGCAATCTCGCCATTGGTCAGGACGGCGGCATGGAACCCCGACGAGGTCACGTCGGCGGTGCCGTAGACCGAGCGGCCGATCGCGTAGATGACATAATTCCAATAGGCCATCATGGCGTACCACTGGAACAGGCTCATCAGCGCGAGCTTGCGCATCGGCAGCGGCATGGTGCGGATCGCGTCACCGATTTCCTTCAGGATCGCACCGATCCCCTTGGGCGCGGCGGCGATGCGGGCGCGGTCCTCGGGAGTCATCGGCAATTCGGGCACGCGCCGGATCGACCAGACGATGGTGGCGAAGGACAGGACCGCGCCGATCATGAAGACGACGCGCGCGGTATAGGGGATGTTGTGCCCGTCCACCCAGTCCGGGTTCATCCCCGCCCATACCAGGATCGACGGCGTCAGGAAGGCGAGCATCTGCGCCAGGCCGGTAAAGGCGCTCTGCGTCAGGAAGCCGATATTATGCTGCGCCCCGTCCAGCCGGTCGGAGACATAGGCGCGGTACGGCTCCATGGTGATGTTGTTGCCCGCATCGAGAATCCAGAGCAGCGACACCGCCATCAGCACCGACGAGCTGAGCGGCATGAAGAACAGCCCGAAGGCGCACAACACGGCGCCGAACAGGAAATAGGGCGTGCGGCGTCCCCACCGGCTGTCCGTCCGGTCGCTCATCGCACCGATCAGCGGCTGGATGAGAAGCCCCGTCATCGGCCCAGCGAGCTGGAGCAGCGGCAATTGCGCCTCGGACGCGCCCAGATAGCTGTAGATCGGCGCCATATTCCCCTGCTGCAAACCGAAGCTGAATTGCAGCCCGAGAAAGCCGAGATTCATTTCCAGGATGCGGGCCAGCGACAGGCGGGGCTTGAGCGGTGCCATGGTTCCGGCGGCGGGGGTGGACGGGGTCATGCGGGTCCTCTCGCACGCGGGGGTATGGACCGTGTCTAGCGCCGGTTCGCCGCGTCGGAGCCTATCATGGCGCGATCGATAAGACATTGCAACAAACGATTGCAATGGGCGTGACGAATGACCGTTATGTCATCACTCCGTCCCTCTCCAGCGAAGGCCGGGGTCCAGTGCCACCTGGGTAAGGGGCGCGCTGGGGCCGATCGACATTCAGATATGCCCTTCTTTTCCCTCGCCCCTCCTAGGGCCAATCGACATTCAGGTTGCGCGATCTTTATTCCTCCCCTGCAAGGGGAGGGGAACCATGCGAAGCATGGTGGAGGGGTGTAACCAGCCGTGAGTTTGGTTGATCTCTCCAACGGGGACACCCCTCCGTCAGGCCTTCGGCCTGCCACCTCCCCTTCCAGGGGAGGAATAGAGTGAATGTCGATCGGTCCTAGAGGGGAGAGGGAAGGAGAGGGAGGAACGTCACCGCCCGCCGGGCGGCAGGTTGGTCTCCAGATAGCGGGTCATTAGCGAATAGAGGTGGATGCTGGTATTCTCGCCCTCATAGATGCCGTGGCTGCGGTCGGGATAGGCCATCATCGTGAACGGCTTGTTGAAGTGGATCAGCCGGTCCACCAACTGCTCCTGGTTCTGGTAATGGACATTGTCGTCCAGCGTGCCGTGGATCAGCAGCAGATTGCCCTTCAGCCGATCGGCAAAGGTGATGGGCGAGCCGTTCTTGTAACCTTCCGCATTGTCCTGCGGCAGGCCCATATACCGCTCCTGATAGATGGTGTCGTACAGCTTCATGTCGGTCGGCCCTGCCACCGCGATGCCGGTCTTGTAGAGGTCCGGATAGCGGAACAGCGCGTTCTGCGTCATCGCGCCGCCGCCGCTCCAGCCCCAGATGCCGATCCGGTCGGGATCGATATAGGGGCGCGTGGCCAGCATCTTGCGTACGCCCGCCGCATAATCGGCGGAGGCGAGGATGCCGACCTGGCGATAGATGCTCTTGCGCCAGTCATGGCCGCGTGGGGTGGCGGTGCCGCGCGGATCGAGGCTGGCGACCAGATAGCCCTTTTGCGCCAGCATCCGGTGCCACAGCCCCTGCGACCCGGCCCAGCGGTCCGCGACCGTCTGGCCCCAGGGTTCGCCATAGACGAAATAGAGGATCGGATAGCGCTTGGCCGGATCGAAGCCCGGCGGCTTGATCAGCCAGCCGTCCAACTGCGTGCCCTCGCCGATATCGACGCGGAAGAACTCGGTCGCGGGCAGGCCGGTGTCCTTGATCACCTTGGCGAGCGGCGCATTGGCGGCGAGCGTCCGAAGTGGTTGCTGGCGGGTCATGTCGAGCATGTCGGTGACCGGCGGCGCATCGAAGCGTGAGACGGTGTGCAGCGCCCAATGCTCGCCAGGCGCGATGTCATAGCTGTGCGTGCCCGGCTGGTTTGCCGGGGTCAGCCGCTCGACCTTGGGCGTACCCGAGAGGGTGGTGCGGTAGAGATAGCGCTGAGTCGGATTGTCGGGCGAGGCGATGAACCAGGCATAGCCCGCCTTCTCATCGACGTTCAGCAACTCGACCACATCGAACTTGCCCGGCGTACGAAGCGTCGCCCGGCCGGTCGCCCGGTCGATGGTATAGAGGTGCCGCCAGCCGTCGCGCTCCGACAGCCAGGTGAAGCTGCGCCCGCCGTTCAGCCATTCGGGTGCGACATTGGCCTCGACCCAGGCGGCGTCCTTTTCGACCATGATCGGCTTGACCGCGCCCGTCGCGGGATCGCCGAGCAGGACATTGTACGTGTTCTGGAGCCGGTTGGACTGCTGGATGAACAGCGCGTCGGGGCCGCCCGCCCAACTGATCTGCGGCACGTAATTCTGGCGAGGATCGCCCGCGAGCTTGAACCAGCGGGTCGCGCCATCGGCCACGTCGATCACGCCGGTCGTCACCGCCGAATTGGTCGTGCCCGCCTTGGGATATTGCAGCGGGATCACCTGTGAATATTGGCCGCCGGTATTCTTCGTCATGTCGAAGGTGCCGACGCCCTTCGTATCGAAGCGGAGGAAGGCGATGCGCCTGGAATCCGGGCTCCATTCAAAGGCGCGGTGGACGGAGAACTCCTCCTCATAGACCCAGTCGGCCAGACCGTTGACGACATAATCGTCGCCGTCCTTGGTCAGCGCGACGGGCGTGCCGCCCGCAATCGGCTCGACATAGATGTTGTTCGCGCGGACATAGGCGATGCGGCTGTTGTCGGGTGAGATGGTCGCATAGAGCAGGGTCGAGGGTGCGGCGTCCGCGCCGACCTTGTGCAGGCGGCGGTTGGCGACGTCGTACAGCCAGTAATCGGACAGGGCGTTGGTCCGGCGGAAACGCTGACCGTTGGTCTGGATCAGCAGCCACTTGTCGTCCGGCGACCATTCATAGCTGTCGATGTTCAGCGGTGTGCTCGCACCCGGCGGGACCAAGTCGGCGGCGGCGATCACCACCTGGCGCTGGCCATCGGCGATGCGATAGCGGACGATGTCCTGCCCGCCCTTGGGCGCGGTTTCGAGCGCGAGATAGCTTTCGCCGTCCTTGCTCCACCGGCTGGCGCGGACCGATTCCGTCCGCACTGCACCTGAGCCGAAAATCCCTTCGACCGACAGCGGCGCGGGCGCGGTGGTCTGCGCGGTCAGCGGCGTCGCCAGCGTGACTGAGGAAAGGGAAAGCAAAAGCCCGGAAATCCGCCAGTACGACCGCATCTACTCATCCATTCCTGATCCAATGGCCGGAGCCTAACGCGCGTCCATAAAATCGTATACCGAAATCTTCGTGGCGATCGTTACCGATGCGACTAAACACGGGCGCAGGCGATCACGAAGGAGCGGGTTGGCGGATGACGGCGGGAATCGAGCATGTCGCGATCATCGGCGGCGGCTTTGCGGGGACGCTTCTGGCGATCAATCTGGTGCGCCATGACGGACCGCGCGCGACCTTGATCGAGCGGCGGGCGAACCAACTGGCGCGGGGGGTTGCCTATAGCGCGGCCCATGCCGAGCATCTGCTGAACGTCCGCGCGGGCAATATGAGTGCGCTGCGCGACGATCCCGATCATTTCGTCCGCTGGCTGGTCGCGCGCGGGGCGGGGGATGCGAAGACCTTCGTGCCGCGCCGGGTTTACGGCGACTATCTGCGCGACCTGTTGATGGAGACGATCGCGGCGGACCCTGCGCGGCTGACCTTGGCGAGCGGCGAGGTCGTCGGGCTTGATCGGGAGGGAGCGGGGTACCGCCTCCATATGGCGGAGGGGGCGGCGTTGGCGGCCGATGCGGTGGTGCTGGCGCTGGGCAATCTGCCGCCGCACACGCCGCCGGGGATCGATCCGGCGACGCTCGCCGAGGGTTGTTACCGCGAGGACCCCTGGGCGGGCGATATCGCCGAGGGGCTGGGCGATGATGACCAGGTGCTGCTGGTCGGCAGCGGACTGACGGCGATCGACGCGGCGTTGCTGCTGGACGCGAGCGGCTTCGGCGGGCGGACGGTCGCTATCTCGCGTAGGGGCCTGGCTCCCCGTCGCCATGCCGATGCACCGCCCTTCACGCCCTTGCGCGAGCGGCCCGCTGCCACCTTGTCGGCGCTGGTCCGGCATGTCCGCTGTGCAGCGGAGGAACAGGGCTGGCGCGGGGCGGTCGATGCGTTGCGGCCGGTGACGCAGATGATGTGGGGTGCCGCCGATGGCGCGACACGGGCGCGGTTTCTGCGGCATGTGCGGCCCTATTGGGATGTGCACCGGCATCGCCTGGCGCCTTCGGTCGCCGACCGGGTGGAGGCGTTGATCGAGGCGGGGCGGCTGTCGATCGCGGGCGGCAAGCTGGTCCGCGTCGAGCCGGACGGGCAGGGGGCGGTGGTTCACTGGCGACCGCGCGGAAGCGATCAGGTGGAGACGCTGCGGGTCGCGCGCATCGTCAATTGCACGGGGCCGCAGGGCGACCTGCTCCGGTCGCGCGAGCCCTTGATCCGGCAGTTGCTGAGCGAGGGCATGATCCGGCCGGACGCGCTTCGCATCGGGTTGGAGGTCGATGCGCAAAGCCATGTCGTGGCCGCCGATGGTGGGGTGGACGACCGGCTCTACTGCATCGGCCCGATGACGCGTGGCGGACTGTGGGAGGTGGTCGCGGTGCCCGACCTGCGCCAACAGAATTGGGAATTGGCGCGGCGTCTGGCCCATGCGCAATGGGTCGGCGGCGAGGGGCTGTAAATCCTCCCCGGCACGGGGAGGGGGACCGCCGCGAAGCGGTGGTGGAGGGGGATCGCCACATAGGGCGTCCCTTGCGGAAGCCCCCCTCCGTCAGCGCTACGCGCTGCCACCTCCCCGTGCCGGGGAGGAATTAGCTGGTTGCCCCGATTTTCTTCAGCCAATCCGCATGGCTGGGCATCGACTCCGCCATCTGGCCGATCGCGTCCGCCAGCTTGCCGACAAACGCGCCGCTCCGCGCGGGGTCGCCGTAAGCCAGCAGCGGGTCCGGCCCCTCGGGCATGTTGAACTGCCCGATATGCACTGCCGCCCAACTCGCCGGGCCGAACAGGTCCATGTCGCGCGCGACCAGCCGCCCGGCGGCCTGGAAATGCGCGATCTTCATCGCCAGCGTGTCGGGAATCTCCATCTCCGCGCATTCGCGCCATAGCGGTGCATCGGTCCGCTCGGTCAGCTTATAGTGCAGGATCAGGAAGTCGCGGATACGCTCATATTCGGTGATCGCGACGCGGTTATATTCCTCGATCGCGTGCGGCTCGAAGGCGCGGGTCGGGAAATAGGCGAGCAGCTTGGCGATGCCCGCTTGGATCAGGTGGATGCTGGTCGACTCCAGCGGTTCCATGAACCCGCTCGACAGGCCGATGGCGACGACGTTGCGGTTCCACATCAGCCTGCGCCGCCCGGTCGTGAAGCGCAGGAAGCGCGGGTCGCCCAAGGACTTGCCGTCCAAATTCGCCATCAGCGTCGCGGCGGCTTCATCGTCCGAGATATGGCGGCTGCAATAGACATAGCCATTGCCGGTCCGGTGCTGGAGCGGGATGCGCCATTGCCAGCCCGCCGCCCGCGCGGTCGATCGGGTATAGGGCGTCAGACCATCGCCGCCGGTCGCGCACGGCGTGGCCACCGCGCGGTCGCAGGGCAGCCAGTGGGTCCAGTCCTCATAACCGGTGTCTAGCGCCTCTTCGATCAGCAGCCCCCGGAACCCCGAACAGTCGACGAACAGGTCCGCCTCCAGCACCCGGCCATCGTCCAGCGTGACCGACGCGACATGGCCGCGCGCCGCGTCCAGCGCATGGCCCGCGATCGTCCCTTCGACCCGGACCACGCCGCGCGCCTCGGCATAGCGGCGGAGGAACCGGGCATAGAGCCCCGCGTCGAAATGATAGGCATAGTCGAAGGTCGAGGCGACGCTGCGCGGATCGGCCATAGGGGCGGCGAAACGGCCGCGTTTCCCTGCGCCCCAGGCCATGGACAGGTCGTCGAACGCCACGCCGCTATCCGCACCGCCCGCCGCCAGCCAATGTTGATGCACCGCGACCAGATCGAAGGATTTGCCATGCGTGCCGAAGGGGTGGAAATACCGATGCCCCTCGCGACCCCAGCCGACGAACTCGATGCCCAGCTTGAAGCTGCCCTTGGTCTCGCGCAGGAACTCCGCCTCGTCGATGCCCAGCGTCTGGTTGAACAGGCGGATCGGCGGGATGGTCGCTTCCCCGACGCCGACCGTGCCGATCGTGTCCGACTCGACCAGCGTGATGGCCAGGCCGTGCGGCATGGCATGGGCGAGCGCCGCCGCCGTCATCCAGCCCGCCGTGCCGCCGCCGACGATCAGAACCGATCGGATCGCATCGGGGGGAGTTTGGCTCATCCTGTCATCCTCTTCATCGGCTTCCGACTCTGTCACGGTCTAATGCCTGCCTCCTCCTGCCATATCATGCAAAGGTTTGCGATGCTCATGTTCCGCATCCCCCGCCCATGCTGTGGTTTCCCGATCACACTGTCCCGGATTTTATGCAATGGTTTGCAAAACGACTGTTGCAAACGATTGCTGATGTGATAGCGAGGCTGCACGACATCCCGGACACCGGGGCGAATCAGGAGAGGGTGTATGACGACGAGGATTCTGCGGTCTTGCGGATCTATGGCTGCTCTGGCGATGGCATTGGCCAGCGCGCCGGGCTTTGCTCAGGCGAATGATCCCCAGGCGACCAGCTCGACGGCGCAGCCCGTTCCGACCGGCTCCGACCGCGTGGCGCAGGCGGGCGATATCCCCGATGCGGGCGTGTCGAGCGAGGACATCGTCGTCACCGCGACCAGCGGCGAGCGCTCGCGCTTCCGCAGCTCGATCTCGGTCTCGCAGGTCAGCCAGGAGGCGATCCAGAATTTCACCCCGCGTTCGACCGCGGAAATCCTGCGCAACATTCCTGGCCTTCAGCCGAGCGATACCGCAGGCCCCGGCGGCAACGCTAATATCGGCGTTCGCGGTATTCCGGTCTCGACCGGCGGTTCGGAATATGTGTCGTTGCAGGAAGATGGCCTGCCCGACGTGCTGTTCGGCGACATCAACTTCGGCAACAACGACTATTGGCTGCGCTTCGACCAGAACATCAAGACGGTCGAGGCGGTGCGCGGCGGTTCGGCCTCGACCTTCGCCAGCCAGGCGCCGGGCGCGGTCATCAACTTCATCAGCAAGACCGGCGACGTGAAGGGTGGCCAGGTGGCCTATTCCACCGGCCTGGGCTTCCGTGAGCATCGCGTCGATTTCGACTATGGCGGCCCGATCGACGATACGACGCGCTTCCATATCGGCGGCTATGCGCGTAACGGCGGCGGCTACACCAACGAGAATTTCAACATCCTGCGCGGCTATCAGATCAAGGCGAACATCACCAAGGATCTGCCCGACAATCGCGGTTTCGTGCGGCTGTACTTCAAGCGGCTGGACGAGCAGGCGCCGACCAACACCACCACCCCGACGCTGGCCACGCTGGACGACAACCGGGTGACCGACTTCACCCCGCTGCCCGGTTTCGACGGCCGCAGCGGTTCGTCCTACACGGTCTATAATCGCAACTTCCAGTATCTCGACTATGACAATGGCGGCGTGAAGTCGGCGGAGGTGCAGGGCATCCATCCGCGCGTGACCGGGATCAGCGGCCAGATCCATTATGACTTCACCGACAATATCTCGCTCGACGACACGATCCGCTACCAGTGGATCAGCGGGAATTTCACGACCCAGTTCATCAACGTCCAGACGCTGACCGGCACCGGCGGGCTGATCGGCTCGACCGTCAACGGCCAGACGGTGGGTTCGGTCCGCTATGCGGCGGGTCCCAATCTCGGCCAGTTGTTCACCGGCCCCTATGTGAATAACAATCCGAACATCAACGTGTTCATGAAGAACATGGACAATTTCGCCAACAACCTGACGCTGAACGGCAAGTTTGACGTCGGCCCGGGCAAGGCGCGGCTGACCGCCGGTCTGTTCGTCATGCGGCAGAACATCGTCCAGGACTGGCACGTCAACCGCCAGTATAGCGAGCTGAAGGGCGAGAATGCCGCCCCGCTCGACCTGTTCTCGACCACGGGGACTCAGCTGACGGCGGCGGGCCAGGCCGGGTTCAACGACAATTGGGGTAGCTGCTGCGCGCGCCGCGTCGACCTGACCTATACCGATGTCGCGCCCTTCCTGCAGGCGGGTTACGAAGTCGGCGGCCTGAACCTCGACGCCTCGGTCCGTTACGACAGCGTCCATGGCGAGGGCACCGCACAGGGCGGCGTCGCTGGCCCGACGACCCGCGTGACCGATGCGCTGGGTTCGGCGCTGATCCCCTCGCTGGTGCTCAGCCCGACAGTGGAGAAGGTCAACTATACCGATGGCTATTTCAGCTGGTCGGTGGGTGCGCTCTACGCCTTCAACAAGAACACCAGCCTCTTCGCCCGCGCCAGCCGGGGCGGCCGCTTCAACGCCGACCGCCGCGTCCTGTCGGGCAATTTCAACGCGGACGGTTCGCTCAATGCGCAGGGACAGGCGACCTCGGTCAACTATCTCAACCAGCAGGAAATCGGCCTGAAGCAGCGCGGCGGCCTGTTCGGCGCGTCCTATTCGGTCGAAGTCACCGGCTTCCGCTCGACGCTGACCGAGAACAACTACGACTTCACCCGGATCAACAATCCGGCGCCGAACAACAATCCGAACATCTCGAACGGCTATCGCTCCTACGGTATCGAGTTCACCAGCCGGGTGACCTATGGCGACTTCCACCTGGCGGTCGATGCGACCTACGCCAATTCGAAGATCACCAGCAGCGCGACCTCGGCGCTGGTCGGCAACAAGCCCGGCGGTCTGCCCGACTTCCTGTTCGTGGTGTCGCCGTCCTATGATGCGGGTCCCGTTGCCTTCGGCATCAGCATGAACGGCCAGACCAGCACCAAGTCGGACGACTTCAACCTCTACACCGTCAAGGGCTCGACCTTCTTCAACGGCTTCGTGACGGTGCGGCCGATGGAGCGGCTGGAGCTGGGCCTGAACGCCAACAACATCTTCGACAAGCTGGGCTTCCGTGGCGGCGGCGGCATCTTCCCGATCCTGTCGCCGACGCAAGGCGTCTTCAACAATACCGCGCTGTATGGACGAACGGTCACGGCATCGATCCGCTACCGCTTCTGATCCAAGCGCTTCCTGGGGCGGGTGCCGCATGGCATCCGCCCCGTTTTTCGTTCAGGAGGACGGCCATGACCTATCCGGCCCCGCCCGCCCGAACATTGAAGGATATCGCCCGGCTCGCGGGCGTGTCGCCCGGTACCGTCAGCCGTGCGCTGGCCGGCAAGAGCGTCGTCAATGCCGAGACGCGCCAGCGGATCGAGGCGCTGGCCGCCGAACATGGTTTCCAGATCAACCAGATGGCCCGCCGCCTGCGCGCGCAGCGGACCGGCGTGATCGGTGTCGCCATTCCGCTGGGCCATGAGCGGCGGCAGCGTCTGTCCGATCCCTTCTTCATGACCCTGCTCGGCCATCTCGCCGACGAACTGGCGGCGCGCGACCATGACGTGATGCTGTCGCGGATCATCCCCGACGACGAGGGGTGGCTGTCCCGGATCACCCGCTCGGGCATGGTCGACGGCGTGCTGCTGATCGGACAGTCGGACCAGTTGGCGGTGATCGAGCAGGTGGCCGAAACCTATCTCCCGCTCGTCGTGTGGGGCAGCACCATGCCCGGCCAGCATCACTGCGCGGTGGGTGTCGACAACCGGCTCGGCGGACGGCTGGCGGGTGAGCATCTGATCGCGACCGGGCGGCGGCGCATCGCCTTCATGGGCGAAATCCGCACGCTGGAACTGGCTGAGCGTCATGCCGGGCTGTGCGATGCGCTTCGGGCGGCGGACCTTCCTCCGCCGCACCAGCTGGACGTCGCGCTTGCGCCGGAGCTGATGCCGGATCAGATCGCCGACAATCTGTCGCGCCTGCGGGAGCGGGGGGAGGGGATCGACGGGATCGTCGCGGCGTCCGACATGATCGCGCTGGCGACGGTCGCGAAGCTGACGGCGTGCGGTGTGGCGGTACCGGGCGATGTCGCGGTCACCGGCTTCGACGATCTGCCGCTCGCCGAACGGGCGATCCCGCGCCTGACCACGATCCGCCAGGATCTGGAGGCGGGGGCCAGCGCGATGGTCGAAGCGCTCTTCGCCCGACTGGAGGGACAGGCGGCGCCGGGGCTGGAAATGCCGCCGCGCCTGATCGTCCGCGATTCCGCCTGAGGCCCAAAAAAATCGGCGCGGTCTTAGGGAAGATCGACCGCGCCGTGAGGTTTCAGGGAGTAGGTAACGGATGTCAGGCCAGCGTCAGGCCGACATCCACATTGCCGCGCGTAGCGTTGGAATAGGGGCAGATCTGGTGCGCCGCCTCGACCAGCTTCTCCGCCTCGGCGCGATCGACGCCGGGTAAGGCGACGGTCAGGTCGGCCGTGATGCCAAAACCGCCCGCCGCACGCGGACCGATGCCGACCTTGGCGGAAACCGAAACGTCGTCCGGCACTTTCACCTTCAACTGCTGCCCGGCCACCTTCAACGCGCCGATGAAGCATGCCGAATAGCCCGCCGCGAACAGCTGTTCCGGATTGGTGCCGTCGCCGCCCGCGCCGCCCAGTTCCTTGGGCGTCGACAGCTTGACGTCGAGCGTGCCGTCCTGGGTCCGGGCATGCCCGTCGCGGCCACCGGTCGCGCTGGCCTGCGTCTGGTACTTTACGTCGATCGTCACATTCAGTCTCCGATAATCGTTATCGCGATACATAAATGAACTCCATGATCGGACTTGTCCAGCCCTTCTTTTATCGCGATATGCATTTTTTTGGAATTTCGGGAGAGACCGGATGTCGGCGCCCTGGCCGCTGGACGATCAACTATGCTTCGCCTTGTATGCGGCCAATATGGCGGTCCAGCGCACCTACAAGCCGATGCTCGACCAACTAGGCCTGACCTATCCGCAATATCTGGCGCTCCACGTCCTGTGGGAAGAGGATGGCCGGACGATCGGCGCGATCGCGCAGCGGCTGGGGCTGGAATCGAGTACCGTCACGCCGCTGATCAAGCGGCTGGAGGCGAGCGGTCAGGTGGTGCGCGAGCGCGACCCGCAGGACGAGCGGCAGGTGCGCGTCCGGCTGACCCCGGCGGGCCGTGGGCTGCGCGACCAGTGCGGGTGTTTGGGCGAGGAGATCATCGCCCGGTCGGGCATGACGGTCGATGACCTCACCGCGCTTCGCGGCGAGGTCCGCGCGCTGCGTCTGGCGCTGGAGCGGCCCGGGGGGCAGGGGGCGTGATCCTCTACGACCATCCCCTGTCCTCCTATGGTCAGAAGGTGAAGATCGCACTGCGGGAAAAGGGCATCGCCTTCACCCCTCTGCTGCCGCAGGACTTCGGCACCGGGCGGCAGGATACCGACTTCGCCGCCGCCAATCCCCGGACCGAAGTGCCGGTGCTGATCGTCGAGGGCGGGCAGGCGATCTTCGATTCGACGATCATCCTCGACTATCTGGACGATCGCTGGCCCGAAACCGCGCTGATGGGCCGCGACCCGCTGGACCGGGCGCGGCAGCGCGAGATCGAGGAGATCGCCGATGGCCCATATGAGGCGGTGAACTGGGGTTATGGCGAGATCCTGTGGTTCCGCCGGGCCGAAGGCGCACTGGCCAACGACCTTCGCCATGTCGCCGCGACGGATACACGGGTATTGCAGGACTGGCTGACCAAGCGGCTGGGCGAGGCGCCGTGGTTCGGCGGCGAAAGCTTCGGACGGGCGGATGCGGCGGTGGCGCCGATGGTCAACCGCTCGGTCCATTACGGGCTGGGGCCCGCGCCGGAGTCGGCGCTGGCGGCCTGGCATGCACGCGTCTCGGCGCGCCCGGCGGTGGCGGAGACCTTCGCGGAGTTCGACGCGGCGGCGGTGCATATGGCGCAGGCGGCGGATCATTACCGCAGCGGCGGGCGGCGGCGCGAATATCGCGACCATCGGCTGGAATGGATGATCCGCTCGGGCGGCGCGCCGATCGTGCTGGAGGGATTGCGCGAGGATACGATCCGCTTTTCCTGGCCGGGATAAGGCCAAGGGAATTCACCTAAGATTTCAACGTCAGCGTAAACACCACGTTCGGCGCATCCCGGAGCGCCACATACAGCACCCCATCCCGCGCCGAAGGCACCGTCAGACGCGCTGCCGTATAGCCCGGCGGCACGCCGACCGCGTCCGCCATGTCGGCGCTGGCGGCTACCCGGTCGATCAGGAACAGGTCGCGGCCCTCCAGCCAGCAGCCATTCTGCTCGCAGCCGCCGCCAGCGATGCGCGGCAACCGGACCAGCGTGGCGAGCGGAGCCCAGTCGCCCTTGATCGCCCCGCGCACGATGCGGTAGCGGAGCGGCCCCGCCGCCGCTGGGCCCAGCCGCGCCGGATCGAGCGTTGCGACCGCGATGTCGGGCGAGGACAGCCGCACGTCACGCCCCCCCTCCAGCAGGACGGTGGTACCGCCATCACCCGTCGCGACCTCGATCGCGTCGGTCGGTGCCAGGCGGGTTCCTTCGGCGGCGCGGATCGAGAAGGTCAGGCGGCTATTGTCGGGCAGGACATTCTCGTCGCGGGTGGCGAGCGCGACGGCACCGGCGGCATCCTTGGACGTCAGGCTGCGCGCGATCAGCGTCGCGGCGGGGCGCGGCGGGGCGGGCGTGATCGGTACCGACAGGGTGCGCCCGTCGGTCAGCCGGATCTTCGCGCTGGTTCCGTCCGGCACCCGGCCATCGGTGGCGGTGGCGATCAGCCGGTCGCTATCCCCTTCGCGGGTCAGGCCATCCGGGGAGAGGCGGACATCGCCGACCTCCACGCCCGCGATCTCGTCCAGCCGCTGGCCGGTCAGCGTCACGAAGCGATCGCCCTTGGCCAGCGTCACCGTGTCGATCCGGCTGGCGGGCGAATAGGCGCGCAAGGTGACGGTGCGCGGTGCGCTATCGCCGATCTGCTGCACCTCCAGCCTGACCTCGCCCGCGCGCGCATTTCTGAGCGGCAGGGTCACGGTGACGCCGTCGGTCCCCCGCAGGGTGAAGGGCACCGGTTGCGCGGCGCCGCCCGGCCCGCGCATCGTGACGCCGGTGACGCAAGCGGCGGCGGGGCCGGTCAGCACCACCGCGTTGTCGCGACCGACGACCAGGCTCTGTCCCGCATCACCCGCACGCCATTCGCCGCCATCGGGAAATTGCAGCGTGAAGCTCGGCCCCTCGAACCCGTCGAAACCCCACTCACCGTGCAGCTTGGCGGTCACCTTGCCCGACAGCGCTCCGGCAGGTAGCGGCTCGGTGAGGACATAGCCGCCCCGGTCGGCCCGTGCGCGGACGGGCACGTCGATGGTCTTGCCGTTCGCCCCGGTCAGCGACACCATGATGTTGCGCGCGAAGGCGGTGGAATAGATCAGCGGCGCGCCCTCCACCGGCAGGACGAGGGCGGGACGCGCCCCGCACAGCGGCGCGTCCCCGGTCACGCGCAGGCGCGGCGGGCTGGACGCGTCGATGGCGGGCATGGCGGCGACCAGCACCGATTTGGGCTTGGCGAAGGACGGCGCGGCGTTGAGCAGCAGCGACAGCCGGTCTCCCTCTCGCGTGGCGAGTGTGGGCAGATAATTGAACTGCGGATTGCCGAAGGCGCCAAACACGCGCGCGATATCGCGGATCACGCCGATATAGGGGCTGTAATAGCCCAGCCCGGCCTCGCGCGTATAGCTGAGTTGCAGTGCCAGGTCGGTCGGCGCGCCGATCAGCGTGTCGGTCATCGAACTGCTGTGGATGTCCGCCAGCACCAGCGAGTCGCGGTTCTCCAACAGGCATGCCGCCTGCAACTCGATGACGCGCGCCAGGCAGTCGGGGTTCAGCTTGATCGCCAGGCTGTTCGACAGGGCCGGGGCCAGGGTGCGCAGGAATTCGGGGTGGCTGTTCTCCTGCGCGCGGATCGCCGCGACGAAGGCGTTGAGCCGCGATCGGTCGAGCGAGGCCTGGTTCAGGTCCTGCACCGCGCGGACGAACTCGCCGGGCCGGTCGCGCACCGCATCGACGATGGTGCCCGACGCGCCGCCGGTCTCGGGCACCAGGAACAGCGCCATTTGCCGCGCGCCCTTGGGCACGGTCAGGGTCAGGCGGCGATCCTTATCCTTGGACTTCCAGGTCTCGGCCGACTGGACCCAGTTCTTGGGCGGCGGATTGGTCGCGCCGCTGAGAAAGGCGGAGAAGAGGATGTAGCGCGCGCGCTGGTCGCTGGGCAGGTCCGCATCGATGGTCAGCCGGTCGCCGGTGGCAAGGTTGGGCACCTCCGCGATGGGCAGGCTCTTGTCCCCGCGCGTCACCATGATGCGCAGGCCCGGACCGGGCAGGTCGAAGGGCGCGGGATCCGCGGCGCAGAGCGGGCTTTCGACCAGGGCGGCGGCGGCCAGCGCCAGCGCCATCAGGGGACGGGGTGAGCGAAACATGACAGGGTTAAGGCCCAGACTGCCGAAAGGATCAACCCTCTGGCGGCAAATGACATAGGCGCGTCATTTCCCAATCCTCCCCAAGCTCGGCTTGGGGAGGATTTACGGTCAGGCGAGCTTGTCCGCCGTGCGCAGGTCGAAATCGCTGGCGTCGTGCC
Source organism: Sphingomonas sp. GM_Shp_1 (assembly GCF_026540895.1). Taxonomy (GTDB): domain Bacteria; phylum Pseudomonadota; class Alphaproteobacteria; order Sphingomonadales; family Sphingomonadaceae; genus Sphingomonas. The sequence continues at coordinate 6,124 of NZ_JALNUR010000009.1, read as the reverse complement.
GCTCGGGCAATTGTTCGGCGGGGTCGCCGACGGTGCGGTTGACCATCCGCCCGCGCTTCACCGCCGGACGCGCCGCCAGTTCCCGGGCCCAGCGCAGGACATGGGTATATTCCTGCACCTGAAGGAATTCGGCGGCGCCATAGAGGTCGCCCAGCACGACCTGCCCATACCAGGGCCAGATCGCCATGTCGGCGATGCTGTATTCGTCACCCGCGACGTACGCGTTATGCTCCAGCTGGCGGTTCAGCACGTCGAGCTGGCGCTTGGCCTCCATGGCATAGCGGTTGATCGCATATTCGATCTTCACCGGCGCATAGGCATAGAAATGGCCGAAGCCGCCGCCCAGGAACGGCGCGCTGCCCATCTGCCAGAACAGCCAGGACAGGACCCGTGCCCGCGCGGCGGGCCCGGTCGGCAGGAAGGCGCCGAAGCTCTCCGCCAGATGCATCAGGATCGCGCCGGATTCGAAGATGGCGAGCGGCTCGTCACCGCGATGGTCGACCAGCGCGGGGATCTTGGAATTGGGATTGATCTCCACGAAGCCGCTGCCGAACTGGTCGCCCTCGCCGATGCGGATCAGCCAGGCGTCATATTCCGCGTCCGCATGTCCGGCGGCGAGCAGTTCCTCCAGCAGGATCGTGACCTTCACCCCGTTGGGCGTGCCCATCGAATAGAGCTGGAGCGGATGGCGACCGACCGGCAGGGGCTTGTCATGCGTCGCGCCCGCGACGGGCCGGTTGATCGAGGCGAAGCGGCCGCCGCTTTCCTTGTCCCAGGTCCAGATGGCGGGTGGGGTATAGGCGTCGTCACTCATGCGCTTGCGGCTCCATAAGAGGGTTCGACGCGGCAAATGGGGCGGGGTTGCTGGGAAAACAACCGCGCCCGTGCTTTTATTTGGGAAGCGAAACGAGCCGGTCGCGCCGGACGTAAAGCAGTTCGTGCCGCCCCTCGCGCGGCACCGCCATGACCGGGCGATAGTCGCGCGCCAGGGCCTGTGTCATCAGCCTCTCCGTCTCCGCGTTCCAGGGCGAAAAGGGGTCGTCCAGCGTCACGATGGCGGGCGGACGGCGGGCGAGGATACGCGCGACCTCCGCCCTTTCGTCCACCCCGATCGCGCCCCGCTCGGCCTCATAGGCGAGCGAGGAGGGAAAGGCATAAGGGGTCGGCACGCATCCGCCCGATAGATGATAGAGGCTGGAGTCCCCGGCAAAGACATAGGGACATTCGCCGCCATCGACCGCCGCCATGACTTTGGCCATGCGGCGGATGCCGTCGCCCTCGCTCGGGTCGTTGGTCGCGGCGTGGAAGACGAACAGCCCGGCGCCGATGACGAAGACGGGCAGGATGGCCTTGCGCCCCATGGCGAAGGCGGGTGCGGCGGCGAGCGCCAGCGGCGCGAGCAGCGGCAGGGCGTAATGGTCGAAAAAGGCCCCGATCATTGCGAAGGCAATGAGAGCGAAGGCCAGCCAGATGCGGGTCAGCGTCATGGCGGGGCTCTGCGGGCCCTTGCGCCAGGCGACGACCGCGCACGCGATCAGCGGCAGCAACTGTCCGCCGATCCCCGCCAGCCGCCCCGCGATCTTCGCCGCCGGATAGCCCCGACGCAGCGTGATCGAGGTGAAATTGGCGAACCAGAAGGCGTCGAACGCCGCCGCGCCCTTCAGCCAATATTGCAGGACGATCAGCGCGGTCGGCAACAGCCCCAGCACCATCCAGAGCAGCGCCGCCGCCACGACCGTCGCCGGCTTCCCCCGCGCCCGCCACAGATACCAGAGATGCGCGAGGCCGAAGAACGCCCCTTCGACCAGCGGGGTGTATTTGATCTGGATCGCCACGCCCGCCAGCAGGCACGCGACCGCGCCGCTCAGCACGATCATGCCGCTCGCGCGTCGCGCGGCCAGGCGGGGCAGTTCCAAGGTCAGCACCGCCGCCGCCGTCATCGCCAGATTGTAGAAGACTGGGGACTGGCCGCTCCCCCCGCTGAGCAGCGGCAGCCAGAGGATATAGGCTGCCCCCGCCGCCAGCCCGGAGGGCGGGGCCAGCGCCATCCGCCGCGCCGCCAGCCAGATCAGCCAGCCCGTGGCAGCCGCACATAGCGTGGCGACCAGTTGATAGGCCAGGAAGCCGTCGCCCGGCAGCAGGCGGAACCCGGCGAACAGCAGGAACAGCCCGGGCGGCTTGCGATCCCACAGATCGATATACAGCCGCGCGCCGTGCAACAGCCGGTCGCCGACCAGCAGATAATATTGCTCGTCGACATGCGCGACCGGGTTTCCGAAATCCCGCGCCCGGACCAGCACGGCGAACGCCAGCAGCGCCAGCGCGACCCAAAAGGGTCGGTCGGGAAGGGCAAGCGTGGCAGGCCGTGCGGAATGTGGGCGGGGCGACGTCAGATCCGTCATGGTGATCCGTTTTGGGCTATCGGTCCTGGATGGTGCGGGAAATCGGCGATGGACCCGATCTCGCGTCGCCCATGTCACTGCCGGCGGCGGCTTCGCAAAGGAAATCGGCAAGGCTCGCGGGACTAAATTTATTTTATATTCCGTGTGCGGTCCGGCGGCGGTGGCGACGTCCCTAGCATGAAACACCTTGGGCTGGGCGCCTGCGCCCAGGTTCGGGGGCTTCGGCAACGAGGCGGTTTTCGGATTTCATGGGCGGGGTGGGGTAATGCTGCTCGATGCGGAAGGCGCGGCTTGGCGCAATGCCAGGGCTTGGGCCGATGCCGGCAAGACGGAACAGGCGGCGACCTATGTCGCGCCATGCTGGACGGTGGTCGTGCCCTTCTTCAACGAAGAGGCCGAACTGGCGGCGACGCTGGAAAGCCTGGCGCGGCAGACGGTGCGTTTCCGGCTGGTGCTGGTCGATAACGGGTCGCTCGACGCCAGCGCGCGGGTCGCGGCGGAAAGCTGCGAGCGGCTGGGGCTGGACCATATCCTGTTGCATCAGGGCTTGCCCGGCAAGATCAACGCGCTGCGGCTGGGCCTCGACCATGTCCATACGCGCTTCGTCGCCACATGCGATGCCGATACCCTCTATCCCGAAACCTATCTGGCCGAGGCGCAGGCGCTGCTGGAGCAGCCGGGCTGCGTCGTGGCGGGGGCCTATTTCATCGCACCCGGCGACGGCGAGGCGGAGCGGCGGCGCGAGTCCGCGACCATCCGTCTGGCCGCGCGGCTGCTGCCCCGCCAATGCCATGCGGGCGGTGCGGGACAGGCTTTCTGTACCAAGGCGTTGAAGGCGGCGGGCGGGTTCGATCCGCGCCACTGGAACTATGTGCTGGAGGATCATGAGGTGATCCACCGCGTCCTTCGCCATGGCACGATGCGCTATGCCGACGGCTTCTGGTGCGTGCCGTCGGACCGCGAGCGGGACCGGGAGTCGATCCGCTGGACGCTGGCTGAACGATTGCTCTACAGCGTGACCGCGCCGTTCGCGGGGGACTGGTTCTTCTACACATTCCTCGCGCGGCGGCTGACGGCGCGGCGTCTGACCACCGAGCGGATGCGCGAAAAGGCCTATCAGGATCTGGCAGGAGTGGTGGGTGAACCAGCTTATTCTCTGCGCTGACGATTTCGCCTTTTCCACCGAAGACAGTCTGGTCATCACCGAACTCCTCCGTGCGGGCAAGCTGAACGCCACGAGTTGCATGACGCTTCGCCCCAATTGGGCGGAGGACAGCGCGATGCTGCGCGACGTGCCCGTCACCGCGCAGATCGGGCTCCACCTGACGCTGACCGAGGAAGCGCCGATCCACCCCAATGGCTTTACCCAAGGTGGGGTGATGCCGGGGATCGATCCACTGACCCGGTTGGCGGCGCGTGGCAAGCTGGACCCCGCCGAGATCGCGCGCGAGGTAGAGGCGCAATTCGACCGGTTCGAGGCGGCGATGGGCCGCCCGCCCGCCTTTGTCGACGGGCACCAGCATTCCCACGCGCTGCCGGTCATCCGCCCGATCGTGCTGGAGATCACCCGCCGCCGCGCGCCGGATGCGTGGCTTCGCACCTGTGAGGACCGGGTCGCCGCGCTGCTCGGGCGGCCATGGCGCGGCAAGGCGGTCGGCAGCGCTTTTCACTCGCGTGGATTCGCGCGGGCGGCGGCGGCGGTGGGCCTGCGCTGCAATCACGGCTTTGCGGGCCATTACGGCTTCGACGGTCGCTTCGGGGAAGCCCTGCTGCGCTTCCTGGACCGGGCGGGGGCCTATCATCTGGTGATGTGCCATCCCGGCGCGGGAACGCGCCCCGGCGACGCCATCGCGGCGGCGCGGCGGGACGAGGCGGACGTCTTGCGCAATATTTCGGTTTCCGACATGGCGGCGTCACGCGGGCTGGCCTTCGCCGCCTGACCAGAGGGCGGCGGTTTGAGCGGTACGGGTCTGGAAGGCCAGTTCTTGGAGGCGCGGCCGTTGCTGCGTCGCCTGCTGGCGGCCCGGCTCGGTTCGGCGGAGGATGCCGAAGACGCGCTTCAGGATCTGTGGCTGCGCATCGCCGGGATGGACGGCGCGCATGTCGAGCAGCCGGTGCCCTTTTTCTGCCGCATGGCGACCAATCTGGCGACCGACCGCCGGATCGCCGCCGCCCGGCGCAGCGCGCGCGACGGGGCCTGGGAAGAGGTGCAGCCCGGGTCGGAGGAATATGCCGATCCCGAACGCATCGTCGCGGGCCGCCGCGCGCTGGAACAGGCCCATGCCCGGATCGCGCATATGCCCGACCGGATGCGCCAGGCCTTCACCCTGTTCCGCTTCGAGGAGCAACCGCAAAGGGTGATTGCCGAGCGCATGGGGATCAGCGTCAGCGCGGTCGAGAAGCTGTTGCGGCGCGCCTATCGGTTTTTGCAGGAAAATCGCGAAGGGGAGGGTGCGGATCGGGGGCTTCCGCATCGTCCTGATCATGAAGGGAGCGCGGACGGGTGACGCGTGAGGAGCAGGCGATCGACTGGCACATCCGGCAGCGCGACATGAGCGCCGCCGAATGGGACGCCTTTGCGACGTGGCTGGAGGACAGCCCGGCCAATGCGCGCGCCTATGACGCGGTCGCCATGGCCGATGCGCTGCTGGTCGCGCCGCCCGTGCAGGCGGAAGCCGAGCCGGTGGTCGAAGCCGCCAACGACAATGGCGGATGGGGGCGCTGGTGGTTGCTCGGCGGCGTCGCGGCGGCGGTGGCGCTGGTCAGCGGGCCGGTGCTGCTGAACCGAGGTCCCGACATGCAGGTCGAGCAGACTCGCGCGGGCGAGACGCGCCGGATCGCGCTCAATGATGGCACGCGGATCGAACTCGCGGGGGGATCGCGGCTGCGCTACGACCGCAACGACACCCGCGTCGCAACGCTGGAAGCGGGGCAGGCGCTGTTCCATGTCCGCCACGACCCGTCCGCGCCGTTCGAGCTTCGTTCGGGCGGGGTCGTCATTCGCGACATGGGAACGGTGTTCGACGTGCGGCGCACGGGGCGGCGACTGGACGTGGCGGTCGCGGAAGGATCGGTGGCGCTGGCGCCGCTGGGGCAGGAGATCGCACTGGCGGCGGGGCAGGGCATCCATCTGGACGAGGCACGGCACAGCCTTCGCCGCGTCGCCGTCGATCCGTCGACCATCGGGGGGTGGCGCGGCGGGTTGCTCGATTTCGATGGCGAGCCGGTCGGGGCGATTGCTGCACGATTGCAATCCGCCTATGGCATGCGGATCGCGGTGGAGGGGGCTCTGGCCGATCGCAACGTCACGGGTGTCGTCCGCATGACGGGCGATGCCGGTCGGGACGTTCCTCGTTTCGCGAAGCTGATCGGAGCGGAGTGGCGCCAGAGCGGTGGGGACTGGATATTGCGGGCGTCGAACGAGGATCGCTGAGCGCGGCCTATGGGCTGCGCTCTGCCTCGTCACGCCGGTCGCGGTCCAGGCGCGGGAGCGGCCCATGTCGGTCGCACGGCCCATTCGCATCGCTCCCACGACGCTCGACATGGCTCTGCGCGAACTGGCGCGGCAGGGCGGGATCACCGTCATCACCACCGACGACCGGTTGCGCCGGGTCCGAACCCCCGCGCTGATCGCCGACATGCCGCCCGCCCGCGCGCTGAGGCTGTTGCTGCGCGGCACGGGATACCGCGCCGTCGCGATCGATGACGAGAGTTTCCGCATC
>NZ_JALNUR010000008.1 GCF_026540895.1 Sphingomonas sp. GM_Shp_1 | reverse complement strand
GCGGGAGGGGAGTAAGAAGACCATTTGCTTGGCGAGAGTGCCGTACAACCTCCCATCCCGCAGGCCGGGAGGGGCCAACCCCCGGATATTGCGACAGCATGAACGCCTGCCACTCCGCATTCTGGCGGATACGCTCGAACCGCCCGGACTTGCCGCCAACCACCGCATCGCCATTCCCCCTCGCATTCCGAAGCGCGCGGGATGACCGCACAGGCAAGCGCTCATCGGGCGGTGCGTCGCAGGACCGCGAACCCCAGCAGGCCCGATAGGAGCGAACCCGCCATCACTCCCAGCTTGGCCTCGGCCTGGAGCAGCGGATCGCCGGGAAAGGCGAGCAGGGTGATGAAGATACTCATCGTGAACCCGATGCCGCAGAGGAGCGCGGTGCCCAATATCTGCATGCGGCTGGCATGAGCGGGGGCGTCGGCCAGCCCGGTTCGGATCGCCAGCATCGTCATGCCGAACACCCCCAGCAGCTTGCCGACCAGCAGCCCCGCACCCACGCCCAGCGTCACCGGCGACGCCCATGCGCTCGCGGGCAGACCCAGCATCGGCACTCCGGCATTGGCCAGGCCGAAGACCGGCAGGATCAGGAAGCCGACGGGCTTGTGCAACGCGTGCTCCAGCCGGTGGAGCGGGCTGTTTTCCGCGTCGCCGATTGGAATGACGAAGGCCAGCAGCACGCCCGCAATGGTCGCGTGAATGCCCGAGCGCAGCATCAAGACCCACAGTACGACCCCGACCATCAGATAGGGGGAGAGCCGCCGCACCCCCATACGGTGGAACGCGACCAGCAGGAGCAGCATCGCTGCGGCGCCCGCCAGATCGACGACCGAGATCGAAGTGGAATAAAAGGCCGCGATCACCGCGACCGCGCCCAGATCGTCGATGATCGCCAGCGCTGCCAGAAAGACGCGCAGCGAGGTGGGTACCCGGTTGCCGACCAGCCGGATGACCGCGAGCGCGAAGGCGATATCCGTCGCCGCCGGGATCGCCCAGCCCGATGCGGTGCCGCCGCGATTGAAGCTCAGAAAGAGGATCGCGGGCACGATCATCCCGCCCAGTGCCGCCAGGCCCGGCAGGATGCGGCGCGGCCAGGTGGACAATTGTCCGTCCACCATCTCGCGCTTGATCTCCAGCCCGACCAGCAGGAAGAAGATCGCCATCAACCCGTCGTTGATCCAGTGGCTCAGCGACAGCGGGCCGAGATGCCGATGGAGCGCCGCCTCATAGGCACCGGCGAGCGGCGAATTGGCCAGGATCAACGCCAGCGCCGCCGCCGCCATCAGAACGAGGCCGGAGGAAGTCTGGGAATCGAGGAAACGACGGATCGCGCCGATGCGCCTGGGTTGGGTCATGGATAGGGTTCCGACAAGGCTGGTCCTCGCTGGCGGCCCGACCAACGATCATCCTGCCCGCCTTTTGTCGGCGGACACCCTGCGGATCCTGTCGCATCTTGCCCACGCGGGGGCAATCAAATCCTCTTTTGCACGGGGAAGGGAACCGCTGGGTGGGATCGAGATTCAGATATGCCCTTCTTTTCCCTCGCCCCTCATAGAGGGGAGAGGGTTGCGCAGACTTGGTCTTTGCGTGAGCAAAGGCTTAGTCGGAGCTGGGTGAGGGGTGAGCGCTCGTAGAGCGCGCGAGCCTTTGGCTCGCTCAACCCCTCACCCAAGCTGCGCTAGCCAGCAGGCTGGCAAGCTCCGCTAACCCTCTCCCCTGTCCAGGGGAGAGGGAAGAGGGAGCAGCATGAATGTCGATTGGCCTTAGGGCGGACCTGTATGGAAGCCCCCCCTCCGTCAGCGCTATGCGCTGCCCTCTCCCCGTGGCGGGGAGGATTGCTCCGTCGTGCTCCTCGTGCAGACGATGCCGATTGCCGCCGCGACCAGTCCTGCGGCGGCGACGCCCGCTGCGATCCTGGTAGCGCTCGGTCCCTTGGCCTTGCTATCTGCATCGGCGAACAGGTCGAGAAGGTGCCGCGTCACCGCCTCCGGGTTCTCGCGCTGCGGGAAGTGGCCGACGCCGGGCAGTTCGACCATCTTGAACGGCCCGCTGAATTTCCCTGGCACCTCGCGTGCGGTGGAGGGCGGGTTCACGCCATCGACCTCGCCATGCAGGTACAGCGTGGGAAGCGACAGCGTCTTCGTCGCCTTCACCCGGTCGGCCAGCCAGGCTCCGCGCGGGTCGGGTTGCGCCTCGTCCCAGCGCGCGCGATAGCTGTGGATCGTCACCGCGGGCCAATCGGGATTGTCGAAGGATTTGGCCACTCGGGCGAAGGTCGCTTCATCGAACCAGCCGGGCGGCGACCAGTTGACCCAGTGGATATGCGCAAAGCCGCGCCGGTCGTCGCGCACCGCCTGCGCGCCGCGCCGGGTCGCCATGAACCAGTGATACCATTGCCGCTGCGCCTGATCGAAGGACGGCGTCGGCATCCCGCCCAGACGCGGCGGCGTGCTGAGCATTGCCAGCCGCTGCACCCGATCAGGCCAGCCGACCGCCAGCGCCTCCGCGATGTTCGAGCCCCAGTCATGCCCGGCAGCCATGAATCGGTCGATACCCAGCCCGTCCATCAGCGCGATCGCATCCAGCGCCAAGATCGCGCTGTCCCCGGTGCGCGGCGTGTGGTCGTGCCGGAACCGCGTCGCGCCGAACCCGCGCAGGGTCGGCACCACCACGCGCAGACCCGCCTGAGCGAGCCGGGGCGCGACCCTGTCCCAGGTCGACGCATTGTCGGGCCAGCCATGCAGCAGCAGGACGACGGGCGCGCCCTCCGGTCCGTAAAGGTCATAGGCGATGGTGAGATGGTCGGTGGAGATCGTCGGCATGGATCGGTAACCCTCGCCCTTCCACCCCGTTCCGCCGATGATATCGCGACCAGGGGCCAAGCGGGACTTATGCGCGGTGGTCGTCAACCGTCGCGGGGGGTGCTAGCGTCGCATCATGATCCCGCTGAACTGCGAGCTTCTGGATTTGCGCGCGCTGGTCGCCATCGCGGACGGCAAGAGCTTCCTGCGTGCCGCCGAGCAGCTGAACCTGTCGCAGCCCGCGCTCAGCCGCCGCATCCAGAAGCTGGAGACGACGGTCGGCACGCCCCTGCTGGAGCGGACGACGCGCAGCGTCCGGCTGACGCCCGCGGGGCAGGAGATCGTGCCGCTGATCCGGCGCCTGTTGGAAGAGATGGACGGATCGCTGCTCGGCATGATGGCGTTGGGCGAGCGGCAGGCGGGGCGGCTGACGGTGGCGAGCATCCCCAGCGCGACCGTGCGCTTCTTGCCCGATGTGCTGGAGCGGTTCGCGCAGGAGTATCGCAACGTCCGTGTCCGCGTGCTCGACCTGTCGGCGACCGAATGCGCCGAAGCGGTGCGGACCGGCGAGGCGGAGTTCGGCATCACCCTGCCGCTCACCTCGGACGGGGATTTGGTGTTCGAGCCGCTGACCGACGATCCTTATGGCTTGGTCTGTCGGCAGGACGATCCGCTGGCGACACTGGACGAGCCGAGCTGGGCGGACCTGAGCGGGCGGCGGTTGATCACGGTGCATATGGGCAGCGGTAATCGGACCACGCTGGAGGCCGGACTGGCGCGCGCCGGGGTGGAACTGCGCTGGTTCTATGAGGTGACGCGACTGACCTCCGCGCTTGCCCTGGTGCAGGCGGGGCTGGGCCCCTCGGTGCTGCCGCGCTTGGCCTGTCAGGGGCCGGATGCGCGCGATCTGGTGTGGCGGCCGCTCAAGGGTGCCGAAGTCATGCGGACCATCGGTGTGTTGCGGCGGTCCTCCGCGCCCTTGTCCCCTACCGCCTCGCGGCTGATGGCGTTACTCTCGGCCGCCTGGGTCGACGGATAGCCGCCCGCCGCTCCAGCGGGTGACGAGGAGCGAGGCGGCGACATTGGCGGTGCCGCTGGTCAGCGCCCGGATCTCCGACAGGAAACGGTCGACCGCGATCAGCATCGCGGCGGCCCCCACCGGCACGTCGGGCAGCAGCGACAGGGTCAGCAGCAGCGCCGAAAAGCCGCTGCCCGTCACGCCCGCCGCGGCCTTGGAGGTGATCAGCATCACGCCCAGATAGACCATGATCCGCTCCGGCGAGAGTGCGACGTTCAGCGCCTCGCCAAGGAACAAAGTGGCGACGATCAGATAGACCGCGGTGCCCGCCAGGTTGAGCGAATAGCCCAGCGGCACGGTCAACCCCACCACGCTGCGCGGGCAGCCCAAGCCCTCCAGCTTCAGGATCAGGCGCGGCAGCACGACCTCGGTGGAGGAGGTGCCCAGCACGATCAGGATTTCGTCGCGGAAGGTGTGGAGCAGCGTCCGGGCGCGAATGCCCGTCGTCACCCGCACCGTCAGCACCAGCGCGGCGATCAGCAACCCGCAGGCCAGCGCCAGCGTCGCGATCAGCAGCCCCAGCGAGCCGATAAAGCCGATGCCGTACGTCCCGACCGTATAGGCGATGGCCCCGAACGCCCCGACCGGCGCGGCGCGGATCAGGAAGCCGAAGATCGCGAATTGCAGCCGGGTCAACGCCTCGATCGCGCGGACGATCGGCGCGCCCGCCTCGCCGATCTTCAGCAGGCCGAAGCCGACCAGCCCGGCGACGAACAGCACCGGCAGCACATCGCCTGCCGTAAAGGCGGAGAACAGGGTATCGGGCACCATCCGCACCAGGAAGTCGCCCGGCCCGGTGATGTGCCGCCCGGCCAGTTGCCGCTGCACCTCCGCCGCCGCATCGCCATAAGCGGGCAGGGGCAGGCCGCGCCCGGGCTGCATCAGGAGCGTGACGGCCAGGCCGATGCCAAGCGCGGCAACCGTGATGCCCAGGAACACGATCACGCTGCGCAGCACGGTCGCACCCGTCTCGCGCGCCGCGCCGTGGCGGACGATCCCCTCGACGATGGTGCAGAACAGGACCGGCGGCACCATCATCCGCATCGCTTTGACAAAGGCGATGCCCAGCGGTCCCAGGTCGCGGCCGAAGGCGGGCGCGAGCACGCCGATCGCGGTTCCCGCGAGGATGCCGAGCAGCATCTGGACATAGAGATGTCGGAACACGCGCAGCTCGGCTCTCCCATTAATGCGTAACACGCATAAAGCGGACCGATCATTGCATTTGATCGAATGGCCGCCGGTGGTGCTTATTGGCGCGTAAGGCGTGGCGGCTCAAGCCTCCGCCCCACAGAGAACCCGCGAGAAGCGGGACGGAAGAGAGGTTTCCGATGAAAGATCGACCATTTCAGCCAAAGGCAGGGCGCCCGCAATCCCTTGTGCGGCGCGGTGCCGTGCGTTCGGCTTTGTTGTTGGGGCTGGCTTCGCTCACCGGTCCCGCCTTTGCGCGCGAACCCAAGCCCGTCGCGGTCCGCGAACTTCATGTCGTCACATCGGGCGGCTTCACCGCCGCATTCGAGGCGCTGGCCAAGAAATATGAGCGCGACACCGGCGTCCATATCGTCACCGAACACGGCCCCTCGATGGGCGACACGCCGCAGGCGATCCCCAACCGGCTGGCCCGGCATGAGGATGCCGATGTCGTGATCCTGGCGCGCAGCGGGCTCGACAAGCTGGCACAGGCTGGCACCGTGACCTCCGGCACCGTCACCGATCTGGGCCTGTCCAAGATCGCGGTGGCGGTGAAGGCCGGGGCTCCCGCGCCCGATATCAGTACGCCGGATGCGGTGCGCGCCACTTTGGTCAACGCCAAGTCGGTCGCCTGGTCGGACAGTGCCTCGGGCGTCTATATCCAGTCGGTGATGCTCGATAAGCTCGGCATCGCCGATCAGGTCCGCCCCAAGGGCCGGATGATCCCCGCCACCCCCGTGGGCCGGATCGTCGCGCAAGGCGAGGCCGAGATCGGCTTCCAGCAGCTCAGCGAATTGAAGCCCGTCCAGGGCATCCGCATCGTCGGACTTCTTCCCGACTCGCTTCAGAAGGTCACGCCCTTCTCGGCGGGCGTCGTCGCCTATTCCCCCCACCAGGCCGAGGCCAAGGCGCTGATCGCCTATCTGTCCTCTCCCAAAGCCTATCCGATCATCCGCGACAGCGGATTGGAACCCGCTTCGCAAAAGGCCAAGCCATGAACCAGGCAACCGCAACCTTTGCCGCCGCCGCCCCGGCGGTGGCTCCGATTTCGGCCGAACGCCGCAAGTCCGCCTTCAAGTCGATCTTCATCGTTGCCAGCGGCAACTTCCTGGAGATGTTCGACTTCATGGTGTTCGGCTATTACGCCACCTACATCTCCAAGGCGTTTTTCCCGACCGGCAGCGAATTCGCGTCGCTGATGCTCACCCTGATGACCTTCGGCGCAGGCTTCCTGATGCGGCCCGTCGGCGCGCTGGTGCTGGGGGCCTATATCGACAAGCATGGGCGGCGGCAGGGTCTGTTGCTGACGCTCGGGCTGATGGCGCTGGGTACGCTCGCCATCGCCATTACCCCCACCTATGCGCAGATCGGCGTCGCGGCCCCGATCATCATCCTGCTCGGACGGCTGGTCCAGGGCCTGTCGGCGGGTGTCGAGGTCGGGGGCGTGTCGGTCTATCTCAACGAGATCGCGCCGCCCGACAAGAAGGGCTTCTTTTGCTCGTGGCAGTCGGCCAGCCAGCAGGCGGCGGTGGTCTTCGCGGCGCTGATCGGCCTGCTCGTGTCGACCAGCCTCGACCCCGTCACGATGCAGGCCTGGGGCTGGCGCATCCCGTTCATCATCGGTTGCGTGATGATCCCGTTCCTGTTCTTCATCCGTCGCCACATGGAGGAGACCGAGGTCTTCCTGAAGCGCAAGGAGCATCCGCCGCTTTCGCAGATCATCCGCACCATCGGCGGCAATTGGGGCGTGGTGCTGCAAGGCGCGCTGATGGCGGTGATGACGACCGTCTTCTTTTACATGATCACCGCCTATACCCCGACCTTCGGCAACAAGGTCCTGTCGCTGACGCCGGGTTCGGCGCTGTTCGTCACCGCCTGTGTCGGCGTCACCAACTTCGTCCTGTTGCCGGTCATGGGCGCGCTGTCGGACCGGATCGGACGTCGGCCGCTGCTGATCACCGCGACTCTGCTGGGCGCGATCCTCGCCTATCCGCTGATGAGCTGGCTGGTCGCCGCGCCCAGCTTCGGGCGGCTGCTGACGGTCGAGCTGCTGCTCGCCGCCATCTACGCCACCTATAACGGGGCCTTCATCGTCTATCTGACCGAAGTCATCCCGGCGCATGTCCGCACCGTCGGCTTCAGCCTGGCCTATAGCTTGGCGACCGCGATCTTCGGCGGCTTCACGCCCGCCATCAGCACCGCGCTGATCGGCGCGACCGGCGACAAGGCGATCCCCGGCGCCTGGTGCGCCGCCGCCGCCCTTCTGTCGCTGCTGGCGCTGATCATCGGGTCGCGGCTGACCAAGCGCGAAGTGCGCTGACCCTATCGGTCGAGGCGGCGGCCACGAAGCCGCCGCCCGCCATTCAAGAGGATGCCGTCATGTATCGAGGAGCCATGCTCGCCATGGGCCTGTGCGCCGCCATGCCCGTTGCCGCCCAATCCCGCGAGGATGACGTTGCCCGGCTGACCCGCCTGGTCGAGCAGCAACAGGCGCAAATCGCGCGGCTGGAGGCAAGGCTGGCGGCGGTGGAAGGCCAGAAGGTCGCCGCAACCCCCGCGCCGCTGGGCCAGCCGCTGGCGTCCGAGGCGCATCCCGCGCCGCCGCCCCAGGTGGCAGGCCAGACCGTCAGCCCGCCGCGCCTTCCCTTCCCGCTGGGACAGGCGCTTCCCTCCGACGCGCATCCGCCCTCGCTCGACGCGCGGCTGGCGCGGATCGAGAAGGCGCAGAAGGACGGCGTCCATGTCGACTGGTCGAAGGGCACGCCAGAATTCACCAGCGCGGACGGCAAATTCTCGTTCCGGCCGCGTGGGCGCGCTCTCATCGACCTGGGCACGACGATGGGCAGCGACATCGCCACGCGCAACATGACCACGACCCAGGCCCGCTCGCTGCGTCTGGGGTTCGAAGGCTCGGTAGGCCAGCACCTCTCCTATCTGCTGGAGGGCGATTTCGCCGATAACGAGATCGCGATCAAATCGGCCTATCTGGCCTGGACGACCGGCTTCATGGGCCAGCAGGCCGAGTTCGCGCTGGGCAACCGGCTGAACGATCGCGGGCTGGACGGATCGAGCGGCACCATCTCGGTGCCCTTCCTGGAACGCAACTTCGTCGGGCAGGGGATCATCCCCGTGCGCGGCTTTTTCGGGCTGGGCGCGGCGGCGCGCATCTATGGCGATGGCTGGCATGTGGGCGTGCAGGTGTCGGGCGACGACATCAACAATCCGGGCACCGCCAACGACGGCCTGACCATCGGCGCGCGGGCGCACTGGAACCCGGTGAAGACGGCGGACTGGCTGCTCCATCTGGGCGTCTGGGGCTTTCACGAGGATTTGGCGACCGACGTCACCCGCCCGACCCGCGCCATCGCGGTCGGCGGTTTCTTCAACGACAATCTGCGCATCTCGGCGGGCACCTTCGCCAATGCCCGGTCGGGCGACGGCTATGGGTTCGAGTTGGGGGCGTTCCACAGGTCGCTCTGGGCTTACGGCGAATATGGGACGCGGACCTTGCGCAATGCGACCGGCTCGACCGACCAGAATGCCTGGGCGGTGCAGGGCGGCTGGTTCCTGACCGGCGAGACCCCGCCTTACCTGACGCGCGGCGGCGTGTGGAGCCGCCCGCGTGTGCTCCGCCCCTTCACCTCGGGCGGCAGCGGCGCGGTGGAGCTGGCGACGCGGTACGAGGAACTGGATTATAGCGACAATCCCACTGCGGGGCGCGGCACCGCGCTGACGCTGGGGGTGAACTGGTATCTGAACAATTTCGTTCGCCTGCAATTGAATGCCATCGACTGGTCGGTCGCGAACCCGGTTGCGGGGCGGCTGGCGAAGGACCATGGCCAGACCTTGATCGGACGGGCGCAAATCGCGTTCTAGGGGATGGGGGGCGAAGGACGAATGGAACGAGATGCGGTGGAGACGACGTAATTTGGCCTCGATGAGCGCGGACGTGAATGACGGGCTCGCCCCAGGCGTGGAGGCGGTGACCAGCGGCGCGCGTTCCTTGGAGCCGGTGCAGACCCGCGGCTACCGCGTCATCGCGCTCGTCGTCGCCTCCGCCCTGTTCATGCAGCAGCTCGACGGTACCGTCCTGACCGTCGCGCTGCCGACCATGGCGCGCGACCTGGCGACGCCCGCGACCAGCCTCAGCCTGGCGCTGACCAGCTATCTGCTCGCGCTCGCGCTGTTCATACCGGCGAGCGGGACGCTGGCCGACAAGTTCGGGTCGCGCACCGTCTTCTGCTCGGCGATCGGTATCTTCCTGCTGGGCTCGATCCTGTGCGCCCAGTCGGGGACGCTCTACACCCTGGTCGCCGCGCGCTTCCTGCAAGGGATCGGCGGCGCGATGATGGTGCCGGTCGGGCGCTTGGTCCTTCTCCGCAGCGTCGCCAAGGAGGACATGGTGCAGGCGCTGTCCTGGCTGGTCATGCCCGCGCTGATCGGGCCGATCCTGGGGCCTCCTCTTGGCGGGTTCATCGTGACCTGGCTCGACTGGCGCTGGATCTTCTATCTCAACATTCCGATCGGCATCATCGGCATGGTGGGTGCCTGGATGCTGGTGCCCGAGGTACGCGGCGACGCACGGACGCGCTTCGACGTGTCGGGCTTTTTCATGTCGGGCGTTTCGCTCGGCTGCCTTCTGTTCGGGTTCGAGCTGGCCAGCCGCCCGGGGACGGGTTGGGTGGCGCTGGTCCTGCTGATCGTCGGCGCGGTGTTCGGCTGGATCTATATCCGCCATGCCCGGCATATCGATGATCCGATCCTCGACCCGACCTTGATGCGCGTGCCGACCTTTCGCCTGTCGGTGATCGGCGGTTCGCTGACCCGGATCACGCAAGGGGCGCAACCCTTTCTCCTCCCGCTGATGTTCCAGCTCGGCTTCGGGTTGAGCGCGGCGAAGACGGGGACGATCACCATGGCGGGCGCGGTCGGTGCGCTGGCGATGAAGGCGCTGGCCCCGCGCGTCCTGCGTCGCTGGGGCTTTCGGCAGAGCCTGATCGTGTCGGGGCTGGTCAGCAGCGCCGGATACGCGACCTGCGCGCTGTTCCGGCCCGACTGGCCGATCCCGCTGATCACCTTCGTCCTGGCGCTGTCGGGCTTCTTCACCTCCTTCCAGTTCACCGGGTTCAACGCCATCGCCTATGCCGATGTGGACAAGGAACGGATGAGCGCGGCGACCAGCTTCTACGCGACCTTTCAGCAGCTGACCCTGTCGCTGGGCATCTGCACCGCCGCGACCGTGTTGGAATTGGGGACGCTGATCGAGGGGAAGGGCGGGCCGACGCTGAACAGCTTCTCGGCCGCGTTCCTGGTGGTGGCGGCGATCTCCACCTCGGCGATCATCTGGAACCGCCGCTTCGCCCCCAATGCCGGCGCGGCGATGAGCGGCCATCATGAGGCGAGGAGCGACGGGGACTGACCGACCCGCAACACCGCTTTCCTCGGACAAAAGGTGACGACAAGGCTTGCCAAGGACCGCCGCTCTCGCCTAGCTTTGCATATGCAATAACGCATTTGCATATGCGAGAATGAGATCGGCGTGCCTTGCGGGTGACGCCGGCATGGACGGGAACCGCTCGCGGCGGCGCGGGCGGGCGCTCAGGTCAGGAGAGGCGGATATGAAGACGACGAGACGGGAGATGATCGGCGGCGGCATGGCGGCGGCGGCGCTGCCCCCGGCGGTGGCATCGGCGGCGACCTTTGCGCAGCAGATGGGGGCGGGACGCGCGCTGAAGGTTCCGCCACCGGCGCGCTTCACCCCGGACTGGGAGTCGCTGACCGCCGGATACAGCGTGCCCGACTGGTTCCGCGACGCCAAGTTCGGCATGTGGGCGCATTGGACCGCGCAATGCGTGCCGGAGGCGGGCGACTGGTATGCGCGCAACATGTATCTGCCCGGCACCCGCGCCTATGACCATCATCTGAAACATTATGGCCACCCGGCCGATGTCGGCTTCATGCAGATCCAGAATATGTGGAAGGCGGAGCGCTGGGACCCGGGTCGGTTGCTCGATCTCTACAAGAAGGCGGGCGCGCGATATTTCATGGCGCTGGCCAACCATCACGACAATCTCGACGCCTATGACTCGCGCTATCATCCCTGGAACTCGACGCGGGTCGGCCCGCGCAAAGATATTGTCGGCACCTGGGAAAAGGCGGCGCGCGCGCGGGGGATGCGCTTCGCGGTGTCCAACCACTCGGCTCATGCCTGGCACTGGAACCAGCCCGCTTATGGCTATGACCCCACCGGCCCGCGCGCGGGCGAACGCTATGACGCGTGGAAGCTGACCGCGGCGCAGGGGCGCGGGCAATGGTGGGACGGGCTGGACCCGCAACAGCTTTATGTCGGCCGTCACATGCCCATGCCGGACGGCATCCGCACGCGGGAACAGGCCAATGCCTGGCACGACGCCACCGACCTGTTGTGGAACGAGGGCGTGCCAGCGGGCACCGACTTCGCCGCCAACTGGCTGCTCCGCACCAAGGACCTGGTCCAGAAATACAAGCCGGACATGGTCTATTTCGACAATTTCGACCTGCCGCTGGAGAAGTACGGGCTGGAGTTCACCTCCTGGTTCTACAACCAGTCGATGCAGTGGAACGGCGGCAGGCTGGAGGCCGTGGTGACGGGCAAGATGACCCCGCCGCAGCGGCGTATGGGCATCGTCGACGACGTGGAACGCGGCGGCAAGAATTATATCGAGCGTTTCCCGTGGCAGACCGACACCTGCATCGGCGGCTGGCACTATGATGGCGAGACCTACAAGAACGATGGCTATAAGTCGGCGGCCAATGTCCTCCACACGCTGTGCGACGTGGTGTCGAAGAACGGCAATCTGATGCTGTCGGTGCCGATGCGCGGCGACGGGACGATCGACGACAAGGAGGAGAAGGTCGTCGAGGACATCGCCGACTGGATGGGCCGCAACGGCGAGGCGATCTATGGCAGCCGCCCGTGGAAGATCAATGGCGAGGGGCCGACCAAGGCCAATTCCGGCCTGTTCTCCGAGGGTGGTCCGAAATCGGCCTATACCGCCAAGGACGTCCGCTATGTGACGCGCAACGGCAATCTCCATGCGCTGGTGCTGGGCTGGCCGGAGGACAATGTCGCGCGGATGACCCTGCTGGGCAGCGACAATCCCAGCATGCCCGGGCAGATCCGCCGTGTGACGATGCAGGGCGACAACAGCCCGCTGCCCTTCAAGCGGACGGGCCAGGCGTTGGAAGTGACGCTGCCCGAACGCGCGCGCCATCCGATCGGCGTCGCGCTGATCATCGCGGGCGAGGGGGTAACCGCCTGAACTTGCCGGAGGGGGCGGGGTATGTCGCCCCCTCAGGGCTTCTAAATCCTCCCCTGTAAGGGGAGGGGGACCATGCGAAGCATGGTGGAGGGTGTCCCGCCATCGAGAGCGCGACACCCCTCCGTCAGGCCTTCGGCCTGCCACCTCCCCTTGCAGAGGAGGAACGGATTGCACCCAATCTTCGCCGGGCCGATAGCCGATCACCCGTTCTGCGAGGCGATTCGGTAGCGGAAGTCCGTGAAATCGACATGCCCGCGCATCGCGTCGTCATGGACGGTGAACAGCCCCACCCGATCGCCGCGATAGTCGCGCCATTGCAAGTCGTAATGCTCGCCGAAGCGCCGGAACCGCCCGCCGCCGCCATCATGCTCGAAGATCGCGCGGCCGTCATCGCCCCAGCGGGTGGCGAGGCGGATCAGCCGCGTATCGATCAACGGCCCCTCCCGCACCACATCGCCCCGCGCAAAGCAGAGCCGCCTGCGCCCCGCCGCTTGCCGCACTCCGATCCAGGCTCCCGCAGCGGAGAGGTGGCACAGGCCCGCCGTCTGCCCATCCACCATGCCGGACAGGTCGAGGACCACGCTGGCCCGATTGTCGGCCGTCCGCCACGACCTTTGGCTGAGCAGGTTGCCGACGCCGCGCAATCCCCTGAAGGCTGACGGAAAGGCCTTCAGCCGCAAATGGCCGGGCCGCTCGGTCAGGCTGAACGCCTCGTGCCGGGGGGCGTGGTTCCATTCCCAGACCGGCTTGATCCCGCCGCGGAAGTCGTCGGACAGGTCGGGCAGGGGCGGGCGGGGCGATGCGATGGGCTTGCGCGACCGCCAGACCATGTTGCCGATCCCGTCGGGCCCGGCGCGCCCGATGATCGGCCAGCCCTTGGTCCAGGTGACGGGCAGCAGGCACATGGCGCGCCCCTGCCAGTCGCCATGGCCCTGATGGGTCAGGAACCACCAGCTTTTGTCGCGGGCTTGCAGCAATGCGCCCTGATTGGGCTCGCCATCCACGGCGGCATCGACATGGCCCAACTGCACCGCGCTCGCCCGCGCCAGGCCCGGCAGGCTGGTCGCACGCTTCATCATCGGAACGCGCCCCTCGGGCCGAACCTCGCTGAAATAATGATAATAAAGCGGGCCGAACTTGTAGAGCTTACTCGCCTCCGACCCTTCAGACTGCTGGATGGGCAGGGCGGAGGCCCGGTCCAGCGTCAGCCCGTCTTCGCTCATCCGGTACAGGCTGATGACATAAGACCGTCCCGTCACCGGATCGGCGGCGAAGCGGGTCATCACCAGCCACGCCGATCCGTCCTCGTCCCAAAAGGGGCAGGGGTCGTCATACCCCGCCTCACGCAGCAGCGACCGGGGCGGCGTCCAGGGGCCTTCGGCGCGCTCCGCCGTGGTGACGTACAGGCCGCTGTCGGGGGATGCGAAGTAGATGTAGAAGCGCCCGCCATGATGGCGGATCGCCCCCGCCCACATGCCCCGGCCATAGCCCTGCATCCGGCGCCAGCCGAGCGCCTCCTCGTCCAGCAAGGCGAGGTCGGGCACCGCATGGCCGATGGTCGTCCAGTTGACCATGTCGCCTGAGCGCAGGATGACCATGGCGGGGCTGGTGTGCAGGGTCGAACTGATCGCGTAATAGGTGTCGCCGACCCGGATCGCGTCGAGATCGGAATAATCCGCCGGGATGATCGGGTTGACGAAGCTGCCATCCCCCTGATCGCCCCAGCGGGGTAGGGGGGAGGCGATGGCCGGTCCCGTTGCGGTGGCCTGCTCCAGACAGAGCGCGATCCCGCCCAGGGCCGAAAGCCCCAGCAGCACCGAACGCCGGTCCGCCTCGCCGTCCATCATCGCCCGCTCCCCGTCCTCATCCCGAACCCGCCGCCGGATCATCGTCCGGCGGCGGGCATATGGTCAGCGCGCGGGACGCAGCCAGCCGACAAAGCCGCCCTGCGACCGCAACGGCACCTCGATCGCGCCGGTCGAACGCACCGTCCGCTCGGTCCGGGCGAAGGCGTCGGGCCGCGCCTGGTCGTCGGCCAGCGAGACGAGGCTCCACTCGCCCCCGCCCAAAAAGCCCAGATCGACCTTCAGCGGGCGCGCCGTCGGGCCATTGATGACCGCGACGAACCAGTCCTTGCCCCGCCGCCGGGCGAAGCCCGCCATCTCCCCGGGTTCGCTGCCGGGCAGGACGATGGTCTCGTCCCAGATCGACGGGATCGCCTTCAGCACGTCGAGCGCGGGGTTGTCGAGATAGGTGCGCGGATGGCCGCCCATCACCAGATAGGGCGAGGTGAAGAGGATCGCCTGCGCCACTTCGTGCGACCAGCTATTACCCTGCAACTCCTTGGGCTCGAACACGGTCGGCGTATAGTCGCCCGGCCCGACGACATAGCGGGTGAAGGGCAGGATGGTGTCATGGTCGGACGGCAGGACGCGCTTGTACCGGGTGATATGCCATTCATGCCCGCGCACGCCTTCGCGGGTCAGGACGTTGGGCCAGGTCCGCTCGGTCCCGGTCGGCTTCATCGCGCCGTGGAAATCGACCATCAGCCGCTCGGCGGCGGCATCGCGCGCGAAATCCTCATACCACTGGGTCCAGACATGGTCGGGATGCTCGGGGAAATCGACCTTCACCCCGACGATCCCCATCCGGGCATAGCGACTGAGCAGCGCGCGCCGGGCGGCGGGATCGAACGTCTCCTTGCTGTGCACCCACACCCATATGTCGATCCCCTGCGACCGGGCGTAGTTCACCGTGTCGGCCAGCGTCTCCCAGGGACGTTTCCACTCCGCCCAGCCTTCATCGACGAGATAATAGGGATATCCCATCTGCTTGGTCCAATCGACCCATTGGTGCTGGTCGTTCTCCAGCGGCGCGCCGATCGCCAGCCATTGCCAGGTCGAGCGACCGGGGCGGATCCAGTCGGCCTTGGCAAGCGCGGGCGAGGGGGGCGGGTTGAGGTTCTGGACCAGGGTCGAGTTGACCAGACCGGTCAGGTCGCGCGCGACGATCGTCACCCGCCAGGGCTGAACCACCGCCGCATCGGTCCGCCAGCCCTTGGGCTCGGTATAGAGGCTGCCCGCCAGTAGGCCGTTCGCGTCGGGCGTGATCGCCATGTCGCCGTAATTGACGACCTGAGCCTCGCTGATCGTCACCCAATATCGGTCGATCTTGGCGGTCAGCGGCATCCCCAGCGGCTTGCCGACGACATCGCGCAGCGTCTTGGCGGCATAGATATCCTCATAGCCCGGATCGCGAGCGGTGACCCAGACACGGGGGTCGGCGGCGGCGAGTTTCCAGCCGGAGCGATCGCCCTCGATCATCCGCCCGGTCTTGGCGGGCAGGCGAAGGCGTACGCCGACGCCGTCATCGGCGACATGGATATCCGCCTCGAACCGGGTGCCGTGCGCGGTCAGGCCGATACTGGCGATATTGGCGCGGTCCACCGCCTCCGCCTTGCCGCCGAAGAAGCGATAGCGGGTGTCGGTCTTGCGACGCTGAACCGTCCCGATCGCGGCCCCGTCACCCAGCTCGACGCCGTCGACGCGCATTCCCAGCGGCGAGGGATCGAGCACCGGTCGCCCATCGACCGTCACACGATATTGCAGCTTGCCCCTATCGTCCGACAGGGTCGCCTGGACCTTGCCGTCCGGACTGGCGATGGTGACGGTCTTGGCCTGCGCCGCCGACAGCGGCGCCATGACCGCGAAACACGCCATGGCCCAGCCACATGCGCCGTTTCGAAGCTGCGATCGGTGGAATATCGTCATGTCCTGGCCCCTTGCTTTCCCATGATGATCGACCGGACCGCGACAGGACGCGGCTCGGGCTATGTCGGCTGGCGAGGGGGCGAGCCCGGGCAATGGCGATGCGCCCATGTCATGACGGCTCCGCCGCCGGGGACACGGCCACCCCCTTCGTCATCCTCTCCATCCTATATTTGCATATGTGAAATCTAAATTTGGCTGTTGCAAGCAATTTGAATCTGGAGCTTGCCCTTTTTCACGGCCGGTGCTCTAACGTGCTGTTATAACACGCCAAATTCTGCGGCCTTTCATCCCCCTGCGAAATAGCGCTCCAGCCGATCCGCTTCCGCCGGCGTGATCGCCGTGACCGAGCCGTGTTTGGGCGAGGTGAAGTTCGTCGTCGTCATCGGCGAGCCCAGATCGTTGAAATGGCCGATATCGTGGAAGGTCTTGAAGTCCCTGGTCTCCGAAAATCCCATATTGTTGGGCTTGGCGGCATAGACGTCGTACATCAGGACATAGGTGTCGGTGCCGTGCCGACGCCACACCATCGGCGCTTCGGTCCCGACCTTTTCGGGGTCGACCTTGGTCGGGTCATAGACATAGCCGCCCGTCAGTCGGCTCGACACCGCTTGGCGGATATTGCCGGTCCCGTCGTCGGTGCTGAAGAACAGGTGATAGCGGTCGCCGACGCGGGTGATGTCCCCGTCCACCGTGCTCTTGCCCGCGCGGGGGAAGGGGAAGAGCGGCTTTGGCTGCGTTGTCAGCGTGCGGAACGCCGGGTCGGCATAGGAATAGACCAGGTAATTTTTGCCATTGCCGATCCGGGTAGAGAAATAGACCATCACCTGACGTCGCCGGGTGTCGTAAAAGGCCTCGGGGGCCCAGGCGATGCCCATCTTGCGATAGGCGGGGAACAGCCGAGTGAGATCGACCTGCGCATGGGTCCAGTGGATCAGGTCGCGGCTTTTCATCAGGATGATGGCGCGGTTGTTGCCCCAGCCATAATCCGCCGCCGGGCGCTCCCATTCGGTCGAGCGCAACCCCTCCTTCTGCGCATAGATGTGCAGGTCGGTCATCGTCAGATAGAAGGCGCCGTCCTCGCCGCGCATCAGATAGGGATCGCGTATCCCCTTCTGCCCCGCTACCGCCTCACCCGACAGCACCGGTTGCCCGTCATTGACGTCGGTGAAGCGGTATCCGTCGCGCGACACCGCGAAATGGAGCGAATGAACATGCTCCTTGAAATAGCTGAGCAGATAGGCGGTCCTGGCTTTTTCAGGCGGGGATGCGGGGCTCGGCGTGCGTGCCAGTTCGCGAACGATCCGCAACTGCCGCGCCGTGGGTGGCGGCGGATCCTTCGCCATAACCGCGCCGCCGCCCAGCATGAGCGCCGCGCCCAGCCATCCCCATGCCCATCGCCTGTTCAAAGCGACTCTCCCATCCGACCATATCTCAGTTGTCTGAGTTTTTGTCAGTTCGGCGGGCAAGTCAATCGCGCGATGTTCCGGCGTCATGCGTCGGACGTCTCGATCATCCCCAGCCGGACGGCGGCGTCGCCCCCGCGCCCAGAACCGCAGCCACACCGAAGCGATCTTCGTCGGCCTCATCCCATGGTCCCTCCAAGGCGCCCGCACAGCTCGCCATCGGCATGGCAGAGGCATTGCGGCGACTCGAGAATGTCTGCTCGAGGAGTGGGTGCCAGCAACCGCGTTATCCGGGATGACGGGGCGGGCATCTCCGGCGTGATCGATGGCTCCCGCCTGGTTAAGCGGGCAACCAATTGATCAGCCGATCGAAAAAGTGCGGAATAAACCATTCCGTACACGCCCCGTTTACCCAATTTCGTCATGTCCTTCGGCGATGGTTCATGACGTTTTTCCCAACCGAAGGACGCCTGCGCTCGGCGGAGCGGCGCGCACCGGGATCGGTGCGATGCGCAGGCTGGTCGGCGACCGCCGTGGCAATGTCATGCTGCTCTGGGCCTTCGCGCTCATCCCGCTTCTGGCGCTTGTCGGCTCGGCGATCGATATCGGGACGGGCTATGTCGCCCGCAAGCAGATGCAGATCGCCTGCGATGCCGGCGTCCTGGCGGGGCGACGTGCCATGACGACCGGCGCGGTCGATAATGCGGTCCGCGCCGAAGCCGCCAAATTCTTCAACTTCAATTTCAAACAGGGTCTGTTCGGCGCCAAGCCGTTCACCCCCTCCGTCACCAGCGCCACCACGTCGAAGACCACGGTCGTGATCGATGCGGCGACCACGGTCCCGACCTCGATCATGCGCATATTCGGGTTCAAGGAACTGCCCGTCGCGGTCAGCTGCAACGCGTCGCAGGACTTTGTGAACACCGACATCGTCTTCGTGCTGGATACCACCGGTTCGATGAAGGACAAGGCCACCTCCAGCGACACCGTCACCAAGATCGAGGCCCTGCGCGCCGCCGTCCTGGGTCTGTACGACCAGCTTGCGCCGATCCAGGCGCAGCTTGCCGCCTCCGGCATGCGCCTCCGCTATGGCGTGGTGCCTTATTCGAGTGCGGTGAACGTCGGAAAGGCCATCCGATCGGCCAACCCCGATTATATGGTTTCGGGCGCGTGGACTTATCAATCCCGACAGGTGGTGACCGATTCGAGAAGCTCGGATAGCTGCAACCAACTCAAGGGCAGCTATAATCACGGACGGGGAAGCTGCACCTATTTCCGCTACTTGCCTCGTTCGTTCGACACGTCGGCCTATGTCTCGGGGGCGAGCGTCGATGTGGCGGAGTTGATCGGAACGGCGGATGATAGCGGGGCGACGCCGGTCAGGACGGTCTCCCGGAAAGTCTCCTGGCAAGGGTGTATCGAGGAACGGCAGACCGTTCGCATGAGCGCGACCGAAACGGCGATTCCAGCGGGCGCCACCGATCTCGACATCAATCTGATACCGAACAACGACGCCACCCGGTGGAAGCCCTATTGGCCGGAGGTCGAATATACCAGTTACCAAGTCAAATATCCGACGGACCTCTACAAGCCGCAATCTGCCTGTCCGACGGCGGCGGCGACCATGCGAATCTGGTCGAAGGGCGATCTGAAGACCTATCTGGACACGCTCGAGCCGGACGGCGGCACCTATCACGACAATGGGATGATGTGGGGCGCGCGCTGGGCGTCTGCGGGTGGGATCTTCGGTTCGGGCAATCCGGACCGGTACAATATGATGCCGGTCAAGAAATACATCATCTTCATGACCGACGGTCAGTTCGCCACGGGTTATCCTGCGCTCTATTCCTCCTATGGCGTCGAAATGCTGGACGCCAGGGTAACGCCCGGCGGGGGAGCGTCCAACCAGACGGATCAACTCGCCCGTCACAAGCAGCGTTTCAACCTGCTGTGCTCGCAGGCCAAGTCCATGGGCTATTCGATATGGGTGATCGGCTTCGCCACCGCGCTGGATGCGTCACTCACCAATTGCGCGAGCACCCCCAGCCAGGCGTCCACCTCGGCGGACCAGGAAGCGCTGATGGCGCGGTTCGTGGAGATCGGCAAGAACATCGGCGCGCTGAGGCTGACGCAATGAGGGGGCGGCGGCGGATGAGCATCCTCTCGCGGATCGGTGGAGACAGGCGCGGCGCCACCGTGGTCGAGTTCGCGCTGATATCCTTGCCCGCCATCGCCATGATGTGCGGATTGTTCGACCTGGGCTATCGCCAGTATGTCGCCACTCAGGTCCAGGATTCGCTCGACCGCGCCGCCCGCCGGGTCACCGTGGGAACCGGCACGACGGCGGTGCAGTTGACCGCGCTGGTCCAGGACAGCGTCTCGGCCATCTCGCGCGACGCCAGGGTCGTCGTCGCGCCCACCAGCTATGGCAAGTTCCAGCAGATCGCCAAGGCCGAGCCGATCGTCACCGACAAGCCGCCGCTGGGCACCTATAATGCCGGGGATTGTTTCATCGACATCAACGGAAACGGAATATGGGATGCCGATGCCGCCAGGGCGGGGACCGGCGGATCGGACGATGTGGTCCTCTACACCGCGACGGTGACCTATCCCGAGATCATGCCGATGCGAAAGCTGATGGGGTGGAGCCCCCTGACCACGCTGACCGCCACGACGATGCTGAAGAACCAGCCCTACGCATCGCAGGCCGAGCCCGCGACGCTGTGCCATTGAGCGCCGTCCGCAAGCATTGCGCCGCCCTTGCGCGGGCGCGGCGGGGTGTCGCCATGATCGAGTTCGCGATCGCGGCCCCGGTCATCCTGCTGCTGGGCGTGGGCGGGGTGGAACTCGGCAATTACGTCATGGCCAATCTGCGAATGTCCCAGATCGCGATGGCCGTTGCCGACAATGCGGGACGGGTGAGGACGAGCATAGACGAGGCGGACATCACCGAACTGATGATCGGCGCCATGAAGATGGGGGAGCCGCTTTCGCTGGCGGGGCATGGCCGCATCATCCTGTCTGACCTGGAACAGCGTACCACGGTGACCGGGCCCGATGGCAAGGGGCCGGTGTCGAGCGACAATCCCAATGGCTATCGCCAATGGATCAGGTGGCAGCGTTGCGCCGGAGCATTGGCCGTGACCTCGACGCTCGGCGTGCCCCTGGACGCTGCCGGTACGGCGGTTTCCAATCTGGACGACAATACGAACAACGACCATGGCGCCGTCGAGGATGCGTTCGCGCTGGACGGGATGGGGAATGCGGGCCACCGCATCGCCGCCTCGACCGGCACCGCGGTGATGGTCGTCGAGCTGGTCTATGATTACCAGCCGCTCGCGCCGATCAGCCTGATCACTTCGGCACTGGGAAATCTGCGGATCCGACGCGTCATGGCGTTCAACGTCCGTGAGAGGACGGCATATTCGCTCCGCAACGATGGCCAGCTTGCCGGGGGGAGGCGTGCGGATTGCCGCCTCTATAGCGCGGCGGTCCCCTCGGTGTGACCTCCGGGAAGCAAACGCCCGGCTCGGTGCTCACGCCAACATGGTTTGCAGCGCGGGGCTGATCCATTCGATCGGTTCGCCCGGAGTCCGCCACAGGAGGCGGGCGGCCAGCCCCTCGCGGATCGCCAGGGCGCGGGCATCCTCGGGTCGGGCGACGCCCAGCGCGGTCGCCCAGGCATCGGCCTGCATGGCGGAGGAATGAAGAACGCTGACGCTCATCGCATGCGCGACCGGGTGGCCGGTTCGGGGATCGATCGTATGCCGACCCCGGACATAGTCCCCCGATGTCGCGACCGCGAGTTGGTGAAGGGCGACCCGCAGCGGCGGGACCCGGTCGTCCGGTGTTTCCAGATCGACCCACCAGGGGTCGCCATCGGGCCGCAATCCGCGCCCGACCAGTTCGCCGCCGATCTCGAGCAGCGCATGGTACACGCCCCGATCGGCCAGTAGATCGGCGATCCGGTCGACCGCATGCCCCTTGGCGATGCCGGAGAAATCCAGCCGCAGGCCGCCCGGCTGGCGAAGGCGGCGGGGCAGGGCCTCATAGCTCAGGCGATGCCAGCCGCTGGAGGCGAGCGCGTCGCGGATCGCCGCGTCGTCGGGGGCATGGGGTACGGGCCTGGCGCCATAGCCCCAGAGATCGACCAATGCCCCGATCGTCGGATCGAAGGCACCGTCCGAGCGGCGGGCGATGGCGAGACCCGTCGCCATGACCGTCGCAAAGTCGGGCGGCAGGCTCATCCATGTTCCCGCCGCCCCGGCGTTGAACCGCGACAGATGCGAATCCGCCGCCCAATGGCTCATCTCCCCGACCAGCGCGTCGAGCCGGGTCTGGATGGCGGCACCCAGCGCCTCGGGATCGAGGTTGCGCGGGCGAGCGACATGCACGCGCCAGCCGGTGCCCATCGTCTCGCCGCCCAGCGATACCGTCTCCGCGCCCCGGTCCCATTCCCGGAATGCCGCCGGGTCGAGCGCGACCGGCACGGCGATCCGCGGAACGGGGCGGGGCGCGGGCGTCATCAGGGCGCGGGGACCTCGACCGTGGTGGTGTAGCTCATGCGCCGTTCGGTCGCGCGCGGGATGCTGGGATGGGCATCGGTCGCGGTCGCGCTGATCCAATAGGTGCCTGCAATGGGCCATGTCACCCGGACCACGCCGTCCGCGCCGGTCGTCAGCTCCTGCGCTTGTTCGGCGGCGCGGAACTTCTTGCTGCCGGGCACGACCATGACCTTGATCCCGGCGGCGGGCTTGCCGTCGATCAGGAAGCGGAACTGGCCGGGCTCGTCGGCGACCAGCGAGGAGGGGTGGCTGATCGGCTGGAACTCCAGCCCCTTGCCCGTCGGCGCGAAGGCGGCGGTGGTCGGCGCCCCGGCAGTGACGAAGGTGAAGTTGCGGCTGATGCTCTCGGTCAGCTTCACATCGGTGGCGTTGGCGGGAATTTCCTCGACCGTCGCGACGGACCGCACCGGGGCGGGGGCGCCGGACTGGCCGGAGGCACCGCCGCCCGGGCCGCCCGGACCTCCGGGCCCACGCCGCCGCCCGACGCGCCACGTCTCGCCGTTCAGCGTGAAGCTGCCCATCACCGCGTTCATCTCGCTGCCGATCTTCCAGGTGCCGGGGCGGTCGATCTTGACATCGAAGGTCGTGCGATAGCGGCCGGTTGCGCCGTTCTGCACCTCCGCCGGGGTCCCCTCGGGCGTCCAGACCTTCACCTGCGCCAGCGGAAAGGCGACGTGATCGGGATAGAAGAGATCGTTGGAGATCGCCGCATCGACCGTGACCCACTGACCGGTGTCGGCCAGCGTCGTGGTGGAGGGCAACAGCCACATGCGGTGCGCGAGCGCGGGCGGGGCGAGGCAGGTCAGGCTGACCGTGGCGATCAGCATCGAAAGTCGGCGCATTTTGAACTCCCTGTTCAACGAATGGTGACCGAGCCGAGCTCGGTGGAGCCGGTGGCGGAGCCCGTACCGGCGGGGGCCTTCAGCGGGATCGACACCAGCTCGCGGCCCCCGGTCTCGCGCGCCGCCTCGACATGCAGGACATATTGCCCGGCGGGCAGGTTGGCGGGCAGCGCGATGCGATAGGTGCCGGGCGGCCGGGTCGCGCCGGAGACGCCATTGGCGGGCAGGGTCAGGCCACGGCCCCCCTTGCGCCACCAGCTGCGCAGATCGGCGAGCCACTTGGTCCCCGGCTCTGCCCCCGCCTTGCGGACGTCGTACCAGACGAAGAGCGTGCGCGCCGGGCCGCCGCCTGCGGGCTCCAGCCATCCGGCGACATAGGGGCGGTGATATTCGGCGACGTTCAGGCGCGGGATGGTGACGCTCACCGTGCTGGCCGCACCGGCGGCGGTGGGCACGGCAAGGATGGCGGTGGCGATCAGCGGGGTTTTGAACATGGATGTCCTCCGTTCAATGAATCAGGAAAAGGGCGAGCAGCACCGGGATCGCCAGGCTGGCGCCGACCAGCGGCCAGGTCGACGGTCGATGCCTGGCATGAAGCTGGAGCAGCAGCAGGCCGGTCAGGGTGAAGATCAGGCAGGCGACCGCGAAGGCGTCGATGAACCAGAACCAGGCGTCGCCGGTGTTCCGCCCCTTGTGCAGGTCGTTCAGATAGGAGACCCAGCCGCGCCAGGTCGTCTCGGTCGATACCCGGCCATTGCCCCGGTCGATGCTGACCCAGGCGTCGGTGCCCGGCGACGGCATGGCGACATAGACCTCCTCGTCGGACCATTCGGCGGCATGGCCGCTGGGGTCGATCGCGTACCGGTCGGCGATCGCGCGCGCTACCGCGTCGGGCAGGGGGGCCTTGGCGTCATGCGGTCCCTTCAACTGGCCGAGCAGGGCGGCGGGAAGCACGCCGCCGCCCTGGGTCACGCGCGGCTCCGCCCCGATCGACGCGGCATGGTTGAGCGTCAGCCCGGTCACCGCGAACAGCATCATCCCCGTCAGCGACAAGGCCGCGCTGATCCAGTGCCAAGTATGAAGCTGCCGCAGCCAGATCGCCCGTGCCTTGCGCGGCGGGCGCGGCGTGCGGGCGGCGGTGGAAGGGGGCGGTCGGTCGGGCATCGAGAGGGAATCGTCCTTGCGGCACGTGCTGTTCGACAGCCGTCTTAGCTATTGCGAGCGACTTGCAGAAGTGATTTTTCCGTCATGGCTCAGAACCGCGCCGCGATGCCCATCCAGACCCGCGCCGGATCGATGACATAGCCGAACCGCTCGAAGGTCAATCGCTTGTCGAACAGGTTCATGACGCCGCCATGCAGGGTGAAGCGCCGCGTCATCTTGTACGACGCGCCAATGTCGACGGTGGTGTAGGACGGCGCGACGGTCGAATTGCCGCTGATTTGCGCCTCGGTGATCGCCTCCTCGCCGCGGAAGATGCCGCGCACATAGCCGCTGAACCGCTTGTTCGGCTTCCAGTTGAGCGAGGCGCTGGCCTGCTGCTTGGGCGTGTCGTTGAGCGCCGCGCCGATATTGGCGCCGCTCAACTGTTCGGAGTCGGTCAGCGTTCCCGTCGCGTTCAGCCGCAGCGTCCGGGTCAGCGGCAGGTCCACCGTTGCCTCGATCCCGCGTACCTTGGCCCGGTCGACATTGACATAGGTGGTGGGCGGGCGGCCGATCGAGCTGAGCGGCTCGCCGGTGCACCAGGCCCCGGCCTGGACGCAGGTGACGCGGGTGATTTTGTCGTTGAACCGCGTGTCATAGGCGGTCAGGCTCGCCTGCACCGCGCCGCCGTCGTACAGCAATCCGGCCTCGATGGTGCGCGACGTCTCCGGCTCCAGGTCGGGATTGCCATAGATGGTGCCGCCGCGGCTCGACTGGCCCCAGTCGGGCAGCGTCTGGCGCAGATTGGGGGCGCGGAAGCCCTGCGAATAGCCGCCCTTCAGGGTGAAGGCGCGATTGATCTCCCACACGCCATAGACTCGCGGCGTCCAGTGGGTGCCATATTGCTGGTCGTCGTCCATGCGCAGCCCCCCGGTCAGCCGCAGCCCGGTCAGCAGGGTCAGTTCATTCTCCGCGAACAGGGCCATCTGCCGCCGCCGCGCACCGTCGCGGGTCGATCCGGCAAGCAGGTTGCCGACCCTGTCGGTCAGGTCCTCATGCCGGTAAAAGGCGCCGACGCTCAGCGAATTGGAGGGCAGGGGCACCATCCAGATCGACTGGCCGACCAGATTGCGGACGTTCTTGCCGTCCCGAAGGCTCTTGGCATCCTCAAGCTGGAGATAGCTTTCCGAGGTGGCGAAGCCCCAACGACCGCTATGGCTGATCGACCCGACATTGCGCCGCTGCGACTGGATATTCTCGGTGCCGACCGGCACGGTCGCGCTCGTCGCCACCGTCTTGCCCGCCGTCGCCGTGACCGTCTGGCGATAATAGCCCAGTTCGGCGAGGAAGCTGTGGTCGGGGCCGGCGTTCCAGCCGATCTTGCCTGCCAGGCTCTCGTCATGGCGCTCGGGCGTGCCGCCGATGACGCGGTCCTCGGCCCGCCGGGTCGCCGCGCCCTGCAACTGGATGCCGACCGATCCGGCGATCGGGCCGGACAAATAGAAATTGCCGTCACCGACATTGCCATAGTCGGAGCCGAGCTGCATCGTGCCGTTGACCCGCGCGCTGCCGCGCCAGGTCTTGGCGATGCGGCGGGTGATGATGTTGACCACGCCGCCCATCGCATCCGACCCGTAGAGCGACGACATCGGCCCGCGCACGACCTCGATCCGCTCGATCGCCTCCAGCGGCGGCAATTGCCCGCCCTCGGAGATGTTGCCGCCATTGGTGCGGGTCTCGCGGCTCGACAGGCGCTTACCGTCGACCAGGATCAGCGTATATTGCGGCGCCATGCCGCGGATCGAAATATCGCGGCTGTTGCCCTCGCCCGGCGTCACGGTGACGCCGGGAATTTCCAGCAGGGCGTCGGTGACCTCGCGATAGGGCAGGCGGTCGAGATCCTCGCGGGTCAGCACGCTGATCGAGGCGGGGGCATTCTTCACCTGCTGCTCGCGCCCGCCCGAAGCCGTGACGACGATCTCGTCCGCGCGGGTCGTCTGTTGGGCGGGTGTCGATTCCGAACCGGCGGCGAGCGCGGGTGTGGAGCAGGCGAGCGCGATGAGCGCCGCAGTCGAGCGGTTTGCGATGGTCGGCATGAAGGTTCCCGTTTTGGCGCTTGCTATTGCAAGTCGTTCGCAGCCCTATGCCGCGTGGGTCGGGGACCGGCCAGACGCGAAATGCGAATAACGCTTATTCATCCCGGTCATGCGCAATGGCGGGCCAGCAGGTCGGCGAGCCACTGGGTCGCCTGGTCGCGCGCGCTGCGGGGATGCCAGAGCAGGCGATAGTCGAGCGGGGCGATGATCTCCGGCGCGGGGCGGATCGCAAGACCATGGCTGTCGGCGAAGCGCGTGGCCGCGCGGCTGGGCAGGGTCATCAGCGCGTCGCTGCCCGCCAGAAGCGCGGGGGCGGCATGGAAATAGGGCAGGCGGGCGGTGATACGCCGCTCGGCGCTGCGGCTCCCCAGCCGGTGTTCGACCCCGTCGACCGCCATGTCGCCGACCACCACCCCGATATGCGGCCAGGCGAAAAACTCATCGAGCGGCAGCGGCGCGTCCGGACCCGCCAGCGCGTGGCCCTGGCGCATGATGCAGCGGAACGTGTCGGAGAAGAGGGCGCGGCTGGGAACCGTATCCTGTTCCGCCGGCAGGCCCGAGACGATCAGGTCGATCTCGCCCGAGGCGAGCTTCTGCATCATGTCCGGGCTGAACGGCACGATGTCGATCGTGACCGCCGGAGCCTCGGCGGTGATCGCCGCCAGCGCCGGGGCGATCACCGTCAGGACGCCATAGTCGGTCGAGGCGATCCGGAAGCATCGCTCCAACGTGTCCGGCGCGAAGCTGGGCGCATGGAGCAGCGCACTGGTGGAGGCGAGCCATTCCTCGACCGGACCGACCAGCCCCTCGGCGCGCTGGGTCCGCTGCATCCCGCCGCTGGTCCTGACCAGCAACGGATCGTTGAGGATATGCCGCAACTCGGCCAGCGAACGACTGACCGTCGGCTGGCTCAGCCCCAGCCGCCGGGCGGTCCCCGTGACGCTCCGAGTTTGGAGGAGCACCGCCAAGGTCGCCAGCAAATTCAGGTCGATATGCCCCGGATGAATGATCCTGCCTCTTCAATATCGGTAACGATATTGCACATCATTACTAAAAGCCGGTGCAGCAGGCAATGTGGGAGGGCGATTCCGGCTTGTGACGGAGCAATTGCCGGGGCCGTTTCATCGCCCGTCAGGCCCGGTCGAGGCTAGGTCGGCGCTGGGAGAGCGGTGGCCTGACGGATGGCCGAGGCGATCTCATCCTCGCTGCGCCCGCCATGGATTGCGATGCGGCCGCCGAAGACGAAATGGGGAACCGATCGGACCCCGGCCGCCATGGATCGGGCCGCTTCCTGTTCGACCCGACGATGTTGCGCAGGGTCGAGCGCGATCGTGCGGGCTTCCTCGCGCGCGAAGCCATGGCCCACCGCGATATCGGCGAGAATATCGGCATCCGATATGTTCTTCGCTTCCAGGAAATGCGCATCGGTGATCGCAACGGCGAGGGGGTGCTGGGTACCCCGCTCGCGTGCCGCCAGGATTAGCCCGTGCGCGGCCTGGGTCGGGTAGGTCCAGGGCTGACGGCTGAGATCGAGGTCGAGGCCGGACGCGCGCGCTTCCGCCTCGGGCCGGGCGAAGGACGCCTTGGGATCGGTGATGCCGTAGCGCGAGCGCAGGAGATCGGGAATATACAGCCCTTCCGCCGGTGCATCCGGGAGCAGGAGGACCGGATGCTGACGGATATCCACCGCCAGACCGGCGAAACGTTCCGCCAGAACCTTGTCTAGGCGGTGATGCCCGATGAGGCACCAGGGGCAGCTAATCTCCGTATAGAGATCGATTTGCAGCATCATGCCGTGCTTCCGCTCCATCCATTCGACAGGGGCGATGCTCCGCTCGCCATCACAGGCCATCCGCGATCCCGGGTGCCGCGTGGATATGGTCCTGGGATGTGACCTGATCGACCAGGAACGTCGCGAGGTTCCCCCGCGACAACTTCAGGCCGAGCTTCTCCCGGCCATACCAGCCGACCGCGATCCGACCGGTCGCGGGCCCGTCCTTGAGAAACGGAATA
Source organism: Sphingomonas sp. GM_Shp_1 (assembly GCF_026540895.1). Classification (GTDB taxonomy): domain Bacteria; phylum Pseudomonadota; class Alphaproteobacteria; order Sphingomonadales; family Sphingomonadaceae; genus Sphingomonas. Next base: position 74,583 of record NZ_JALNUR010000008.1, on the reverse strand, counting down.
CGGACCAGCGTCCAGTCCAGTCGCGAACGGCTAACCAGTTCGGCGGTCGCCCTGATATCGTCATAGGCGCTACGGACCGTCAGCTTGAACATCATGACCAGGGCGCGCCATTTCAGGTCGAAACCGTCCTGCGGATCCCGGTGGCTCGCGGTCGAAATCTGAACGAGCCGACGCACATCCACCTCTTCCATGACGGAAATGATCGTGCCGAGACCGCGCATGATCGGCAGCGTCTCGCGCGTCTTGCGGCCGTTGGGGCCCAGCGCGCTGATCACCGCATCGGCGCCCGCGATGCACGCCTTGATCGCATCCCGATCCTTCAGGTCGCCGACGACGATGTCGATCCGGCCGGAAAAGGCGGAGAGCTTGGCCGCGTCGCGCGTGTAGACCGACAGCTTATGGCCCCGGGCGAGCGCCTCCTCGATAATATATCGTCCAGTCGGACCGGTCCCGCCGAAGAGGGCGATCTTCATCGAACGACCCTGAGGTTCAAGGGTCATGATCAGGCGGCTTTTTCCAGAACCGAGCGAAGCCGGATTTCGGTGGCGGCGATGGCTGCCTGGGTCGCGTCCGGTCCGAAGGCGGTGCCCTCCACGCGGATGACTTCGACGTCGGTCAGGCCGATGAAGCCCAGCAGGTGGCGCAGATAGCCGGTCTGGAAATCGAACGGGGCCCAGGGCCCGTCCGAGAAGACGCCGCCCGTGGCCGTGACCAGATAGACCTTCTTGCCGGTCAGCAACCCTTCCGGACCAGTGTCGCCATAGCCGAAGGTCACGCCCGGCCAGGTGATGTGATCGAACCAGGCCTTGAGCTGTGATGAAAGGCCGAAATTGATCATGCCCGATCCCAGGACGATCACGTCGGCGGCCTTCACCTCCTCGACCAGCGCCTGCGCCAGGCCGACCGCTTCGGCCTGCTCGGGTATGCGAGCCTCGGGGGCCGCGACACGGCCATGGATATAGGCCGGGCCGATATGCGGGGGCGGGGCCGCCGCAAGGTCACGGGTGACGAGTGTACCGCCCGAACGGGTCCGAAGACCCTCGGCGATCTCGGTCGCGAAGCGGGTGGACAGGCTCTCGGCACCACGGGGGCTCGACGTCACGAGAAGGATGTTGGTCATGGTTGCTCCAGCGGGATCAGGGTGGTAACGATTTGTTACTGACACTAATAAAGTGACCGGCAAGACCCCCGCAAGAAGGCACTTGAATGACACCAGGTGACATGGATTTTCCTACCCCCGGCCAGGAAACCGACTGCCGGATGGTGCGCGAGATCCTGGACCTCGTCGGCGACAAATGGAGCCTCTACATCATCGCGACGCTGAAGGACGGGCCGGTCCGGTTCAACGAACTGCGGCGTCGGATCGAAGGCATCTCGCAGCGGATGCTGACGATCACTTTGCGCGGACTGGAACGCGACGGGTTGGTGAAGCGGACGCTCTTTCCCACCATCCCGCCGCGCGTGGATTATGAGCTGACGGATGTCGGACGGTCGCTGCTCGCGCCGGTCATGGCGATCACCCTGTGGGCGAACGCCCATCAGGAAACCATACAGGACGCCCGCATGCGCTATGATGCGAGCCAGGAGCGGAATCCGTAATTCGACGCTCCGATCGATCCGTTCGCGAGAGGCGGAATCGGATCGCTACGGTCGAGTCTTTGGGCCGCCGATCGCGCCGAACGGAATCGACGGCCCGAGCGGTCACTTCGCCGCTGTCACCTCGATTTCGACGAGGAAGGCGGGGCCGGCGAGCGCGGCGACCTGCACCGTCGAGCGGGCGACGGTGTTGGGGTTTTCGGGCGTGCCGAAGAATTGCTTGAACCCGTCGTTCATGCCCGCAAAGTCCATCTTGCCGCCCAGCTTGGGATCGCCCGCGACGAATACGGTCATCTTGATGATGTCCGCCATCGAGAAGCCGCGCGCGGCGAGGATCGTCTTGATCTTGTTCAGGACACTGACCGTCTGCGTCTTGGTGTCGCCGAAGTCGGCGATGGTCAGCTGCGCGGGCGGCGTCTTGGCGGTTGGGTCGATCGGCGAGGCAAGCTGGCCCGAAAGGTAGAGCATCGTCCCGCCGGGCTTCACCGTCACCCCCTGAAGGATCAGGCCGGGAGGCGTGTTGGCGTGGCGGGTGACGGGGCCGCTCTGCGTGAAGGCGGCGGACGCGCCGCATAGGGCCAGCGCAAGGACGGGGGCAGCGAGCAGACGGAACGACATGGATGGATCTCCGGTAAGCAAGGCTGGCGGGCGCCGGGGTGACGCCCGCCAAAACCCTATCAGAAGCTGACGTTGATTCGGGCGTAATAATAACCGCCGTTGATGCCATAGGGGCTGAAGGTCAGCGGCGCGTCGAGCACGTTGCCGCCATTGACCAGCGTCTGGTTGGTGGTGCCGGGCACCAGCGGGATCGTCGGCGGCTTCTTGTTGAAGACGTTGTTGGCGCCCAGGGCGAGGCCGAGCGAGGGCGAAATGTCGTAGTTCAACTCGACATCGCCGATGAACGCAGTGCCGATCGTCTGGTTGTAGAAGGTGCCGCCATCGGGGCTCAACTGAGCCGAGCTTTTGCCATAGACGGTGCCGCGCAACGTCGCCGAGAATTTGTCGATGCTGTACAGAACCGAGGTGATCACCTTCACCCTGGGCGACGCGGTTTCGATATTGGATTGTGCGCCCAGGTTGAACAGCGGGATGATCTGTCCGTTGGCGGGATTGGTCAGCGTCGCGGGCGCGGCGATCAGGCGTTGCAGCTTGGTCTCGTTGTAATTACCCGCGATCGTCCAGAGCGCCTTGCCCGCATCGCCGAAGTCCGAGTTATAGCTGACCACCAGGTCGACACCGCGGGTGCGGGTATCCGCGCCGTTGGTGAAGATGTTGATGCCGGTCTGGCTGACCGTCGGGTCGAGCACATTGCCATTGGCGATGATCGCGTCGCGCACGATCCCGAAATTGACCGCGCCGCCACTGCCGAAGATCGAGCCGGTACCCAGGATGCGGTCGCGGATCTTCACCTGATAGGCGTCGAGCGTGATCGTCAGGGCGGGCAGCGGGCGGATGACGGTGCCGAGCGAATAGTTGGTCGATTTCTCGGGCTTCAGATTCTGGAAGCCGATCAGCTTGGCCGCCGCCGAGTTGGCCGGCAACTGCACGAAGGCTGCTGTCGGCGAGACGTTGGTCGCGGAATAATAGGATTCGGCGAGCGTCGGCGCGCGGAAGCCGGTCGACACCGTGCCGCGCAGCGCGAAGGCGTCGGAGAAGTCGTAGCGCCCCGTCGCCTTGTAGATGAACTGGTCGCCGAAATCGGAATAATTCTCATAGCGCCCGGCGACGTCGACCTTCAGCGCCTCGACCGGATTGGTCGCCAGGTCGAGATAGAGCGACTTGGCGGTCCTGCTGTTCACGCCCGCGTCGGAGGGACGGAAGCCGGGATAGGCCTGGCCGCCTTCCTTGTAGATCGATCCGGGATCGCCCGATCCGATCTCATAGACGTTGCGGCGATATTCCGCACCGAACGCGACGTTGATCGGTGTCGCCAGCCCGGCCTCGATCTCGCGCCGGACGTCGGCGTTCACCGTGAACTCGGTCGACTTGAAGAAGCCGTTATAGAAGCTGGTCGGGGTGAAGCCGGTATCGGCATAGAGCGAGGCATTGGCCGAATCGACGGTGTAGATTTCGGCCTTGTCCTGGCCGAAGGTCGTCGACAGGTCATATTGGAAACCGCTGACGGTGCCGCGCACGCCGCCGGTAAAGGCCATGTCGTCCTCGCGGATCTTCTCGCGCGGGGTAAAGCCGTTGACCGGGTTGTCGCCATTGGGATCGAAATAGGTCGTCACGCCCCCGACGGTACGCGACACGCGGGTCGGTACGCGGACATTCTGGCGAGCGCTGGCGATCCGCTTGGAATAGGTGCCGAAGCTGTAGACCTCGACATCGCCGAAGTCGTAGGCGGTATTGTATTGAAGGTTCGTCAGCCAGGATTGGGCATCGCCGTTGATCCTGTTGACGTAAGGGAAATTGTCCATCAGCGGATAGAGTTGTCGCTGAAGGGCATTGAGCGAGGGATTGGACGTCGCGGTCAACAGCGCGCCGCTGCTGTCGGTCACGCGCCGGTCGAGCCCGCCGATCTGGGTGAAATCGTGGAAGCGGTGAAAGGCGGTGACGTTGAAATAGCCCGTCTCGCCGACCTTGGTCGCCAGGTGGAGCGTGCCCGCCAACGTGTCGCCGCCGACGTCGTAATTCTTGCCTGCGGTAATATAGCCGTCGCCGCCCGACGCATCGTCCTTCAGGATGACGTTGATGACGCCCGCGATCGCGTCCGAGCCATATTGGGCCGCCGCGCCGTCCTCCAGCACTTCGATGCGCTTGATCGAGGAGGGGCTGATCAGGTCGAGGTCGGCCGTCGCCGCGCCCTGGAAAGGTCCGCCGAGGACCGCGAGGTTCGAGGTGCCGTGTCGCCGTTTGCCGTTGACCAGCACCAGCGTGTGGTTGGGGCTGAGGCCGCGCAGCCGCGCCGACAGCGTCAGATTGGCGGTGTCGCCGCCGAACGCCTGTGCGACGAAGGAGGGGACGAGCTGGGTCAGCACCTGGTTGAGGTTGGGCTGGCCGACATGGCTGAGCGCCTCTTCGCCCAGGACCTTGATCGGGGCGGCGCTTTCGGCGGCGGTGATGCCGGTCGCGCGGGTACCGGTGACGATGATCTCATCGCCCTTCTGCGCGGGGGCGGCCTCCGTGGGATCGGGCTCCGGATCGGACATGGTCGTCGCGGAGACGGGCGTCAGGCCGGAGGTCACTTGCGCCGATGCGGCGGTGCTCGCTCCGAACAGCAGGCAGGTCGTCAATGCGATATAGGACACGGCATGGCGATTCATCATGGTTATCCCCCTTGTTGTAGCGCAACAAACAGGATCCCCTCCCAATCATGTCTTTTTGATTTTATGATGTGGTCGTGACGACATATCCGTAGATGGAAGTGATTTCCCAATGCTCATGATTTGATGAATGCTTGGTCATGGCAAGGTCATCATTTGCGGCGTTATACATTTCCTCGATGAATGTCGCAAATCTGCAACACGTATGCCGTCAATACTTGCAAGATGCGCGAATGGTACGGCTTCCGTTAATGCGGAGCCGGATGAATTCTTGTTGTTGATTTCAGGAAGCGGCGGGGCGGGGGCTTGGCGCCCGCCCCGCCGGGCTCAGGCCGCGCGTCTGGCCGCGGCCGGCCCCTCGCTGGCGACGCGCCGGGCGAGGGCACTCACCTGCCGCTGGGCCGACTGGATGCCGCCTTCCTGCCAACCCGGCGTCTGGCTCAGCGCCGCGCCGGCGAAATAGACGCGACCCTCCGGCTCCTGGAGGAAGCGATAGGCGGGGGTGTCGATATGCCCCTCCTGCCGGCCATTGGCACTTCCGGCGTTCCAGTCGGGCCAGGGCCCCAGGCTGAAGGGAATTTTGTGCCAGTTGACCGCCAGGCCGTTGACGCAGTCGGCGCCGTGCCCGGGGTGAAGCCGGTCGATGACGCCGCGCGAAAAGGCGATCTGCTCGGCGATGGGGCGCTTCTGGAACTCGGCGGCGGCCGGGCCGGAGCTATAGCAGCCCAGGATCATGCCGCGCTCGCTGTGCAGCCCCGCCGACGGATACCAGACCAGCGTGGTCGGCCCGCCGACGAACGAGATGCCGCCATAAATCTGTTCGCGTTCCCAGAAGCGCGGGCTCTCAAAGGCGACCTTGTTGGAATAATCATACTTCACCTCGGCGATGGTGCGCTTCAGCCGGGGGGAGAAGTTGGTGGCGATGCCCGCCAGCACGGGGAAGGGAATAGTGCAGATCAGATAGTCGGCGGCGACGGTGGTGACCACGCCGCTGCTCCGGTCGCGATAGACGACATCGACCCCCGCCGGTTTCTGCCGAATCTCCGTCACTTCGGCACCGAGCAGCGCGGGACGGCGCAGATGGCGGTCGAAGCCCGCATGGATGCGGTCCATGCCGCCCACCGGCTCGAACATCGTCGCCTGCATGTACAGATTGTCCTCGAACAATGTCATCGGCAGACGCTGGTTGGCGAGCAGCTGGTCGAGGGGCATCGCGGTCGACGGCGAGGCGAAGGTGACGCCCGCGCCCGGCGCGGTGCCGAAGCCCGAGCGTTCGCTCCCCTTGAAACTACCGTCCGCGTCGAGATCGCCATAGGCCTTCAGGAACGGCATCAGCCGCTCGCGATCGACCGCGCTGAGTTCCCGGTCCAGCGAGCCCTGGTTGATCGCCTTGGCCAGCAACTCCGCGATCCGGCCGCGCATGTCGTTGATCGCGGTGCGCATCCGGATCTTCGACCCGTCATCGCCCATGATATAGGCTGATCGGCTGGAATTGACTTCTACCTCCATCGGCACGCCGAATTTCTTGGCGTACCCGAGCAGCCCCTGGTGAAAGCTGGGGATACGGGCCGGTCCGGCGTTGAAATAAATGCCGTCGGAGAAGCGCGCGGTCTGCGTATCCTCGCCGTTCATCTCGATCCGGTCGCCGTCGCGCACCGTCCAGGCGCGTCCGCCGACGCGGTCGCGCGCCTCCAGCAGGGTGACCAGGAAACCCGCCTGCTCCAGCTCATAAGCGGAGGTCAGCCCGGCGATGCCCGCCCCCAGCACGACGACATGCCGCCCGCGCCCCAGCCCCTGGGGCAGGGGTTCCCAGGTTTGCGCATGGGCGATCCCCGCGATTCCGAGCGCCTGCATCGCGCCCATCATCGGGCCGATCCCCGCCAACATTCCCAATTTGCCCAGTACCGCTCGCCGTGTTGCCATGCCGTCCTGTTCCCCCCTCGGTCCAGATGCTGAAGCAGCGGACGGCGAAACGCCGTCACACCCACCCGTCAGCATCCCCTCGGCGCCAGGATCACAGGTCCCGGGACAATCCAAATGGATCGTCACGCAACTTTCGGTCATTCGCTCGATCGGCGAATGAATCAAAATGAAAACTAATCGGCGCTAAATTGCAACTTGTTTGTTATGTCGATGAAACCGGTTCGTAACCGGCGGAACGCTTGTCATGCCATGGCGATTAGGCTCTTGATGCACGGCAATTCGACCAATGGCAGCCTGGTCAACACCTCCCCGCGGACGCAGCGGGCCGGGTAGGCCGTTCGCCTGCCTCCGACGCGACGGCGACCACTGGCGCGGTAACGTTCCGGCCGCCGCGTCCCTTCGGGAGGTGTTTTTGCCTCCTCGCTGGCGTCCGGATCCCCTTGCGAGAATATCGCTATCGCCGCGCTGCTCAGAACCCCTTTATGCCGCCGGTCCGCGAGAATTCCGTCAGTACGAGCTTGAGGTCCCGCATCGCGCCCCCGGCATCCAGCGGCAGCCGTTCGTCCACCCGCTGCAACTCGCGATCGACGAATGTCGACTGTCCCGAATAGGCAAGCGACCAGCCCGCAAACTGTCGATTGGCGACTTTCCCCGCCTCGAGTGTCTGGACGTTCGCATGGCGGGTGTCCCGTTCGATGGCCGTTCGCAAAGCCGTGACGTTGTCGGGCGGCCCTTCTATCCATTGGGCGAAGCGCGAGCCGGAGAAGATCAGCGCGCCGGTCACCTTCAGATCGACGTTACGGCGTCTCGACACTGCAACGATCAGATCGATCGCTGCGACCTGTTCACGGTCCGAAAGGTTGGATGTGCTGAGGTATAGCCAGGTCGCCAACATAGCAAAGGACGCAGGTTGAAGGTTCGTGCCGTGCCAATAACGACCTGAATTCCCTTGAGCAATGGGCGTCGCAGCCGGGATGGTTTACGAAATGCTAACGGCGATCCTCGTAATTTTTTCGTCTGCAATCCTCCCGCCCGGTCTGCCACTCCCGTCGCAGGGAGGATGACCATGCATCGTTCAAATCAACTCGCACGCATCGACCAGCGGCCGGTTTCGACGCTGGGAACAATCATGCCCGGCGAACGCCGTCGCGCGTCGCGCCTGCGCACGGTCTATCGGGTGGCTCGCGTCACGGCGCGTGGCGATCAGGGACTGGCTCGCGTTCAGAATATATCGGACGAGGGGCTGATGATCACGACCTCGCTCCCTCTTTGCCTGGGGGACCAGGTGCGGGTCGATCTGTCGGAGGCTTGCAGCCTGACCGGGACCGTCGTCTGGCACGATCAGAATCGCTGCGGCCTCCGGCTGCTCCATGCGATCGACAGCGCCGCACTATTGCGCCGCCTCTTCGAGGAACGCCGGTCGGGACGCGCGCGCCCCTTGCGGCTCGTGCATAGCAAGAAGGTCGTTATCTCTTCGGAGCATGGGTTGAGTGTCGCCGCATTGCGGGACGTGTCGCAATGCGGGATGAAGATCGCCCACGATGGCAGTTTCCATTCGGGGCTTACGGTGAAGGTTCTGCTCACACCAGGCGTCGAACGGCGCGGCGTCGTCCGCTGGTCGAAGGACGGGATTGCGGGCATCGCGCTCACCGAAATCTTCAGCGTCGAAGACCTTGGCTCGCTTAGTTGCATCTAGGCGTCGCTGCCCGCAGCCTCATCGAGGCAGCCAGCCCGCCTGTACGGCAATACGGATCGCCTCGGCCACCGACCGGACGCCGAGGTGATCGAACAGATTGCCGCGATGCATCTCGGCCGTCCTGACGCTGATGCCGAGCGCGTGGGCGGCCTGCTTGGTCGATTGTCCCTCGACCAGGGTACGGAGGAACTCCGACTCTCGCGGCGTCAACCGGGCGATACGGCCGAGAGCGTCTTGCCGGGCGCCGTCCGCCATAAGCGCCGATGCCAGTTCGTCGCTCAGCGATCCGAGCAGCCCCAGCAGCGCCGCCTCTTCGAACGGCTTCTCCAGGAAATCACGAGCCCCGAGCTTCATGGCGCGGACGGCGCTGGGCAGGTCGCCATGCGCCGTGATCATGATGATGGGAAAGCGCAGGCGCAGCGCGTCGGGAAAACGCTCGAGAAAGCTCAGGCCATCGAGTTCGGGCATGCGAATATCGACGAGAACGCAGCCGGGGGCGAGCAGATGCGCCTCATCCAGAAAATCGCCGGCGGCCATGAATGCGCGCGGTTGATAACGCGCGCTCGACAGCAGGAACGAAGTGGACCGGCGGACGACCGCATCGTCGTCGATGATATAGACCGGTCGGGCCGATCGCCGCGCTTCAGCCATGAGCGATGGGCATGGAACTGGGGGAACAAGACTGGCTCATTCCGGCATTAAACAGGGTGACGTAGCGTGAATCCACTCTAAAACATTAGAACGATTGTATTTTTAAGCTAGGGAAGCGATGCTCAGGCTGAACGCCGTCGAGTTGTTCGACCATATGCCGGACGGCGTGATCGTGCTGAACCGCGATTGGCGGATCGATTATTGCAACGCGATCGCTGTCGCCGCGCTCGGCGGACGCGCCCTCGAAGGGCGTTCGCTTTGGCAAGCCTTCCCCCATGCCCGTGGGAGCAAGTTCGAGGAGATCTACCAAAGAGCATTCGACACCGGCGAAAGCGAGGCGTCCGAGTGCTACTCGCATGACTTGCACGCTTGGTTCGAAGTCCGCGCCATTCCCGTTCGGAACCAGCTGGCCGTACTGTTCCGCGACGTGAGCGAACGTCGTCTCAGCCTCGATCGAGCCGAAGCGCGGAGACGGGCGTTGGATGCGCTGTTCGATCAGGTGTTTCTCGGCATCATGCAGATCGATGCCGAATTGCGGCCCGTACTCGTCAATGACCATCTTTGCGCCTTGGCTGGCCGATCCCGGTCGCAGTTGCAGGATCTCCCGTTCTCCGACTGGATGGAGCCCGTGGATGCGCAGATGCTGTCCGTGGCGCTGGCACCGCCCGATGCCGCGAGCCTTTCGGGGATGACCGTCAGGCTGGTCAGGCCCGATGGCGACATACGATATTGCTCGCTGACCGTCTCGCAGGTTTGGGATGGCGATATCCACTCCCACAGCGTTCTCGTGTTCGACGATATCACCGGTGAGTTGGAGGCCGAGCGCAAGGCCGCCGATACGGCGGCGCTGCTGCGCGCGATCATCGACAGCGCGCAGGACCTCATCTTCGTCAAGGATCGTGACGGACGCTTCGTTCTGACCAACCGGGCGCTCAGCGACGCGACGCCGCCGCTGTTGGGTGACACCGTCGATGCGCATTTCCCCCCGCATCTTGCGGCGGGCTATGCCTCCGCCGACGCCGACGTATTGCGCAGGGGGTGTCCGGCCACGGTCGAGGAGCGCATTCCGCTGACGAGCGGAGAGCGGATGTTCCAGACGATCAAGGTGCCCTGGCGCAGCGGCGAGCAAATCCTGGGCGTGATCGGCATCTCTCGGGACATCACCGAGCGGTTGAGCGCGGAGGCGCGCCTTCGTGAAAGCGAGGAGCGTTACCGGCTGGCCGCACGCGCCACGAAGGATGCGATATGGGATTGGGACCTCGCGACTGGGCAGGTCACCTGGAATCCCGCGATCGAGCAATTGTGCGGGGATCGCCCCAGCGCAGATTCGTCCTGGTGGGAGGACCGTATCCATGCGGAGGATCGCCGTGACGTCCTGGCCAGCATTGTCCATTTCAAGACCTCGGCGGGCGAACGCTGGGAACATGAGTATCGCTTCCGGCGGGCGGATGGGACGTACGCGCACGTGTTGGATCGAGGGTTCCTGGTGCGGGACGAGGATGGCGAACCGGCGCGTATGATCGGCGCGATGGTGGATATGAGCGAGCGCATCGAAGCGTTTCAGCGTCTCAACGAACTACAGACCGAACTCATCCACGTGTCGCGCGTCAGCGCCATGGGCACGATGGCATCGGCGCTGGCGCACGAACTCAATCAGCCGCTGACCGGGGTCGCCAACTATGTCTCGGGCGCGCGGCGGCTGCTGGAGGATGGGGGCGCGAGTGCTATCGAGGCGGTGGTGCCGGCCCTGGCGGACGCCGCCGATGAGGTGATCAAGGCCAGCGAGCTTATCCGACGGCTCCGCCGCATGGTCGCCCGTGGCCAGGTCGAGGTGCAGCCGATCGAACTCGACCCCCTGATCAAGGACGCGCTGTCGCTTGCCATCCCCAACAGCCGGCTTGCCCGGGTCGATGTCGACACCGCCGTCGTCGGCGCGGCGGTGCTGGGCGATCCGATCCAGGTGCAACAGGTGCTCGTCAACCTGATCAGGAACGCGGTCGAGGCGATGGAGGACCGGCCGACAAAGACGCTGGCCATCTGGTCGGAACGGATCGCGGACTCGTATCGGCTCCATGTCCGTGACACCGGAACCGGCATAAGTCCCGACATCGTCGACCGCCTGTTCACGCCGTTCACCACGACGAAAGTCGACGGGCTGGGCGTCGGATTGATGATCAGTCGGACGATCCTCGAGGCCCATGGCGGCACCATCGGTGTTCTGTCCACCGGGGCCGAGGGAACAACCATGTTCATCGAACTGCGCGCTTCGAGCGCGGCCGATCCGTCCGCGGTCTGATCCTCGCTACCCTACAGCCCCGAACAGGTGTCGGAAAGTCGGGACTCTGCGAAGCGGGGTTGGAACGGTCGTTTCCGGGGCACCGCGAAGGGTGCCGTCATCGTACTCGGAACAAAGGCCGTTCGCGGGTTCCTGATATGGCCCTTTGCCGGTAGCGTCGGTGTCGCCGGGGAACGGTAGGCTATAACCGATCCGCAATAACGGCAGAGATGGAGCGGATGGCCGAATGCATATGGCGCGCAGGGGCACGAATGCGAGCGGGATGCGTCGCTATAACGAACGGCTGATCCTGTCGGCGATCCGGCGATTGAACGGCGCGTCGAAGGCCGAACTGGCGCGGGTGACCGGCCTGTCGCCCCAGGCGGTGGTGCGGATCATCGACGAACTCGACAGCGACGGGTTGCTGTTTCAGGCCGAAAAGCGGACCGGCGGCATGGGACAGCCAGCCACCGTCTATCGCATCAACGGTGCCCGCGGCTACACGGTCGGGGTGGAGATCGGCCGGGATGCGATGACGCTGGTGCTGCTCGATTTCGACGGGCAGCAAAAGGCGGTGCACTGCGATGCCGGTGCCTTTCCGACCATTCGCCTGGCCGTGGAGCGGATCGGCCGGTTTCTACAGGAACAACTGCCTTCTCCGCTGCGCGATCCCAGCACCTTTCTGGGTATCGGCATCGCGATGCCGTGGTTCCTGGGGGAATGGCGCGACGAGCTGGGGATCTCGGAAGACCAGGCGGAGGAATGGCGCCGGGGCGACGTCGCCGACCGGCTGCGCGACGGGCTGCACTGGCCGATCTTCTTCGACAATGACGGCAATGCGGCGGCGCTGGCGCATCTGTTGTGCGGGGCCGGAACCGATCTCCAGAATTACCTGCTCATCAACCTGGGGACCTTTGTCGGCGGGGGTCTGGTGCTGGGCGGGCAGGTGGTGCAGGGACGGCACGGCAATGCCGGCGCGCTGGCGTCGATGCCGGTCATGGCCGATGGCCGGCGCGACTCGCTGATCCACCATGCCTCGCTCTACGACCGGGATCGGGCGACCACGCCCGTCGACTTGGAGGGATGGCGGCATCGCTGCGCCGAAGCCTTGGCCTTCGCCATTTCGGGCGCCAACAGCCTGCTCGACCTGGAGGCGGTGATCCTCGACGGATCACTGGCGGCGGAGGAACTGGCCGACATCGCGGCGGCGGTGGGACAGCGCCTCGCCGATCACGCCCCGCCCGATTTCTTCGTACCCGAATTGCGGATCGGTACGCTGGGACGACAGGCGGCGGCAACGGGCGCGGGGCTGTTGCCGCTACACGCGCAATATTCACCCGATCTCAGTAGCTTGTTCAAGCGCGATTGATCGGATCGCGACGAAGGGCGCGCCAACGACAAACGATGGGAAACAAGCATCTGGAATGTCGAACATATTGCCCTTGACCCACTAAATCACACTAGTAGATTTAGTGGGTTGGACCGCAATGGCGGCAGTGTCGGGGGAGGGGTATGATGGCCACGGATGCGCAGCATGCAGGACGGGTGGGGCGGCCGTGGTGAGTGAACCGCTGCTGCTCGGTGGGATCGAGGCCGGGGGCACCAAATTCCTGTGCGCCGTTGCCGACCGTGACGGAAGGATCCTTGCCGAAACCCGGATCGCGACCACGACCCCGACCGAGACGCTGGGCGCGGCCAGTGCTTTCTTTCGCGATGCGCAGCGGGGCCATGGTGGCCTGTCGGCCTTTTCGATCGGCAGCTTCGGGCCTCTTTCGTGGAATCCGCTGGCGACCGATTACGGCTACATCACCTCGACACCGAAGCCGGGCTGGCGAGACTGGCCGGCTATGATGCCAGCATGCGCATGATCGACATGAAGGATTATGTCGTCGGGCCGACTGCCGGGGCGTCGGCCGGGCTGACCGGCGCGCTGGCGCTCGCCTATCGCACCGCGACCCGCCGATGGCCGATGCACTGGCGCATGGCCCAACCCTCTAACACGAACAAGGAGACGGTCGATGCATAGCATCGCGACGCCGGGTGGCCGGCAGGATGTGGACGATGCGCGGGCGACGATCGCGATCGTGCTGAGCGCCGCCGGGGCGGCGCTGGGCGGATTGCTGTTCGGGTTCGACACCGCCGTCATCTCCGGCGCGACGCAGGCGCTGCAGGAACGCTTCGCGCTGACCGACGCGTCGCTCGGCTTTACCGTCGCATCGGCGCTGATCGGCACGGTGATCGGCTCGCTGGTCACCGGCGCGCCCGCCGACCGCTATGGTCGTAAGGCGATCATGCTGTCGGTCGCGATCGCCTATGTCGTTTCGTCCTTTGGCACCGCTCTGGCGCAAAGCTGGCCGATGCTGATCGCGTTCCGTTTCCTGGGCGGCCTTGCCATCGGTGCGGCATCGGTGGTCACCCCGATCTATATCGCCGAAGTGTCGCCTGCGCGTTTCCGGGGGCGGCTGGTGGCGATGAACCAACTCAACATCGTGCTCGGCATCCTGATCGCGTTCCTCAGCAACTATGTGATCGCGCAAGCATTCCCGCCCGAGGTCGCATGGCGATGGATGTTCGGGATCGTCGCGCTGCCCTCCGCGCTGTTCCTCGCCGTCACCTTTTTCCTGCCCGAAAGCCCGCGCTGGCTGGCGATCCATAACGACCGTGCCAAGGCGGTGGCGGCGATGACCCGGCTGGGCTTCCTGTCCCCCGAAGCCGAGCTGGTGAAGATCGAAGCCGCCGAGCGCCGTGACGCGGGGCGGAGCGATACCCGGCTGTTCCAGAGCGCGCATCGTTTTCCGGTGGCTTGCGCCATCGCCATCGCGCTGTTCAATCAGCTCTCGGGCATCAATGCGCTGCTCTATTACGCACCGCGCATCTTCGAGCTTGCCGGTGCCGGGGCGGACAGCGCCCTGTTGCAGTCGATCGCCGTCGGCGGCACCAATTTGCTGTTCACCGTGGCGGCGCTGTTCTTCATCGACCGCTTTGGACGGCGGCCGCTTTTGATCGTCGGCTCGGTGGTGTGCGCCGCCGCCCTGCTGCTGGTCGGCTGGCAGCTCGAACGCGCCGCGCCGGACGGGACGCTGATCCTCGGGGGGCTGCTCGCCTTCATCGCCGCCTTCGCGATCAGCCAGGGTGCGGTGATCTGGGTGTTCATCTCGGAGGTGTTCCCCAGCGCGGTGCGGGGCAAGGGGCAGGCGCTGGGATCGACGACCCACTGGGTCGCGGCGGCGGCGATCACCTGGCTGTTCCCGATCGTGGCGAGCGCGGTCGGTGGCTGGGTCTTCGCCTTTTTCGGCGCGATGATGCTGGTGCAACTGGTGTGGACGGTGCGCGTGATGCCGGAGACCAACGGCGTGGCGCTGGAGGATATGGATCTGGGGGGCAGGGCTGCATGAAATTGCTCATGTTGCTCGCCATGGTCGGCCTCATGCTGCCGACCCATGCCTCGGCGCAGCGGCCCGATCCGCGCCCGACCTATCATTTCGCGCCCGAGCGCAACTGGATGAACGACCCCAACGGCCTCGTCTATTATGATGGCGAGTACCACCTGTTCTTCCAGTACAACCCGCATGGCGACCGCTGGGGTCACATGAGCTGGGGCCATGCGGTCAGCCGCGACCTGGTCCATTGGGAAGAACTGCCGATCGCCATTCCGGAAACCGCCGACGTGATGGCGTTCTCGGGCAGCGCGGTGGTCGACTGGAACAACACCACCGGCTTCGGCCGGAACGGCAAGCCGCCGCTGGTCGCGATCTATACCGGGCATAATCCCAAGGCGAAGCTGCAATCGCAATATGTCGCGTACAGCAACGATCGCGGCCGGACCTGGACCGTCCATGGCGAAGTGCTGAGCGTCGGTTCGCCCGAGTTTCGCGATCCCAAGGTCTTCTGGCACGCGCCGACGAAGCGCTGGGTGATGGTGGCGGTCATGGCGCTGGAGAACCGCGCTGTCCTGTTCACCTCGCCCGATCTCAAGCAATGGACCTTTGCCAGCAGCTTCGGTCCTGCGGGCGGGCGTGGGAAGAATTGGGAATGCCCCGACCTGTTCGAATTGCCGGTCGAGGGCGGCGCGCCGGGCGAGACGCGCTGGGTGCTGGGCATCAACCTGGGCGACAATGCGGTCGGCGGCGGATCGGGCGGCCAGTATTTCGTCGGCGAATTCGATGGCAGGCGCTTCACCACCGTCCCCGGCTGGCCGGGCGAGGCGCAGTGGATGGACTATGGCGCGGACTTCTATGCCGCCGTGTCGTGGAACGACCTGCCCAAGGACGATCCCCGCCGCATCTGGATCGGCTGGGCGAATGATTGGCGCTATGCGGAGGCGATCCCGACCTGGCCGGCGCGCGGGTTGATGACCGTGCCGCGCGAGGTCACGCTGAAGAAGACGCCCGCTGGCTATCGCATCGCGCAAATGCCGGTGCGCGAGGTGGCCAGCCTGCGCGGGGCACCGCAGACGTTCACCGGCACACTCGGTGAAACGCCGACCGAGCTGCCGCTCGCGGGCGGTTCCGCCGACCTGATGCTCGACCTCGACACCGGCACCGCCGATCAGGTCACGATCGCGCTGACCGACGAGCAAGGCTATCGGACGCTGATCGGCGTCAACCCGAGCGTCGACGAGGTGTTCGTCGATCGCACCCGCTCGGGGCCGCATTTCCACGACGGCTTCGCCAACCGCCATGTCGCACCGGTCGAGTTGAAGGGAAAACGGGTGAGGCTGCGCGTGCTGGCCGATCAGTCGATCCTCGAAGTCTTCATCGGCGACGGCACGCGCACCATCACCGACCGCTTCTTTCGCGGGGGCCGGCAGCTTCGCTGGAGCGCAAGCGCGCGGGGCGGCAGCGCGAAGCTGACGATGCAGGCATGGCCGATGACCGGGGGCGGGGGCTGATCCCCACACCGGGCCGGGGCAGACTGGCCCGGCGGCAATCTCGAATGGAAAGCATGCGACGTCCGCCGCGCTATTTTGGCAAGGACAGGACCTGCCGCTGGTCGAGCAGACGAGCGCGAAGCGCGCCGTACGGTACCTGCTGCACGGGAAGCGATGAACGCAGCGCCAGGTCGGCGGCATTTGCCGCCGATTGTCCGAGGATCATGAAGACCGGTTCCATGCGGATCGTGCCATAGGCGATGTGCGACGCGGACAGTGCGACCGGCACCAGCAGGTTGGTCGCCTCCGACCGTCGCGGCACGATTGCGTCATAGGCGATGGGGTAGGGGCTTGCGACACCGACCTCGATATTGCCCTCGTTGCGCGCAAAGCCGCGCGCGTCGACCACGCGCTGCACATTATGGGAGTCCATCTGGTACGAGCCCATGCCGATCGGACGCGGCGTCGGCTTCAGACCTCTCACATGCGGTTCCGCCATCACGAAATCGGACGTCATCCGCCTCGCCTCGCGCACATACATCTCGCGGGGCCACCCCTTGTTGGCGGTGAACTCGTCCTTGCACAGTCCCCAGCGTCCCATCTCCGCGCGTGTCTCGGCGGGGACGCGCGGGTCGTTCGCCATGTACCACAGCAGGCCCTGCTGATAGCGCCGGTGCTCCGCCGCGATCGCAGCACGCTCGGCGTCGCTGCCGCGGGGGTAGCCATAATTCATGCCGATATTGTCGGTCGAGAAGGCGCCGAAATTGTTGACGTCCGCCTTGCCGTTGGGGATGCGGTCGAACTTCTGGAAGAAGTTGCGATAGCCCGCATCCATATACCGCTGGAGCAGGGCATATTGCCCGGCGTCATAGCCCTCGGGTCGCGGCAGCGACAGCCGGTTGGCGGCCACGTCGGTAAGGCACAGTCGATAGGTATAGGCCTGGATCTTGCTGTCGGCACTGCCATCCGGGGCCAGTCGTGCCGGGCTTATGCGGGGCAGCAGGCCGCTGGCGGGCTTGCCCTTGACCCGATAGGGGTCGATATCGATCGTGAACTGATGGTTGGTCGTGTTGCGCGCCTGCACCCCGTTGAGTGTCTCGCCATATGTCGCATTCGCCTCGCGCCCCGTCGCGAAGGAGACACCGGCGCCCGCCATCAGATCGCCTTCGTAGCTGGCGTCGATGAACATCCGCCCCGCGAAGCGACGGCCATGGACCGAGCGGAACGCGACCAGGCGGGTCCCGTTGCGCTCCACGCCATGCAGGCTTCGATCGATCGGCTGGTCGCGGACGACCGTGACCCCGGCTTCGGCGATCCAGTCCTCCAGGATGCGCTCGGCGACGTGCGGCTCGAACTGCCACATCGCGCCGTCGTCGACGAAATTCTCGGCGCGGGCGGGACGCGGCGCGAGCGTCCAGGCGGCCGGATCGTCATAATGCTGCTTCACACGGCGATAGAAGTCGAGCGCCAGCCCGCCGATGGCGCGATGGTTGCCGGTGTCGGACCAGCTCAGCCCGTTGGTGGTCATGCCGCCGACATAGGCGTCGCGGCAGACGAGCGTGACGCTGCGCCCAAGGCGCCGCCCCTCGATCGCGGCGATCACGCCGCCGGCGGTGCAGCCATAGATGACGATGTCGGCGACCCGCTCGGCCGGGGGCGGGGCGGCGCCCGCGAGCAGGAGGAGCAGCGGTGCGAGGCGAAGCGATGCCATGACGGATATCCTCAGAAGGTTGCGGCGACGCCGAAGAAGATGCGGCGATCCTCGCGCGCGGCGTTGAGCAGCCGCAGCGGTGTCTGGAGATATTGCCGATCCATCGCGCGGGTCAGGTTGATCGCCTCGACCGTGAGCCGAACCGAACGGGTGAGATTGACCTGTCCCGAAGCGTCGAGCTGGCCACGTCCGGCGACATAGGAACTGCCCCCCGCCGCCGCGCTGCCCTGGCCGAGCAGGTAGCTGCTGCGATAGATGTAGGCGACGCGCGCCGACACGGTGGAATCCTCGTAAAAGCCGATCAGATTATAGCTGTGCTTGGACAGGCCCGGAAGCGGCAGGCGGGCCTTTGTCGCCTCGTCGACCAGCGGCGTCTCGCTGTCGACGAAGGTATAGTTGGCCTGGACGCCGAGATTGCGGAGGAGCCCGGGCAGGAAGCGGAGCGATTGCTGGTACGCGACCTCGACCCCCTTGATCGTGCCCGATTCCCCGTTGACCGGCTGCGTGATCTGAAACGGGCCATAGGGCTGGCCGGTGCTGGGATCGATCTGGTCGGACAGACCCGCGACGAGTTCGCTCTGCGTGCGGTTGATCGTGAAGGAATCGACGTTCTTGTAGAAGCCCGCGACCGTGATTGCGCTCGATGGGGCGAAATACCATTCGAGCGTCATGTCATATTGCGTCGCCTCGAACGGACGCAGCGCAGGGTTGCCGCGCGAGCCGGTCCGCGACACGAACAGCGGCACGAAGCTGACCCCGACGTCGCTCAGGCTCGGTCGCGCCACCACCTTGGCCGCTGCCGCGCGCAAGGTCAGGTTGCTGCGCAGATCGAGCGCGGCATTGGCGCTCGGCAGCCAGTAGTCGAAGCGTGATTTCGAAAGTGTCGGCTGCGTGTCGGAAAGGAAACCGGACGAGATGCGCTCGAAGGTGATGTAGCGCACGCCGGCATTGCCGCTGATCGGCATGCTGCCCAGCGTACCGGCGAAATTGCCCTTTGCGTAGAAGGCCAGCGTGTCCTGATCGACGTCCTTGATCGACACGCGGCCAAACGGGATGGTGTCGGCGCGGGGGACCGGAAGCCCGAAGGCGTCGCGCGCCGCCCCCTTGTCGGTGCCCCCGCCCAGTATGTCGCGAGGGAAATCTCCCGAGACGCCGGGGAAGAAGCTGCCCTGGCGATTGTCGTAGACCAGGCCCGGCAATTCATCGACGGTGAGAATGCCGTCGCCGTTGCGATCACCGCGCCCGAGCAGGCTCGCCGCGGTGGGAATGTTCTGCGGCGCCTCGGAGTAGAATTGGATCTTCTCGTACCGTCCGCCCACCTCGATCGTCCGAAGCGGGCCGAGATCGGTGCGGATGGTGAAGTCGAGCCGCGCATCATAGCCCGAATTGTCGGTGACGAAGTCGTTCTCGAAGATCGATGCCAACTGATACTGGGCAGGGTCGTTCAGGTCGAAGTTCGAGCCCAGCGAAAGGTTCGGCACCGCGCCGCCGCGCGAGAAATCATAGCTGGCATTGGCGACCCGCCCGGCGCGCGGGACGACGACATAGGTGAACGAGGCACCCGGCCCGCCGTCCGTGCCGCGCCCCTTGCTATAGGAGGCGTCGGCGCGCACCGTCACCACTTCGCCCTCATATTTGGCCGAGCCGCCGATGTTGGTCGACCTGAATTCGGTCGGCTCGTCATAGATCAGCGGGCGGACGGTGACGTTGTTGAACGTGCCGCTGACCACGGTGCCGTTCTCATCGGCCACGGCGCCCACGTCATTGTCGTTGAACAGCACCTGGTAATTGGCACTCTGGCGCTCGCGCTTGAGCCATGTGTAGGTGCCGTCGAGAATGAACTCGAACCGGTCGACCGGTCGGTATTGCAGCGAACCGTTGAGCGTCAGCCGTTGTTCGGCGCGGTCGAAGATCCGCGCCATGTAGCGATTGGGTCGATAGAGTCCCGGATCGTTGACGCCGTCGCCATTGCCGTCGATATTGTTGGTGCGGGTCCAGCCGCCGGTGTCGAACTGATAGCCGCGCGTCCGCGTGTTCGAATAGGCCGCGCTCGCCAGCACGCCGAAGCTGTCACCGAACTTCTTGGATACCAGCGCCGAGCCTCGATAGCCCAGATGGTCCGCCTGATCGGTGTAGGCGCCCTGGACGCGCCCGCTGACGACGAGATCGGCGAGATCGAGCGGCCGCTTGGTCTTCAGGTTCACGGTCGCACCCAGCGCGCCCTCGGGCATGTCGGCGGTCGGCGACTTGGCCACGACGATGCTCGAGATGATCTCCGGGCTGACCGATTCCAGCGACGCGCTGCCGCCCGCGCCGGGGCCTAGGAAGGTGCGGCCGTTGATCTCCAGCCGGTTCTGCGAGATGCCGCGCACCGTGAAGTTCGATCCGTCGCCCTCGCGGCGCGTGATCTGGACACCGGTGATCCGGCTCATCGACTCCGCGACATTCTGGTCCGGCAGTTTGCCGATGTCCTGCGCGGTGATGACGTCGACGATGTTCGACGCGGCGCGCTTGACGTTGATCGACTGTTGCAGGGACGCGCGGATACCGGTGACGACGATGTCCTGCGGGGGCGTCTCCTCGGGGGGATTTTCCGATACGGATGTTACGGGTGCGGCGCTCGCCTCGGTCTGGACCGCGACGGGCATCAGCGCGGCGCTGGCGGCTGCGCGGCGCAGGATGATCGCGCCGCCCGCGCGCACCGGCACCAGATCGGTCCCCGCGAGCAGGATGCGGAGCGCCTCGGTCACGTCCAGTGCGCCGCTGACCCGATTGACGGTCGCCTTCTCGGCGAGGGAGCTCGAGACGAGGATCTGGACCCCCGCCTGATGCGCGAATTGCGGGATGCCGGTGCGTGCCGGTTGCGCGGGCACGTCGAAGCGACGCGTCTGCGCGTCGGCGACGGTCGCGAGGGCAGCGTTCGACAGGATGATGGCAGCGGTGCCGAGCAGGCGATGACGCGCGAGTGACATAGGGTTCCTCTCCCGGGAGCGGCGCTCCTGTTGTCGAAGCGCTCACCTCCCTTGAGTTCGGCGTGAGCCTCTTCCGTCAGGATGGCGGCGACTTTTTCCGCTCCAGCCGAATCGTGTCGGGTCCGCTCGTGACCGCAACAGGGAAAGACGCAGCGAGCGAGGCGGCGAAATCCTCCGGGCGATCGATCTGGAACAGGCCGATCAGCCGCTCCTGCGCCAATTCGGCGTCGTCGACCACAAGCTGGCGGTGGTTATAGCGGTTGAAGCGGGCGACCGCCGCGGCCACGGTTTCGTTCTCCAGAGCGATCTCGCCGCCGCGCCAGGCCAGCGCGCGCTCGATCGCGGCGGGCGCGGTGCCGGTGACCGGTGCGGCGTCGGACGACCGGAAACGCGCATATTGGCCGGCGTGCAGGATCGTCATCGTACCGCTGGCCGCGCTGGGCCAGACCGCCACCTGACCCTCGGTGACCGCGACCTCGACACCGTCGTCGCGCCGTTCGACCGAAAAAGCGGTGCCGACCGCGCGCGCCTGGGCAATGCCGGCGTCGACGACGAAGGGGCGCGAACGGTCCTTGGCGACCTGGAACCAGGCTTGGCCACGGTCGAGCGCGATCCAGCGCTGCTCGCTGGCCAGCACGACGCGAAGCGCGCTGTCGCTGTCGATCGTGGCGACGGACCCGTCCGCGAAAGGCAGGCGCCTGATCTCACCGCGCGCGGTCGTGACATGGTCGGCGGCGAACTGACGCCAGCCGATCAGGCCGGCCACGCTCGCGGCGATGGCGCCCGTCATACCGATCAGCAGGCCACGTCGGCTCGACCATCTCGCGACTGGAGCACGATGGGGCGGGGTCTCAGCGTCGTCCGTGATGGCGCGGTCGACGACGGTCAGGGCCGCCATCGCGCGCAGCAGCGCGCCCGCATTGCGCGGGTCGCTCGCCAGCCAGGCCTCCAGCGCGTGCTCGCCCGCCGCGTCGAGCGGGTGGCGCAGCGCCCAGGCGGCGGCATCGTCACCGGGTGCGGGCACGATCGCCTCCTTCGCGGGTGCAATTGGCCGTGTCGGCCTCTTCGTCGGTCAAATGGCGCAGGATCGCGCGAAGGCTACGGCTGGCATCATTCTCCACGATCGTCTCCGTCACGCCGAGCGCGACGGCGATCTCCTTCTGGCTGAGCCCCTCGACGCGCCGCATGACGAAGATACGCCGCGCGCGCTCGGACAGCGTGGCGAGTGCCCTGCGGACGCGATCGACCTCCTGTCGCGCGACGGCGACGCGGTCCTGCAACGGACTTTCGCTCGCGAGTTCGCCCACTTCGTCCGCCGAGATCGACTCGATCCGCACCACGCGCGCGTGACGACGCTGACGGTGGACGAGGTTGCGCGCCATGGTGAACAGATAGGCACGCGGCGAGTCGATGTCCTCGATGCTGCGGAGTTGCGCAAGGCGGCAATAGCATTCCTGCACGATGTCCTCCACGTCGGCGGGCGGCACGAGGCGACGCCGCAACCAGCCGCGCAGGTCACGTTCGTGCGGCAGGATCTCACGCCCCACCCATTCTGCTAGCGCCTCGCGTTCCGTTGCGACTCTCCTATTCCTCCCATGAGTTCACTAACGCCGGTTTCCGTCACGATCACGCCTAACTGATCTCCGAAGGACGGGATGAAGCTGCCTGGGTTTGCCGGGGGCTTTGAACTGTGGGGCGGAACATCCGGCTGGCACGCCCGTCGATCGCAGAGCGCCGACCGCTGGTGTTCTGCGCAACATGCGGGGTCACGCACCGGTCGCGCGGGTCCGACACGAAGTCGCGCGTGTCATAGGCGCGGTCCGCGCCCAGCGTGATGCTTCGCCCCTCGTGTCGGGCGTGATCGTCGACCATCACCACAGCGGTCAGCCGTTCGGCGAACCCGGCCGCGCGCCTGGTTTCGGTGTCGACCACCGGCCCGTGGCGGTTCTCCATCAGTACATGGCCCATGTAGCACAGCCTGGCGCTCGTGCCGGCACTCTTGCGGTAGCGCCGCGCATCGGGATCGGTATCGCCTCATTCGCGATGAATCACCTCCAGCGGGCAACGCCAACCCATTTTTCCGCGACCTGCTAAACGCTCAATGGGTTCACGGTGAGCGGCCAAACGCGTTGAGGCCATTATACTACAGCATTTCCTCGACCTCACGAATCTCGACCACCCGGTGTTCGCGGGCGCTGATTTCCGCTGCGACGCCCATCACCACTGCGCGAAGACCGTCTTTGGCCGACACTTGGACAGGGCCGTCGCCGCGCACCGCGTCTGCAAAGGCGAGATGCTGGTAATAGGTCGCGCCCTCATGGCTGCCTGCGGCGCGAGCCATTGGGTCGATCGCGATGCGGGTCCGCTCGACACGTTTCTCTCCGCCAAAGCCGACACGTGGGCTATAGACCATCTCGCCGGGGGGAATCAGGACATCGAGGCGGGCGCTGTCGCCCGTTGCGCTCATTTCCTCCTGATGTTCGGCACCGTCGGCGAACATCGACAGATCGAGCATGGCACGGACTCCATTGGCGAAGTCGATGGTGGTGAAGCTGTTGTCGATGATGTCGGGCTTACGACCGCCATAACGCTCGTCCAGGTGGTTCACATCCATCGCCCCCGAGCAATAGACGCGCACCGGCTCGGCCTGGACGATCAGCCGCATCAGGTCGAAGAAATGGCAGCATTTCTCGACCATCGTACCGCCGGTGTTGGCCGCGAAGCGGTTCCAGTCCCCGACCTTGGGCAGGAAGGGGAAGCGGTGCTCGCGGATCGACAGCATCCGCAACCGGCCGATACGGCCGCCATGGATAGCTTCGATAAACGCGGCGGCGGGGGGCATGAAGCGATATTCCATGCCGGTCCAGAACGGTCGACCATGGGCAGCGGCGCACTCGACGATCCAACGGGCATCGGCGATGGTGGTGGCAAGCGGCTTTTCGCACAGGATCGCTGCATCCATGTCGAACACCGGCTCCAGGACCGCGCGATGGGTGTGGTTGGGGGAGGCGATGACGACCGCGTCGACGCGAGCGTCGCGGGCAAAGGCCTCCACGCTGTCATAGGCGGTGACGCCTGCCGCCGCCGTCCCCAGCGCGTCGCGCGCCCAGTCGAGCGACTGCGGCACCGGGTCGGCGATCGCCACGATTTCCGCTCCCGGCACCAGCGCGATGTTGTGCAGATGCTCGACGCCCATCATGCCCGTTCCGACGATCCCGTACCGAATTGCGGCTACCATTGCCCGTGTCCCTATGCCATTCCGACGCCCGATGACGACGATCCGCCTTTCCCGCGAAGCACGGCCACTCGGCAAGAGTGCAATCCTTGTGTCCCCAATAGCCTGGGGCATGTGGCGTTTTACCGGCGACGATGTCTCGGCGGCACGGGCCCGTGTCGAGGCGGCGCTGGATGCCGGGATCACCCTGTTCGACACGGCCGATATCTACGGCGTCGACGATGGCGGGTTCGGCTCGTCCGAAGCGCTGCTGGGTCGGGTGGTCGCAGACGCGCCCGAGTTGCGCGCCCGCATGGTGATCGCGACCAAGGGGGGTATCCAGCCGGGCCTTCCCTATGATTCGAGCGCGGCATATCTGACGCACGCGCTGGATGCGTCGCTCGCGCGCATGGGTGTCGAGCGGGTCGAGTTGTACCAGATTCATCGCCGCGATTTCCTGACCCATCCGCAGGAGGTCGCCGCCGCGCTGACCCGCATGGTCGAAGCGGGTAAGGTCGCCGGGATCGGCGTGTCCAATCACAGCCCGGCCGAGGTCGATGCGCTCGCCGCATTCCTTGGCCTGCCGATCCTGACCACCCAGCCGGAATTCTCGGCGCTGCACTCCGCGCCGCTGTTCGACGGCACGCTGGATCAGGCGATGGCGCGCGACATGGCGGTGCTCGCCTGGTCGCCGCTGGCGGGCGGGCGGCTGGTCGCGGGGGATCACCCGGCCGAGGCATTGCTGGCGGAGCAAGGTCAGCGCTGGGGTGTCGATGCGGCGACGGCGGCGTTGGCCTGGGTGATGGCGCATCCGGCGCGGATCATTCCGATCATCGGATCGCAAAATCCCGACCGCATCCGCGCGGCAGCGGAGGTGTACCGCGTCGAGTGGACCCGCGCCGAATGGTATGCCGTGCTCCAGGCGGGCATGGGGGAGCGCCTGCCATGATCGAAACCCGTGGCCCTTGCGAGATCAGCTGGTTCTCGGCGCTGTGCGACGATGATTACGAGTTTCTGGGCGTTCCCGACCCGGCCCTGCGCTCCAGTTGGGAGCATTGCCGCGACATCGTGTTGCAGGCGGAAACGGCAGGCTACGACAATTGCCTGCTGCCCTCGGGCTATGCGTTGGGGATCGACACGACCGCCTTCGCCGCCGGGATCGCGCCGCTGTTGAAACGGATGCGGTTGCTGATGGCGGTGCGGATCGGCGAAAGCTGGCCGCCGCAGCTTGCGCGCCAGATCGCGACGATCGACCGGATGCTGGGCGGGCGGCTGACCGTCAACATCATCTCCAGCGATCTGCCCGGCGAGGCACTGGACAGCGCCCCCCGCTATGCGCGCACCGTCGAGGCGATGCATATCCTGCGTACGCTGCTGGACGGAAAGCCGCTCGATCATGACGGCGACTTCTGGAAGCTGAAGCTCGATCCGCCGCGCGTGACGACCGTCGCCGGGCGCTGTCCGCCCTTCTATTTCGGCGGTCTGTCGGAGGCCGCGCGCGAGGCGGCGGCCGAGGGCGCGGACGTCTATCTGATGTGGCCCGACACGATGGAGGGTGTGCGCGGCATCGTCGCCGACCTGCGCGCGCGGGCCGCCCGGCGTGGCCGGAGCTTGCGCTTCGGCTACCGCGTCCATGTCGTCGTTCGCGAGACCGAGGCGGAGGCACGTGCCGCCGCCGACCGGCTGCTGTCCAAGCTGGACGATGCGACCGGCGCGGCGATCCGCTCGCGTTCGCTCGATTCGCAATCGGCCGGCGTCCGGCGGCAGGCCGAACTGCGCGAGGGCAGCGATGACGGCTATGTCGAGGCCAATCTCTGGACCGGTATCGGGCGGGCACGCTCGGGCTGCGGCGCGGCGATCGTCGGCGACCCCGATCAGGTTCTTGCCAAGCTGCTGGCGTATCGCGAAGCGGGGATCGATGCGTTCATCCTGTCGGGCTACCCGCATGCGGCGGAGGCCGACCTGTTCGCGCGCCACGTCCTGCCCCGGATCGATCACGCGCCCCTGATGCTTTGACCGGCTTGGCGGTGCGATAGAGAAACTGTCTCGTCGCCCTGCCCGGCGCCTCGCCATGATACGCGCATGAGACATGTCGGGGAATTGAGCGCGCGCCATCGCGGGCTGTTATTTGCGTTGGTCATCACGGCGGGTGTGCTCAACCTGGTCGACCGACAGGTGATCGCGGTGCTCAAGCCGGTGATCGCGGCCGATCTCGGTTGGAGCGACGACGATTACGGCACGCTGGCCGCCTGGTTCCAGGGCGGGGCGGCGGTGGGGTTCCTGTTCAGCGGCTGGATCGTCGACCGGCTGGGCGTGCGCTGGGCCAACCCGATCGGGGTCGCGGCATGGAGCATCGCGGCCTTGCTGCACGGCTGGGCGCGGTCGATGGGCGCGTTCATCGCGGTGCGGGTCGCCCTGGGCGCGACCGAGTCGATGGGAACGCCCACCGGGATCAAGACGGTCGCTGCCGTCCTGCCGCCGCGCTGGCGCTCTGCCGGGTTCGGGGCGGGCAATGCCGCCAATAGCCTGGGGGCGATCCTGGCGCCGCTGGCCATTCCGGTCATGGGGCTGTCGTTCGGTTGGCGGGGGACCTTCATCGCGGTCGGACTGGTGGGTTTGGTCTGGGCGGCGACCTGGCTCGTCGCCGCACGCGGGATCGTCTTCGCCGCGCCCCGGGTCGCCGATGCGGCCAAGCCGCTGCCCGACGCATCGCTGTTGCGCGATCGGCGCACTTGGGCGGTCGCGGGCGCCAAGCTGCTGTCCGATGCGACCTGGTGGCTGTTGCTGTTCTGGCTTCCCGACTTCTTCCACCGGCAATTCGGTCTGTCCGGCGTCGCGCTCGGCGTACCGCTGGCGCTGGCCTATGGTGGAGCGGCTGTCGGATCGCTGGTCGGCGGGCTGGTGCCGACGCGGCTGCTCGGACGGGGTTGGTCGGTCAATGCGGTGCGCAAGATCGTGCTGCTGGCCGCCGCACTGGCCGTCGTGCCGATCCCGCTGGCGCTGCTGACGCATAGCTATCTGGTCGCGGTATCGCTGATGGCCTTGGCGCTGGCCGGGCATCAGGCCTTTTCCACCAACATCTTCGCGATGATCGCCGATATCGTGCCCCAGCACCGGGTCGGCCGGGTGACGTCGTTCGGTTCCTTTTGCGGCAATATGGGGGGCGTGGCGATCGCCAAGATCGCCGGGCTGACCCTGGCCGCGGGGCTCGGCTATCTGCCGCTGCTGCTGTTCGCCGGAACGGCCTATCTGGCCGCGCTGGGCTGGGTGCATCTGCTTCTGCCCCGGCTGACCCCGATCGAGGCCGAGCGCTAAAGCCCCGCTGCTGACGGGCGAATTGCTTCTTTATTTCCCAGTCGTTCAGTGGGCATTAGCTTCCGCATCGATCTGAAAGGGGAACAGATGATCGATCGACGCCTGTCCGTGCTGCTCGTCGGCACCGCTCTTACGCTACTCGCCACCTCCGCCGCCGCGCAGGATGCATCCGCATCCAGGACCGACGGCAAGCCTGCCGATGGCGAAGTGGTCGTCACCGCCCGCTATCGCAACGAAACGCTGCAACAGGTGCCGATCGCGATCACCGCACTGGAGGGCGGCACGCTGGCGGAGCGGCAGCTCAACAATCTGGAACGGATCGCCGCCTCCATCCCCTCGGTAGGCTTCCGCAGCGGCGCGTCGAACAAGGACCGCACCGTCTTCATCCGCGGCATCGGCACGATCACGACCTCGCCCGGCGTCGAGCCTTCGGTGTCGACCGTGCTCGACGGCGTGGTGCTGACCCGGCCGGGCCAGTCGACGCTCGACCTAGGCGAGGTTGAGCGGATCGAAGTGCTGCGCGGGCCGCAGGGGACGCTGTTCGGCAAGAATGCGTCGGCGGGCGTGGTCAACATCGTCACGCGCAACCCGACCGACGAATTCCATGCCTTTGGCGAGGCGGGGGCGACGACCGATCGGGAGTATCGCATCAAGGCGGGCGTGTCGGGCGCGATCGTGCCCGGCAAGGTGCAGGCGCTGATCGGCGGCCTTTACAGCGATTTCGACGGCAATCTTCGCAACGTTGCGACGGGCCACGATGCCAACGGCTCGCGCCGCTACGGCGCGCGCGGCAAGCTGGTGGTGACGCCGTTCGACGCGCTGAAGATCACCGCCATCGGTGACTATCTGAACACGCGCGAGACGGTGACGGCCGTCTACAGCTCGACCCGGCAGATCGCCTATCCGACAAACGCCATCACCGATTCCGCGAACCTGGCGGCCGCCTTGGCGGGGCAGGGGATCGTGGCGTCGCCGTCCAACCGGCGGCTGGCCACCGACATCGACACCAATGTCCGTGACGAGAATTACGGCGGCTCGCTGACCGGCGAACTGGCGCTGGGCGACTATCACGTCACCTCGATCACCGCGTGGCGGCAATGGCTGAACCATCAGCGGCAGGATTATGACGGGCTCGCCCAGTTGACGGCGGCCTTTCCTTCGGGGGCGGACGACGGCACCGTCAATAGCCGTCAATTCTCGCAGGAACTGCGGCTGACGTCCCCCAAGGGCGGTTTCATCGACTATGTCCTGGGCGCCTATTATCTGCGCGCGCGTACCGACGAGCGCTATCAGCGGGCGCTGACCACCCTGTCGGGCACGACGCGGATCAGCACCACGGGCGTCGCCAACTACGGCATCACCAACCACAATTATGCCCTGTTCGGCGAGGCGAACATCAACTTCACCCAGCGTTTCCGTGGGATAGCGGGCTATCGCTCGACCTGGGACACGCTCGACTTCTATCATGTCCGGACATCGACCAACGACCCGACGAACAGCGGTGCGTCCTCGCTCGACCGGCCCGGCATCCGTGCCTATCATAACGCGACGGGCAGCACCGACGCACGCGGCGACAGCTATCGCCTGGGCCTCCAGCTCGATCTGGGCGACCACGCACAGACCTATTTCACCTATTCGCGCGGCTATAAGGGCCCAGCCTACAACGTCTATTTCAACATGCGTTCGCTCAACGCGACGACGCTGCTCGACGAAGTGCCGCTGAACCCCGAGACGTCCAACTCCTATGAAGCCGGGATCAAGGGCAGCACCGCCGATCGTGCGCTCAGCTACGCGCTGGCGGTCTATACCACCGATTTCGACGGCTATCAGGCGAATTTCACCGACTCGGTCGGCGGCGCGCCGGTCACGCGGTTGATCAATGCGGGCTCGGTACGGTCACGCGGGGTCGAGGCGGACGTGACGCTGCGTCCGGTCAGGGGCTTTACCGTCGATCTGTCGGGCGCGTTCACCGATGCCACCGTCCGCAACTTCAACTGCCCGGTCGGAGCGCCGGTCAGTTGCAACATCAACGGGCAGCCGCTGCCTTTCGCACCGCGGGTCCGGCTGTACGAGAATGCGGCCTATCGCTTCGCCCTGTCGGACACGCTGTCGATGGAGATTCAGAGCGACGTCACCTTCAGCAGCAAGGTGCAATATTCGCTGGCCGAGACGCCCAATACCGTCCAGCCCGCCTATGCTATCTGGAACGCCAGCGTCGCGCTGATCCGCCCCGGCGATGGCTGGCAATTGCGGGCCTATGTGAAGAACATCGCCAACACCCCCTATGCCAGTTTCTTGAGCAACGGCACGTTCGGTGGCACGGTTCGCTTCGTACCGCGCGATGACCGGCGCTATGCGGGATTGCTGCTGAGGAAGGATTTCTGATGACCGGCGATACGACGCGGCGTGGCGTGCTGCTCGCCGGGACCGGCGGCGCGTTCGGCCTCTATTCGATGGCGGCGGGGGCGGGGGAGGTGCCCGCACCGCGCCGCTCACGCCGCCTGCCGCGTCTGCCGGGGGTGAGGCCCCGCAACATCCTGGTCGTGCTGACCGACGATCATCGCTACGACGCGATGGGCTTCATGAAGGCGCAGGATTTCGGCGACACGCCGACCCTGGACCGGCTGGCGCGCGAGGGGACGCATTTTCGCAATGCCTTCGTCACCACCGCGCTCTGTTCGCCGAGCCGCGCGTCGATCTTCACCGGGCTCTATGCGCATCAGCACAAGGTGGTCGACAACAACCACCCGATCCCGCCGGGTCTGGTCTTCTATCCCGAATATCTTCAGGCCGCCGGGTACGACACCGCATTCATCGGCAAATGGCATATGGGCGACGAGGGCGACGCGCCGCAGCCCGGCTTCGACCATTGGGTCAGCTTCAAGGGGCAGGGGAGCTACCTGCCCAGCGCCGACGGCCTCAACGTCGATGGCCGCCGTGTGCCTCAAAAGGGCTATATCACCGACGAACTGACCGATTACGCGCTCGACTGGATCGGCAAGCGCCCGGCGGGCAAGCCGTGGATGATGCACCTCGCGCACAAGGCGGTGCATTCGGAGTTCATTCCCGCCGAGCGTCACAAGGGGCGCTACGACAAGGAGACATTCCGTTATCCCGCGTCGATGGCCGCCAACGCGCCGGGGCGCCCGATGTGGGTGGAGAACCAACGCAACAGCTGGCACGGCGTCGGCTATCCCTATCACGGCACGCTCGACATCGGCGATTATTACAAGCGCTATATGGAGACGCTGCTGGCGGTGGACGAGGGGCTGGCGCGGATCATGGACTTGCTCGAACAGCGCGGTGAGCTGGACGACACGCTGATCCTCTATCTCGGCGACAATGGTTTCATGTTCGGTGAGCATGGCCTGATCGACAAGCGCACCGCCTATGAGGAATCGATGCGCATCCCGATGCTGGCGCGCTGCCCGGAGCTTTTTCCGGCGGGCAGCGTGGTCGAACAGGTGGTGGCCAATATCGATATCGCCCCGACCTTGCTTGCGGCTGCGGGGCTCCGCGCGCCGGAGGATATGGCGGGGAGCAATGCTCTGCCCTTGGTGCGGAACCCGAAGGCGCCCTGGCGCAGCGAGTTGCTATACGAATATTATTGGGAGCGGAATTTCCCGCAGACCCCGACGGTCCACGCCCTGCGCGAAGACCGGTACAAATATATGCACTTCCACGGCATCTGGGACATCGACGAACTATACGATCTGGCTGAAGACCCGCACGAGACGAACAATCTGGTCGCCAGCCCCGGTCATGAGGATCTCGCCGCGCGCATGAGTGGCAAGCTCTTCGCCCTGCTCGAGCAAAGCCACGGCATGGCCATCCCGTTAAGTGCCGATGCAGGGCAGCGAAATGAACTCCGCGATTTGAAAGGGCCATCACAGGCCGGGTTCCCGCCGCGATTTTATCGGTCGGGCAAACCGGCATGAGCGTGAACCGGGGCTCCCCATGCCGGAAGAGCAATTTCGATTTTTAGAAGAATCGCAACGGGGTGCTTATCCCGACGCTCTGGTCTTCATCTGGAGGAATGTCGGAAATCGGGCGGCAGGCAGTACGCTATGGACGACCTTTTTGGGTCTTCTTGCTTGCGGCACCTGCCGACCAGAGCCGGTCCTTCGTACCTCCTCCCGTGGGCGTCCGATCCCGACATTCGCTGCGGTTCGCTCTGATCAGGGTCGGTGGTCGGCAACAAGCCGACTCGCCAAATATCTGCGCTGTTTCCAGCCACAGGCCCGACAACCAATGCCTCCTGACGCACCGGAACGGCGGGCGTCCTTAGAGGTGCGAACACGCTTTGTTGCCCGGTCGTTCAAAACCGATTTATCGATATGGAAAGGTTTCTGCAGGCTCGCTTAGGCGGTCCCGCCCCATTGACCGCTGCACCCAGATTGGTGAACGTTTGCCTATCTGAAGTGCCAACATGGTGGCGGGCCGACCGTGACCTGCGACTGACCAACAACCGATAGAACGGATTGCGCGCCTTGGCCGATGAATTGCCCGTCCACCGGCTCAACCTGAACCTACTCTACCCGCTGGACGCGATCCTGCATGCGCCGACCTTGACCGAAGCGGGGCGACGGGTGCGTCTGAGCCAGTCGGCGATGAGCCACGCCCTGCGCCGCTTGCGCGAGCATTTCGACGATGATCTTGTTACCTATCTCAATGGCGAGAAGCAGTTGACGCCGCTCGGCCTGGCGCTTCGCGACGAGGCGCGTCGCGTCATGCGCGAGGTGAATGGTACTTTCAATTTCTCGCTGGTCTTCGATCCGCTGACCTCGCCGGGAACGATCACCGTGGCGGCGCCGGATGCCATCGAGCAGATACTGCTCGGCACGGTGCAGCGACTGCTGGTCGACGCCGCGCCCAGGCTGACCGTGAACGTCATTCCGCTGGATGCCGTCGATCCGCGGCGCGCACTCGATCAGGGGGCCGATCTGCTGGTGTTGCCGGTCGACGCCGCCCTCCCCGAGCTGGAGCAGGTGCCAATCGTCGCGGACTACATGTCCTGCATGGTCTGGACGGGGCATTCCCGCCTCAAGGACCGTTACGACATCGACGAGGAAACCTATCGCAGCGCCCGCCATGTCACGGCGCGCGACGAGCGGTTGTCGATGTTCGCGGGTGATCCCCACGCATCGGATCTGCTCCGATCCCGCCATATCGTGATGCGCACTTCGTCCCAAGCCGCCTTCCCGACGATCGTTATCGGCAGTGACCTGATCGCGACGGGAAGCGTGTGGCTTTTCCAGCATTACGCTTCGATCCTGCCGGTGAAGGTCGTCTCCGCCCCCTTCGACAGGCCCGCGGCGACCATCGTCGTGCAATGCGCGGCCCATAGGCGGCGTGATCCGATGATCGGCTGGTTTGTCAGGCAGATAGAGGATTATGCCCGGCTGACGAAGTAGCAAAAGGGGCGATCGATAGGATTCATGGGGGCATGAACATTTCGAATTTGCCTGTCACATGACTGAAGCATAGCCTCATCCTCGACAGAAAGTTCGGCGGGCGCCTCGATGCGCCAAGACACGGACTATCGTCAGCAGGAGCACGGCTGCGGTGGCTTCCTTATAGGATCGCTGCCGCATTGTTCGCCGCAAGGCGGTAACCGTTTGACCACAGGGAATCCGTTCGATCCGAACGCGGCTTTGCCGTGGGGGGTGGCGCGCGCTCTGGGGAGGGGATTGCATGCTGAATCTTACTGATCGTGGGCGTCGTATGCTGGGGGGCGCCAGCCTTGCGCTTTTCGCCACGTTGGGGGCGGGCGTACCAGCCGTCGCCATGGCCCAGGCCGCGCAAACGGGCGAGATCAATGTCCCCGCGATGGCAATGGACCGCGCGCTCGATGCTATCGGCCGGCAATCGGGTGTGAACGTCAATTTCGATCCCGATGCGGTCAAGGGGCTCGCTTCGCGCCCTGTTCGCGGGGCTCGATCGGCAAAGGCGGCGATCCAGGCCGCCATCGCGGGAACGGGCCTGAGCGTCGTCCCGGCGGTCCAGGGCGGGCTGGTCGTCATCAACGACATTGTCGTGACCGCTCGTCGCGACGAGGCGGAGACGAACGTGCTGGTCCGCCAGGCCACTACGTCGGACCGCAACGGCCTGGGCCTGCGCAACCAGCCGCGCAACACGCAGGTGATCACCGCCAAGGCGATCGAGGAGCAGCAGGCGCTCAACATCACCGACATCCTGCGCAATGCGGGCGGCGTATCGGTTCAAGGCAACAGTTCCGGTAGCGGCACGACTTATACGGTCCGCGGCTTCTCGGCGGGCGGTCTGGTCAATGGCCTGACGGGGTCGTCGCAATATGGCGTCACCGCCGGGGCCGATCAGCCGGTTGCCAATATCGAGCGGGTGGAAGTCCTGAAGGGACCCGATGCGATCCTCGCCGGATTCGGCAATATGGGTGGCAACATCAATGTCGTGACGAAAAAGCCGAGCGCCGAGGAGCGGTTGGCCATCGGCTTCGACACGGGCTCGTTCGGGTTGGTGCGGGGTGTGATCGATGCCAACAACGCGATTACCGGCGACAAGAAGCTGTCGGCGCGCGTCATCGGCAGCGCGCAGACGATGGACCATAATTATGGCGGTTACACCGGCGACAAAAACTGGTTGTTCGCGCCGTCGCTGCGTTACAAGGACCGCCTGACCGATATCGTGATCGGTGCCAGCATCAACGAAGCGACGAGCGGCATCGGTGCCTTTACGGTGTTCGATAACAAGACGCGGCAGATCATCGACCGTGATCCCGCGGTTCCGATCTATGCGTCTAATCAGGACGTCAGTATCAGCACCAGTCGTTTCTATTTCGATGCGACACGCCAGATCGTGCCGGGGATCGAGATCGTCGCCCGTGGCTTGCGCGACCAGACCCAGCTGACGTTGCATGCTGGCAGTGTCAGTTATAATCGCTCTGGCGTCTTGACCGTGTATTACGGAGGTTCGCAGCAGGAAGGGGTATCCAACGCCCTCGACAGCTTTGTCCGCATCAAGACCCATCTTGGCGACGCCCTGAAGGCGAGTTTCAACGTCGGCTACAATTACAGCGACGGCACGACCGAGCAGCGGTTGGGGACGCCAGGTTCCACCGTTACCAATCCGCCGCTGATTGAGACCACGATCAGAACGATCGCTTGGTCGCCTTTGGGACCGGTGATGGTTCGCAGCCAGGGTAAGCAGGAAGGTGTGTACGGCCAGGCGCTGGTCGAATTCTGGAAGATCAAAATCCTTGGCGGCGTTCGCAAGAACTGGTTCGAAACGAAGGGGCAGACGTTCTTCGCGGGGCCATCGCCCATATCCGTGCAGCGCAAGAATGGGGTGTCGCCGAGCGGTGGCATCATCCTGGACGCCACGAAAGACCTGTCGATCTTCGCGAATTACGGGCGTGGCGAACAGGCCATCTTTACCGTGGCCAAGGATGGCAGCGTCCTGCCGAACATCATCACGACAAATAAGGAAGCAGGCGTCAAGCTGGACCTGTTTCGCAAGCGCGCGACGATCAACGCATCCTATTTCGACATTCAGCAGGACAATATCGTCGTCCGCGATCCGCAAGACCAGACCAATGTTTTCCCGGGACCGGGCCAGCGTGGACGCGGTATCGATTTGAACATCGCCGGGCAGTTGCTGCCGGGATGGTCGGTGCTGGCGTCGCTCACGCGCACCAAATATGCGTTGCTGACGACGAATGCCCTACAGAAGGTCGTGGCGAACCAGCCGCGTGACACGTACAGCGTATATTCGGTCTATCGCACGAAGATCTCCGAGGGGCTGAGTGGCGGCGTATCGGGAGGACTGTATGGACGTTCCAGTTCTTTCGCCGACGTTCAGGGCCTCTATGTCGTGCCGCCATCGCGGCAGGTCGACGCGAATGCCTTCCTCAGCGTTGCCGGCTTCGACTTCAACATCGGTGTCCGCAACATCTTCAACCGGCGCAATTACGGATCGACTTCGGTCTTTTCCTATGTACCGGTCAATGAGCGGCGGAGCTTTCGCCTGAGCATCTCCAAACGCCTGTTCTGATCGGGTAATTGCCAATCATGATGCCACCCCCAGCCAATGTCGAGGAGGCCCGCCGCGAAGCGGGCCTCCAGCCTCCCCAACCGGCACACGAACGCTGGGTCCATGCCTGGCGGTTGAGCACGCGCTATTTCGTGTCGGACGACTGGAAATGGGCGTGGTTCCTGGTCGCCTGCTACTGCGTGATCGAGGTCGGCACGACCTCGGTCTTCCTGCTGACCAATACGTGGCAGCGCGAATTCTACGACACGATCGAGCAGCGGCAGGGCGGGTTGTTCCTCTCGCTGGTCGTGACCTTCATGATGATCTCAGGCCTGGCGATTGGGACGCAGGTCCTGCACAATCTGGTCGGCTGGACGCTGACGATCCGGTGGCGGCGCTGGCTGAACGACTGGTATTTGGGCCGTTGGTTCGCCCGTGACCGCTTCTACGAGATCGAGCGGTTGCGGATGATCGACAACCCCGATCAGCGTATCGCCGAAGACCTCCGTGCTTTTACTTCGATGGGCCTGGATTATGGTCAGTCGCCGCTGAGCATCGTGATCTCGATAATTTTCAGCTTGGTCCGCGCGGTCGCCTTCGCCGCCATCCTCCTGCAAACATCGTCTCCGATCGCGATTCCGCTGTTCGGCTATCGCATTCCGCTGCCTGGCGGCGACCTGATCTGGTTCTCGGTCGCCTATGTGATCCTCGGAACGGTCTTCATCACCTGGATCGGCAAGCCGTTCGTGCGGCGCAAGATGCGCGAACAGCATTATGAAGGCGATTACCGGGCCGGGCTGCTCCACGTTCGCCGCAACGGCGAGCAGATCGCCTTCTCGGGTGCGCAGGCGATCGAGCAGGACGGCCTGCGGCGCGCCTTCGCGAATATTCGCCGCAACTGGTATCAGATGATGCTCGCCAATGCGGGGCTGAGCGCCGGGCAGGACTTCTATCAGAAGACGATGACGGTCGTGCCGCTGTTCCTGACCGTGCCCAAATATTTCGCCGGAGCGATCACCTTCGGCCAGGTGCAGGGCGCACGCGATGCGTTCGGGCAATTCTCCGCGAGCCTGTCCTATATCGTCCAGGCCTATCCGAGCATCGCGAAGCAGGTCGCGAACATCAACCGACTGAAGGCGCTGGACGACGCGATCGATTATCACCGCCCGCGCGGGATCGGCTTCACGCCGGGCGGCACGGCCGAGGGCGTGGCGATCAGCACCACCGGCTTGATGCTGCGTCGCCCCAATGGCGAGCCGCTGATGGAGGTCGCCGACTGGACGATCCGCAATGGCGAGCGCTGGGTGATCGAGGGGCCGTCGGGCACCGGCAAGACGACGCTGCTGCGCGCCATCGCCGGGCTGTGGCCGGACGGCGCGGGGCAGGTGGCGATGACGCGCGCGGGCAAGGCGATGCTGGTGCCGCAGCGCCTGTACCTGCCGCTCGGCACGCTGAAGGCCGCGATCTGCTTTCCCGACCGCGCGGAGGATCATGACGATGCCGAGGTCGCCGCGCTGCTGAAGACCGTCCGGCTGGAGACGCATGTCGACGCGATGCACGAGCTGCGCATGTGGCAGGACGAACTGTCGCCCGGCGAACAGCAGCGCGTGGCGCTGGCGCGCATCCTGCTCCAGCGGCCGAGCCTGCTGGTGCTGGACGAGGCGACGAGCGCGCTCGATGCCGACAATGCCGCGCATTTCTATCAGGCGGTGCTCGCGGCGATGCCGGACTCCACGATCGTCAGCGTCGTGCACAATGACAAGCTCGCTTCCTATCACACCCACCGCCTGCGCCTGCATCACGGCCATGCGACCCCGGCCCGGATCGAGGTAGAATCATGACCATGTTGCTGACCCAGACCGAGGCTGACCTGCGCGACGCGGCGCAACGGGCGGTCGAACTGGCGGGCAAGCGCGGGGCGCGCGCGCGTGCCTCGGTCCATCACGAGGGCATCGCCAAGATCGCGGTGCGCGGCGGCGCGGTCGAGACGGCTGAGCGCAGCGGTGGCCAGGGCCTGGGCCTGACCGTCTTCCACGAGGGGCGGCGCGGATCGGCCTCGACCGCCGCGTTCGACCGGGCGTCGGTCGAGCGGCTGGTCGAGGAGGCGATGCTGATCGCGGACCATGTCCAACCCGATCCCGATGCCGACATGCCCCCGGCGGACGCGCTGGCCTTTTCCGGGCCGGTGCCGGTCGTCTACGCCGACAGCCCGCGCAGGCCTGAGACACTACTGGAGGCGGCGACCACGCTCGACCGGGTGGCGAACGGCATCGCCGCTGCGGACGGCCGGTTGCGCGCGGGTGAATCGGTGGCGGTGGCGACCGAGGGGCTGTGGGCGCTGGCGACCAGCGACGGTTTCTGCCGCAGCGTGATGCGCTCCAACGATACCCGCTGGACGGTGATGCTGGCGCAGGACGAGGGCGGCAGCATTTCCGACTTCGCCCAGTCGCAGGAGCGCCGGATCGAGGATCTGCTCTCCGCCGAGCAACTGGCGACCCTGGCCGCCGAGCGCGCGCGCGGTTCGCTGGGCGCGAAGGCGGTCGACAGCCGCCGTTGCCCCGTCCTGTTCGAGCCGCGCACCGCCGCCACGTTGGTCGGCGAATTGGCGGGGGCGCTGACCGGCGCGGCGCAATATCGCCGGATGAGCTTCCTGCCCGATCCGATCGGGCGCCGGGTGGCCGCCGCGCATCTGAGCCTGCACGAAGACCCGTTCGAGCCGCTGGGTCTCGCGAGCGGCGGCTTCGACAGCGAGGGCATCGCCGGATCGTCGCGCGCGATCCTGCAGGGCGGCGTGGTCGAGGGGCTGTTCCTGTCGAGCTTTTCGGGGCGCAAGCTGGGCCTCGCCTCGACCGGCAACGCCGAGGGCTATTATAATCTGCGGCTGACCAGCACGGCCGGGAGCGGGGACTGGGACGCGATGCTGCGGATGCTGGGCACCGGCCTGGTCGTCACCCAGTTCCAGGGCGGCAAGACCGATCCCGCCAGCGGCAACTGGACCCAGGCGGTGCGCGGCCTGTGGGTCGAGGACGGGCAGGTCGTCCATGCCGTCAATGATGTCACATTGGCGAGCAATATGGACGCGATGCTGAACGGCATTTGCGCGGTGGGCCAGGACGTGGAACGGCTGAGCGCGATCCGCACCGGTTCGATCCTGATCGACGATATGCAGGTGGGAGGCAGGGCATGAACGGCGGCGACACGGCGCTCGACCGCGCGCGGGCACGATTGCTCGGCCCGGCGGGGCTCGACGAGGCGGCGATCGGCCGAGCGCTGGGTGTGCTGGCGAGCGGCGGCGCGGACATCGCCGAGCTGTATTTCGAGACGACCGCCATGCGGAGCTGGCAGTTGGAGGGCGGCCGCGTCACCCAGGGCGGCTTTTCGATGCGGCAGGGTGTCGGTGCCCGCTCGGCACATCGCGGACAGGTGAGCTTCGCGCACTCCGCCGACATTCGCGAGGGCGCGCTGCTCGACACGGCGCGCGCGGTGCGGACGCTGGAGCGGCGGGGCGAGGTGACCAGCCATCCGCATGGGCTGGCGCTGAACCGCCGCTCGCCAGCCCATGCGCTCTACCCCGCGATCGATCCGGTCGCGGTCGAGGATGCCACCGCCTGGATCGCGATGCTGAAGCGGATCGATGAGCTGGCGCGGTCGAAGGACCCGCGCATCGTCCGCGTCGACGCCAATGTCCGCGCCACCGACACCACCATCCTGGTCGCCGAGGCCGACGGGTTGCTGGCGGGCGATGTCCGGCCGATGACGATCCTGTCGATGGTGGTGATCGCGGAGCAGGACGGCCGGCGCGCGCGCGGGCAAGCGGGGCTGGGGCGTCGCGCCGGGCTGGAGGGTTTCCCGACAGCGGAGGTCGATACGATGGTTGCGACCGCCGTCACCATGGCGCTCAATAATCTCGACGCCATTCCCGCCCCCGTCGGCGAAATGCCGATCGTGCTGGGGCCGGGCTATCCGGGCGTGCTGTTCCACGAGGCGGTCGGGCACGGGCTGGAGGGCGATCATCACCGCAAGCATCTGTCGGCGTTCGACGGCAAGGTCGGCGAGCGGATCGCCGCGCCCGGCGTGACCGTGATCGACGATGGCGGCTTGGCCGGACGGTTGGGCTCGCTCGGCATCGACGACGAGGGCAGCGCGCCCGACCGGACCGTGCTGGTCGAGGACGGGGTGCTGACCGGGCTGATGCAGGATCAGCTGAACGCCGGGCTGATGAACGCGCGCTCGACCGGCAATGGCCGCCGCCAGTCCTATGCGCATCTGCCGATGCCGCGCATGACCAACACCTTCCTGGCCAACGGCACCGCCGATCCGGCGGACATCATCGCCTCGATCGATCGCGGCATCTACGCCACCGAATTCGACGGCGGGCAGGTCGACATCGTCACCGGCCGCTTCAATTTCACCACCATCGCGGCCTGGCTGGTCGAGAAGGGCAGGCTGGTGGCGCCGGTGCGCGGCGCGACGCTGATCGGCGTCGGGCACGAGGCGCTGCGCCACATCTCGATGATCGGCCACGATCTGGAACTCGATACCGGCATGGCGACCTGCGGCAAGCAGGGCCAGTCACTCCATGTCAGCGTCGGCCAGCCGACGCTCCGCATCGACCGAATGATGGTCGGCGGACAGGTCGGCTGAACCCCAATTTCCCGAAGGATGACGTACCATGCGTAATGCGACCGAGCAGGATTTCGACGAGATCGTGATGAAGAACGACAAGCCTGTGCTGGTCGATTTCTGGGCCCCCTGGTGCGCGCCGTGCAGGGCGCTGGCCCCCGCGCTCGACGAACTGGCCGAGGAATATGCCGGGGAGATGGAGATCGTGAAGGTCGATATCGAGGCGAACCCCGCACTCGCACAGCGGTTCGAGGTGCGCGGCATCCCGCTGCTGATGGTGGTCAAGGACGGTGCGGAGACCGCCCGGACCTTCGGCACCCTGTCGCGCAGTCGCCTCGACGCGTTCGTCGACGCCAATATCGGGGCGGAATGATGGGTGACATCGCGTTTCACGGCGACCCCGCGATCAAGGCGATGGCGCAGGAGCGGCTGCACCGCCACGTCGCGGCGGGCAGCTTCGTCTACTTTCCGGCCTGGGAAGATGGCGAGGCCAATGTGATCGGCGCCGTCGTCGAAGCCGACGACACGCCGCTTTATGCCGAGACGCTGGGCTATCCCATCGCGCTGGCCGAGACCTTGCCGAAGTTCGTCAATGACGGTTTCCGCCAGCGGGACGACGCGGCCGCCTTCGCCGAGGCGTGGCTGGCGCGGACGCCGGTCGGGGCGGACTTGTCACGCATCGTGTCGCAACTGGTGCTGGACCTGCTCGACGATGCCGGACTGGCGGCGATCACCAGTCGGCATCCCGAACTAGAGCGGTGTCGCCGGGGCATCATGGACCTGCACCGACGCGCGATCGATGGCGAAACCCTCGACCGAAAGGCGTGGAAGACGCTGCGCCTGGCGGCGGTCGCGGCCACCGATGGCATCGGCGATGCGCCGGTCGATCGTCAGGCGGGCAACGTGGTCGAGGCGGCGGCCTGGCCCGGTACCATGCGCACGGTCTTGCGCGATACGCTCAGCGGCAGTGGCACCCTCCACCTGACACTGTCGCTGGCCGAGATCGGCTGGACCACGGAGAACGAAAGCCGGGTCTTCCACATTCGTGAGCAAGCCGAGAAGGATGGCTATAAGGCCGAATTTTCAGGACTCGATCGCCTGTACGCCATTCTCGACGCCGATCATCCGGCGCTGGCCACCGGGTTCCGCCAGCGGTTGCAGCGGATGGAGGAGTCGTCCGCGAAGTGCCGGGCGGTCGCGTGGCACGCGATCGAACTGATGGAGCGGGCCCCTCTCGTCGCGCCGGCTCCAATTCGCGCAAATGCGGAGGCCTGAAGTGCAGAACGAGACCGCTTCCGACACTCGGCACAGCAAGGTCCTGATCATCGGCTCCGGCCCGGCGGGTTACACTGCTGGCGTCTATGCCGCCCGCGCCGCGCTGTCGCCGATGCTGATCGAGGGGCCACAGCCCGGCGGTCAGCTGACCATCACCACCGAGGTGGAGAATTGGCCGGGCGACGAAAGCGTGCTCGGCGCCGATCTGATGGCGCGGATGGGCGAGCAGGTCCGCAAGGCCGGGGTTGCGGTCGTCAGCGACCTGATCGTTGAGGTCGACCTGACCGCCACGCCGTTCCTCGCGATCGGTGACGGCGGCACGCGGTACACCGCGGATACCATCGTCGTGGCGACCGGCGCGTCGGCGCGCTGGCTGGGGCTGGAGAGCGAGACCGCCTATCGCGGGCGCGGCGTATCGGCCTGCGCGACGTGCGATGGCTTCTTCTATCGCGGCCGGGTCTGCGCGGTCGTCGGCGGTGGCAACACGGCGGTCGAGGAGGCGCTCTACCTCACCAATTTCGCCGAAAAGGTCTATCTGATCCATCGCCGCGACAGCTTGCGCGCCGACCGCACCAACCAAGCGCGGCTCCACGCCAATCCCAAGATCCAGATGATCTGGAACGCCGAGGTCGCCGAGGTGCTGGGCGATGCCAGTGGCGTGACGGGGGTGATGCTACGCGACACCCGTAACCGCAGCGAGTCCCAGCTTGGGGTCCATGGCCTGTTCGTCGCGATCGGCCACGATCCGGCAACGGCGCTGTTCAAGGGGCAACTCGCGATGGACGACGAGGGCTATATCCTGGTGCAGCCGGGCTCGACCGCGACCAGCGTACCCGGCGTGTTCGCGGCCGGAGACGTGCAGGACAAGCTGTTCCGCCAGGCCGTCACCTCGGCGGGCATGGGCTGCATGGCCGCGCTCGAGGCCGAACGCTATCTGGCCGGGCACAACACCCATGCGATCGCAGCCGAAGGCGCCGACGCCAATCCGTTCCTCTGAAACGGAAAAATCCATGACCAACCCGCGGCTCGCCACGCAGGCGCTGCCGCGCCAATGCGAGATGCAGACGTCGAAGTCATGGTGGCGGGGCCGATCGGCAGCAAACGCGGCGTTCCGGGCATTACCGCTCGATATGACGGCAGTGTAATGACCGATGACATCCAAAAGGTCGGCCCTGCGACGCTACGGCGTTGGCCGCGAATAGCCGGCTATACCGGTTCCATGGCCACACGGGCCTTCTCATGGGAGCCTCAAGAATCGGGTTTTAAGAATGCATCCGGCTTCCCGATACTCGATCCCAGTGGGAATGCCTCAGCCGTTTCGCGAACCGACGCCAAGCGAGGCATCACCGGAAGCAAGAATGGTTCGGGGCAAAATCATGTTTGGCAGGAACGGCAGCCATCGGGACGCAGTGGCGTTATCAAGCGCCGCCCTTGGCGATGCCAGTGCGGATGAAGCGTTTCCGCGCACAGGCGACAACGTCGTTCCACGCTACACTGCGAAATTCCAGGCGATCAAGGTCGGCCTTCAGCGTTTCGGTGGATGACCCTTGCCCGTAGCGGCCCCCTACCGACACCGGAGCGTGGCCGGCAAGCTGGTCGAGGCCCTAATGGTCGATCCTGAGCCGCCGTCCCTCACGCTTCATAGTGTGGCGGATGGAGTAAAAGGA
This sequence comes from Sphingomonas sp. GM_Shp_1, assembly GCF_026540895.1. Taxonomy (GTDB): domain Bacteria; phylum Pseudomonadota; class Alphaproteobacteria; order Sphingomonadales; family Sphingomonadaceae; genus Sphingomonas. Next base: position 31,522 of record NZ_JALNUR010000008.1, on the reverse strand, counting down.
CTTATCCGGTTCATGGGTGCGGAGCTTGCGCAAGGCGTCGTCGATCCGGCGTGACAGATATTTGTACCGGTCGCCATACTTGTCGGCCTCGAGATCGTCGAACAGCCACTCCGCGCCACGGTCCCGCTGATGGTGGGCGAAGTCGACAAAGCCCGCTTCCAGCAGGATCCAGTGGATCGGCACGTCGCGGACCGAGGTGCGCGTCTTTTGTCGCCGCGGGCGCGTTTCATTGTTCATGGCAGCGGTGGGGCGGATGCGGCGATCCCGGCGGAACCGCATGACCCATTCGCCGTCATCCTGCACGATCTCGCTCGGGCGCGATCCGTGAAACGGTGCCAGGAACAGAACCCAGAACATCGTGTCGTAGCAGGCATCGGGATCGGTCATCAGCGGCGAGGCATAGATGCGCCGCATGTCCTCAGCCGAAAGTGGTCGCATTCGTGGCCCTCCCAGGCGGCCCCTTCGACGGAGATACCTTGCGCCGGATTGCCGGCAATCCACTCCGCATCCTTGGCCACGCTCAGGATCGCGCGAAGGGCGGTCAGCTGCTTGCCGACCATCGGTGGCGACAGCGTCGGCAACGCTTTCGCATGCGCCAACTCGATCTGCTCGGTCAGCGGCAGCGCGCTGACGGCTTTCTTGGGGCGGAACGGCAGTTGCTCGACCAGCGAGATGAACATACGCACCATCGCGGGCGTGATCGCTTCGACCATGCTGGTGCCGGTGAGTTCCTCGAAGCGCGCGATCGCCTTGCCGAACTCGTCTGTAGTCTTGTCCTTGCCGATGATCCGTTTGCGCTTGCGCCAGAGATTGAAGGCTTCGGACAGCGTGTGATGATGGGCCGGTGCAGGGCAGAGTGGTGCTGCCAAAAACGTCGGTGGCGCCGGCGCTATCGCTCACGCGGCAACGCTGTTCATCGCCGACGTGACGACGGGGTTCTACCGGCTCGGCGTCCCGCTGGTCGCGCGCATCGTCGCCGAACTGGCGCATTCGGCGACCGGCATCGACATCCACCCCGCCGCCGCGATCGGGGAACGCCTCTTCATCGACCATGGCACCGGCGTCGTCATCGGCGAGACCGCGGTGATCGGCAGCCATGTGCGCCTGTATCAGGCGGTGGCGCTGGGCGCGCGCAGCTTTCCGGCTGAGGAGGACGGCTCGCTGGTCAAGGGGCTGCCGCGCCATCCGATCGTCGAGGACCGCGTCGTGATCTATGCCGGCGCGACGGTGCTGGGCCGGGTCACGATCGGTGCCGGCGCGGTGATTGGCGGCAGCGTGTGGCTGACCGAGAGCGTGCCGCCCGGTGCCATCATCCATCAGGCTTTCGCCGAGCGCGAGACGGCGGGCAGTCCCGTGCCGACTGGCCACGTTACGGAAGGCTCGCCCGGTCGACAAGACGGAGGGGGTGGTACGATGTCTCATCATACCTGGGCTTAATGGCTCGGGCCCCGATCATTGGCAGACGCGCTGGCAGCGATGTCGCGACGATTGCATTCGCGTCGAGTTGGGCGATTGGGAAGCGCCCACGCGCGCAGGGTGGATCGCCGCGATCGACGATGCTGTGTCTCGAGAGGAAGGCTCGGTCGTGCTGGTCGGGCACAGTCTTGGGTGCCTTGCGATCGTCTGGTGAGCCGCGCAGGCCGGGCCAGCCGGGCGGGCGAAGGTGCTGGGCGCGATGCTGGTCGCGCCGCCCGATGTGGGGCAGCAGGGCTGCGACCTGCGCCTCCTTCGCTTCGCGCCCCTGCCGCCCGGCCCGCTGCCATTTCCGTCACTGGTCGTGGCGAGCACCAACGATTGATACGCGAGTCTCGCGCGATCCCGCAAATTGGCTCAGGACCTGAGAGCGGCCTTCGCTGACATTGGTCGTGCTGGTCATATAAACGCGACGTCTGGCCTCGGCGATTGGCCGCAGGGCCAGGCGTCGCTCGCTACGGTGATTGCGAGTTAGTTGAGGCGACCGCGCATCCTATCGGCCGGCCGGTTCCGTTGACCGCGCCTCGCTTTCAGCGGAGAACGGAGCGACGAATTTTGAAAAGCGGTGGACGCCCTCTGAATCCGCCTTTGTAGCTATCCCGCTTATAGCGGGAAACCTGATGCTCGCCGGAGAACAGACCTCAAGTCGCCGCGCGCGCTTACCGTTCCAACCCGCCCCCGAACGCCGGACCCGCCAATGCCAAAATGTCGGCTCTTGTCAGAAGCCGCCATTTAGCGAGCCGGTTCGAAATGATGGCTTCGTCCCAAATTCCGCCGATCGAACGCCCGCTGACAAACATAAACTTCTGGCGGCTCTTGGCTGTCACAGTCAATCGGCTGAACGACGCGAGTGGGTCATCGGCCCCGATCATCCTTCCACCGCAAGCTCGATGTATCCGGCACGATTTATGTAAGAGTGGGACATTCAGCCAAAATAACCTGTTTCCTGCTCAAACGCAGTTCGTACAGGTGGGCAAGTTCTAGATGTATCCGCCTTGCGCATTCATCCCGAGCCGCCCGCGCGCGTTCGCGTTCAGCGCGAGCGCGGTTTTGCAGAAACAATTGATCAGAGCAGGTCATAGTCGCTCCTTTCAATGCTGCCGTGTGCAGCATCGAATCCTCCAGCACGATGAAGACCGGCCACGTCGAGGATTGCTACGTGGCGGTTCCGCACGACGAGCAGGCCTTCGCCGCGCAGCCGTCCGAGAACACGGTTGATGTGGACCGGCGTAAGCCCGAGAATGTCAGCGAGATGCTCCTGCGTGAACGGCCAATCGAACCCGTTATTCTCTGTCAGGCCGAAGCCGGCCAGTCGTGCATGCGTTTCCGCCATCAGGTAGGCTAAGCGCTCTCGTGCATCGCGACGGCCAAGGCTGACCAGCCGGGCACGAAGGCGACGTGTCACGTCGCCTTGTTGTATTTGCTGACCGCGATACACCAGCGTGCGCGTTTTTTCGGGCAGCAATCCCATGTTCAGGGTCACGATGCGTGTTGGATCGCAGGCCTCGATGGGAGGCGCATGCCTTTCCTCGCGAGCGGAAGTGTAGCAAAAATCGCCTGGGGCAATCAGGTCGGTAATCTGGCACGCGCCATCCTGTAGAAGCTGCGAACGGAAGCCCCAACCGGCAACGAGAACATGCGCGGTTTCGGCTGATGATCGTGCGGGAAAGCAGTGCCTGCTCTTCACCTTATGGATTTGCGTCACCGCATCCATGATGTCCGATGCGTCGCACTCGCCGCCGGTGTCGTACCGCAACAACGCCTGGATGAGCGTGTTTGCCACGCGGTTTCCGCGGGGCGTCCGGCTCGATCGGTTCGCACGGGAGCCTGGCGAGTTGAAGGGGCCGTTGAACGAAGCTTCGGTCTGAAGATGTATCATAGCTTCACCCCATGAAGGTGAAGCTATGCTCATGCGTCGCCGGACCCGGCGGGATCAGGACAATCCCTAGGTAGGCTTCCGGACCTTCGCACCCGCCTTCGACGGTGACAGCCCGGCGGCGAGCGCGATCTGGCCGAGCTCGGTCAGGCTGCCGGCGCCGAGCTTGCTCATCACCTGGGCACGATGCAGTTCGACGGTTCGCGGGCTGATGCCGAGCGCCTGGGCGATGACCTTGTTCGTGCCCCCGTCGATCAATCCGACGAGCACCTCCCGCTCGCGCGAGGTCAATCGGCCGATCTGCGCACCGACTTCCTGGTCTCGCGTCGGCGAACCTGTCGTCGGGTGGCACTCCGCCAACGCCGCGGCGAGCCTCTGCCGCAGCAGCGCCTCTTCGTCGAACAGGAGATAGTCGATCGCACCGGCCTTCATCGCGGTCACCGCCGACGCGGCGCTAGCCTCCGGCTCGTCCAGTGCTATCGCCGGCAAGGCGATCGATCGGGCCTTGAGTTCACGCGGAATGGAGAGGCCTTCGTCCCGCGCTTTGCGAAGGTCGACCAGAACGCAGCCCGGCGCCAGGACCGGCGCGATGTCGAGGAAGGCGCCTGCGCTTTCGAAGATGCGAACCCGGTAGTCGGTCGCGCGCACCAGCCGCGCGAGGTGGCGTGCCTCGGACGGCCTGGCGCTGACGATATACACCTGCCGGCTGTCCTCCTGCGTCAGGTCTTCGGCGATGCCGCCGATACGCATGATCGCGCCGTGATCGTCACGGATCGGGAAGCTGGTGTCGCGTAGCCACCGCACGCCGCCGTCCGCGGGCCGGACGATGCGATATTCATATTGCGTGACCTCGCCGGCCTTCACCGCTTCCAGGGCCCGGGCGACGGCGACCCGGTCGTCGGTATGGACATGCTCCATCCACACCTCGAGCGTGGCGGGGGCCTCGTCGCACGAGATCCCCCAGATCCGTTCGAAGGCGGCGCTGCGGTAGATGATCTCACCCACGGCAGGATCGACGATCCACAGCAGGTTGCTGCTGTTTTCCGCGAAGCCGCGGAACTGCGCCTCGCTTGACCGGACAGCCGCTTCGTTCCGCCGCTGCTCGGACACGTCGACAGCTGCCCCGATGAAGGCCGTCGCGCGGCCGCGCTCGAAGCTGGTGCGGCCGGAGGTGGCGATGTGGCGCAGGACACCGTCGTCGCGTCCGATCACCCGGTATTCCACCGAATAGCGGCCATCGCCGGCCGGATCGACGCAGGCGGCGATCGCGTCGCGCACCCGCGGCAGGTCAGCTTCGTCCTTCTCGACGCGACAACATTGATCGAAAGCGCACTCGATCGACAACATTACGCCACCGTTGCGGCGTCAGCCCCGGTCGCTTCCATCCGCCGAGGCGCCCTTATGCTGCTGGAAACGCTCGACTCCCATTTTCCGACGGCCACTGGCCATACCGAGGACACGGAAATTGGTTTGCGCCTACGTCAAAGCTATGTCGCGGCGGAGCGGACGCTCGCCGGTGCTGGTATCGCGGTGCGAACGGATGGTGTCGATGCTTATGTCGCGGGACGAGAGAGATGGGAACCGCTTGTCGGTCGCGTGGCTCCGGTCCTCGGTTATACTATGGCAGAGATCGACCGGCGCACCAGCAACATGGCCGATCTTTTGGCCGGACCGAAGTGACGATATGTCCCGCCCGTCTTCGCACCATGTGACGATGTTTGCGCCCGCCGATCTCCATTCGCTGGAAATTTCAGGCGTGATGGACGCGTTTCACGAAGCGAACCGCCAGAGCGGTCAACCACTCTATGACCTTTGCGTGGTGGCCGAGACTTGCGAGCCGATCCGCTGCGCGTCGGGGGTGCGGATCGTGCCCGATTGCACGATCGACGATGCGCCCGCCGCGGCTGACACTGTCTTCATCACCGGCAGCTACGGCATACCCGAGACGCCGAGCGACAGGGTTCTTGGCTGGATCGGCGAGCAGGCCCATGCCGCCCGTCGTTTCGGAGCAGTCTGTACCGGCACCTTCCTGATTGGCGCTGCGGGATTGATCGACGGGCGGCGGGTGACGACGCACTGGGACTATGCCGACGCACTTGGCGCGCGGTATCCGGCGGCACGCGTCGATGCGGATGCGATCTTCATTCGCGACGGCGCGCTGTTCACCTCGGCCGGGGTGACCGCCGCGATCGATCTCGCTCTGGCGCTGATCGAAGAAGACCACGGACGCGATCTTGCGATGGCGATCGCGCGCCACATGGTCATCTATCTGAAGCGCCCGGGCGGCCAGTCGCAGTACAGCGCCCACCTTGTCGCGCAAACCGGCCGTCGCACGCCGATCCAAAAGGTCCAGCGCTGGGCGGCCGAGCATCCCGATGCCGATCTGGGTACGGCCGCACTGGCGGCACGGGCCGCGATGAGCCCGCGCAACTTTACGCGCATATTTCGACAGGACACGGGCGCGACCCCCGCCGAATTCGTCCAGCGCCTGCGGATCGACTTCGCGCGACGGCTGCTTGAAGAGACGGACCTGCCGCTGGCGGCGGTCGCCCGCGCGGCGGGCCTGGGCACCGCGGCATCGGCGCGGCGGGCCTTCCTGCGCGTGCTGGGTATCACCATGCGCCAGTATCGCGACCGCTTCTAGGCTCGCTTGGCGAGGGCGACCCGGAGATTGTCCGGATCGGGACGCGCTTTGGCCGGATCCGGTCCCGCCCCCCGGTTGCCGGCCGTCCGGCCATTCCGCACAAGCGCCAGTCCTTGTTGCGCTTTCTTCCGTCCGTCCCCGTGGCGGTGTGGCGTAGCCCAAGCCAGTAGCCATGCGCCATGCTTCGTCTGCCGTTCCTCGACCATCGACCAGTGCCGTCAGCCGATCCCGAAACCGGGGGGATCGCGCCCGAGCTGTTCGCGCAGCTCGCCGACCATGCCGGCGACGCGATCCTGATCGCGGACATCGGCAAGCCTGGTCAGGCCATCGTCTATGCCAATGCCGCGTTCGAACGGCTGACCGGCTATCGACCGGATGAGGCGATCGGCAAGAACTGCCGCTACCTGCAGGGCGCCGACCGCCTCCAGCCGGAAATCGATCACATCCGCGAAGCGATCGCCACTGGCACCGATTGCGAGGTCCGCCTGCGCAACTATCGCAAGGATGGCACTCTGTTCTGGAACCATGTGCGGCTGACGCCGCTTGGACCACGCGGAACTCCGACCCATTATGCGGGCGTCCTGCGCGATGTGACTGATCTTGTCGAAGCGGAAGCGCGGGTCGAGACCGTCACCAACCGCGACGCGCTGACCGGCTGCCTGAACCGCGACGGAATGCTCGCTGCGCTGCGGCCGCTCTGCGCGGATAATCAAATCCTGTTGGTGAAGGTCGACATCGCCCGTTTCCACGACATCAATAGCGGCTATGGCTATGATCTGGGGGATGCGATGCTGCGTGAAGCCGCGCGGCGGCTCGGGACCTTGGACGAAGGCATCGTGGCGCGTGTCGGCAACGATCAGTTCGCGATCGTCTTCACTCTCGGCAAGGATGCAAGCCCTGCGAACCTCCTCGCGCGCATCGCGGACGGGCTGGGAACGCATTACGACCTGCCTGGTGCCGCGCTGACGGTCCGGTTCGCAACCGGCTACACAGTGGGCAGCCCGGGCGACGATCCGATCATGCTGGTGCGGCAGGCCGGGGCGGCGCTGGCCCAATCCAACGCCTCGCCCTTGCGCGGACCGTGCGCCTTCGCCCGCGACGCCGAACGGGATGCGTTCAACCGCGTCCGGTTGACGGCGGAGCTGCAACAGGGACTCGCCGCCGACGAGTTCCTGTACCATTATCAGCCCAAGATCGACCTCCAGAGCGGTGAGGTCGTCGGCGCCGAGGCCCTCCTGCGCTGGCGGCACGGCCTGTTCGGACTGCAATCGCCGGACAGGTTCGTGCGGCTGGCGGAGGATACGGGGCTGATCCTCGACATCGGTGCGCGCGGGTTCCGGCAGGTCGCCGACTTCGCCGTGCGCGTGAACCGTTTTCGCCGCCGGCCGCTGCGGTTCGCGATCAACGTCTCGGCGATCGAGTTCACGCACCGTGACATGGTCGCCTTCATCCGCCACGTCGTGGAGCAGACGGGCGTCGACCCGTCCTGGCTGACGCTCGAGTTGACCGAACGGCTGATCGCCACCGATTCACCCGAGATGCTCGCGATCTTCCAGCGCGTGCGTGAACTCGGCGTCGGCCTGTCGATCGACGATTTCGGGACCGAATATTCCAGCCTCCGCTATCTCGAACGGTTTCCGGTCACGGAGGTGAAGATCGACCGCAGCTTCGTCGCCGACCTCCATCACCACACCGCCAAGCGGATCATCGTCGGCGCGGTCATCCAGCTCGGCGGCGAACTGGACATCGATATCGTCGCGGAGGGGATCGAGCAGGAAGGCGAGAGGGCGATGCTGCGCGCCATGAACTGCAAACTCGGCCAAGGATACCTGTTCAGCGGCCCCCTTAGCGAAGACCATTTCGCCGCGCTCGCCCGCGATGGCATCCTGCCCGGGTCGGGGCCGGTATAGACGGCGATTTTGCTGAACGACGCTTCTTCTTCTGCGGGCGCAGTTCCGCAACCGAATGGTTGCGCCCTTAGCCGTAGCGCTATCCGGATGAACGAGCGACGGCTTTAGCGGCGCAGCTTTCAGCGTTGGCGTGGCCATTTTTCGGTTGTTCCGTTGACAGCGGGCGGGCTGATGTTCAGCGGAAGCGAACAGTCAATGGCTCAGCACGCCAGCGTCGGCTCTTGTCAAAAACTGCCGTTTATCGAACCAGCTTGGAACGTCGACTTAGTCCCATCCGACGTAACGTCGGCCCCTCACCGGAGGCGAGGAGCCGACAGATCAAATCTCGGTGTTCTCGGCAAGGGCAAGCGCGTCTTCCACGTCGATCCCAAGGTAGCGCACGGTGTTCTCGATCTTGCTGTGACCAAGCAGGATCTGGACGGCGCGAAGGTTACCGGTTGCCCTGAGATGATCGATGCCTTCGTACGGCGGAGCGTGTGCGTCCCATATTCGCTTCGTATGAGACCGACCCCTGTCACCCATTCATCGACAAGCCGGGCGTACTGGCGAGTGCTGAGATGCCGATCATGATCGACCCGACTAGGGAACACATAGTCGTCCACCGTGCCGCCCCGCCGCTCGAACCAAGCGAGCAAGCTGGCGCGAGCATCTGGAAGCAGCTCGAACTGAACCGGTCGGCCTGTTTTCTGCTGCATGACAATCGCTCGCGTTCGGATTTGCCCGCCGCTGACAAGGTCGCCGATCTTCATTCGCACCAGGTCGCAACCCCGCAGCTTGCTGTCGATCGCCAGATCGAACAGCGCCCGATCTCGCACGCGACGTTGCTGATTGAGGTAGAATCGGATTTCCCAAATTTGCTTGGGCTTCAAAGCGCGCTTCGCGCCAACGGTTCTTCCCGCATTCCAGACCGGGCGCTTGGTGGCGGTGGGTTCGGTTGAAAGCATCTCCATGGCTATTCTCCAACGGCCAGCTTGACCGTCTGAAAAACGCATCAGGGCAGGACATGCGGGGATGCGCTGATGTATCTGCCGACCAACATACGTCGTTCTTCGTCGGATTTGGAACGTCAGTTCCTACCGAAGCCGGCCGTTCGTCCCGCCCCCTTTGAATGCCGATCCGACAGTAGATGCCGATCGTCCCTATCAAGGCGAGCGGTCGGCAAAACGCCGACTTGCTAACCGTCAGCCGTTAGTACCCGGCTTGCCGACTGAACAAATCCACTTTCTCCGCGACCAGCCTCCCGAACGCAGCCAGTATTCAGCAAGCTCAATCACTGCCGTTCTGCGCTGCCGGTCGTGCAGATGCCGGATGTCGACTCTTGGCTTCGCCGGGCCGGGGAGCGGGGCCCAAACAAATGACGACATCAAGTCGCGAGGGCAATCGGCACGCGGTAGATATCGTCGGCCTGGCCGCCCAGCGCTCGACACAGGTCAAGCCCGGCCTTGAGCAGGGGCAGGGCCAGTTCAGCCGCATGCTGTTCGCTCAACCGCGCATCAGGGCCCGCCAGGCTAAGGGCCCCGATCAGCCGGTCGCCATGGCCGATGATCGGTACCGACATGGAGGCGACATGCGGCGTGGTGACGCCCACGGTGTAGAGCGGGATCGGCGGCAGGGTCGGGCGATGTTCCGGCCATTGTTCGAAAAGCCCGAGCAGTTGCGCGGAGGCCGAGGCATCCATCGGCCGCTGCGTGCCCGGCTGGACATCGAGGCGCAGGCTGCTGGGCGAATTGACCCGGAACAGGCAGAGCCTGACCTCGCCATGCCGGACATAGAAGGTCGCCGTCTCCCCGGTCGACGCCGCCAGCTTGGCGAGCACCGGCATGATATGCCGCTCGAGGTCATTGCCCTCCTGATAGATGGTGTTGAGGCGAACCACCTCGCTGCCGAGCTGATACTGGCCATCCGGCATCCGCACGAGCAAGCCATAGCGCTCGAGCGAGACGGCAAGGCGCATGATCGTGCTTTTCACCAGCCCGGTGCGCTCGGACAGTTCGACCAGTCCCAGCGCGCCATCGCCCTGCCGGAAGGCGGTCAGCAGCGTCAATCCGCGTTCGAGTGCCGCCACCCCTTCGGAAGCGGGCCTGTCCTTCATCACCGTCGCCATGATATCCTGCCGTGTCTCAGGCGTCGTATAGCGCCGGAAGGACGCCCGCGTCATCACACGCCTTCGCAGCCCAGCCGCTTGAGTGTCTCATCCACCCATGCGCGCGGATTTTCGCCACGCCGGATCTTCTCCATCTGCGCCGTCTCCGCCGCATGTTTGGCGGTCGCGGTCTTCAGGACCTGCTCGGCATCGGCGATCGGCACGCAGACCAGCCCGTCGTCATCGCCGAGCAGCAGGTCGCCCGGACGGATGACCATGCCCTCGATCGCGATCGGCACGTTCACCTCGCCGGGGCCGTCCTTATAGGGGCCGCGATGGGTGACGCCGGCGGCGAAGACCGGAAAGGCGTTGGCGCGGATGGTCGCCGCGTCGCGGATCGCGCCCCAGATGACGATCCCGGCGATGCCGCGGCTCTCGGCATGGGCGGTCATCAATTCGCCGATCAACGCGTTGGTCAGGTCGCCGCCCGCATCGACGACGACCACGTCGCCCGGCTCGGCGATGTCCAAGGCCTTGTGCAACATCAGATTGTCGCCGGGCCGTGCCTTCACCGTGACGGCGGGTCCGGCCAGCACGCCGCCGGCATGCATCGGACGCAGCGAAGCGCCACCGGCGGCCATGCGGCTCATCGCGTCGCTGACATTGGCCACGGGGAGCGCTGCGAAGCGCGATACCAGTTCGGCGTCGATGCGCCGTTCGACGGGGAGGATGCGAAAACCGATCGCCATGGAAAAACTCCGGAAAATTAGAAGGAGAAGCGGAAGCCGACGCGGAACAGTCGGCCGAAGGTGTCGTAGAGCGCGGTATTCGTGGCGACCGGGATCGAGCCGTCGCCGGGCGCGAAGGGCGGCGCCTGGTTCAGCACGTTGGACACGTTCAGGAACAGCTCGGCACCCTTGCCGAAATCGTCGAACCGATAGCCGATCTGGCTGTCCCAATAGGCCTGCGCCTTGATCGTCTGGATATCGACGGCGGTGGGGCCGCGCGTATTGTCATAGCGGCCGCCACCGATGAAGCGGACCTGGTTGAAGAAATTAAAGCCGCCCTTGGTGAAATCGGCCTGGGCGTTGAAGCGCCAGTGCGGGTTGGCGCTGATGCCGACCTCGCCCGCCCGGTCGATCGAGGGGGAGCCGGGCGTCGTCGTCGCCAGCTTGCCGACATAGGACACGACGGTGCGCAGCGACAGCGTGGCATCGGTCTCGAACATGGTGGCCAGCGGCACGCGGTAGCTGGCTTCCACGTCGACGCCGTTGGTCTGCAGTTCGGACAGGTTGATCGGATAGGCCAGCAGGCCCGTCAGATTGCCCGCCGCGTCGCGCTGGATCAGCGACTGTGCGATCGCGTTGCCGGCGAATGCCTGATCGAGCGTCTGCTGCCCGGTCAGCGTGCCGATCGCATCCTTGATCTTGATGTCGTAATAATCGACCGACAGGCTCAGCCCCGACACGAAGCTCGGCGTGTACACCGCCCCTAGCGTCAGCGTGTCCGCCTTTTCCGGTTGCAGCGTGGTGTTGCCGCTGTTGGTGACGAAAATGCCGGACAGCCGGACATTGTTGCGGAACGGATCGGTGACCGTCACCGTGTTGGTGCGCCCGCTGGTGAACAGCTCCGACAGGTTGGGCGCGCGGATGTCGCGCGAGCGCGTGCCGCGCAGGCGCAGCGACTCGACCGGGGTCCAGCTCAGCCCCGCCTTCCAGGTCGTCACGCCGCCGCTGGTCGAATAGTCGGTGTACCGCACCGCGCCGTTGAATTCGAGATTGCGGAACAGGGTGACCTCGCGAAGCAGCGGGATGACGGTCTCGACATAGCCTTCCTTGACGTCATACTGGCCCGACCATGGCTGCGGATTGGCGAACAGGAACGCGCCGGCCCGCGACAGGGCATCGACCGTCAGCTCGGCCTGCTCCTTGCGATATTCGAACCCGGTCGCGAACGAGATCGGTCCCGCCCAGCCTTCGAAGGCGGTGCCCGAGAGGTTGATCGCGGCCACGTCCTCCTTGAAGGTCGAGTTGGTGCGACTGGTGCCGCGCGTATAGGCCAGCGCGGCGGCGGAGGGTGAACCCACGCCGAACACGTTGAAGGGCGAGCAGCCGTTATTGGGATCGGTCAGCGTCGACCGGCAGACGATCTGTCCCGTCGCCGGATTGACCACCGCATCGACCGCGCGGGTGAAATTGGCCGTGATCTCGTTGTTGAGCACGTCGGTGCGCTGCTTGGTCCGGCCATGCTGGTAATAGCCGTTGATCTTCAGCCCGCCGATCTCGCCCTTGAAGCCGCCGACATAGCGGTCGGTGTCGGTCTTGATGGCGACGTCGGTGAACCCGCCTTCGACCGAGTAGCGCAGCATCGACGCGCTCGTGACCGACGGGTTTGCGGCGAAGAGCGCGCGCACCTGCGCCGGCAGGAACGCGTTGTCGCGCCGGATGGTGATCGGGTTGGTGACCTGGTGGCGGTTGACCGACGTCGAATAGCGGGTGCTGGTCGTGCCGTAGGAAGCCTCCCCGAAGACCGAGAAATGCTCCGTCAGGTCATATTCGGCCCGGCCGAAAAAGGCCGCGCGTTCCAGCGGCCGGTTGATCTCCTGGAACAGCTCGGAATTGACGCCGTCGCCGCCGATCTGCTGCGTCGCGGTGAGATAGGAGCCGAAGCTGTAGGGGGAGACGGTGCCGCCCGGACCGAATTGAAGCCCGCGGAACAGCGCGTTCTGCGCGGCGGTGCCGCCGCTGCCGCCGGTCAGGAGGCCGCCATAGGTGCCGATCACCCGCACGTCCTGCGCCGAGACCAGGGTCGGTCCGCCGGTCGGGCCGTTGATCAGGTTCGAACCCCGCCGGGCCCAGCCGCGTGCGCCCTCCAGGATGCCGTCATTCTTGTAATATTCCGCGCTACCGATCAGGTGCAGCCGATCGCCCAGGAGGCTGATCCCGCCGGTCAGGACCGCCCGCGTCTCCGCATTGTCGCCTTCGGTCGAGATGCCCTTGTTGACCTCGCCCTTCAGGCCTTCGAACTTCGTATCGAGCACGAAGTTGACGACGCCCGCCACCGCGTCGGACCCATAGGCGGCGGATGCGCCACCGGTGACGATGTCGACGCGCTGGATCAGGCCGGACGGCAGCAGGTTGACGTCGACGGTGCCGAACTGGCTGGCCGCCACGAAGCGCCGCCCGTCGAGCAACGTCAGCGTACGCGCCGCGCCGAGATTGCGGAGGTTGAGGAAAGCCTGGCCACCACCCTGGGTGCCGCTTGCGCGCTGCGGGCCGCTGGTCGCGGTCAGGGCGGGAATGGTCCGCAGCGAGTCCGCGATGGTCGAGGGCGATGCCTTTACCAGCTGATCGGCATTCAGGACCGTCACCGGCGTGGGGGTGGTGAAACCACTGCGGCCGATCCGCGACCCGGTCACGATGATGTCTTGTTCCGCCTGGGGCGAGGCGGTGTCGTCGGGTGCAACCTCGGCTGCCTGCCCTTCCTGGGTCTGGATGGCCTCCGGTACGGTCTGCGGGGTCGCCTGCGCGTCGGTGGTAACGGCGGCGGCGGGGGCCGCAGGGACCACGGGAACCGCCTGGCCCTGCGCGGACGTGGCGATCATCAACGTCGACGCGGCACTCGCAAGCAACAGGGCGCGAATCGGCACGGGCGGACGGGCATGGAAGCGCATGAAAACCTCTCCTGAAGGCGTCCGTTTTTCGGATCGTGGCGCCATAACTACACAAAACACTTTAGTGGGCAACAGCATTTCGAAACGGCGTTGCAAAAAAATTGGACGGGGTTAGGTTGAGGATCAACGAGCATCGAGACTCGTGGGACGAGGAGCCTTCATGACCATGCAATATTCCGTCCTTGTCATCGGCGGGGCGGTAGCTCCGGCAGCGCAAGACGCGGCCCTGACGCGTGGGATCGCGCTATCGTCGTGCAAACCCTATCCGGACGCTGGCGAGCTGGCCGATGCCGCCAATGCGGTGGCGGCCGACGCGCTTGTCGTGCGACTGGGGCGGGTGCCCCGCGAGGCGATGGCACGGATGCACAGCGTCAGGATGATCGCCAAACATGGCGTGGGCATCGATGGCATCGACGTGGCCGCGGCGTCCGAACGCGGAATCCCGGTCGTGGTCGCGGGCGGCGCCAATGCGCAATCGGTCGCGGAACAGGGGCTAGCGCTGCTCCTCGGCGTGGCCCGATCGACCGCCTGGCTCGACCGGCGCATCCGCGAGGGGCACTGGGACAAATCGACCTATGCCGGTACCGAGGTGGCGGGCAAGGCGGTCGGCCTGATCGGGCTGGGCGCGATCGGGCGCGCGTTCCTGGCGTTGTTGCGGCCCTTCGGCGTCTCGGCGAGGGTCTATGACCCCTATCTGTCGCCCGACCTGCTGCCCGACGGCGCGGAGCGGGTCGATGACGTGGATACGTTGCTGGCATCGAGCGATATCGTCAGCCTGCATTGCCCGCTGACGGACGAGAATCGGGGGCTGATCGACGCGGCGGCGATCGCGCGGATGCGGCCGGGCGCGATCCTGGTCAATACCGCACGCGGCGAACTGATCGACGAGGCCGCGCTGGTCGCGGCGCTTCGCGACGGGCGGCTCGGCGGGGCCGGGCTCGACACCTTCGCCACCGAGCCCATTGGCGCGGACCATCCCCTCCTCGCCCTCGACAATGTCGTCGTGAGCCCGCATGTCGGCGCGAATACCCATGAGGCGCGCGCCCGCGTCGGCGTACGCTGCATCGAACAGATCGCCGACTATCTGGAGCGCGGGGTGCTTGACCCGCGCAACCATGTCAACAAGGCGGTGCCCGCCACCGTCTGACCCTTTGGCCGACCGAAACGGTGCCGACGCGAAAACGCGCGGCTTTCCAGGAGAGTGAAATGGACGCCGACACGACGCTCGAGGCGCGGACGATGCGCAAGGTCACCTGGCGCCTGCTGCCATTCCTGATGCTGTGCTATCTTCTCGCCTTTATCGACCGGGCGAATGTCGGCATGGCCTCGTTGCAGATGAATGCCGATCTGGGGCTGTCGGCCCGAGTCTTCGGCTTCGGCGCCAGCCTGTTCTTCGTCGCCTATTTCCTGATGGAGGTGCCGAGCAACCTCATGCTCCAGAAGGTCGGCGCCCGCTACTGGATCGCGCGCATCATGGTAACCTGGGGGCTGGTATCAACGGGCATGGCGTTCGTGTGGAATGCCGAGTCCTTCTATGTCATGCGATTCCTGCTCGGCGCGGCGGAGGCGGGTTTCTTCCCCGGGGTCATTCTGTACCTGACCTATTGGATGCCGCCCCGTTATCGTGGTCGCATGCTGGCGCTCTTCGCGATCGCCATTCCGGTGTCGAGCTTCGTCGGTTCGCCCCTGTCGGGACTGCTGCTCGCGATGGATGGGCTCGGCGGCCTGCGGGGTTGGCAATGGCTGTTTATCTGCGAGGGCATTCCCACCATCCTGCTCGGGCTGGCCTGCCTCAAGGTGCTGACCGACCGGCCGGCCGATGCCCTGTGGCTCGAGGAGGACGAGCGTGCGTGGCTCATGCGGGAGCTGGCGCCCGTATCCGGCTCGAAGCCGCTCGTCGATGGATCGGCATGGCGGCTGGTGCGGACCCCGGCTTTCTGGGCCATGGTAATCGCCTGCTCGGGCGCGTCGGCGGCGGGCAGCGTGCTCGGCGTCTGGCAGCCGCAACTGTTGAAGTCCTTCGGACTGACCGACCTTCAGACGGGCTTCGTCAACTCGGTTCCCTATGGCGTCGCGGCTGTCGCGATGGTGCTGTGGGGCCGCCATTCGGACGCCACCGGGGAGCGCCGCTGGCATACCGCGCTGCCGCTGCTCCTCATCGCCGCGGGGGCCGTGGGCACCTTCGCCCTGACGGGACTGGGGCCGACCGTCCTGCTGCTCACCCTGGTGCTTGCCGGGGCCTATTGTTTCAAGGGACCGTTCTGGAGCATGGCATCGAGCTGGCTGTCGGCCAGCACGGCCGCCGCCGGCATCGCCGCGATCAACGCGACGTCCAACCTCATCGGGGGTGGACTGATGGTCAACGTCTACGGGCTGATCCATGACGCGACCAACAGTTATGTCCTGGCGCTTCTTCCTCTTGCCGGCCTCACGATTGCCAGTGCGATGGCCGTGGTGCTTGTCGGACGCGCCGCGCGGGAACAACCCGCGGCAGATCAGAGGTTCGCAGCCTAAATGAACCTACGTTTCCCCTGGTCCGACATGACGAACGAAGGCCGAAGTTGGCAAGTGGCAAGGCGCATCTCATGAACCGGAACTCGGTCTTTCCGCCATTAGCCAGCATGGCGGATGCAGGTCGCAAATGTCCCCTCCAACCGGCGGGGGCGTGAACGCCGGCACCGGGAACCCATGGCCGCACGATCCTGAGTGGGAGAACGCCGGCTCCTGTTGGAACCCGACATCCAGCGCTCCGAATAAAAATGACGGCTTCGTCCCACGTCTCGTCATTCCCGCCATCGCTGGTCGAGGCGTCGGGCGAACGTGAATGGATGTCCGAAGTTGGGGAGCGCGAAACGACGGCTGAATGTCGTCTTGTGGGTCATCCGGTGCTGTCGTGAGCAGGCAAACGTGGAGAGGTTTAGCCCTGGCTCGGCCAATGCAATCGCTTTGACAAAACCGTTGCAGGCTATTGCTTCAAGCCCAGCGCGTCCGCCAAGTCGTCCAGGCTGGTCATCGCCGTGTCCGCATCGTGATCGCCTTGGTCGAACGCGGCGCGCGTCTCCTTGAGACGGGTCGTGGCTGTCCGCAGCGCCGCCATTGCCTCCTCGGTACCCTTAGCGTCAAGCGCGCCGATGAGCTGGTCGCGCGCGAAGATGCGCCAGAAGTAGAGACGAGTGAGGAACGCTTCGATCAGTTCCGCACCGTCGAAGTCGTTTGCGTTTCGGGCAGCGTCGAACGCGGTCTGAACTCGCGGAATCAGGTTGTCGAGGGCCGCTCGAAACCCACCAGGGTCCTGCGCCGCCATCCGAACCCCCAGCAGACTCGGGTCGGCGTGGAGGCGGGTGCGGAACTCGGACTTCCGCCGGTCGGATGCCCCCAACTGCAGGTATAGGGCGGAATACGCGGCCAAGGCTTCGTCGGACATCTTGGTTCTCCTAGTCGCCCTTCGCGCTTGAGACGGCGTCGAGGTACGAGTTCAGCCCTTCAAATGCCGGAGTGAGGCCGACCCGTTCGTCTCGCAGTGCCGAGATGAGCGCCGCGTGCGCGGTCGCGAGGCCACCGAAGTCGGTCCTCATACCCCTCGCAAGGCGAATGTCGGCGGCCGTGCGAACGATCCCATTGCCAGCGTTGATGCGGTGGGTCTGCTCCTGGTCAATCAGCACCCGCAATCGCTGGCGCTCGTCCTCGCCGGCCGAACCCTTCGGGAGCGCGTCGTACTGCTCCTCGAGTTGTCGCCCCGTCGCGCCCGCCCGGTCGAACGCCAGCCGATAGCGGTTGAGCCGTATGGTCGCGCTGTCGAGGATGTTGCTTCTCAACTCCGTTGCGATCTCCCCAAGGTTGCGCGAGGCCATCCGAACGGCGGGATCGGCGGCCATCGCCGCCTCCGACAGAGCATTTCGCCGAGCGGCAGTCAGCCGGCCTTTCGTGATGGCCGCGACTGCCTTGGCGATCCCGGCCGCCGGCGCTCCGACACCCGTCACGGTGGCGAGCGTCTCGATCGCCTTCTCCGCCGCATCCACGTTGGCTTTGGCGGCCTTCAGGTCCTTCGCCTCGGCGAGGTCCGCCATTGCGGCGCCATATGACGCCACCGCAGCGATGAGCTTGCGGGTCCGCGGCGCGCCCTCGACGAGAGCCAGGTTAGGAGCGCCGACGCCGGTCAGCCGCACCTCGCACACCGCGTTCTTGGGAAGGTCTCCAACGCACTTGTCCGTCGCGATCGCAAGGCCGCCGCTCGAAGGCTGAATAATCGCGCCCTCGGTCACGGAGGCGACCTCCGCCGCGGTCCCTGCGCCAAAGGCGTCCGCGTCAGCCTTCGCTATGGTCTTGAAGGCGGTCGCCTCTCGTTGTGGTAAAGTGGCACACGCCGTGATGCTGATCATGGTTAGCGCAGCGGCCAAAGGCCGGACCGATA
Source organism: Sphingomonas sp. GM_Shp_1 (assembly GCF_026540895.1). Taxonomy (GTDB): domain Bacteria; phylum Pseudomonadota; class Alphaproteobacteria; order Sphingomonadales; family Sphingomonadaceae; genus Sphingomonas. The sequence goes on along the minus strand of NZ_JALNUR010000008.1, from coordinate 13,452 downwards.
TCCGCATAGTCGTTTCCCCCGACCAACGACGAGCCGCGACTCGTCGCCAGGACGCATCGTAGATCGTTACTGGCGGCAGACAATAGACGCTACGGCTGCCGAAACCGAACGAGTCAGTGTTTTGCCCGACAGCAACAAAGACTTAGCGGTCCTTCTTACACGAGCTCCTTTATGCGCATACGAACCTGCCAGCCTGCGAAATTATCACTTCTAACTGCGTTGCAGCGCCTGAACGAACGGCCGGTTTTAGGAAGCGCCCAAGGCGCCGTGAACGTCGAATTCTGGGTCACATGTACGTCGATGCGGAACGTCGCGCAGCCCTGGTCGCTTTGATTGCAAGGACGCTGAAGTCCGCGGAGATGTCGAAGTGGCGGAAAACAGAACGGCGACCCTCTATCGCATGGTGCTCCCCGAACACATTTGTCCGTTCGGCGTCCGCGCTAGGCAGATGCTGGAGGCGGCCGGGTTCACGGTCGACGATCGCCTGCTGCAATCGCGTGAGGAGGTCGATGCCTTCAAGGCGGAGCAGGGCGTCGCCACCACGCCGCAGATCTTCATCGATGGCGAGCGGATCGGCGGCAGCGACGACCTCGAACGCTATCTTGAGCAGGCCTAAGCGAATGGATCGCCGGGACACTGTTGCCGCGGGCGGATTGACGCGCCTTGCAGCGCTGGCGGCAGTCGGTGCGGTGCTTGGCGCGAGTGCTATCGTCGGACGGCGCAACGCTTCGGACCCGTCGCACCCCGGCATCCGCCGCTGGTATCGGCGGCTGGACAAACCCGGCTACACGCCACCCGATGCGGTGTTCGGCGCAGTCTGGCCGGTGCTGGAAACCGGTCTTGCGGTCGGCGGCTATCGCCTGCTGCGCCGCCCGGCCGGGGGCGCGCGAAACGTGGCTGTCGGCCTGTGGCTGGTCAACACCGCGATGGTCGGCGGCTGGACGCAGCTCTTCTTCCGCGAAAAACGGCTCGGTGCGAGCGCGGCCGCCTCGGGCGCGATGGTCGCGACTGGCGCCGCCTATGTCGCCACGGCCGCGAAGGTCGACCGACCGGCGGCGGCGGTGGCGCTGCCGTTCGTCGCCTGGCTCGGCTTCGCCACGCTCCTGTCCGAGCGGATCTGGCGCGACAATCCAGATGAGGGGCGATGAAGCGGGTCACCGTCTGGCACGACGGAACTTGTCCGCTCTGCCAGCGCGAGATCGCGATGAGGCGCCGGCTCGACAAGCGCGGCGCGATCACGTTCGTGGATGTGGCGGGCGGCGGCACCTGTCCCGTCAGCCGGGCCGAGATGCTGGCGCGCTTCCACGCCCGCGAGGATGGCGGTCCGCTGCTGTCCGGAGCGGCCGCCTTCGCCGCGATGTGGCGCGCGGTCCCGGCGCTGCGTCCGCTGGGCGAGATGGCGCGCAATCGCCTGATCCTGTCGGGGCTGAAACGCCTCTACCTTGGCTTCCTCCGCGTCCGGCCACGTCTGCAACGTTGGCTGGCCCGGCGGGAGGCGCGGACATGAGGCCACGACCCGACACGCCGTCGCCAGGACAGGAGAGCGTGTGGCGCTATCCTCGCCCCGCCATCGCGGAACCCAGCGACCGGCGGATCCGCATCGAGCATCGCGGCGTCCTGGTCGCCGACACCAGGAAGGCTGTCCGGACGCTGGAGACCAGCCATCCACCGAGCTGGTACCTGCCACCCGCCGACCTCACGCCCAGTCTGCTGCGTCGCTCGGATCGGCGGTCATTCTGCGAATGGAAGGGCGAAGCGGTCTATTGGCACCTGGTGGTTGGTAGCGAGGTGCTGCGCGATGTGGCGTGGAGCTACCCGGAGCCGACCCCGGCCTTCGCGATCCTGCGCGATCACATCGCCTTCTATGCCGGACCCCTCGACCGATGCACGGTGGACGGCGAGCCGGTGGTTCCGCAGCCCGGCGGCTTCTATGGCGGGTGGATCACGGCCGACCTTGCGGGACCATTCAAGGGCGTGCCGGGCAGCATGGGGTGGTGACCGCTGATCGGCCGGCGGACTTCGAAGCGGGAAGGGCTTAGGAGAAGCCCACGACCGCATGGGGCACATAGGGCGCCTCCAGCCGCGCGATCTCGTCATCCGACAGCACCAGGTCGAGCGCTGCGAGGGCATCGTCGAGGTGTGCCAGCTTGGACGCGCCGACGATCGGCGCGGACACCTCCGGCTTGGCGAGTACCCAGGCGAGCGCGACCTGCGCGCGCGGGACACCACGTTCGCTGGCGACGGCCACGACGGCCTCGACCACCTTGCGATCCGCCTCCGCCGTCGCCGCGTAGAGCGTGCGGCCGAACGCGTCGGTGTCCGATCGAGCGGTGGTGTCGTCCCAGTCGCGGGTCAGCCGGCCGCGGGCGAGGGGGCTCCATGGGATTGAACTGCCCCCCTCTGAGTGGTCCATCGACTATGACAGTCTGGACCAAGGAAGGGACCACGAATGCCTGCCAGGAAGCACAAGCCCGAGGAAATCATCGGGAAGCTGCGTGAGGTCGAGATCATGCTGGGTCAGGGCGGCACGACCGCCGAGGCCTGCCGGCGGATCGCCGTCAGCGAGCAGACTTACTATCGGTGGCGCAAGGAATATGGCGGCCTGAAGACGGACCAGGCTCGGCGGATGAAGGATCTGGAGAAGAAGAACGCCCGGCTGCGGCGGGCGATCTCGGACCTGACTCTCGACAAGCTCATTCTTCAGGAGGCTGCGAAGGGAAACTTCTGAGCCCCGCACGGCGCCGGCGCTGCATCGACCAGGTGCGGGTGGTGCTAAATGTCTCCGAGCGACGGGTATGCCGCGTGCTTGGGCAGCACCGGTCGACACAGCGCAAGGTGCCGCGTGGGGCAGACGACGAAGAGGCGTTGACCGAGGATATCATTGCCTTGGCCAGGCAATATGGTCGCTATGGCTATCGCCGGGTGACGGCGCTGTTGCATGCCGCTGGCTGGTCGGTGAACCATAAACGGGTAGAGCGGATTTGGCGACGCGAAGGACTGAGGGTTCCGCAGAAGCAGCCGAAACGCGGGCGGCTGTGGCTGAACGACGGTTCGTGCATCAGGCTGCGACCGGAATATCCGGGTCATGTATGGGCATACGACTTCGTTGAGGAGCGTACCCACGACGGGCGCAAGTTCCGCATCCTGACCATCATCGACGAAGCCAGCAGGGAACCCGGTGCGATGACTCAGCGTCATGCGGACCGTGAGCTTCGTCCGGCGGGGATCGCGCGACAGGTCGGGGTCGCTCCAGTAGCGATCCATCGGCTCGTCGAGCGACAGCTTGCCGGCGGATACCAGTCGCAGGATGACCTCCGCCGTGAGCGGCTTGGTCAGCGAGGCGAGATTGTAGGGCGTGGCGACGGTCGCCGCCCGGTTCGGCCCCGCCGTCCCCCAGGCACCCGTCGAGACGATCCGTCCGTTGCGGATCACGGCGACCGACGCACTCTCTACGCGGTGTTCGCGAAGGGTCGCGGTCATATCCGGCAGAGGGGCTTTGGCTCCGGCGTTCGCCATCGAGGCGCAAGCCAGCAGCGCGATCAAACTCCCTTGAACCGTCCGTTTCAAAAGATGTGCTGTATTAGTCATGTAAGACGGGTAGCGACGTTGCTGTTTGGCTGCAACCTGGATCGTACTGAACCGCGCCGGGTTTGTCGGAGGCTCCAACTTCTGAGAGGAAGGGGCTATGAGGGCGGGACGCCGAACAACTTTTCGCCGGAGGAGTGCGCGCGGCGCGGATGGTGCTGGACCAAGATAAGGATCACCCGTCGCATTGGTCCACGGTGGTGTCGATCGGGGCTCAGATCGGGTGTCGATTCGTGCTACTCGCCGCCTTATAAGGTCAGCGGCGAGGGACTGGTGTGCTCGCAGAGGGTGTCGGCGTCCTGCAGGATCTCGTCCGCGACGTTTGCGAGGCGCATCTCGCCGGTTGAACGCGCAGCGGCGCGACGGTGGCACACCGCCGTGCCGGTCACCGCAATTGCAGCCCTCGACCGGGTGCCTGCGCCTGTGCCGCCAGCATCCGCGCGTGATCACCTGCGTGCTGCCGCAACCGCATCGCTGCCTGCAGCCCCTCGGCGACCCATTGATTAAGCAGGTTGCGCGCCTTCGGATCGGCAAATGCTTTCGCGGCTAACGGCCTCAGCTTTGCCATCGCCTTCGGATCACGCCGCCATTCATCCAGCCACGCATCGACCGCAGGATTTTCACCGCGCATCTCGTCGAGGGGCGTCGGGGCAGGTGAGGGCGACTGGGACACCGTCGCTGCCGGCAACGACACCGCGCTGACTGATGCCGGGTCAGCTTCGATTGTTGGTGTAGGTACCGGTTGTGCGCGCGGGGTGGATCCTGCAGCGTCGAGCGCGATCTCTTGCCGAATGCGCGGTGCGAGTTCGCCGGTGAGCGTTATCTTCTCTTCGTCTGCGATCTCGATCGCCATCCGCAGGAATGCATCACTTCCCGCGATCAGTTCGACCGTTCCCCATTTCCGTTGGGCCAGCTTGAGCGCCGCGACCACATCGGCACGCCGGAGCGTGTGGATCGTTAGCGTCGGGCCATGGTCGGTGAACGCGGGTTCCAACTGATTGATGCGGCGATAGAAGCAGGCCCCATCGTCGCGGTGCCACGCATAGCCGGCGACCGGAACGCCCGCAGCGGCATGGTCTCCTGAGGACGCGACCACCATCGGAACCGCAAGGCCGAGTGCCTGCGGGATAGAAGGAGCACTCGCGCCTGCGCACCATGCGTCGTAGGACGGGAAGCGCGCTGCGGCATCGAGTGCGGCTACTGCCGGCTCGGTTGCCGCCATCAGCTCGCGTTCGATCGCCGCGAAGTGCATGCCGAATAGCTGGCGCGCGGCATTCAATTGGTCGCGACGCCCCCGCCAATCGCTGGCGTTGATCTGGGCAGCGAAGCTCTTCCGCCAAGCGATGATCATGACACGTGCCTGCGCACGCTGCGCGCCGAGCTGCTCGCGCGCGGCAGCCACTGCGCCTGCGTGCGCGGCGCGCGCTGCTTCATAGCCGGGACGACGCTCCTGCCGCGGCAGATAGCGAGGCATGCGCGTGATGATCTGCTCGGGCCTGCCTGGCCTGAATGCGCCGAGCCGATCAGCCTGCACAAGTTGCGTGAGCGCCGCACCGCGTGCGGCGATGCTCGCCGATATCGCACGCTCGCCCATCGTGATCCACGCGCCGTTGGTACCGTAGCGCGCGTAGCCAAGACCCTCCTTGCCCATTTCCTGGTGAAGCTCTTCCCACGAGCGGACACGCGCGATGATCGGTGCGGCGATCGTCATCGCGATGCGCTCGAAGGACATGCGTCCGGTGCGCCCCTCGTATCCGCGCGCGCCGCGCGACAGCCGCTTGTCGACCGGCTTGTCGAGGGTGCGGCGGTCGGGCGGATGTACTCCGGTGGCACTGCCATCGGCAAGGCGGACAAGTCGGCCGCTGTCGATGTGGCGGACGCCATCGGCGTCGACCCGGTACTGCGCGCCCTTTTCGGCCGCCCAACCCTGGCGATGCTCGATCAAGGCCGCCGCTTGCCCAGCCGCGTTGAGCTGCCAGCCGTCGCCTGCCGCGACGACTGTGCCGGTTTCCGGGTGCACGCGGTTGACCGCCACATGCACATGATAGTGCTGTGTGTTGCGGTGTGCGGCGTAGATCGCCTGATGCTCTTCCACGTTCAGGACGCGCAACAGGAGCGCGACCGCCTCCGCGACCTGTTCTGGCGTCGGGTGTTCGTTCTCACCCCAGCTGATGACGTAATGTTCGATCGGATCGGTGCCGCGACCGCGTGCGATCTGCGCCAGCATTTCAGCCTGCGCGCGTTCGAACTGTGGGGTGACGTTGCGGTAGCCGACGAGGTCGACCTTCTCGCCGCCATGCGCCTGGTCGGTGACATAGCCGAGCAGCGCATGGTCGACGTGGTCGGCAAGGCCGAGAAGTTTCAGCGCAGCGGGGTCGGCATCGCGGAGATAGTCCGACAGCGCAATGAAGTGCGCGCGCACCTGCGCGCCGGTAGCGCGCGCCACCTGCTTCTCGAGTACGCGCGCCATAGCACGGCGCTGCTGGCGATTGCGATGGCTGATCGCGACGATGATCATCGCTGCTCCGTCTCCGCCAGCCGGTGCAACGCTTCGGTCAGCGCTTCGAGGCGGCGGACGAGCGCATGGTCCACCGCCTTGCCGTTTTTCACCGCGGTACGGCACGCCGCCAGCGTGGCGAGTCCCTGCGCCATAAGCGGTTCGTACGGGCGCAGCACGACCCCCTGGTGTAGCACTGCCGCGCGGATGTAGGCCGCGCGGCTGAGCCCCGAAGCTGCGACGGCCAGTTCGAACCGCGCAAGCTGTGCCGCGTCGAGCTTCGTCGAGATTGCTTGCGATCCCCGGCCCAGCGTCGGTTCATCGACGCCCATCGCAGCCTCCGGCTGCTACGGGTGTGACAAGCGTAGTGCGGAACACCCACATGGCCCGGTTTACCGGGCCCATCCTGCCCTCTCTACCCCCCACTTCCGTGCTGACACTCTGGTCACCCCGGCCGCGCTGGTGTCGCAGAACACGAACAGACGGTTGGGACACGAGCGCTGCCAGCCATGATGCAGACGTCGGATCACCTGCCGGACACCGGATTGGAGGAGATGCCCCGCGGCTATGGAGCGTCATCATGCGAGCAAAGTCTCATAATGGGCATCGCTGGCTTGAAACCGCTTTGCCGCCGCCAGAAGGTCGCGGTCGTTGGTTGCGGACCTGATGGACGCAAGCGAGTGAACGAACTCGTCCCAGCAATCGACTACCTCGTCAGTCAGTCGATGTGCCGGCACACTTCGGGGCAACGGCTGGGAAGGTGCCGCCCGCGCGGTCTGTTCGAGCAAGGGCAGTGCGGCGTCGAGGCCAAGCCAGCGTGCGAAGTCGCCGGATGTGGCAACATGCAGCAAGTGTGCGGCCCACGCTCCACGCAGTCGCTCGTAGCCACGGGAGCCATAGCGGATGAGATCGGCGGGGATTCGACCACGTCCAAGCGAGATGTTGAGAACCGTTGGTGTCAGATGGGGTACTTCGTGCCGCGGCAGCATGGCGAGCTTTGGTGGCAGGTCATCGAAGGCACCCGTGCCGTCGACGTTCTGCTGGACGATATGGATGTCGAGCAGGTCGCCGAGCGCGTCGACGGCCCCCGTCATGTCATCGACGATGTTGGCCTTGTTGGGGATCTGGGACACCAGCATTGCGGCATTGCCATCACGTTTTCGAATGAGATTCACCAGATTCACGAGCGGTTTGAACGTCCGCGGGCTGGTCAACTCGTTGGCACCGACATCGAACAGGATGAGGTCGCACCCAGCGAACTGATCGAGGAGCGCCGACACCGGCGTGCTCTCGACAAGTGGGATGACTGGTACGTCACGATGCTGAATGCGGTGCGAGATCGCGCTGGTGCCAGTAGCGTCGGCGTCTATGATGCCAACGCGCGAGCCGGCGAGCAGTGCCAGCGAGGTGGTGGCGAGCAGCACGCTCGTCTTGGCGCTGCCACCGGCCTTGCTGCCGCTCGCCAGAAGCATCGGCCGGTCGGCGTGCTGGTGCGGCCTCGTGGGATCGTTGCTCATGATTGCTGCCTTGGCGGGGTGGCCCGCATGCGCGCCATGCGTGCGAGCAGATCAGCATCCGTCGCCCCATCGTCATCAACGCGGCCGGACGGCAGCGAGGGCATCGGCATGGCCATCGTCGTGCTCACGGGTGAGGTCGGAGATGCGGTCGGCGGTATGGGCTCGGGCACCTTGCGGCGCGGTGAGGGGGCAGGCGACGGTGTTGCCTTCGTGCGGTCATCCAGATGCGGCTGTGCAAGCCGTTTGATCGTGCGAGTGAAGGTCGCGCCACATGCCGCTTCGTCCTGCTCTGCGATGAGAGCGAGCAACTCGCTCGGCTTGAGATGCGGCAACTCGCGGCGTGCCTTGACGTACTCGCCCAGCCAGAACGCGGCGCGATCGCTCTGACTCATCGGCGCACGCGCGGCGGGGAAACGCTCGGCCGCGAGCTGCGCGAGGCGGCCATCGTGCGCGAGCGGCGGCAACGGAGGTGTGGCGGTGGAGGCGCGGCGACTCATGCGCGGCCTCCCGTGACGAGGCCACGGCGGCTTTCGATCGGCATAGGACAGGGCAGCGCGACGCGCGCATGCTTGATAAGGTCATTGACACTACAGGACATGGATACAGCTCCTTACGGACATCAGACAGCTGACCGAAGGTCAGCGATGGAGGGGCGGGAGCGCGCCCCTGGTCTGTATCATGCGTCCGTCTCGTGCCGCCGCGGTGCCCGTGCCGTCGGTTTCCGGACCAACGATCCGGTACGATGTCTGTACCCGCGGCTGTAAGCCATCCGACAGTCACCGCGCACACAACCCCACACCTGGGGGGATGCCTGTTCCACATATGTCCATGCGCCCGCGAGGTCAAGCGGGTGGCGCGTCTCGGCTGGCACTCGGGAGCGCGGTGGAGCGCTGGTCACCACGCACGCTGCCGCTGGTGTAGCTCTTCGGCGGGGCGGCGACGTACGAACAGGAAGAATTTGCCTTTGCTGGGCCCTGCTTCAGCAGCGCCCCAAACCCGTCCAGTGCGCGTGCGCCTGATCCGGAACGCCGGCGACGTGAGCGGCGACCCGCGTGGAGCGGGGGCTCCTCCGCTCATGATCAGACGTCGGCGGCCGCTGCGCGTATCCGCAACGGCCGCTGAAGCCAGGATTTAGGGAGCGAGGAAGCGACGTTCGATCCGGGCGATCGGGTCGTCACTGTCATCCGGGTAAATCGAAATCCCGTCGTCGATCGGAATGGGGTCGGTGATGAGGTCGATCTCAAAGGGACGCCCGTCGCCGAGCGTCAGCGTTGTAACGCCACACTGGGTCACCGCATGGAGGACAACGGCCGTGCCGGCGCCTAGCAGACTGCTGGCGACCTCGATGACGTCGCCCCCAGGTTCAGCGAAGGCGATATAGACGCTCAGGCGATTACGATGGTCTTCGGTCATTTGCCCTCCCTCGCGTTCGCCTTCACCCGGCCGACGATCTCGGTGACGATATTCACCCAGGAGATCGTGCCAGCTGCCGCACGCAGCCGGGTCCAATCGACCGAGTCGAACCGAAGTCGATCGAGGCTGCGTTTCAGCGCCTGAAGGTCCGCGCCTTCTCCGTAGCGGCCGCCAACCGTCGCGGGGACATGGCCGCACAACTGATCGAGCACGCGCTCCTGCACATCGGCGCCGCGCCCCTCGTCCTTGAAGCGGTGGCGCAGCGAGTGGAAGACCAGCCGCGCATCCGTACTGACGACGGCATTGATGTAGCGGTTGAGCCGGCTGGCCTCCTTGGTCAGCTTGCCGAAGGTGCTGGGGCGAAGATCCGGAAACAGCAGTTCGCTCCCCGCGTCTTTCAGCGCGCTGACGTAGCGCTCGAAGCCGAGCGTCAGGACATGCTCGTGGATCGGGATGATCCGCCGCGAGCCCGTCGTCTTCACGCTTTTCTCGGGCAGGTTCGGATCGGCCTCGGCATCCATCAGGTCGTCGATGTCGATGTAGAGGATGCCACCATCGGCCTTCACGTCCTGGACGCGCGCCTGTCCGACTTCCTCGAGCCGGGCACCGGAAGTTAGCCCGAGCAGGAACAGCCAGTAGAGCGTCACGTCGCTGACGTCGGTGCGCCGGTCGAGCAGGCGATCCGGCCGCACGAACAGATCGGAGGCGAACAGCTGTGCCAGTTCGCCGGGCATGAAGCTGCGGCGACCCCGCGCCACCCGGCTGAAGCCGGTAATCTTCACCCCGGTGCCGGCATTCTGCGAAATCCAGCGCTGCTGATGCGCGAAGCTGAGCAGCGCCTGGATCGATCCGACCCGCTTCTTCAGCGTCGGTGGGCTGACGCGCGGCGTGCCGCTATGCGCGTGGCGCGCCAGGCGCTCGTTGAAGGGCAGGGCGCGGTCCGCGCGCGGCATGGTCGCGGGCAGATTCTTTGCCTCGTCGCGATAATCCATCAGCATATCGGAGGTGAAGGATTCGACCGGGATGTCGCCGAGATAGTCGATCAGATCCTCCGTCGCGCGCTCCACCTCGACATAGGACTGAGGCCGGGGCGCGTTCTCCTTGTTCCACAATTGCAGCAGCTCGCGGAAGCGGAGGTCCGGTCGCAGCCGCGGCTTGACGGCGATGCGGCGGGGTGCAGCGATGTCGGCGCGCAGGCGCTCATTGTCCTCCAGGACGCGGGCGTTCCACGCCTGCATGATGAGGAGTTCGTTGGCCGGGATCCGCTTGATCGGCGGGTCCTGGTCCTCGAACACGTCGGCCAGAACCATGCCGCTGGCTTTCAGCCATTCCGCCGGCGGGTACATACGGACCACGTCGAGCCAACAGTCGCCGGGCACGGGCTGCCCGCGCTTCGCAGCCAGTGCTTCCGGACTGTCGTCCATCGGCAGGCCGGCGAGGGGAAAGTCGGTGTTGAAGACACGGCGCGCGGTGTCCTCCAGCCACCAGACGAGGCCCAGCGTGGGCCAGCGTGACCATCGACCCGACGAATGCCGGTCGCGGATGAAGTCGTCGACGATGATCTTTGCCCGCTCGGGCGAGATTTCGTCGGCAACCTTCTGTGCGGCGATCCGCGCTTCGGCGGCGGCCATCTCCTGTTCGAGCTCGGCATGGGCCAGGACGAAGAGCCGCTTGGCCTCCGCCGGATCGCGCGTCTTGAGCGAGCGGCGGACCTGACGCCGGCCCATCTCGCCCCGCAGATGCGGCGGAAGTTCCTTGTAGAGATAGTAGATGCCGGTCTGGGGATGTTTCCAGGGTGTGATCATCTGCACCATGCGCTTCTATACCCATTCGCTATACCTGCGGACGGTGAAGCTGGCGTAAATCCTGGATTTCCGCGCCTCGATGCGAGGATGGTGACCCCTACGGGAATCGAACCCGGTCAATGAGCATTAGAGAGCACTATAGAGCAAGTAAATGGCTGAAATAGCCAATCTGATGTGCTCTGTTATGCTCCTGAATGCTCCGTAACTCCCATGCTGTCTCCCACGGCGATCTGTCGCTGGTTGGGTTTATATGACGGACGCTTACCAATTTGTGAAGAGGGGGCGGAATGAGGGCTAACGGCTTACTCGACCATGTACTCGAACGCTTGCCGGTTACTCAGTGGTCCAAAATCCAAATGGTGTACCTGAGCCACACGGAGTTATGATTCGGTTGCAGGGAACCGGCACGTCGGAACTCTGGTGGAAAGTGACCTGTCCGCTTTCCGGCAGTCTCCGCAGTGAGCGGACGTTCGTCCATCTAGTCTGCAACTGCAGCTTCCCGCCACGCCGGTGCTCAAGGCGGCGTTCAAGACGATCGAGCGCTTCGACACGGCGTGGTCAGCGAACAGGGTTAACCTGCCGGTGCCTGACAAGCTGGTCACTGCGATCGAGAAGCACCGTGCTAGCTTGGCCATTTGCCAGCCTCGACCGTCGACCAACCACGCTTCCGAACGCAGCGGTAAATGGCAGTCAGCACCCAAAACCGACCCACCGGCTCTATCTTGCGAAGGCGCCGGGGCGCGGACCGGGTGTCGACCCACGATGTGCCGAAAGTCGGACAATTCGTGTCGTCGCGGAGGATCCCATCGGCGATCCGCTGGCCGCGTCCAAGACAGGTTCGGAGCGGCACCCCTCGAAAAGGCGCGCGTCACCCGGACGGCGGAATGGACAGCTCAGGGCCGTTGCCGGTCGGTCGCCAGGCGGCCGTGGGCGCCCGAGATCCTGCGGCCAAGACGGCTGTCATCAAGGCGTGGAGGGCAGGCGGGAACGACGGAGGCGAAAGCGAGTGGGCAGCAATTAAGCTAGTGCCATGACGAGAATCCTAGGCAAGTCGGGACATCCTCCTTATCGTGACCGCGATTTTGCTTCGGACAAGGATCAAGACGTGGCAGAGACGCCGGTGCAAGCAATACCGAGTGACACCGACATCGCCGACGCAGCTCGCGCGGCACTGCAGGATCGGGCGCAGACGATCTACCTGTCGCGGCTCGGGCAGGACCTGAGGCAGGTTTACGGCGCGAGCTTCAAAGCCGCGCTCGGCACGCGTTCACTCGGAGATTTCGTCGTCGAGCATTTGGGCGATACGTACGAGGTATGGGGCAAGGGACCATATAAGCGGGTCGGTGTCATCGGCAGTGCAGCTGCGGACGACGCGCCGCCACCCCTGGACAAGTATCCGGATACGCTCTGGAGGGCCTTCGGGACACCTTTGCCTGAGGGATGCCGGCGCTGGGTCAGCCTCGGCCCCCCGCTGTCGGTCGAGGACGCATGGGACGCACCTCAGCAGGCGGCGATCGAGATCACCGCGGATTTCGTCGTCGAGGAGGACGGCCGGAGCCGGCGCGAGCGCGCGGCGGCCATCGGCGCGTCGATCCGGCGCTGGGCAAGCCAGGCCGGGCTGCCGATGACCAGCCTCGTGGAGCAGGCAGCGGCCGTCCCTCGGGCGCAGCCTCCTAGCGGTCGGCCCGACGGCCCCGAGGCCCTGCGGCAGTTGATCGCCGCCATCCCGGAGGAGGAGCGCGCACGCTACTCGTTGCCGATGAACCTGGTCGGGCGGCTCCTTCAAGTTCCTTGAGGAGTGGCCCTAACCGCCATCATCCTCGCCGGATTCCCCGGGGACGTGCTCGACGCGGTTCGCGGCCGGCTGTCGCGGGATTTTTCCGGCTACGTGGTCCGCGGCGTGGCGGCCCCGACGCGGCGCAATGGCCTAGCCGTGTACGACTCCGACGAAATCGCCAAAGTACTGGGCCAAGCGGCAGATGGCGTCTTCGGATCCTCCCGGCGCCCCGTGGGCTTTTGCCGCAATGCCCAGCGTGGCTGCAGCAAGACAGGTGCCGGCCGCAAGTGCGACAAGGCCGGGCATCAGGCTTGCGCGCTCGAGCAGCCCCGGCGGCTCTTCCTGGTATACCAGGAAGGCTCGAACGAGGCAGAGTTGCTGAAGACCTTCGCACATGCCGCCTTGCCGTTGCGAATCCCTAGGAGCGTCTATGGGCAGCGGCAGCACACCGCGGATCGATGCGCCGAAGCAATCCGGACGCTGAATGCTCGGGCGGCCGTGATCGAACCGGTCCTCAAGCCCGGTTCCGCGCTCCTGCTGCCTCCAAGGATCTTCGGCCAACATAACGCTGTCACGAACCTGCTGGACCGGGTTGTCGCAGGAAAGAACCCGGTGCGCGAGCTGCGCGACTTTCGGCAGCTGCACTGGGACAAGGCAGAGCGGGCGTTCGTCGGCCGCTCGCGCCTCGGCTTCAGCCCTGGACACGATGCCGGCCTCCATGGGGAGCCGCATGATCACGCGGACATCGCCGTTGCGCTCACGCGCCGATACCGCCTGGGATGCGTCTACGACGGCGCCTTCCATTGGGATGTCTCCCCAATGGATGGGTCCCACCTGGCCGAGAAGTACGAATTCAAG
>NZ_JALNUR010000073.1 GCF_026540895.1 Sphingomonas sp. GM_Shp_1 | reverse complement strand
GGAGCTGCCGCTCTGTCCTTCTCTCTTGGCGACCCAATTACGGTCGTCAGATAGGGGCGTCAGTGTTATCATAAGCGGACGCTTATTCATCAAAAATTTGCCACTCAGACGAGCTGTGGTAAGATGGCGTGTCGCCGTCGATGATAGGAGCTTACCGCTCGCCGAGGCTGGATGCGGCTCCCGAGCAACTCATCCAAGTGCCGCAGCTCGCTATCGGCGTCGGGTAGCAATGTCGGCTCGCGGCGTCGAAAGGGTGACGGGGCATCGGCCGTCCGTTTAATCGCAGCCGTGAATTTGGCGTTGCCGCTGGGTTCCGCGAGCCGGCGGAAGAACAGCCTTGCGCGATCGGGGAAGGCGATAACCGGCTTCGGCATGGGATCGGTCGGTCCTCGTCGGCCCGGCTACTCGAGCGCCAGCCGGTCGAGTGGCTCGTGCCATTCGAGCAGCCCTTCGCCGGGCAGCCGCATCGCGCTCTCGCGTACCGGGATTGTGCTCACCTAGAGCCGCCTTGCGATTGCGGTGAAGTCGAGGCGCCCATGGGCATCGCGGCGTCCGGGAGGAGCGCCGATTTCCACGCATCATAGATGCGATCGGCGGTCGCCGCCCCGTTGGTCATCCACTCTACCCGAGATCGCCCGCCATCGCCATGCGAGGCTCCGCAGCGGGGGAGGGCTCGATAGCCACGCCGATCTTTTGCCGGCGCGCTGTCCAATTGGGCAAGCCCAGGTGTCGTTCTGACGCCTTTAAGGTAGTGCGGCGGCGCCGTCGCATATGACAGGGGTCATCGGTAGCAGACGTGCGTTTGTCGTGTCCTGCCGCCACGTTTGACATTTCTTCACGATCGCACCATATCCTGTCGACGACGCTGTGGGCTAACCGCCCATGCCCGAACTGAGCGAAGCCCTGCTTCAGCTCGTTCTCAGAGGGGGCATGGGTGAGATGCCGAACCGTAGTTGCCTGTCAATGGTACCCAGGACACGGCAATGAAGGCACGCAGAGCTTCGTGCTCTGGTATGCGTTCAATCCTCTCGATGGTTTCCGGCCCCTTGCACCTTGAGTGTGGGGGGCCAAACTATCTCAAGGAGTCATCGACGAGCACGTTGGCGTACTTGCCCCCCGGTCGTTGCTTGCCCTTGTCCCTCGTCTTGAAT
>NZ_JALNUR010000072.1 GCF_026540895.1 Sphingomonas sp. GM_Shp_1 | reverse complement strand
GTAAGCGTGGTCAGCAGGCCGCCTTGCGGTAGCGCTGGCGGTCAGGATGCTTGTCGCCTTTGACGAGGGCGCGGGCGGTGCGGGAAGTTTTCGGTTCTACGACAGGTCATACGAGCACTCGTATGACTGGTCGGATGGAGGTGGTCGGCCGTGTGTCGGGTCGACGGCGATGGTCGGACGCGGAGAAGCTGGAGATCCTGGCGGAGGCGTTCCGGCCGGGGGTGCGGGTTTGCGACGTCATCGCCCGGCGTGAGGTGTCGAGCAGCCTGATCTACACGTGGCGCAAGCAGTTGCGGGAGGGCAAGCTGGCGAGTGCCGTGCCGTCGTTGCCGGTATTCGCCGAAGTGCAGGTGGCGGAACCGGTCGTGCGGACACCGCAGCCGGCACCATGTCCACCGGGGTTCATCCATATCGAACTGCCGGGTGGCGTGCGGGTGAGCGTAGATGCTGCCGTGGATGCAGGGGCGCTGGCACGGGTGCTGTCGGTGCTGCGATGAGCCCGGTGCCGTTGCCGACGCGGGTGTTCCTGGCATGCGGCGTGACCGACATGCGCAAGGGGTTCGATGGTTTGGCGGTGCTGGTGCAGCAGGTGCTGGTGCAGAACCCGCATTCCGGAGCGTTGTTCGCGTTCCGGGGCAAGCGGGGTCATCTGGTCAAGCTGTTGTGGTTCGATGGCCAGGGACTTTGCCTGTTTTCCAAGCGGCTGGACCGGGGCCGCTTCGTCTGGCCGGTGACCGCGACCGGCACGGTGGTGCTGACGCCGGCGCAATTGTCGATGCTGCTGGAGGGCATCGACTGGCGTCGGCCCGAGCGGACGTTTACGCCGACGCTGGCGGGGTGAGAACGGCGGTTTTACGCCGCTTTTGCTCGCTCGCCGACCTGCAATCTGCTATGAAGACAGCGTGTCGGAAGCGCCTGTTTCCCCTGCAGATGCCACCGCGCGGATCGCCGCGCTGGAGGCCTTACTCGCCCGGGCCAATGCCGCGCTCGCCGCCCGCGATCTGCTCATCGATACCCTGCGCGGACAGATCGCCCGGCTGCGGCGGATGCAGTTCGGTGCCTCGTCCGAAAAGCTCGGCCGCGAGATCGAGCAGCTCGAACTGGCGCTGGAGGAACTGGAGACGGAGCGCAACGCGCCTGGGCCTGAGATGGCCGACAGCGGCGTGGCGGTTCGGCCGGTGCCCGTCCGCAGTCTGCCCGCACATCTGCCACGCGAGGACGTCATCCATGAGCCGGCATCGGGTGCCTGCACCTGCCCGGACTGTGGCGGCGCGTTGCGCCCGCTCGGCTCGGACGCACACGAGATGCTCGACATCGTGCCGGTGCGCTGGCGGGTCGTGCGCAACGTCCGCCCCAAATACAGCTGCCGTTCCTGCGACAAGATCGTCCAGGCTCCCGTCCCGGTCAGGGCCGTGGCGCGTGGCAAGGCCACCTTCGCCACGCTGGCGCACGTCGTCGTCTCAAAGTTCGACCACCATTTGCCGCTTTACCGCCAGGCCGAGATGATGGCCGCGCAAGGGCTCGACATCGACCGCTCGACGCTGGCGGGCTGGACCGGACAGGCCGCGGTGCTCCTCGACCCCATCGTCAGCCGCATCCGTGACGAGGTGCTCAAGGCCGACAAGATCCATGCCGACGACACGCCCGTGCCGGTGCTCGACCCCGGCCGGGGGAAGACCGCGACCGGGCGGCTATGGGTGTACGCAGCCGACGACCAGGCGTCCGGCGGCACGGCGCCGCGCGCGACCTGGTATCGCTTCACGCCCGACCGCACGGCCGCGCACCCGATGGCCCATCTCGCCGGCTTCCGCGGTTTCCTTCAGGCCGATGCCTATGCCGGTTATGACGGACTGTATCGTGGTGGCGTGACCGAAGTCGCGTGCTGGGCACACTTCCGGCGCAAGGTCTTCGATCTGCACGAGCGGTCGCCCACGCCGCTGACCACCGACATTCTCGAGCGGATCGGAGCGATCTATGCCGTCGAGGCCGAGGTGCGCGGCCAGCCGCCCGACATACGGTGTTGTGTCAGGCAGGAGCGGAGCAAACCGCTGGTCGAGGCCCTGCGCGAGGTGCTCGACGCCGCCCTTCGCCATCTGTCGCCCAGGTCCGACATGGCCAAAGCCATCGCCTACGGCACCAAGCGCTGGCAGGCACTGTCGCGCTTCCTGGGTGAGGGTCGTCTGGAAATCGACAACAATATCGCGGAGCGTGCACTGCGCGGTGTTGCCATTGGACGCCGCAACTGGCTGTTCGCCGGTTCGCGCGCAGGTGGCGAACGGGCCGCTGCCATCTACACCGTCATCCAGACCTGCAAGGCGAACGGCGTCGACCCGCAGGCCTATATCGCTGACGTTATCGCCAAGGTCGCGGGCGACTGGCCTGCCAGCCGATGGGACGAACTCATGCCCTGGAATTGGATGCCGCAGGTAGATCAGTCGACCGCACAAGCAGCATAATCTGCGGCCTCCACGCCACGCTTACT
>NZ_JALNUR010000071.1 GCF_026540895.1 Sphingomonas sp. GM_Shp_1 | reverse complement strand
CGACCAACTCAGGACGTTCAGCAGCTGGAGCGTGAACGACCGCTTGTGCTGTAACCTGCCATCGCTTCACGCAAACCCGCCGGACCTCGCGTGCGGGCCGCCGCCACAGCCATCGCGGGGCTAGAGAATGGGCGGCTGGCGATCCTGGAAAGCTGAGAAGATGGTTTGCAGCAACTGGTTCATTTCAGGAAGGCGTCTGCGTAAGGACGCGGGTGAACGGGTCTCTTTGAGCGATGCCTCGAAAGCGCGATACACCGTTTCTTTATCTTGAATCACGCCCTGATAGCGGCCGACATTCTCAATCCACTGGCTCCAGCGGACGGGTCTAAGTTTTCCGCCTCGGTCTTTTAGGGATGAGCGGCCCAAGTATAATTCGATCGGGGCACCGGAGCCGTTGACATTCATGCGGCTCAGGCCTGCTGGCCCCAGCGTGGGATACCTTGCGGCCAGCTTTGTATCCGGCAGAAGCATTAGGCGAACGTTCGGCGGAAAGCGAACGCCCGCAAGCGAGCGATAAGCCTCGGCGCCCGCAGCATCGTTATCGAACAAAGCCAGCATTCGGTTTTGAACGCGCGCGCCGGATAACACCTTAATCATTCTCGCCAAAAGCGAAGCGCCACCTTCAATCTTGAACTCCTCGAAATCTAAAAACTGATAGGCATCCGCATACTCCGGATAAAAGGCGTGGAGTGCGGCGGTGATGATGCGCGTGTCGGATCTTCCCTCTGTGAGGACGATGATCTTACCGCTGGGAAAATCCGCGTACTCCGCATCTTCGTCGCGCGCCATCTGCTGCGGTGTGCGAGGGTCGTCATCCTCGGAGTAAAGGGCCGTGCAATCCATCCAGACAGGCGCTTTGGGAAGCACCTCAATGAGCAGCGCCAGTTGGGTGAAAATGTCCCCCGGAGCGCTGAGTAGGCTTCCGAAGTGCCACGGGTTCAGGCGGCCGCCGATAGACTTCCGCTCCGATGCAACTTCATCTCTGATAAGCTGCAGCCATTCGGGGAAGGTGAGCTTTTCCAGCATGCGGAGCTGCTGCACGACGTCCCCGTCTTCCTCCTTAAAATGCTTCGCGTAGGAAGCCGTTTGCTCATGGCGCGCTAAATCTCAGGCGCGCTCGCAGTGCTCGGGTGTGTAGCCTTGGATTAAGAGGCGCTTGCGCACAACCGAAGCGGGCGCGAGCAGATACCGGTAAAACTCGGGCGGCTCGTCGAAGTCGTAGTACGGGTCGATCACCTGCCGTACCACGCGGTGAGCGCGCCTTGCAGGCCTCTTGTAGAAATCAGTTTCGGCGAAAATCATTTCGGCGAAGGTTTGCCACGCCATAAATCCGGCGTCCGGCACCGAGATGGGCCCCACATAAACTGCAACGTCGTCGCTCATGCGCCCATGCTAACCAGCTCTTGAACCGGTGTCATGGCTGCGCGGTGCAGTGGTTTGCTTCGCCTGACTGGGCCCAGTTCGACCACATCAACTCTGCGCCAGTCCTGGCAAGCCACGAACCGCAATCTACAGAACCAACTTCTCGGGCCGGGCCCGGAACCCAGCCGTGCCGATCCAGCCGGAGCCGGATCGGCACAGGTCCTCGACCGTCGCGTCCCGCAGATGGTGGAACGCCTGGGAGTTGCCTCGTGATTACTTGACATTGGTAGCATGCCGGGGAGGATACGTCGAGTGACGACGTTACTCTCCTGGCTTTCTGTTGACGCCCGCGCACCTAGTGCGCTCTACATCGTAGCCGATAGCAGGATAACCTGGGGCTCTCCGGCGCGACGCTGGGATAGCGGGCGCAAGGTTTTCGCCTGTCGCTCAAACGACCTGTTTGGCTACTGTGGAGACGTGATCTTCCCGGTGATTGCGCTCGGTCAGCTCACAGACCTTATCGATCGCGACGCTCTTTGGAGCCCGTACGCGACAGCAGAGGAGCGGCATGCGATCGTGCTCGCGCAGCTCACGACTTCGGCTGAGCGGCGCCACCGTGTGCCGGACGCCGACTTCACAATCCTGCACGGCACGCGAGACGGAGATAAGCTGCAAAGCCGGTTTCGTCTCTGGTGCATTCGCTACGATGCGGCCCGACGGCGTTGGATCGATACAGAAGTGATTCTCGACGGGATAACCGGAAGCGAGCCATTGGTCATACTTGGAAGCGGTCGACGAGCGCTTCTTAAAGAACTTCGGACATGGCAAAACTCTCCGCAGTCAGGGACCGCGCGGTCTATATTCGCAGCCTTCTGCGATTCCCTAATTGCCGGCGGTGACGAGCTATCCGGCGGTGTTCCACAACTGGTCACACTTGGACGAAGCGGGGATGGAAAGATAGTGGGTTATGTTGCGGAAGAGGTTCGCTACCTCCACGGCCTACCGATTCCCGCGCTTGTGACGCTCGATGAAATTGAGTGGAGGGACGCGCTCTTCACGCGCATCTCGCCGGCATCTCTCAAACCGCTCTCAAACGCGCAGCGGCATGCGCGTGTACAAAATCCGCCTGAGGGCGGTTTGACTGCCTTCCTAAAGCGGATTGGGGCGGTCTCGCCGTCCAAGTCTAAGTGACGAAGCAGAGGAGCCCGGCGACGGCAACTCTTCTAATGGAAGCGCGCTTAAGGCAGCTTTGCCCGACCACCGATCTAGGACCTGCCGGTCAGCCACCCGCCCGGAAATTGTCATAGCCGGCCACAGGAGTGCCCCCTCTGGAATGTCCGGTCCTGGCAGAAGCTGTAATTAGCGGGCGCCATGCGGAATGACCGGAAAGTCCCA
>NZ_JALNUR010000070.1:0-2500 GCF_026540895.1 Sphingomonas sp. GM_Shp_1 | reverse complement strand
CCTCTTTATGGGGTGACTGCGTACCTCTTGCATAATGGGTCTGTGACTTAATGTTTCAAGCAAGCTTAAGCCGATAGGTGTAGGCGCAGCGAAAGCGAGTCTGAATAGGGCGCTTTAGTTTGAAGTATTAGACCCGAAACCCGGCGATCTATGCATGACCAGGATGAAGGTGCGGTAACACGCACTGGAGGTCCGAACCGATTAACGTTGAAAAGTTACCGGATGAGTTGTGCTTAGGGGTGAAAGGCCAATCAAGCCGGGAAATAGCTGGTTCTCCGCGAAAACTATTGAGGTAGTGCCTCGAGCGGACACCATAGGGGGTAGAGCACTGGATGGTTGCGGGGGTCGCGAGATCTACCAATACTAACCAAACTCCGAATACCTATGAGTGATACTCGGGAGACAGACGGCGGGTGCTAAGGTCCGTCGTCAAAAGGGAAACAGCCCTGACCTACAGCTAAGGTCCCCAAGTCGTGTCTAAGTGGGAAAGCATGTGGAAATCCCAAAACAACCAGGAGGTTGGCTTAGAAGCAGCCATCCTTTAAAGAAAGCGTAACAGCTCACTGGTCTAAACAAGGGTTTCTGCGGCGAAGATGTAACGGGGCTCAAGACACGCACCGAAGCTTAGGGTGTGCACGCAAGTGCACGCGGTAGCGGAGCGTTCCGTAAGCCTGCGAAGCGATCTGGTAATGGGTCGTGGAGGTATCGGAAGTGCGAATGCAGACATGAGTAGCGATAAAGAGGGTGAGATGCCCTCTCGCCGAAAGACCAAGGGTTCCTGCGCAAGGCTAATCCGCGCAGGGTGAGCCGGCCCCTAAGACGAGCCCGAAGGGGGTAGTCGATGGGAACCACGTTAATATTCGTGGGCCTGGTGGTGTGTGACGGATCTCGTGTGTTGTACGTCCTTATCGGATTGGACGTGCCTCGAAGAGGTCCCGGGAAATAGCCCCACCGTATAGACCGTACCCGAAACCGACACAGGTGGTCAGGTAGAGTATACCAAGGCGCTTGAGAGAAGTGTCCTGAAGGAACTCGGCAAATTGCCTCCGTACCTTCGGAAGAAGGAGGCCCCATGTAAGCGCAAGCTCTCATGGGGGGCACAGGCCAGGGGGTAGCGACTGTTTAGCAAAAACACAGGGCTCTGCTAAGTCGGCTTCAAGACGACGTATAGGGCCTGACGCCTGCCCGGTGCCTGAAGGTTAAGTGGAGGAGTGCAAGCTCTGAAATGAAGCCCAGGTAAACGGCGGCCGTAACTATAACGGTCCTAAGGTAGCGAAATTCCTTGTCGGGTAAGTTCCGACCTGCACGAATGGCGTAACGACTTCCCCACTGTCTCCAGGACATGCTCAGCGAAATTGAATTCTCCGTGAAGATGCGGAGTACCCGCGGTTAGACGGAAAGACCCCGTGCACCTTTACTGCAGCTTCAGAGTGGCATTGGATAAGAACTGTGTAGCATAGGTGGGAGGCTTTGAAGCATTGGCGCCAGCCGATGTGGAGCCATAGGTGAAATACCACCCTGTTGTTATCTAATGTCTAACCTCGTACCGTGAAACCGGTACAGGGACCCTCTGTGGCGGGTAGTTTGACTGGGGCGGTCGCCTCCTAAAGAGTAACGGAGGCGCGCGAAGGTTGGCTCAGGCCGGTTGGAAACCGGCTGTTAGAGTGCAATGGCATAAGCCAGCCTGACTGCGAGACTGACAAGTCGAGCAGAGACGAAAGTCGGTCATAGTGATCCGGTGGTCCCTCGTGGAAGGGCCATCGCTCAACGGATAAAAGGTACGCCGGGGATAACAGGCTGATAACCCCCAAGAGCTCATATCGACGGGGTTGTTTGGCACCTCGATGTCGGCTCATCACATCCTGGGGCTGGAGCAGGTCCCAAGGGTTTGGCTGTTCGCCAATTAAAGTGGTACGTGAGCTGGGTTCAGAACGTCGCGAGACAGTTTGGTCCCTATCTGCCGTGGGCGTCGAAATTTGAGAGGAGTTGACCCTAGTACGAGAGGACCGGGTTGAACGTACCTCTGGTGTACCTGTCGTCGTGCCAACGGCGCAGCAGGGTAGCTATGTACGGACGGGATAACCGCTGAAAGCATCTAAGCGGGAAGCCTCCCTCAAGATAAGATTTCTCAGGACGGTCGAAGACCACGACCTTGATAGATCGGATGTGGAAGTGCGGTAACGCATGGAGCTAACCGATACTAATTGTCCTATTCGCGCTTGAGAGCTCCACACCCCCACCATCAGCCCTGGGCTGATGACTGAGAGTGCGGTCATTCACTCCAAGCCAGGTGCATCGATTTTTACCCAAAACCACCTCGTCGCCCGCAAAGGCAACGAGGTCAGTGTCCGCGGACTCTATTGCCTGGTGGCCATAGCGTCGGTGTCCCACCCGATCCCATCCCGAACTCGGCCGTGAAACCCGACTGCGCCAATGGTACTACTGCTCAAGCAGTGGAAGAGTAGGGCGTCGCCAGGCATTATAGTCCGCGTACACAACA
>NZ_JALNUR010000007.1 GCF_026540895.1 Sphingomonas sp. GM_Shp_1 | reverse complement strand
TCGTGTTCTTCGAATGGGACAAGTCGGACGTTACTCCGGAAGCAGCGTCGATCCTCGACAACGCGATCACCCAGTACCAGAGCTGCGGCAATGCCCGCGTGATGGTTGCGGGCTACACCGACACGTCGGGTACGCCGCGCTACAACCAGGGTCTGTCGCAGCGTCGTGCCGACGCGGTGAAGGCGTACATGACGTCGCGTTCGATCCCGGACGGCACGATCACGACCGAAGCGTTCGGCGAGCAGCGCGACAAGCTGCGCGTTCAGACTGCGGACGGTGTCCGCGAGGTCCAGAACCGTCGCGTCGAAATCACCTACGGTCCGGGCGCTGGCCAATAAGCCACGCTCAGCCAAGGCTGATGACGAAAGAGGGAGGTCGGCGAAAGCCGGCCTCCTTTTTTCTTTGGGGGACAGTATGCGGCGTTACGCCCGCATGCCTGATCGGTTTCGATAGCGTTGTGGGACCCATGCCGAATTCGGCGAGGTCGACCCGGCGGAAACCTTTCGCGAGATCGTTCGGCCGCTGCAACGAGCCGTTATTCCCGCTGGCTTGGCGCTCATGCCCGCTTGATAACGGCAGATTCACACTTTCTTGGTGTCTATCCACTATGGACAGGGATTGGATGTGAAAGGGATGTCATGGCGCGGGCGGGCCCGGATTATAAGAGCCGGGAGGCGCGCCGACAGGTTCTGATCCCCTGTCGCATGAAGTCCGTGCGGGGCTGGGGCGATGCGTGCATTCACAATGTCTCGTCGCGCGGCATGATGCTGGCGAGCGACGATCCCTTGCAGGCGGGCGAATATGTCGACATCCGTCGCGGCCGTCAGGTCGTGATCGGCCGCGTCATCTGGCGGCGCGACCGCTTCTCCGGCATCCGGACCCAGGATAGGATCAGTGCCGACGCGCTGGTCAACGAACCGCGTCTGGAGGGCAAGCCCGCAGCACTCGACTCCGGCGGCGATCGTCGCAACGCCCCGCATCGCATGGTCAGCGAAATCGACGCCGCGCGCCGTATGGAGCGAAGCCGTTCCATCTCCAGCGCGTTGCAATTCGGCGCGCTCTGCCTGTTCGGCCTGGTCGCCGCCGCGACGATCGCGGTGCAGGTCGGAAATATGCTCGCCGCGCCCAGCGTCCAGATTCAGCAGGCACTGGCCAGCGAGGCGAAGCTCGCCCGCTGACTCCGGGCTTCAGTCCCGATCCGGTTCCGCCAGCGCGGCAGCCAGCCAATCGGGGCGCAAGGCGTCACCCAGCGACTCGACCCGACGGTGCTCGACCATCAACCCCAGCGCGGGATAGGTGGCGCGGGTCCGATCCCCGCTCTCCCCCAGCGGCGCGACGACCAGCCGCCGATTGACCTTCGACCGGTGGTGCATGCGCGCCGTATTCTCCTGCCCGACATAGCAGCCCTTGGTGAAGCTGACCCCGTTCAGCTCGCGCGCATTGCACTCCAGCCACAGCGTCTCGCCAGAGCCCAGTTCGCGCACGCCTTCCGTCACGCCCAGCGACAGGCGATGCGCCGTCCACCCACTCGCCGCCTCGCTCGCCGGGGCCAGCCAGCGCTTGCCCAGCGCCGCCAGCCGGGGGTCATCGGGTCGGTCGGGGGCATCCAGGCTCCAATGCACCGCCAGATCGTCGACCGGCGTGATGGTGATGGCACGTCGCAACCGATAGATGGTCAGCCGCCGGGCGAGCGCTTCGGCCTGATCGGCTTCCGCATCGATCAGCACCGCCTCGCCATCGGCCCAGAGGATGAAGTCGAACAGCGCCTTGCCCTGCGGCGTCAGCAGCCCGGCCCAACGGGGGGCGTCCGGCTCCAGCCCCAGCACGTCCTGGGTCAGCAGCCCTTGCAAAAACCCGCGCACATCCTCGCCGCCCACGCGGATCAGGCGGCGGTCGGCCAGGGTCGTGCCGGCCATGTTTCCGGAGGCGGTCGTCGGGGTGGTATCGCTCATGCGGGCAAGGTAGGAAGGCGCGACCATTCGCGAAAGGCCCGTTTGTCATGACCTTCGATCTGCTTCTCTCCGGCGGCACCGTTCACACGCCCGGCGGCCCGGTCCGCGCCGATGTCGGCGTTCGCGACGGGCGGATCGTGGAGATCGGCGCGACCGGCGATGCGGGCCGGGTGATCGACTGCACCGGGCTCGACATCCTGCCCGGCGTCATCGACAGCCAGGTTCATTTCCGTGAGCCGGGCCTGATGCACAAGGAAGACCTGGCCAGCGGCAGCCGCGCCGCCGTGATGGGCGGCGTCACCGCCGTCTTCGAGATGCCCAATACCAAGCCGAACA
This sequence comes from Sphingomonas sp. GM_Shp_1, assembly GCF_026540895.1. Lineage (GTDB taxonomy): Bacteria > Pseudomonadota > Alphaproteobacteria > Sphingomonadales > Sphingomonadaceae > Sphingomonas. The sequence goes on along the minus strand of NZ_JALNUR010000007.1, from coordinate 116,564 downwards.
CCGATTCGGCGGACGCGATCACCGACAAGCTGACCCGCGCCAAGACGATGTTCTGCGACCATGCCTTTTATGTCGGCGCGACCAACCACAATGTCCGCGACCTGGCCGAGCTGGAGCGGATGCCGGGCACGGCGGGGGTGAAGATCTTCATGGGCGCCTCGACCGGCGACCTCCTGGTGTCGGAGGATGCACGTCTGGCCGAGGTGCTCGCCTCGGGCCATCGCCGCGTCGCGATCCATGCCGAGGACGAGGACCGGATGAATGCCCGCGCCGACGAGCGGGTGGAGGGCGATCCGTCCTCGCACCCGGTCTGGCGCGACGATGAGAGCGCGCTGCTCGCCACCCGCCGTATCCTCCGCCTGGCGCGCGAGGCCAATCGCCGCATCCACATCCTGCACGTCACCACCCCCGCCGAACTGGAATATATCGGCCGGAACAAGGACATCGCGACCTGCGAGGTCACGCCGCAGCATCTGACCCTGGCGGGTGAGGAAGCCTATCCGCGCCTCGGCACGCTGGCGCAGATGAACCCGCCGATCCGCTCGGGCGCGCACCGCGACGGGTTGTGGTACTGGCTGAACCAGGGCGTGCCCGACGTGATCGGATCGGACCATGCGCCCCACACGCTGGAGGAAAAGGCCAAGCCCTATCCGGGCAGCCCCAGCGGGATGCCGGGCGTGCAGACCTTGCTGCCGCTGCTGCTCGACCATGCGGCCAACGGTCGCCTGTCGCTGCAACGGGTGATCGAGCTGACCAGCGCCGGTGCGCAGCGCATCTTCGGCATCGTCGGCAAGGGGCGGATCGCGGCGGGCTATGACGCCGACTTCACCATCGTCGACCTCAAGAAGCGCTGGACGATCGAGGACCGGTGGCTCCAGTCCAAGTGCGGCTGGTCGCCCTTCACCGGCATGGAGCTGACCGGCAAGCCGATCGGCACCATCGTGCGCGGTCAGGTCGCGATGTGGGAAGACCAGCTCGCCGACACGCCGACCGGCCAGCCGATCCGCTTCGAATCGGTCGATTTCGGATGAGCGGCGTGCGGTGGGTGCGGGATATCCGGGTCTATTGCCCGGTCGCGCCCACCACGCTCTCGGCATTGATCGCCGGCAATCCGGGCGCGGTCGAGCGGGACGCAACCGCCGCTCCGCTTCTCGCCATCCTGCGCACCCCGCCGCTCGGCGATTTCGGGCGCTATCGCGAGGTGGTGGAACTGGCCCTCGGCTATGAGGGCTTCCGACCGGGCGAGGGCGCGGTACCTGCACTTGGGGCGGTGGGCGAGGCGAGTTGGTCGCCCACGGTGATCCTGACCGCGATGTACGATGCGGCGGCGGACGTGGATGCCTTGGCGGATCGGCTGCTCGTGGCGCATCCCTGGAACGTGCCGGTGATCGCGGTGAGCGAGCCTTATCGGGTGTTGGTACGGGGATAGGGCGTGGGCTTCGACTTCGCTCAGCCTGAACGGAGCGAGTAATGGAAGCTTATACCCCACCCCGTTCAGCCTGAGCGAAGTCGAAGGCCAAGGGAAACCCTCACCCCGAGGCCGAAATCAGAACGGCAGCCACCGCGCCTTATGCGTGAAGTTCATATACCCCACATTCACCCCCGCGCGCCAGCCGACGCCCAGCCGCACCGGGATGAGCACCACATTCCCCCGCCGCAAATAGGTCGCCGCGAACCCGCCGACGAAATAGAGCCGCCCCTCGGCCGCCGGGAAGCGGTGGAACAGTTCCTCGGTGTCGTAGAGGTTATAGACGAGCACGAACACCTTGTTCGCATCGCCGCCGATATCGAAGCCGAGCGAGGGCCCGGTCCAATAGACCGGCATCTGCCCCTCGACCTTGTGGGTCATGATCCCCGAGCCGTAGCGCAGCCCGACCACGAACGCGCCCGACGCCTCGCGCCCGGCGATATAGGCATTGGGGCGGCCCTGTTCGCGCAGGATACGCTCGATCATCCCCGCCAGCCCTTCCGCACCCTTGCCGAACACGCCTTCGCCCGCTGCGAGCAGATCGTCGCGCTCGAACGTGTCGGCGGCCTGGGTCGTCTGGGTCGCGCGGGTTTCCGGCGTGGTCGCGGGCGGCGTGGCGGTGACGGGGGGCTGCTGCTGCACCGGCGGAGCGGACGGGGCGGGCGCGTCGTCCTGCGCGGGCGTGCTGCGCGGGGCGGGGCGCGAGGGCTGGGTGCCCAGGTCGCTGTCGATGCCCTGATTCGGGTCGATGGTGCGGACCTGCGCGGCGACGGGCGCGGCGGCGACCATGGATAGGCCGCCCAGCACCGACAGACCCAGACAGACGAGACGCATGACTTCAAACTCCCCCGGCGAACCGATGAGCCAGGTTAACCAGCCCGCGCCTTGCAGTGCAATGAATGACGGAAACGCCTCTAGTCGATTTTCCTGATAAAATCCCCTCCAGACCCGGTTGATTGCCTCCCCCGGCCCCGCTATAGCCGCACCTCGCCGCAACCGGAGACGTGGGTGAGTGGCTGAAACCAACGCTTTGCTAAAGCGTCGTACGGGAAACCGTACCGAGGGTTCGAATCCCTCCGTCTCCGCCAATATCGCGTATCAACGCGTATCTCCCGGTCTACAGCCCCCTAGAAACGTGACGTTTTGTCCCTCATAAGGGGGCCGAAATGTCCACACCCGTCTACTCGCGTCTACACAATGCCATGGCTCGATCCATGGTATCGTCCATGGGCGCCATGGTATGGAGGTCGATGCCATGGCGCTGAACGATGCCAAGGTGAAAGCCGCCAAGCCTTCCGACACCGCATACAAGCTCGCCGATTCAGGGCAGCTCTATCTCTACGTCACCCCGGCCGGCGGGAAGCTATGGCGGATGAACTATACGTTCGGCCGCAACGCCGCCGGTCGGCCGGTGCAGAAGACGCTCAGCATCGGGGCCTATCCGATCGTCACGTTGGTCCAGGCGCGCGAGAAGCGGGACGAGGCCAAGCGGGCGCTCCTCGATGGGCGCGATCCCGCGATCGTAAAGCAGGTGACGAAAGCTGCCCGGTCGGCGGCGGCCGACAACACCTTTCAGGTCGTGGCCTGCCAATGGTTCGAGAAAAAGAGCGGCTGGGTTCTTAGCAAGCTCGATGACTGGCGGGCGGTCCATGGCGCCGCCCGCGTGCGCGACGCCGCCAACTGGACGAAGCCAGGCGTTCGGGGCTGGTCGGCCGTCCATAGTGACGATGTGCTGAAGTCGCTGCGACGCGACGCCTTCCCGGTCATTGGTGCGCTGCCGATGATCGACATCGACACGCCCAAGATTCTGGAGATGCTCCACAGGGTCGAGGCCCGGGGATCCGTCGAGAGCGCCCATCGTCTCCGCCAACGGGTCTCCGACGTCTTCAATTTCGCGATGGCCGCCGGCATTTGCAAAGCAGACCCCGCGCCGGCCGCGCTCATCAAGGTGCTGGCCGACAAACCGAAGGCGAGGAAACAGCCGTCGATCATCGATGGCGCGCGGACCAACGAGGACCGGATCGAGCGCATGCGCAAGCTGCTGCGCGACTGCGAAGCGGAGCGGACCCGCGCGGCGACCAAGTTCGCATTGCGCCTCCTCGCGCTGACCGCCGTGCGACCGGGTGAGATCGCCGGGGCTCGTTGGGACGAGTTCGAGGATCTGGATGGCGAGCACCCGCTCTGGCGCATTCCGGCGGCGCGGATGAAGGGCGATCGCGATCGGAAGGAAGAGGAAGGCGGTGACCACCTAGTCCCGTTGTCCTCCCAGGCGATGGAGGTGATCGATGCGCTGCGCGAGGTCAGCGGTCGATATGAGCTCCTCTTCCCGTCAGAGCGGCATTCGCATCGATCGATCTCGGAAAACACGTTGCGCGCGCTGCTGATCCGCGCGGGCTATTACCAGCGCCATGTCCCCCACGGTTTCCGAGCGGCCTTCTCCACGATCATGAACGAGCGGGCCGATCGTGAATGGCGCGACGGGGGGCGGGAAGGCTCTTCGCCAGATCGCGCGATCATCGACCTGATGCTCGCCCACGTGCCCGGCAACAAGGTGGAGTCGGCCTATAACCGGGCGGCGTATCTCGATCGGCGGCGCGAGCTCGCGCAGGAATGGGCGGATTTGTTGATCGTGGATATGGAGCCGCCAGTAGCGCAGCTCGGTCGACCGATACGCTATGCCGCGAGCGGTCCGGGGAGGGGATGAAAATGCCAAGGCCGCGGGATGTCGCAGCCCCTAATTGCCTAAGATTTCGGCTTATCACGATTAGCGATACCGGCTAGCTTCCCTGGCGGGAGCCCTTGGAATATTGCTGCAACCTCTTTCGGCTCTGAGATTGCTTTCTCGACAATGAAATTGATCAGTCTGAAAAGCGAAACGGCGGTATTCTGATCGTCCTTCAAATCCATGGTTCCAGGATGAACGGCTTCGTTACCGATGACGCGTACGCTATCGAGCGCCTGCTGGATAGCAGTGCTGATAGTTCCCTTTTCGACGAGTTCGCCGATCATTCTGTTGATATCGTCTTCTTTCGCCCCGATAATGGGCAGTAGCTTTTGGACGATTAGCCGCAAGAGTGCGGCTGCGCCGCGCGGAGAAAGCGGCAGTACTTGTCTTGCCTCTTCGTAGTCGTCAACCAATTCGGCTGGTAGGTCAGGTCCGGCCGTAGGCGCTTGGCTAACTGACGGTACAATCATTGCTTGGTTGTAAAAGATTGTTTCTTGATCACAGATCTTACAGCGGGCTGCAACCAATTTTGACCTGTAAGATATGTCTCTTGTGGCTCTTCCGTTTGCTGTTGGCCACGTTGTCAGTCTCTCAACCACGCCCCAGTGATGCTCCGCATACACTCCACAGTCAGGAAAGGGGCAAACAAATGGAGCCGACAAGCCGATTGGATCCCTGGCAGAATCAATTACCTCAAGGAGAGCTTCGACAGCCGTATTCAATTTTTTCGTAGTCATACGCCCCCTTATTTGTAAGTTATCGTTCTAGATACAGCGTGGCGACATCGAGCAGCGCCTCGCTTGGTCGTGAACGCGATGCCTAAGTGCTGGTCATCGGCTTGTGGCTTCGACCCACTCATCGACGGTATCCCAGCTTTCGCCGGTAGACTTCTCGACGCGACCATCCGGGTGCAGAATCGTCCATGGTGAATCCATCGCCATTTCGGGATCAAGGGTAATGGGTCTCATCGCGGAATCGAGGTTAATCATCCAACCCAGAACGTTGGATCGCCAGAACGGTCGATTGTGCGGAGGTTCAGGCTCATGATCGCGGAAAATGGCATACGTGCCAGGAAGCGCTGGGAGGGTCGCTACCGGGACGCTTTCTAAGGCCAACTCCCAGTCAACGGCACTAAAAATGTGAACCTCGCCATCAGCGTCGGTGACCCTCCACCGCCCGTCGGACAGTCGGACCGCCCGCCTCATCGAATTCAGAGGGATTACGACGTCCCCGCCGGTTTGGCTTCGTAGCAGCATCGCTTTCTCCCTATCGAAAAACTGATTAAATATTAGATCAACAGAGGCTGGTGGTCGGGGTCGACCCGCACAATGCCGTTTATGAGCCACGTATTTGGGAACCGGCCATGAGTTCCCATAGCCAACGCCATACCCTTATGCGGCCATTCATGGCCGAATCTATGTAGCATCCAATCTAGCGCTTCTTGCTCGGTAGCCAATTCGCGTCGACGCTTCAAAAAGGTGGCCTCGGTTTCCCAGTCTTGGCATGAACCCTCGCGGATTTGATCCGCGTCGCGGTACTTGTACTTGAACACGAAGGGCGCCGCCTCCTGCGCTACCGTCTCGGTGACTTGGAACATGTCCCCCTGTGACCTCACATTCGCTCGTTTGGCGAGCTCGTGGGCCAGCTCGGCGTCAGTGCGCTTTTCATACCAGAAATCGATGATCTCAGCGCGCAACATAGCGAGACTTCGGCCTCTAAGGGCTTCCTCCCGTAAGCTCGTGACGGCGGTTCGGTTGATGAGGGCTGATCGCTGATTTGAAGGTAATGAGCCAAGAATTTCGACTGACTTATCGTCGATCCGGCGCGATTCGCTGCGCGTATCGAGAGCCGCTCGTGGCCGCCGCCACCGGTATTTTATGCGATCCCATCGAGCGAATTTCTGTCGCTCTTCAAGGTAGCGGAATGACACAGGATAGAGGCGGACCCAAGATCCTTCGCGGTCGATCGCCGCGCAACATACGGTGACACCCTTTTGTTTACTAATTCGTGGTGCAGCTTTGACTATTACGTAAGCCTCATCCTCAACATGCTCGTGCGTGCTGGTCAGTTCCATGCTCTCCGATCCTCCCAGATCGAGCCTCTGGCTGGACGCCGAGATGCCTGATTTGAGTAAACCCTAGCTTTTGTAGACCGTTACACAATAGATTTCGATGACAGATCCGATGGTCACGTTCGTAGCAAAGCAGGACGCAGCGATACTCTTTTAACGTTGGCGCTAGGGCGTTTAGAGCATCACGGGCGGGCGTAGTTTCCATGTGAGCTGTAAAGATGCGACGGAATTCGTCATACCGACCCGCTCTTGCGGCGTCGCGGCCTGCCTTGGGATCGCCGAGTTGCTTATGATGTTCATAACCGATTTGGGCAGATTCCAGCGCCGCGCTGAGCGACTTCTTCGAGAAGCCCGCCCGCCGCGACTGAGGTAGCTCGCGAACGTCGATGACGCGGTCAATGCCCGCCGCCTTAAGCGTCGCAATAAAGTCGGAAAGCGTGGCGCCTTCATAGCCGATGGTGAAGATCGTCGTCATGATGCGGCCCTATCGGTCAATCTGGACCAAATTGTGAAGTGGCATCCATTCCGCTGAAGTGGAGGCACCACGGTCGGGTATCGGCGGCGGTCGGCTTCGTGCTTTCAGGTATGCATCGCGCCATGGTCAGTCCACCGTCGCCGGATCGTTGCGTTCGAGCCATTGCTCGCGGCTATCACCCAGCCGGCGGTCCAGCTGCTCCTCGGTTTCCGGCCATAGGTGCATATCGTGCACCAAGCGCACATAGGTGAGCCGCCACCAATTTCGGATGCGCTCGACGGGATGCTTGTAGCCCACGATCTCCACCGCATGCAGCAGGTGGAGCTGGAAATGGTGTGGAATAGCGTCGAGCTCGCGCAGGTACTGACCGACGGTCACGTCCATTTCAGACTCCCAATCATGGGCATGATTGGTCGGGCCGTAGCTCGGCCCCGTGAACGATCCTCCGCCAAATGCATATGGCGTGGTCAGAACCGCCTGATCCATGGCCGACAGCAGGATGCAACGGCGATACCACCGCAGCAGCATCTTCGTGGGTCCGTACTTGGGAACGCCATCAGGCCCCCGCACCGCGGTCAACAAAACTGTCTGTTGCATGAAGGAAAGCGAACTGACCCAATCCTGCAGGACGGTCGCGCTTCCAGCTATTCTATCAGCCATGGACGGCCTCCTTAAGTTCCATCGGGATCACGTTGACGCTGAACGGGTGGACGGTGATCGAATGATCGTCCCCGTCGAGCACGACATGGGCATAGGCGGTGTGGTCGCGGCCGGGGTGGATGACGGTGCCAGGCCGGCCTTCGAGCTCCGCGCCCTCGCCCTCGATCGTCACCCGCGTCCCATGGTGCAGGTCGACCCCGTAATTGCGACGGACATAGGCATAGGGGTCACCGACCGCGCGCGTCGGACCAGCACAGCGCACCGAGACCAGCCGCAGGAAATCGCGGAAGGTGCAGTCGAAGGCGTCGGCATAGTCTAGGAACCGCGCGTAGACGGCAGCACTCCGACTGCGGGCGGCGATGACGGACGAACCGTATGGCTGCACCGTGACCTCGAACAGCGGCCATACAGCGGCGGCGGCGTCCCCCGCGCGATACTGGCTCGGCATTATGCCGCCTCCCGCGCGGCCAGCTGGGCCGCCATCCACGCCTCAATCTCATTCTGGCTCCAGCGCGACGACGTCCCGCCGACCTTGCACTGGACGGGGAAAGACCCGCCACGGATCTTGCGGTAGACCATCGCCTTGCTCAGTCCGACGGTGTCGAGGACCTCGCGCAAGGTCAGCAGCCGGTCGGCGGCGTCGATGCGCCCGATCGCGCTCATATCCAACTCTCCACGATGATAGGATGATCGGCCCCATTGCGGCCGAGATTGATGAGGCCGGGCGGGAGACAGGCACGCACCTGGTCCAGCTTGTCGGCGACGAAATGGTCTTCGGTCGGCCCGGCGGCGGTCAGCGGGTGGACGATGTGTCGCCGCGCGACATGCTTGCCTGGGAAGTCCGTTCGGTTCCGAGTGATCGTCCAGATCGAGAGCGATTCTTCCATCATAGTTCGATCCACACGGCATTGGGCCCGAAGGCGGCCTGCCGAGCCCGGAGCAGGTCCCCCAAACGGCCTTCGCTCGTGCGCGTGAACAGCATGTCACGGGCCACAGTGATGCGCTGCACCGGTCGCACTCGCAGTCCCCGCACGTCCAGCGCGGGCCACCAAGCCTGCAGATGAGGAAGATCGGGGTGACGCTGCCCAACAAACCCTGCGCGCCTCGCGTCCGTCTCGCAGTAGAAGACGATCAGTTCGGGCGGGAGCGAACGGCGGAACCCGAACCGGGCGGCGATACGGTCGATCAGCTTCGTCATGACGCGATCCCCAGGCGCGACGCGGGCCAAGCGATCTTGAGCGATCCAATGATCCCTCGAGCCGGATCGACGCGAAGGCCGAAGTCGCGGTCGACGGCTGGGCCGCCAATAATCGCGGATAGCACCTGATACCCGCCAGGCATTCGCTCGAGGTCGCGATCGCGGCCCCGAAGGTGCGGGCAGACGGTCAGCGCATAGTCCGCGCAGGCGCGGTGCACGGGCGCTTCAGTGGTCATGAAGAAGCCTTCCTGAACGCGCCCGAGGCGGAACCACCAGCGATCGGACGGCAAAGTCCGATCGCCACAAACCGTACAGCGCATTTCGGCGATCGACCGGCGCTGTCGCACCATGTGCGGCTTGGCGAAGATCGGCTTTCCAACCCCAGGACTATGGGGACTCCAAAGAGCCAACTTCCCCCCGACCCATCGGCATGGCCGGATCTCGTATCGATCCTCCGACGTCCAGCCTGCGTTCCAAGGTACGCGGGGCATGCCGGCGGCGGCGAAGGCGACGTGCTCAGCCACGGGTGATATCCTTCCATTCGGTCCAGCCGCTGGGCAGGATCACCTTCGCCCGGCGGCCGTCCCGCGTGATGGCGAGGGCGGGGAGGGTGCGACGTTCCTTGGAAGCGGGCAGGGTCCAATCGGTGGGGTGCTGCCGAAGCTGCACCGCGATCTCAACGGTTCGGCAGTGTTCCGGATCGTTGCAGCCATCCTGGTCGAGCACGATCAGCTGCTGGCGCGTCCATCGCGATCCTCGCACATCGGTACCGAACCAATGCGAGGACGGCGGCGGTGCCTGCTTGGTCGTTGGAATGCCCCGCGCAGCCATATCGCGCTGATAGCGCTGCATCCCTTCCGGACTGGGGAACCAGCGTTCGTTGCGCGGCTCGGCCCGCGTGCCGCGCCATTCGGCTAAGCCGCGCCGCTCGAGCGCGCACAAGACCGGATGCTTGCGCGGGAATGCGCGCCCCGTCGCCCGGTCAGCCACCAGCACCAGGAGCCATTTGTCCTGGGCATCGGTCAGGGGGATCAATTCCGCCATGGGAGGATCAGGCCATCACCTTGGCGCGCTCGACCATCCCGATCAGGTCGGCGATCGTCGCGGTCGGCTTCTCCAGGCGGACCAACTCCGCATGCGAAAGCTCGATGCCCAGGCGGTCTTCCAGATCGATCGCGACGCAGGCGATGTCGATATAGTCGACGCCCAACTTCGCGATCACCGTCTCCGGCTGGATGTCGTCGATATGGCGCGTGAAGCTGCGGCTCGCGATGCTGCGAACCTCGGATGCGATATCCATGGTCTGTCCTCGTTGAAGAAAAGGTTTCCCCGCTCGGCCAGCGGCGGATGGGAGGTCCGTCAGTGGGGACTTCGCCGGCCGAGCGGGCCGCGCCGGGGAGTGGCAGCGCGGATCTGTGAAAAGGGTTTGCGGCGATCCGCCTCGACATGGACGCGGCGCCACCGATCATCCGTGCCGGTTGACCGGCACACGTCGGAATTGCCCAACAATGCGTCGGCGATCCGCCGCCAGTTCGGGATGGTCATCACCAGGATGGTGCCGATCGCGACAAAGCCGGCGGCGCCGATCACGGCATATTGGAGGGCGGCGGCGATCACTTCGCGGTCGCCTTCGTTTCGCCGCGCCGGGCATAACCGGCAACGAAGCCAGCGCAGGCGCGGTCGGCGGCGACGCGCGCCTCGACAGCAGTGGCAAGGATCTTCTGGAGATTACCGACCTCGCGCTGGACCTGCCGCTCCTGGGCGACAGCCCGGCAATTCTCGTCGGCCAGATGGCGCGCGAACTCGCCGGTCGGCGCGAAGGTGTTAGCCTTCGACGCCGCCAGGTCCGCGTTGATCAGCCGCAGAAGCTCGTCGACGGTGGTGCCGAGTCGCTCGGCCCGACTGCCGATGTCGGCAAGCAGGCTCTGGATCTCGTCTTCCAGTGCGGCGCGTTCCCGCACCTTCGTCTCCGGCAGCGCGAAATGACTTGCCGAAAGCTGACGGATCCGAACGACCACCGGGCTGAACGCCGCGATCGCGTCGCGCAGGTCGGTATCCTCGTCGGCGGCCGCTTCAGCGAACAATGCTTGCTGCTGCATAATCTGCTCCTACGCCGGGCGTCCGGCTATGAGCAGATTTGTACGTCGCTAACGTACGTCCGTCAACGGTCTATGTACGTTTATTTCGTACTAGCCGAAAAAGGCCTCACGCATCGATATGATTCGGTGGAGGTGGGCTATTTGGCTATTGGGTACCTTGAACGTCAGTCGAGGCTCATACTGCTCCAACTCGATGAAATGAGCGGTGCGGCGGCGCAGGGTTTTGACCAATGATGCCACCACCTCCCCCTCACCATCGTCATTCCGCCGAAAAAGCTGAATGATCACATCGTCGCCGATCTGCGGAGGTCGTACCGGGTCAATGAAGACAGGTTCGCCTGGGCGGTATCGAGGCTCCATCGACGATCCGACGACGAAAAGGGCATAGGCTTTGTTCATGCCTTCCATCGCCGGCGGACGCCGAACATATGTAATTGCCTCTGTCAGTGTCAGTAGGGTCTGTTCGACTTCGACCTCCCCATCGCCGTCCGGAAACTTTAGGTCGGCTCCCAGCGCCGTTCCAAAGACTGGCAGGTCTCGTGGAGCCCCGCGAAGCGTTGGCATCGGCTGATCTATGGGGGCGACTTCGGTAGGCACGGGAATGCCTACAAGTGCCATGATCTCATGTCGCTCTATCGGCGGTGTGCCAAGTCCAACCAACGCCATGGCCAGTTTCTCGGCCACGACCGAGTCGAGTCGCGCCGGATCATAATGATTGGCGAAATAGGCTTGTACAGAGGATCGCCCTTTGTAACCGGCCCGTTTGGCGACATCGTCCAGCGACAGACCACTGCGCCGGCGAAGGTCGCCAAGGATAGACCCAACTGTTTGCTCTGCCATGCCGGACGTGTCCGACATACGGCGTCCGTTTTCATCGTTGACTGACGTACGGTCAAAACGTACATAGCGCTTATGGGCATTCGATCTATCATCACGCGCTTTGGCGGCATTCGACCGATGGCTGAGAAGCTCGGTCATCGCTCGCATACCACAGTGCAAGGCTGGTGGGACCGGGATGTCATTCCGGCGCAACGTCAGCGTGAGGTATTAGAGGCGTCAAGGCGCTTGGCCTTGGGCCTCGATGCTGAGGAGCTGATCGCAGCCGGTCCTAATCCGGTCGTCGCCATCTGCGCAAACTGCGAAATCCGGTCGGAGGACCATCGCGTCCGGTCGTGCACGTCGCCGCAATGCCCGCTCCGCGCGAAGGACGCGGCATGAGCGCGCTCACCCCCGAAGCCGAGAGGCAGGTTCGCGCGATCGTCGCCGAGATGATCGGCCGGGCGCTGAACGGCGCCGACGCACGCCTGCGCGCACCAGCACTCACCGAAGCGGATGAGAACGGCCGTCAACAGATCGTCGACGCCGCCCGCGGTTTGGTCAGGACCCTGGACGCGATTGCAATAGCCGAGGGGCGCGCTCCTCGTTGCGAAGAGCATGTTGAGCCTCGAGAATGTGGTGGTGCGCCCCGCGAAGATGCGCCGCACGCAACTTCGCCTCGAGTTCCGAAAGGAGTTCACTGACATGGTCGGGATCATGCCCGTCAAAGGCGCCCGTCCTGGCGACAGCGGTCGCGGTTTCCGCCACGAGCCGTGCCATGGCATCCACGACACTTCGCAGTTCGTCGAAATAAGGTCCCATCGTAATAGCCCTTCGTTGGTCCGGTGCAGCCCAACGATAGCCGAAGCCGGCGGCGCGTCCAGCGCCGCCGGTGGAGGGCATTGCGCATGACCACGGCTCAACGCTTCACCGGTCGCGCCGCCATCGCTGTGCTGGCGGTCACCATCGCCCTGTATGTCGGCGGCGCGTTTCTGGAACTCACCTGGGATTTCCGCGCCTGGACCCTGTCGACCAGGGGCTCGCTGGCAGTGCTCGACCTCTTTCTCGGTGGCTTCACGGCGCTCGTCGCCGGCGCCTCGGCTTTGGAGGATTGATAAATGCTCACCTGGGAAATCGTCGATGCGATCGCCGCCGAGCTCGGCGCGACGCCCGCGAATCGCCGCAAGTGGCGCCAGACCGGCCGACAAGTCCCGACCGCCTGGCGTATCCGTATTGCCGAGGCGCTGAAGGCGCGCGGCGAGGGGGTCGAGTTCACCGCATTCGACGACCTTCCGCCGCGTCCGGGTAAGTTGTGTGTCCATGGCGGCGACGAATGCCCGGCGGCGGCAGCGCTCGCACCGGGAAAGCGCAAGGCGAATTCCCTCACCCCCGAACGGAACCAGAACAATGGCTGATGCGCGGCTCACTGCCGATGAACAGGTGCTCGCCGCCGCCACCAAGCGGGCGGTGCAGGCTCTTGGTGGCCTGGATATCGCGTCGCGGGAGACGGGCCTTTCCGACACCCAGTTATCGCGCTGTTGCTCGCCCAACCATCGTGACAGCCTGACGCTCCGCGCGGTCGCCACGATCGAGAGCCTGACCCATGGCGCCGACGGCCATCCGCACATCCTTCACGCCCTCGCGCGCGTGGTCGGCGGCGTCATCGTCGTTCCCGTTCCGGAGTTCTTCGGCGATGGCGCCGGGCTCGTGCAGTCCACCTTGGACATCGCCACCGAGCTCGGCGGCCTGTCCTGCTCGATCAGCGATGCGATGCACGAAAGCAGCGCCGCCGGGTCGGAGGTGACGCCCGGAGAGGCCGCAGTCGCGCGGGAACGCCTGGACGCGCTCGATCGCGCAAGCGCCCGCCTCCGCCTTCGCCTCAACCATATCGCGGAGGGAGGGAAGTCGACGGAGTGACGGCGATCTAACCGCTGGCGGCGCCAGCATCAGGAGGAATTGATGGAAGACCAGAACAGCGCGCCGCCGTCCGCCGGCGCGACGGATAACGTGCGTCCGGCGGATATGCTGCCGGACGGAGATTACGCGATCGTCGAGGTGATCGGTCACCGCACGATCGTCGGCCGTATCAGCGAGGTCGAGCGGTTCGGCACGAAGCTGCTCGGCGTGGAGCCGATCTTCGCCGGGGCCTTGCTGCCGGTCGTGCTGATCGGCGGCGGCTCGATCTACCAGCTGACCAGCTGCACGCGGGAGGTGGCGGCCAAGAAGGGGCCGACGCGCCTTTACCAACTGCCCGGCAGCATCTCGTCGACGCTGCCCCCGGAGGCCGATGGCCTTCCGCGCCTGGGTTGGGTGGATCCGGTCAAGGGCGATATCATCGCGGACCTCGACGAGCTCGACGAAGACGGGATGCCGTTCTGATGGCCGCCCGTCATTCATTTTCGTCCGTCCAGGGGCTGACCCCGATGGAGGCTGCGGTCATGGAAATGCATGACGGCGGCGCATCGTTGGGGGACATCGCCACGGCCCTGGGCAAGCCTGTCGGGGCGGTGCGGAAAGTCATCTACACCTATTCCGATCGCAACGAGGAACAGCGCGCCCGATCGGCGGCCACGAAGAGCAGCCTGCGATTGCTGATCGCCCAGCTGCGGCATGGTCAGCACGATCTGCCGGGCGAGGATGCCTTCAATCTGTCGGCGCGGCTTGCCTTCGCCGGGGCGGCGCAGTGATGGCCGCGTCGAAGCGCCTGACCCCGATCGAGCGGTTGGCCGAGCATATGGCCGAGGGCTGCCCGACGGTGATCGAGGCAGCGCATCGCATGCGGCTGCCGATACAGGATGCCGAACGGCTGTGGACGCGCATCGTCCGTAGCCTGGGCGCGCAGGCGCGATGATGGCGGCCGAACCGGCGGCGATCGCGCGCACCCTGTCGCCTGCGATGTGCCGGACCTTGCTCCGGCGCCAGGAGGACCTGTTCGCCGACGACGCGATCCTCACCGGCCACGGCATGACGCTGAAGGCTCTTCGGCGGCGCGGGATCGCCGCTGGCAAGAAGCCGTGCCGGCTGACCGATGGGGGCCGCGCCGTCATCGCCATCGATCCACGAATATCGGGCGGGCCGCCGTAGCGGTCCCGCCCGACGATCCGAAACCGCTGACAGCCAGACAGCGGTGAGCGCGAAAACGCCCGAACGGACCAGGCTATAACGCCTGTGCGCTCCGGGCTCCGTACCAGCCTCGGAGAACACCCGTGACCAATAGCAGTATTCCCCCCGATCCCACCAGCATTAGCATGCTGCCGCTTTCCAGCCTGAAGCCGGGCGCCAATCCCCGTCGCTACTTCGACGAGGGCAAGCATCGCGAGATGGTGGCCTCGCTGCGGCTTCGCGGCATGCTCCAGCCCATCCTGGCGCGTCCGGACCCCACGGAGGCCGACGCCTATCAGATCGTCGCCGGTGGCCGTCGCCATAAGGCCGCGGTGGACGCCTTCGGACCCGAGGGTGTCGTGCCGGTCCGCATCCTCATGATGACGGACAGCGAGGCGTTGGAAGCGGCGATCGACGAAAACGACATTCGCGACGATGCCTCCGAGACCGAGCAGGCGGATGCCGCCGTCCGCATCCTGTCGGCGTGCCAGGGCGATCGCGCCGAGGCGGCGCGACGGCTTGCTTGGTCGACCGCGAAGCTTGATCGCCGCCTCGCGCTGGCGAACCTTGCCGAGCCGGTCAAAGCGGCACTCGATCAGCGTCGCATCAAGGTCGGGCATGCCGAGCTTCTCGCGGCGGTGCCTGGCGACAAGCAACCCAAGGCCCTGGAGACGATCGTCACCGCCGGGCTGGATGTCGCCAAGACCCGCGAACTGCTGATGCGGGTGACGCAGAGCCTTGCGGCCGCCGTCTTCGACAAGGCGGAATGTCTGACGTGCCCATTCAACTCGGGCTCGCAGCGCGTGTTGTTCGAAACGCACGTCGACGACGGGCATTGCACCAATCCGGGCTGCTACCAGCTGAAGGCCGAAGCGGCGCAGTCCGGCAAGGATCTCCACATTCGCGGGGATCAGCTTGCCGGATCGAGCATCCCCGCCGCTGGGCCGGGCCAGGACGGGCAGGCTGCACCCTCGGCGGCGGCAAGTGCGAAACCCGCGCCAAAACCGGCGCCCCCCCATGTCACCGTCACCGCAAAGACCCTCGCGGCCAAGACGATGACGATCCGCGATGCCGCATGGCGCGTCGCCCTGGTCAAGGCGGCCGAGGGCGATCCCGACATCGGTCGCGCGTTCGAAGCGACGTTGCGCGACACCTGGAAGGTGGATGCTGCCTTCCTGGGCCGCTTCGGGAAGGAAGAACTGAAGTTCATCGCCCGGGAATGCGGACTGATCGCGCACATGGGCGAGAAGGCTTTCGCCAAGCTGCTCGAAGCCAAGATCCCCGACATCATTGCCGGAATGCTGAACGCCAAGGGCTTCCGCTGGGAAGGCCGCCTGCCGAGCGCGATGACCATCGACGGCAACTATGGCGCGCCGCCGGCCGCCGCCGCTCTCGCATACAAGGATTGATGCCATGCTGATCACCAGCCTGTTGCCGCTGCTGTCTCGCTACTCGCTTGGCTTCGACCTCGTCGCCGGACCGGACGAGACGGTCACGCTGACCATCCTCCCGCGCAAGGCGGAGGGATCGAAGGTCGTCACCCCCGGCGAGCTTCGCCTGATCTCCATCACCGGTACCGCCGCCGAGATCGACGCCGAGCTGGCGCGCGGCGAGGAGGGCGCGCTTGGGCAGCTGATCGCCACCCGCAAGGCCATGGCCGATCAACTGGCGGAGCAACGCGCGGCGGCCGAGCAGGCCAAGAGTGCGACCGCGAAGGCCAAGCCGGCGGCGAAGCCGTCCGCCGAAAAGCCTGCCGCGTTGGCCGCACCGGCGCCCGCTGCGCCGCCTCCTGCTGAAACCAAGCCGGGCGAGCCCGCCAGTCTCTGGTGAGCGCCGCCTGACCGACCCCACTGAGTTTTCGAGGCCATCATGCAGATCAACCAACTCACTCGCGCCTATCGTTACGACGGCATCGACCTGCCGATCCCGCCGCATCTCGCCGGAGATCCCCAGGCCCTGCGCGCCTATCACGCCACCCTCTACCCGGCGATTCTGAACGCGGAGGCGATCGACGTCGGGGTGGCGGGCACTGTGCACGTCACCGAGTATCGGCGCGCCGTCGGCACCAAGGGCTGACCATGGCGTCCGCGCGACGCGGCGCCATCGCGCCCGCAACCCGAAAAACTCTCCTCGAATGGATCGAGATCGATGATGGCCACACAACTGGCACCACCCACCCCGTTTGCAGCGCCGCCGTCCAGACGCTTCACGCGCAGATCCTCCTCCCGGCCGGCGGCGGTCGGGGCTTTGTCGAGCCGCTCGAGCCGCCGCCCGGTCTCCGCCTCGCGCCCCTCGGTTGATATCGTCGGCCGACCGGTCACGATCTCGATGGAAGTGCCGGCGATCTTCGACGCGTCCCTCGCGCCGCATCACAAGTTGATCGGCCGTTGGGTCGCCGCGCGGGCGGGTTCGGATGAGCTATACACGCGCCACGAGGCGCGGCGGCACATCGAGCAGGTGTTTAAGGCGGCGGTGCTCGACATTCTCAAGCCCTTCGACCTCGCCGATCTCAGCGTGGTTGCTCTTGTCGGCGAAGCGAACCTGCCCCCGGCGCTGGCGGTAATCTGCGACAGCGTCGGCCAGATCGACCTGGGTTGGATCGAGAAGAGCAATGTCTTGTCGGATACCCTTTCGGGCCCCGTTGCCCCGGTAGGCTGGAGAGCGGCCGCTTACTCGCTGCTCGAGTCCACCCTCGGCACCGCGCTGCCGGTGTTCAGCTATGCCGATCTCTTCGAAGAGGTGTCCGCCTATTATTGGGATGGTGCCACTGACGACGCCGGGGCGCGCGCGACCCTGATCGAGTATCACGGCGAGGATCCCGACGTCCTGTACGACATGACCCTGCCATCGGAGATGAACGGGCGGCGTCCTGACTGGATGACGGGAAAGCCCGCGCCCCTGAAGGATATGCCGCGTCCCCTGCGCCTCGCGATCGCGCACGTCCGTGAGACGCATGCGGCGCTCAAGGCCGCCGGGCGCGGTAACAACGCGTGGTGCGTCGACCGGGAGCATTGGTCGGAATACCTCCCCGGGCTGGAGGATAGTTCCCACCTGCCGCCGCTGACCCTGGTCCCCTTCGACCATTTCGCGCGCGAGCTCGACGACGTCGGTCGGTTCGGGATGGAGCAAGGCTTCGACAACGTCGCAGGCCTGTGCCCACTGACCGACGCCGCCACGATCGATGCTTGGTTCGCAACCCTGAAGCTCGGTGCCGACTTCCTGCTCGCCGCGCAGCAGCTGATCAGCCTCGATCCCATGAACCGGGAGAGTGCACGATGACCGTTTCCGCATCTTTCGAAGCCACGGACGGCGGCCTGGTGCTGGCCAACGCGATCCTGCTCTATCGCAGCGAGGCTCCGCTATCATATGCAGCCAAAAAGTCCGGCGGCCCCACGTTCGCGAGCATGCACGTCGTCGACCATTCCGACGGCCAACCCATGATTGCCGCCGGCGTGCCCCTGTCACGGGCGCATATTCGCCAGTGGACGGCGGCGCTCGGCCAGACGGTGTTGCCGGAAATCCTGCCCGCCAACGTCCTGGTCTCGCATCCCGATATCCTCGTCTGGTGGGTGCCGGCGGCGGTGCGCACATCTTACTTCGCCCTGACGTCGCCGCCGAAGGGCCTTGCGGCACTGGCGGCGCGAACGGTCATGCCGTTGCCCTATCCGGCGCACGTCTTCATCGCCACCCGAGGCCGGCTCTGGGTCTATGCCTTGCCGACCAGCGAGAGGCCGGCGGCGGACACCGTGTTGCTGCATTCCCCGGTCCTCAACGTCTACACCGACGGCAGCCTCTGCTGGGGCAACATCGCTTTCCCGAAGACGATCACGGTGGCGGCGATCCCCGAGTTCGAGCGGGCCGTGTTCGATTCCTGGTCGACGCACCCCAATCCGGGGCAGGAGGCGACGGTTTCCGGCAAGGGCGGACTGGTGCGGCTGTGGGACCGTCTGGCCACGCGCAAGGCGGTGCGCTTCCCGACGCACCGCCTGAAACCCTTTCGCCCTCGGTCCGGCGGCAACGCGGCACCGCCGATGACGCTCGGCGAAGTGATCAAGCGGAGCGCACGCTCATGACGTGGCTCGCTGATGATCCCACGGCGGCGGCGGTACTGGCCGCAGTTCCTTGCCATCCCGTGCCGCCGACCGGTCGTTCGCCGGCCATCAACGCCTTGCGTGCCGCCCAGGCTGGTCATGGCCTGGCCGTCGGCCGCGACGGCATCATGCTGATCCTGCGGCGGCCATGGCTCGCGCTCGACGTCGTCGTCGCACCGCCGATTGAAGCGCACCTGCCTTACGGCAGCATCGGCGCGCCCCAGGCGTTCCTGCGCTGCGGCCTGATCCCCGGCTCGATACAGGACGCCATCGTCGTGCACCTGCGCGCAGCGCTGCCCAACGAGGCGGCGGCGTTCGTGATGTGGTGCGAAGCCACCGGCGAGTTCGCGATCGACTTCCCGTTGATCGACGAGGCCACCCCTTCGCGGCTCGTCTACCGAACGCCGGCATTGGCGGCCGGCTGGCACATGGTCTGCGACATCCACAGCCATGGCACCGCACCGGCGTTCTTTAGCGGCACCGATGATGCCGATGACGCGCACAGCACCAAAATCGCCATCGTCTATGGCCGCCTCGATGCACCCGGCGGCCCGGTGAGGGTCGCCCGTCTCTGTGCAGGCGGCATGTTCCTGCCGATGCCGCGCACTCCTTTCGCAGGAGATACCCATGCAGAATGACACGGCGAGCCGGCACTATCTCCCCGACCAGTATGGTCACCGTGTCATCAACGTCCTGCTGGTCGGCTGTGGCGGCAATGGCGCGCAGATGCTGATGGGATTGGCGTCGCTCGATGCGGCGATGCGCGCGATCTCGTCGCGATCGCTGCACGTCACCGTCGTCGACGACGATACGGTCAGCGAGGCGAACCTTGGGCGGCAACCCTTCTATCGGTGCGATATCGGCGCCTCAAAGGCCCGGACGCTCACGGAACGGATCAACATAGCGCATGGCCTGGATTGGCAGGCGGTCCATGGCCGCGCGCCAGCGGCGATCGGGCTCGATGGTATCGACCTGCTGATCAGCTGCGTCGACACGGCGGCGGCGCGACGCGCACTCGGCGGCGCGATAGGCGAGGGCCGTACATCGCCACGGTATTGGATGGACCTCGGTAATCGCGCGACGGACGGGCAGTTCATCATCGGTTGCCCCGAGCCGGCGCATGGAAGGAAAGCGAACCGCCTCCCGACCGTCCTGGAGTATTTTCCCGAGATCGCGGACGAAGGCATCGCCGAGGATGATGCACCATCCTGCTCCGTGGCCGAGGCGCTCGAGCGGCAGTCGCTGTTCGTCAATCGCGTCGTCGCGAGCCACGCCCTGGCACTGTTGTTCGACCTGCTGGGCCGTGGCTCGATTGGTCACGCCGGCGCCTTCATCAACCTCAGCAGCGGCCAGAGCATGCCCATACCGCTGCCCCGGGCACCATTGGCAACGGGAGCACCTCAATGACGGACGAGAAGATTAGCTGTGCCGCTCAACCGGCACAGAAGGGCCACCCTGTCGAAATAGCACGCATGATGGGGATCGAGACGGCGGCGGCCATGCTGGGCGGGGTCGGTGCGCTGGCCGTTGCCATGGGTATAAAGGAGCGCGGGACGCGCGCCAAGATGGATGGTGAGCGCGGCATATCCGATGAGAACCTGATCGATGTCGCCGACGCGCTCGACACCCGCGCCGCCGCGATGGTCGCCCGTGCCGACAAGATCGTCGAACATGCGCAAAAGCTGCGCAAGGAAGCGGGGTGTGCGTGACGCCTGAATGCGCTTCCTGGAATACCCGTATGGCCGACCGATGGCGTGCGCGCGCCGCCGTGTTGCGCCAGCAGCCTGACAAGGGGTCGCAGACCATTGCCGGCGTGCTGGAGCGCGTCGCCGCAGGCATGCTGGCCGAGGTGTCGGCGGCGGCCGTCGAACCTGCGCCCATCGCCGTCCCGGCGACAACGCATGACGCCGATTTCTGGTCTGCGCACCTCGCCGCCTGCCAGCCCTATCGCTGCCCGCGAAGCGGCGTGATGATCAATGAAGGGGAGATTATGGACCGCGTGCGCGAACGACTGCGCGCGCGGATCGACGGCCGCCCGCTGCCTCAGGGCCGGCAGACGACGAGTGTCTTGGTTTCGGCGGCTTCCGAGCCGGTGTTCGCGCCGCCGCCCGAGGTCATACCGTTCACCGTGGGTCCGCAGACCGACATGTTCGGGATGCTGGGATGAGCGTCGACCTGATCACCCGTTTGCTCGAGGCAGGCACGCCCGCACACCTCGTTGCAGAGGTCGCGGCGTTGTCGGCGGCGGCGGCGCTGGCCGACCAGCGTATCGCCGAAGCTATGACGGCCGATATGCGCAGCCCGGCCGCGCGCAAGCAGCAGCGTTATCGGGACAGGCTGAAGGCGGCGGCGCAAGGTAACGGCGTTACGGCAACCGTAACGGACGGTAACGACGTTACGGTCGATGACGGGGCAGGGGTAACGGTGCGTAACGGCGTTACCCAAGCGGTAACGACCGGTAACGCAGACCCCGCCCCTAATAAAAAATCCCCCCAAACCCCCAAAAAAATTAACCCCACCCCGTGTGTGAGCGAGGCGCGCACATACGCGAGGCCGATCCCGTTCGAGGTTGCGATCGCGCTGCTGGTCGCCGGTTGCGAACACCTCGCGGCCCGCCGCCCGGTGCGCAAGCCGATGCGGATCCCCGACGACTGGCAACCGCGCCAGCCCTATCCGGCCAGCGTCGCCGAGCTTGTCGCGCAGTGGCCGCCCGGCCGGGAGCAGCGGGAGCTCGATGGCTTCCGCGACTTCTGGCTGTCCCGGGGCAGGGACGCGACGAAGACGGATTGGGACCGCACCTGGTGGAACCGCATCCGCGACCAGCATGACAAGATCCTCTCGGAGGCACGACGCAATGACCACCGCACTCGCCAAGACCCACGACGCAACGACCGGAACGGCGGTTTCCGCGACCCGCTACTCGAGCGCTATGCTGGAGGCGGCGATCCCGAAATGGGTTGATCACCACATGCTCGATTGCTCGGTCCCCCACGGGTACGGCCTGCCCATCCCGACCGGCGCTGGGGAAGGGCTTCGCGCCGCCGCGATGGTGTATGCGGACGCTCTGGCGCCGAGCACGAAGGACGAACGGCATCGCGTGCTTTTGGGCCTGCGATCCGGGACGATTGTGCGGGATGAGCACGCGCAGGAAGCCGAGGCGACGCTGAAGCTGTTGCGCGTCCATCTCGAGGATGTGCCGCTCGACATACTGGAGGTGGCTTGCCGAGCCTATTGCAATGCGCCTGGTCGCCGGTTCTTCCCGCGATCCGCAGGCGAACTGCGAACGTTCATCAATCCCCTGATCCACCAGCGCAAGGCGCGCGCCGCACACCTCATACGGCTGGCCGACCAAGCCGACCGAGAGGACGCACGCGCAGCCGAACTCGCGGCCGATCCGCTGCGGCCAGGCGACGTGCAGGCGATCCTGGCGGAAGCCAGGATCAGTCGCGGGCTGGGCAATCCGATAACACCACCGGGTTTGGCAGCGTGAGGCGCATCGACTTATCGACCAGCATGGAGGAAATGAAAAAAATCGCCGGACCTCAAGGCTGCTGCAAGAAAATTGACCGCAGTTATGCCTTGGGCGACTATGACATTCGGCGCACGCGCCATCTGTTCGCCGGTGCGCGACGAATAGAAGCGTTTGACCTCGATCGCGATATCGAAGCCGGGAAGGTAGAAATCCAGGCGTGAGTCATTGCCGCCGCCGTCATCCGTGGTGAAGTCTATGCCAGCCTCGATCAATGCCTTCTCGATGATGCGTTCAACGGGATCATGCAATTGCGGCGTGCGCCTCAATGGGGCAGGTTTTAGCGCGCGGATAGCCGCTTCAGTGCGAGGTTCGATAGTGGCGGTACCGCGCTCAAGCCGCCCGATGAAGTCGCCGGTCAGGCCTAACGCCTGGCCAAATTCGGCTTGGGACATCTTGAGAGCCTTGCGCCGCGCTCGGATTTCCGCGCCGTCCATCTCGCTTCCTTATCAACTCGCCCATGGGAGGTGAGGCCCCGTTTGGACGGGGGCCTCCCTGCTCTATTGCCAGACCGGAGGTGGGGCCCCTTGTGGAAGGGGGCCCCGGTTGTTCACCCGATTCTGATGTCGATCTTCAGTGAGAGGTGGAACTTCACTTTGATCTGTTTCAGTTTCGAGATGAACCAGTGGAAGATATCCATCTTCGCCTCCGGTTCACCGAATGGCCGTATTGCCGTCCGGTGCATTCTCAATACGATGTGAGATCGCATCCGTCAATACAAATATGATGTGAAATCGTATTTTATGCCGGAGCCCCGAAGAGGTCAGGCGTAAATCGCCCTGACGAAACCCCATTTGTTCCGATATCAAGCATTCGGGGCCGATCCGGCCCTGGGCGGGGTTCACATGGACGGGAAGATTGGTGCGGCCGATGGTCGCAATGACGTAGCGAATGTTACGAACGACGGCTGGCGGCGGCCTAGCTGGATCATACTGCGGACAGCCGCGCCCCGGACCTTGCGCTTGGCCGAATCGCTTGCCGAGGCGGGCTTCGCCGTTTGGACGCCCCGACAGACGATCAGCCGCCGCATACCGCGATCAAAGGATAAGGAACGTCGGGAGGTTGAGACGCCGATCATCCCGACGTTCGTGTTTGCAGATGCCGAGCATAAGGATGCCCTACGAGCGTTGGCATCCCAGCCGCTCCACCCGCACCCGCCGTTCAGCCTGATGACCTACCGAGGGAAAGTCCCGGAGATCAAAGACAGCGAGGTCCATGGGCTGCGTATCGAGGAGCGCCGTATGCAGGCCGCCGCTGATGATCGAGCGCGACGTGCGCGGCGGAATGCGCGGGGCAGGGCGGTACCAGTCGGTGCGACGATCGGCGTCCCCACACCAGCGTTCAAGGGGATCAGCGGGATAGTCGAGGAAAGCGATGGCCGGTTCACCCTCGCGTTGATCGGCAATATGCGCCTCAAGATTGCGACTTTCCTCTTGGATCGTGATGAGGTAAATGACCCGTCATCCCAAGCGGGAGCCGCTGCCTAAGCAGCCTGCGAGCTAATCGGATGGTGTGACCACCCTCGCATATCGCGCACATCGATGATGTCGATGGGCGTCATTAAAAACTCGTCCAGAGAATGCGGGGGCCCGATGGCTCAACATGATGCACCGACAGGCGTTCGCCTGCGCCGACTGGCGCATGAGCTCGAGACCCTTGCCGAAGATTGCGACCAGCCCGCGCGCACGGCGTCGCGTGTCGAGCAGCGCATTGCTGAGGCTGAGCGTATCAGCCGCGCCGTCTGGCAGGCTGTCAGGGGCGGCTGACCCCGCCTAGGCACCATACCCCCCCTTTGGGTCCCCCCGGCGATCCGGGTGCGATGCGGGGGGCGAAGGCGCGGCCCGCGTGCGTTTCCCGTGTTCGGAAATCGTTACGCCTTATTATTACGGTTTTGGTTTTGCCCGCCCCCCGCTGAACGGGCGCTGGAGGCGTCATGGCGAGAGCAGCGACACCACGGCAGGCGCCGAAAAAGCGTAAATCGTCCGATCTCATTGTCAGCCTGGACGAGCTCGCCTCCATCTGCGGCGTCACGCCGGAGACGATGCGCAAGCATCTGGCGAACGCTCCGGCGGATGCCGAATGGATCATCGAGCGCGGGCGGCGCGGCGTCGGATACAAGATCGTCGCCGCCGGTGCCGTCGAGTGGTGGAAGTCGCGCGGGACCGCGAACGTTGAATCTGACGAGCGCAGCGCGGCGCTGGCCGAATGGCGGTTGTCTGCGCTCGGCGATGCAGGTGATGACGAAGGCCTCGGGCTCACCGGCAAACAGCGGTACGAAGAATTCAAGGCCGGTGAAGCCGAGCTCGCATACCGCCAGGCGATCGGCGAGCTCGCGCGCGTCGCGGACATTGAGGCCGAGACCGTCAATGCGGTGATTGAGCTCCGCCGCCAGTTGCAGGCGGTCGGCCGCGTCGTCCGCCGCCAGTTCGGTTTGGAAAAGGAGGTCGAGACGGCGATCGACGACGAGATCGCCAAGCGCCTGGCCAAGTTCGTCGCCACATTGGACGTCGATGTCGATCCCGGCAGTTAAGCCGGTCGCCGCCAGTCCGCGCCTGGGCGCGCTGTCGCTGCTCATGGAGCAGACGCGCGAGCCTCCCCGGTTCGCGAACGTGCGCGCAACGCTTCGTATCGCCTTCGGCGAGGTCCGCTTCCCCGAGAAGCTGACGCCGATGGAGGCGGCCGACCGGCACCGCAACCTCCGGAACCCGGGCGCCTATTCGGGGCCCTGGCGCGAGAGCCCGATCCCGATGCAGCACCTGGTGCTGCCGACCAACAATCTGGCGATGACCAGCCATTACGCGATCGTCGCGGTGATGGGGCCCAGCCAGATGGGCAAATCGGAGATCGGCAACAACTGGCAGCTGCATTCGGTCATCTACGACCCGGCTGACATGGCGTTCTATTCGCCGACCAAGGAATTGACCGCGTCGTACGTCACCACGCAGATCAACAAGCTCTTGGAGGAATGCCCCGACGTCGCCGCGCGTCAGCTGACCACCGCCAGCGCCGACAACATCTATCTCAAGCAGTTTCGCGGGTGCGACTGGCATTTCCTGTGGCCCACCGGGCCGAACTTTCGCGCACGTCCATTCTCGCGTGGGCGCCTCGACGATTACGACGACTTCGACGACGATATCGCTGACCAAGGCGATGCCGTGTCGCTGTTCTCCGGCCGCACCACCTCGTTTCTCGAGTACGGCTCCAAGCTCTACGTCAATTCGTCGCCGAAAAAGGGTCCGAAGCGCGGCATCGAGGCGCTGGTCGCGAGCGGTACCGCCCGGCGCTGGTGGGTCGATTGCCAGCAATGCGCCGAGCCGTTCGAGATGGCGTGGGAGCGACTGAGCTATCCCACCGATTGCTCCGCGATCGAGTCCGGCAAGAAGGCGGTGATGGTCTGCCCGCATTGCGGCCGACCCCATGAGCACAACGAAAAGTCGTTCCTCATGGCGACTGGGCGCTGGGTGGGGAAGGGCGAGATCGCCGTCTCGCGCGCCAGCGGCAAGAATGACGGCATCGACGGCGAACTCGAGCCCAACACCATCGATTCCTATTATTGGGACGGCGTGTTTGGCCTCGCGCCTTGGGCCAACATGGTCCAGCGCTTCCGCCTGGCCGAGCAGCGTTTCGAGGATCACCAGGACGAAGGCCCGCTCAAGTCCTTCTTCCAGACCGTGGTCGGCCGCAATTACGTCAGCCGGTCGTCGGGAGATGCGCCGATGACGGTCGATGCGCTGACCGAACGGGCCCGCGCGTCCGATTATCGCATGGGCGAGGTGCCCGACGGCGTGGTCGCGATCACGATGACCGTCGACCTTGGTGTCGATCGCTTTTCGGTGATGGCGGTCGGTCACGGTATCGGAAACCGCGCCTGGATCATCGATCGGTTCGACATCCTCACGCTCGATGACGGTATCACCAAGCTGGAGCCGTTCCGCCGTCGCGAGCATTGGTCAGTGCTGTATTCCAAGGTGCTCAAGCGGACCTATCCGCTGAAGCGCGACCCCTCGATACGTGTGCCGGTTTTCTGCACAGGTGTTGATACCGGCGGTTCAGACGACGCCACCGATAATGCCTTCGCTTGGTGGCATGACATGATGACCGGGAGCCGCCGCGAGCGCCGCCCGGCTCTGTCACCGACGCATATCACGTTGCTGAAGGGCGGAAACCGACCGAACGGTCGCATCCTGCCCTCCCCGACGCCGGATGCCAAACGCCAGATCCCGGGCGCGCCGCAGGTCGAACTGTTCGTCCCCAACGTCAACCGCGTGAAGGATATGGCTGATTATCGCCTCCGCCGAAAGGACCCGGGGCCTGCCTATATCGGTCTGCCCGTCGACCTAAGCGACAAGCATCTCGCGGAGCTCCGGGCCGAGGAAAAAGTCGAGGGCCTCTGGGAAAAGCCGGACGGCGCCCGCAACGAAACCTGGGACCTCTTCATCTACGCGATCGTCGTGATGATCCGCCTAGTCGGGTGGGATCAGAACCTGACGAGCGTACCCATGTGGGCCAGGCCGCCACGTCCTCCCGCGCCGGTCGCCGCGCCGCCGCCGACCCCTGATGACCCCAACCCGACGCCGACGCCACCCAGCGGCCCGCGCGTCACCGTATCCCGCCCGGCCGGGCCGCCGACAAGGCCCGGCGCTGGCCGATCAGGTGCCCGTCGCGGTGTCCGGGTGGTCCGATCACGCTGACAAGGAGATTGCGATGGTCGGCATCACGCTCGAGCTCGCGACCGCGAAGTTCAACCAGTATATGGCGGCCGAGGCCAAGGTGCTCGACGGCCAGTCCTATGAGATCGCCGACCGGAAGCTGACCCGCGCCAATCTGGCAGAGATTCAGGCCGGGATCACCTATTGGTCGGATCATATCGACCGACTGAACCCCGACAAGCCCGTCATTCCGCGTCCGCGCGCCGTCGGCCGGGTCCGTCGCGGCGGATATCGGAACCGCTGAGCCGTGAAGATCCAAGCGAAGCGGACCTTCTTGGATAAGGCGATCGGCTTTTTCAGCCCGAAGGCGGGGCTGGAACGTCAGGTCGCGCGCGTCCAGACAGCCGCCTCCGCCGCCATGTTCGGTGGCGGCAGCGGTGGTTATCGCGGCGGCCAGCCCGATCGGGCGGCGCGGCGCGGCTGGCGGGCCCGGGCGCGGTCCGCCAACGCGGATATCCTGCCGCAATCGGAGCGGTTGCGCGCCGAGCAGCGCGACGCGGCGATGAACCAGCCGATCGCGACGGCTGCCCTCAACCGGATGGTGACGTTCGTCGTCGGCACCGGCCTGATGGCGATCCCCGCGATCGATGGCGAGGCGCTGGGGCTGACGGCGGATCAGGTCGACGAATGGCACCGCCGTATCGCGACCGATTACGACGCCTATCTGTCGAGCAAGGATGTCGACGCGGAGCGCCGCTCGACCGGATATCGGCAACAGGCCGTCGCCTATCGCGGTACCGTCACCTCGGGCGACATTCTGGCGCTGCGCGTCATGCCGTCGGATCAACCCGGACGGGTGATGGAGACGGCCTGGAAGCTGATCGAGGCGGATCGGCTGAAGAATCCGCCGACCGTGTCCGACGGTGCGGTAGACCCGCGCACCGGCAACGTCATCACCGGGGGCGTCGAGACGGACGGCTACGGCGCCGCCGTCGCGTATCACATCCTGCGTCAGCATCCCGGAGATTTGCTACTGCGCCCGGGCGTCACTCCGATCCCGGAACGGATCGAGGCTTGGGATACCAAGCTGCAGCTTCCTCGGGTCGTTCATATCTTTCGCGCCGAGCGGCCGGAACAGGTGAGGGGCGTCGGCCTCCTCGCGTCCGTTATCGAGCCACTGCGGATGGCCTCGGACCTGTCCGACGCCGAGCTCTACGCCGCCGTCATGTCGGCCATGATCGCCGTCGTGTATAAAAGCCCGGGCGCGACCCCGCTGCCCGAGCCCGATTTCGGCGAAGAGGGCGAGGAAGGGGCGCCCGGCATCGGCCATAATGGCCCGCCCGATCAGCCGTCGGCCGACTATAAGTTCGAGGCGGGCTCGGTTCTCGAGATCGACAGCGAAGCCGAGGTCGACATCAAGAGCCCGGGTCGGCCGAACGTCGCGTTCGAGCCCTTCTTCAATGCGATCGTGCGCCAGATCGGTGCCGCGATCGGCGTGCCTGCCGGCGTGCTGATGCTGATGTTCAACAGCTCGTACACCGCATCGAAAGCCGAGCTCGAGGCCCTTTACATGATGATCCGAACCGAGCGCGCGTGGCTCGGCGGGGATCTCGCCGTGCCGACCTATGTCTGTTTCCTGGCCGAGAAGGTTGCGCGCGGCGATTATGTGATGCCCGGTTTCTTTGCGGATCTCCGCCGCCGCTCGGCCTGGTGCGGCGTCGATTGGCGCGGCGACGGCAAGATCTCGCTCAACCCGGCGCAGGAAGCGCAGGGCTTCAAGATCCAGCAGGATAATGGCTGGCGGACCGGTGAGGACATCACCGCCGAACTGACCGGCGGCAATTACCGCGAAAACGTCCGCAAGCGTGGTGCGGAGCACCGTGCCTGGGTGGCGGAGGGACTGCCCGTTGCCGTCTCGCCCGGCACTCCCGCCGCCAATTCGGGCAAAGCCAGCGCCGACGGTGGCGACGCCGGCGGCGGCGATCCGACGGACAAGGCGGACGAGAAGGACAAAAAGGCATGAGCTTCCGTTCATTCAGTCGCCCGGACATCATGCGGCGGCTGTTCAACACGCCGCTGGCCGTGATGCCGTCGACCGCCGCGATGGTGTTGGGCGTCGTGGGCCCGCGCTTCGACGTCAGCCAGCTGCTGATGCATGCCGGCGGGCAGGACCGCGATATCGCCGAGTTGGTAGCGCTGGCGCAGTCCAAGAATTTGCAGATCCAGGCCAAGCGCACCGCCGCCGAGGTCTATCCTGCCGCCGGCGCCGCCGACTGGCGGATGGATGTGCAGGACGGCGTCGCGCACATCAATATTCGTGGCGAACTGGTCGCGGAGAATGGCGGCGGTGTGAATCCGTCATCCGGTTTCACCGGCTATGACGCCGTACTGGCCGCCTGGACGATCGCGCAGCGCGATACCTCGGTGAAGGGCGTCATCGCCGACATCAATTCGCCCGGCGGGGAGGTCACCGACCTCAATGAGCTATGCGCCGCCATGATGGCGGACCGGGGCAAGAAGCCGTCGCGTGCGATCATCCGTGGCTGCGGCGCATCGGCGGCCTATGCGATCGCCGCATGCTGCGACGAGATCACCGTTCAGGATCTCGGCGTCGCGGGCTCGATCGGCGTCGTGACCATGCACGCCGATTTCAGCCAGAAGCTGGAAAACGACGGCATCAAGGTCACGATGATCCATGCCGGGGCGCACAAGGTCGACGGCAACCCCTTCCAGGCGCTGCCCGACGACGTGCGGGCGGTCATCCAGGCCAATATCGATCATGCCTATGGTCGCTTCGTCGGGCATGTCGCCACGGCCCGGGGCCTGTCTGAAGACGCGGTGCGCGGCACCGAAGCGCGTGTTTTTCGTGGCGAGGATGCGGTCAAGGCCGGTCTCGCCGACAAAGTCATGGGATGGGCGGCATCGCAGGCCGAATTCGTCGCATCCGTGAACGGCCGCCAGGCCAAAACCCAGCGGGGCGCCCGTTCCGGCGCCCGCGCCTCCATGGAGACAAAAATGGACCCCGAAACCGCGCTGGCGGCCGCTCAAGGCCTGTCCGGCATCACTTCCCTGACCGTCGTCGGCTCCGCTGCCCAGGCGACCGCCGTTTCCGCCGCCCTGACCGCCCTTGGCTGCAACATCGCCGTCTCGGCGATCGCCGCCGCCGGTGGTGAGGATGTCGCAGCGGCGCGCGCCCAGGCTTCGGAGGCCGCGACCGCCGCCGAACGCACCCGCGTTTCCGCCTTGGCCGCTCTCTGCCCCGAGACGAGCATGTCGGCCGGCCTTTCCGCCGCGATCGAGAGCGGTGCGGCGCCCGGTGATTTCGCAATCGGCCTCGCCCAGGCGGCGAAGACGCGCGGCGCGTCGATCGAGGACCTGCGCGCCGGCTCGGTCGATGAGAGCCAACTGCCGTTGACCGCGAAGACCGAGACCCCCGGCGGCAAGGCGCCCACCGGCCAAGCCCGCGCCGATGGCATCCTCGCGAAGGCCGCGCAGGTCGGCCACCGCGCCGTTGCGCATCTCAAGATCGGCTGATCCCCAGCCAAACCCCGCCGCGCTTTGCGGCGCCCTCAACATCAGGAGTGACATATGTACGAACGTGCTTCTCGCACGGTCGAGGGCGTCAACGCGCCCAAGACCTTCATTCGCGGGGATGCGCTACTGCGCACCCGCAAGGTCGTGCTGAACGGCGCGGCTTTTCTCGCCGCCACGGTGCTCGGCGCGGTCACGATCGGCGGTGCCGCCTCGGCGACCAAGGCGGGTGGCAACACCGGCACCGGGACCTTCGTCCTCGACGCCGCGCCGGTGCTCGCCCTCGCCAAGATCGGCACCTACACCCTGCGCTGCATCGCGGCGGCGGCGAACGGCGGCACCTTCCGTCTGGAAGATCCCGACGGCATCCCGCTCGGCGATTTCGTCCTGCCGGGCGCGGCGGGTGGGTCGATCGCCATCGCCGAGCATATCAAGGGCACGCTGACCGACGGCGCGACCGACTTCGTCGTCGGTGACGGCTTCGACATCGCCGTGTCGGCGGCGGCCAAGGTCGGCGGGCTCGACCGCGCCAAGACGGCCGTCCGCGCCGCGACCGACGGCAGCCAAGAGCCCAGCCTGGTGCTCGCCTATGATGTCGACGCGACCGGCGGCGATGTCGAGGCGATCGTCTATGAAAGCGGCGATTTCGTCCGCGAACAGCTGATCTTTGGTGTCGGCTGGACTGCCGACGCGGCCCGCGAGGGTCTGCGCCGCCGCAACATCACGATGGGCTGACGCGGGGACTGCCCGCGCCGCCTGATCCCCGCCGCCGTTCCAGGCGGCGCAACCCCGTTTCTCCCGGAGCCTTCCCATGGCCTTTTCGCTTTACGACACCACGACGCTGGTCGGCGTTATCCGCCCGCTCGCGACCCCCGGCAACTTCCTCCGTCGCCTGTTCTTCGGCACCGCCGCGCCCATCACCTTCGATACGCCCGACATCAAGTGGGACCGCGTGTTCGAAGACCGCCGCATCTCGCCCTTCGTCAGCCCCTATTCGCCGGGCAAGCCGCGCCAGGACAAGGGTTTCCAGACCGAAACCTTCACGCCTGGCTATCAGAAGCCGCTCGATCGCGTCGATCCGAGCAAGTTCCAGAAGCGCCGCCCGGGCGAACAACTGGGCGGCGAGTTGTCCCTGGCCGATCGTCGCGACCTGATGATGGTCGACTATATGCAGTCGCACAAGAACCAGATCGAGCGCCGCGACGAGGTCATGACCGCCGAAACCGTCCTGACCGGCAAGGTCACGATGACCGGCGAGGACTATCCGACCGCGATCGTCGACTACGATCGCGCGCCGAACCTGACCAAGGCACTGACGCTGACTGCGCGCTGGGGCGAGGCCGGCGTTTCGCCCGTCGCCAATCTCGAGGCATGGCTGGACGAGGGATCGACCGCCGCCGGTGCGGCCTACAGCCACGTTATCTTCGACAAGAGGGCGTGGGGTCTGTTCGTCGCCGATCCGGACTTCAAGACCAAGGTCGATACCACGCTGGGCCAGGCCAACAACTCGGTGCAGCTGGGCTTCACCCCGGGCGCGCCCGGCTCGCCCATCTTCAAGGGGCGGATCGGGACCGTCGAGCTCTACGTCTACAACGACTTCTATGAGGACGTCGACGGTACGACCAAGTGGCTGATCCCGGACTTCACCGTCATCCTCGGCGCACCCGCCGCCTATGAGGGAACGCCGACCTATGGCGCGATCCTGGATCCCGAGGCAGGCTATGTGCCCGTCGAGTGGTTCCCCAAGAACTGGATTTCGCAGAACCCCGCCGCCGAATGGGTGATGACGCAGACGTCGCGCCTGCTCGTGCCCAAGCGAGTCAACGCCACCATGGCTGTCGGCGTCCGGCGCTAACCGCGCAACCACCCTCCCAACTGTCCCACCGGCGCCGTCGATGCGGCGCCGGTCATGGAGTATTTCCTCATGGCTGCTACCACCAAGGCCGCGCGCGGCGCGGCGAAGCCCTCGCTTGCGACGATCGCCACCGCGATCACCAAGAACATCCTCGGCGCCGAGCTCGCCAAGCCGAAGACCGTTAAGCTGCCGCGCGCCGTTGCGGAAATTCACGTCTCCCCCGACGACGTGATCCCCGCCGGTACCGTCATTACCGACGAGATCGCCGAACTGGCGGGGCTCGACAGCGACGGCATCGATGCGCTCGAGGCGGGCGGCTATGTCGACTTTGTCGAGGTCTATGCTCAGCTGGGCGACGTCGAAGACGCCGACCCGACGCCGGCGGCCTGATCCCATGGCGATCGACTTCCTCGCGGATCTCGATGTGTTCTTCGACCCCGATGTTTTCGGGGAAGCGATCGCCTATACCGCCCCCGGCGCGCTGGCCCCGGTCGATGCGGTGATCATCGATGATCGGACCGTCGTCGCATTGCCGATGGGCGATACGCAGGTTCTAGCCGACTCCCACATCGTTCATTTCCCCAAGACGTCGACCAATCCCGTCCCCGCCCAGGGCGGGCAAATCCTGATCGTGAAGACGGGCGAGCATTTCATCATCATGGCCGAGCCCCGCCCGTCTCGTGACGGCGCGGTCTATGCCTGTGAAGTCGAGCCGGATCATGCTCCGCCCGCGCCTCAAGGCTCCTGACTTCGGCGAGGCCACGGCCGGTCTGGAAGACGAGATTGCCGGGTTCCTGACCGATGCGATGCGCGACACTACCGACGAGGTGAAGGAGGCGTTTCGCAATCAGGTCCGCGCCGCCGGTCTTGGTGAACGCCTGCCGAACGCCATCCGTGGCGTGACCTATCCGAACCGCGCCGGGCGGCGCAGCCTCGAGCCGACCGGTTGGATCTATGCCCAGCCATCGAAAGACGGGCGCGGCGCTGCCGCGATCATCGAGAGTTATGCCAACGGCCGCATGATCTATGCGCGGGGCGGCCGGAAATTCCTGGCGGTGCCGACCGACGACTGTCCCCGCAAGCGCAGCGGCAACGCGCTGACGCCGGAGGAGGTCGAGGCCAAATTCGGCCGCAAGCTGCAATTCATCAGCCCGAACGACAAGGGCTTCAAGACACCGTCCATCCGCCACAAGGCGGTCGGCTATCTCGTGCTCAAGGGGCTGGTGATCCGTAAGGCCTCCGGCCGGTGGCGCAACGCATCCGAGCGTGAGCGCGCGGGCAACACCCGCAACCCGCGCCCGGTGCAGGCGGTCATCATGTTCAGCCTCGTGCGCAACGTGAAGAAGCCCAAGTCTGTGGATCTCGCCGTTCCTGCCGCTCTCGCCGAGCAGCGTTTCGAGCCCAACCTCAACGCCCGCTGGAGATAAGCCGGATGAGAAAGCGTCTCGCTGTCCTCGCCGCCGCCAAGGCCATGGTCCAGGCTGCGCTACCCGCTGCGGACATCCGTGGCATGGACAATGACGAGGCGAAGCCGATCCGGGTCGGGGCGCAGGGGCTGGGCATCGTCCGGTCCGGCGATCCGGGGACGCCGGAGATCGACCTTTCGCCGCCGACCTGGTGGTGGGAGCACCGCATACCGATCGAACTCGCGGGTTATGAGGTTGCCGGCAAGACCAGCCAGCAGGCCCTGGATGAGATGATCGCTGCCATCGATGCGCGACGCCGCGCCGATCCGACGCTCGGCGGCCTCTGCATCTATCTCGACGCCGAACCGCCGACCGATGGCGAAACCGAAACCGTAGGCACCACGGTCCTCGGCTGGGCCGACTTCGCCCTCGTCGCCTCCTATTCGACCGATAGCCCGCTGGGCTGACCTTTTTTTAACCCCGCCACCACCTGGAGAAAGCCCATGGGCCGTCCGCTCGGCATTAACATGGTCATGAACGCCGTCGCCGAGACGTCGTATGGCCAGACCCCCGCCACCAACTTTTTCAAGCTGCCGCTCGTCAGTCATTCGATGGGCGAGGAACAGGCGCTGATCGAAGACGATCAGCTTGGGACGGGCCGCGAAGGTCTCGACCCGGTCTATGACGTCGTCACCAACGATGGTGATATCGTCGTGCCGGTCGACCTGCGCGCGTTCGGCTTCTGGCTCCGTCAGACCTTCGGCCCCCCGACGACCACCGGCCCGGTCAACGGCAAGTACACCCATGTTTTCACCTCGGGCGCGTCGTCGCTGCCGTCGACGTCGGTCGAGATGGGCAACCCGGATGAGCCTGCTTGGTCGACGAACTATGGCGCGGTCGTCAACACGCTGAAAATCTCGCTGTCCCGATCGGGCATGCTGAATGCCACGATCTCGCTGATTGCGCAGGGCGAGACGGACCCGGTCACCGTGTCGATCGCGGGCGTCGCGACGCTGCTGCGCGGTCCGCGCTTCGCCCAGGCAGTCGGCAACATCACGGTCGAGGGCGCGACCGCCGCCGATATCGTGTCGGCCGACCTGTCGTTCAGCAACAACCTGGACAAGGTCGAGGTGATCCGATCCGATGGCCGGATTGCTGGCGTCGACCCCGGCAAGGCGATGACCAGCGGGTCGCTCACGGGGCGCGGGCCGCGCGGCATCCTGTTCACCAAGGCGCGCGCCAAGCTGCCCGCCGGTGTCAGCTTCGGATGGACCCAGGACGGCGGCAGTCTCGTCTTTTCGCTGCCCCGCGTCTTCCTGCCCAAGCCCAAGCGGCAGGTGACCGGCCCGAAGGGCATCCAGGCGACTTTCAACTATCAGGCATCGGGTGCGAACGGCGCGCAGCTGACCACCACGCTCGTCAACGACGTCGCGTCCTACGCCTGACCCCGAGGAGACAGAGCATGGCAAACCAATTCCCCGCGGCGCTGGTCGCCGCTGTCACCGCGATCGCGGCGGGCGAAACGTCCGACGAGGTCCTGCGCAATATCCGCGTGGTCGACGCTGCGACCGGCGAGGAGATCATCCGCGTCATCAGCGCTGACACCGTGGCGGGCACCGTCACACGCTTCGTCGTCGAGGATGGCAACCTCGTGCGCGAAGACAATGCGTTCGCCACCGTGACGGAGGAGCGGGCGATCCGCATCGAGTGGATCGTGCCCCCCGAGGCCTCCGATGACGCCGAGCCGTCGGTTGCCGGCGATCCGGCGGCCCAGGATGAGGGCCGGGCCTGATGTGGGCACTCGCCAAGCCTGAGCCGGTGACCAAGGAATTGATCCCCGCGCGCGGGGATCATCCGGCGGTCACCGCCACCTTCAATCCCCAGCCATCGCCCTTGTCGCTGCGAGCCGCGCGCCGTGCCGTCGCCGAGGTCCTTCGCGCCGACCCGACCGCAGTTGAACGAGCCGGTGACGCCTTCACCGCGGCGATTATCCGCTACAACCTGCTCAGCTGGACCGGTATCGTCGGTCAGCAGGGCGAGGTGATCGAGCCCACGCATGACGTCGAGATCCGCGACGACGAGGATCGGTTCGTCGAGGTTCGGCCGGGCACCATCTCGGCCTTCATCGCCGAGCCACGCCTGTTCGAGGCGGCCGATCGCGAATATGTCCTGCCCTGGACGCAGCTGGACGCGGAAAAAAACGGCTATGCGCCCTCGCCGAATGGCACTTCGGAGGGGGCGATGCCGGAAACCGATACTGTCATCTCTCCTGCGACGCCGGAAAGCTCGGGCGATGTGACGAGTGCCCCTACCGCGAGCACGAAGCCCAAACGGAAGCAGGCGAAGCCGTCTGGCAAGTAATCACCGGGATCGGGTCGCAGATTCGGCCCGCTGTCATCCCCACGCCTGAAGGGTTCACGACCCGACCGCTCGGGCTCGATTTCGGCGCGATCATGATGATGGGCGCGGCGCGCGGCGTCGATACCGCCATGCTGGCCGAGATCCTGCCCCGGATCGAGGGGGCTGTGCTCAATCCGCCCGACCCCGACGCTTACGAAGAGGAGACCGACGATGGCGATGCGTAGCGTTGGTTTCCAGCTTCGAACGGACGGCAAAGCGGAGCTCAAGAACGACTTCGCCGAGGTCCGGAAGGCCGGCCAGGATGCAATGTCCGGTGTCGCGGAAGCGGCCGAGCAGGCTGCAGACCGCGCCGGCAAGGCGGCCGAGGCCCTCACCGAGCGGCAAATCGCCAGCTATCGCAAGCAGGCGAACGCGGCAAAGCTGGCGGCGGCGGGGGCGGACATCCGCTCGTCGATCGACGCCGCTAATGCCCAGCGTGGCAACGGCGCCCAGTTCGCGACCGTCAATCTGGATCGATCGACCGGCGCGGCGCGGGAATCGGCGGCGGTCTTCGAGCGCGAATTGAAGCTGCAGGATGAGCGAGCGGCCGCCCTCCAGAAGATCCGCGCGCTGCTCGATCCTCTTGCCGTCGCCCAGCGTCGCTATGACGACGAACTGGAGACGTATGCCGACCTGCTCGCGCGCGGCGACCTGAACGAGAAAGAACACGCGGCCGCCCTGGCGATTTCGCGCGACCGCCTGAACGCCGCCGCAAAGTCGCTCGATGCCCATAGCAATTCGCTGGGGCTGAACCGGATGCAGTTCATCGTCGGCGCAGCGGCGGCGCGCAACTTCATGGACAGCGTACTGGCGGGGGCCAGCCCCATGCGCGCATTCATGCAGCAGGCGGGCGACGTCGTCACCGTCATGCAGTCCGATGACGGTGGCGTTGCGGGCGCGCTGTCCAAGGTGCGCAACCTTCTTACCCCGACGCGCCTGGCACTCGGCGCGACCACCGCCGCTGTCGCGCTCGCGGCCAGTGCCTGGTACGACTATTCGTCGGCGGTCGACAAAATGAACGCCGTGTCGATGGGGTCGGGCCGGATGCTCGGCCTTTCCGGCGCGGCGCTGGAGGCGAACGCCGAAGCCGCAGCCAAAGCCGGCGATATGTCGGTGGCCGCCGCGCGCGAGATCGAACTGTCGTTCGTCGAAACCGGCAAGATCACGGGCGGTGTGCTGGTCGGGCTGACCGCCCTGACCAAGGATTTCGCGGCGGCGACCGGGCAGGACGCGAAGGGTGCCGCATCGCAGCTGGCCGCTGCGTTCGCCGACCCCATCAAGGGCGCGGAGGATCTCGCGACGCGCTACGGCGTCATCAACCAGTCGACCGCCGACTATATCCAGAAGCTCGTCGAGCAGAACGACATGACAGGCGCGCAGCGCGCGCTGCTCGATGCGCTCGGCCCCGCATTCAAGGGCGCCGCCGACAACGCCAACTTCCTCAAGCGGGCCTGGGACGGGATCGCCGATTCCGCGTCCAATGCCTGGACCTGGATGGGCAAGGCGATCGACCGCGCCGTCACGGGTGGGACACTGCAGGATCGCATCGCCGACCTCCAGAAGCAGCGGACGCTCGGGCCATCGGTCGGCCAGATGCTGTTGGGCACGACCACGGCATCGTTCCAGGCCGATATCGACCGTCAGATCGCCGGTCTGCGCATGCAGATGACCGCGGAGGCCCGCCGCGCCGATCAGGCTCGCGCCAATGCCGCCCAGGCAGGCGGCCAGCAGCTGGTCGACCAGTTTACCGGGGCGGATCAGCTGAGCGGCTATCGCGCCAATGCGGGCCGCTTGCGCGCGGCGCTGAACACCGGCGTCTCCGGCGAACAGCGCCAGCAGCTGACCACGACGCTCGACGCCTACAGCCACGCAATCGACACCTTCATGCCCAAGCAGGAGAAGGCCAACCAACTGGCGGCGATCGACGCCAGGATCGCCGCGGCGAAGTCGCCCGCCGCCAAGGCCGCACTGGCGTCCGAGCGCGCGCGGATCGAGATGTCGGGCGAGGTCGTGACCCGCGCCCAGGTCGAAGCGCAGGCCCTGGCCCAGGGCAACCGCGCCCGCACCCAAGCCGCGAATAGCGGCGCGGGCCATGCCGCCACGCTCGCACGCGAAGCGGAATCGATGGAAGTCAGCGCCCGCGCCGCGCTCGATGTCGCTGACGCCTATCTCAAGAGCAGCGCGGCCGGGGTCGAGGCGGAAGCCCGGCGCAAGGCCGCCACCGATGCGACCCGCAAGGGCATCGATGTCGACGCGCAGGTTCGCCGCCAACTCAACCTGCAAGTGTCCGAAGGCGTCGCGAACAGTGCCAAGACGATTGCGGGTCTTCGGGAGGAGACGGCGGCCCGCCGCGCGGCGAACGACAATGTCGCGGCAGGCAAGATCACCGCCGCGCAGTTGAACCAGACCCTTGCCGACGAGGCCGCGTTGCGCCCGCTGATCGCCATGCAGGTGATCGCCCAGGCACAGGGCCAGACCAAAGCCTATGAGGAGATCACGCGCGCCATCGCCGCCTATCGCCAGGCGCTCGCCGATGCCCATGCCGAGGAGGCGCGCAGCGCTGGCGCCGCAGCGGTCGACGCGACGAAGCAACGGACTGCCGAGACGGTTGCGTCCATTCTGGACCTCAGCAAGTCGCCGCTGCAGCAGGCTATGGAGGCGGCGCGCCGGGCGGCGAACAAGGAAGCCGACGACAAGCGATATACCGACGCCGATCGTGCCGCGCTGGTCGAGGCGCGGGTCGCCGATGCCCGTGCCAACAATGCCCAGGCGATGGCGCGCTACATCCTCGACGCCAGTCGATCGCAGGCCGACCAGCTGGAATTGTCGCAGCGTGAGCTCGAGCTCGCCGGGGTCAGCGACCAGGTCCGCGCCCGCGAACTGGAGAAGTTGCGCGTCCAGCAGCAGATACGACGTCAGTTCCCGGATATGGAACAGCAGGACATCGACGCCCGCATGCGCGGCATCGATACCCAGGACGCGATCAACACCAAGCTGAAGGTGACGGCGGCGGCGATGAACGAACTGCGCGGCTACGGCGCGGAGTTCGTGGACAATGTCCTGTCACCCCAGGCTTGGTCGGACTGGGAGACGCTGGGCAAGACCGCCACGAACAGCATCCGTAACGAGTTCATCAAGCTCGCGCTGCTCAACCCGTTGAAGAACCTGATCAACGGCAACAGCGACCTGCCGACGCTCGGTTCGGTATTCGGGAACATCAGCAAGCTGTTCGGCGGAGCCTCGGTGATGCGCCCGGATGTCGACCTCGGAAACTGGAGCGAGATCGACCCGACGAAGATCGGCCGCAACGCATCGGGCACCGCCCGTTGGTCCGGCGGACTGACCTGGGTGAACGAGAACGGCGGCGAGATCGCGGACCTCCCTGACGGCACGCGCATCTATCCGGCGGCGGAGACCCGGCGCATGCTGTCGGGCAACGACAATGGCCCGGCGCCGTCCTTCAATTTCGACCTTCGTGGCGCCGTCCTGACGCAGGACCTGCTCGAGCAGATGAACGCGATCGGTGCCGGCGCGGCGATGCGTGGCGCGGCCGGCGGCGCGGCCATGGCCGGTCGCAACGCCAGCCGAAGCGCTCGCCGACGCCTGCCGGGGACCTGATCTATGGCCGTCGAACTCCCTCAGCCGCGCTTGCCCCAGGTGGCGGTGCCCAAGCTGCTCGATTGGGGCTCGGATCAGAAAGCCCCCATGGGCGGCGGCTATCAGCGCCTGAACCGGCTGGGCAATCGGTTCGCCCTCGACATCACCTATCCCCGCCTCAAGCCCGAGCCCGATGGTCGCATCCTCATCGCCCGCCTGCGGCGCGCGAAAACAGAGGGGGCGCTGTTCCCCGTGCCCCAGCCCGGCCTCGATATCGGCAACCCCGGCAATCCGGTCGTCAACGGGGCCAATCAGGCGGGCAATGTGCTGGTGCTGCGCGGCTTCACCGGCGGCTATGTCCTGCGGGAGGGGCAGTTCTTCTCCATCATCCATGGCGGCCGGCGCTACCTTCACAATGCCGCGGGCGATTTCGTCGCGTCTGCTGGCGGGCTGCTGACCATCACCCTGGACCCTATGCTTCGGATCGAGACCGTCGACGGCTCGGTTGTCGAGGTTGCCAAGCCGTACATTGAGGGCATCGTTTCCGGCGCGAGCGTCGATATCGAGCAGACGATCGCCAAGTCGAAGATTCCCACCATCACCATCACGGAGCGTTTTTGATGACCGCGCTCACCCCCGCACTCGACGCCGAACTGCGGAAGGATTCCCCGACCGTCTTCGGTGCGGTGAAGATCATGCTGCCCGACGGCACGATACGGCTGATCGACGGATCGGGTGTCCTCCGCTTCGGCGGCGAGACCTATGTCGGCGAAGACCCCACCTATGGCGTCATTTCCGACGTCGAAAATCTGACCGATGGCGTCGGCGATAGCGCGCCCGCGATCGGACTGACCCTGTTACCCGCAGGCGATGCGGCGGCGGCGGCGCTGGCCGCCCCATCTATGCAGGGCGCCCCGGTCGATATCTATGTTGGGGCCGTCAACCCGGCGACCGGCGGCGTCATCCCCGATCCGCACCTCATCTTTGCGGGCGAGGTCGACGTGCCCACGCTTGATGCGGGCGAGCAGGGGCGCACCGTCGAGTACGAAGTGACCAGCGTTTTCGAGCGCCTGTTCGAGGATGACGAGAGCGCCCGGCTGTCCGCCGGGCACCATCGCAGCATTTTCCCGAATGAGGCGGGCATGGATTTCGTCACCGGTGTCGCCGAGACGGTCTATTGGGGCGTGCCGGGCGTGCAGGGAGCGGTGCAGACCTTCAGTGGCGGCGGGGCAGGCTATGGCGGCGGCGGTGGCCGGATGGTCGAGCAATGACCGACGATCCATTCATCCGCCGCACGCGCGCCGCCCAGGCGACGCTCGATCAGTGGTCGGCCCGGCCGATGCGGCTCGGCACCTCGGATTGCGTTCGCATGACCGCGGCTCACCTCCGCCGCCTCGGTCATAAGGTGAAGCTGCCCGCATCAGGAGCATACCGCACCACTCGGAGCGCCCTTAAGGCGCTGGAGGAACGCGGCTATACCAGCCTTGCCGACGCGCTTGATGCCATGGAGTTGGAACGCATCGCCCCGGCCGAGGCGATCGTCGGTGATGTCCTGATGTTGCCCGCCGAAGACAAGCTGGGGGCGCTGGTGGTAGCACTGGGTAATGGTCGGGTGGTGGGATACCATTCCGACGCCGTCGGTGCAGCCGTCCTGCAGCCGGTGGAGTACATTGCCGCGTGGCGAGCCTTCTGACGGTCACCTATCATCCGATCCCATAGCTCGTTCTATCCGTTCCAATCTCTGATCCAGGGCGCAAAAATAGCGTAAGATAATACCCCAAAAGAGCAGGGACCCACCGACGGAGAAGCAAAGAGCGGCGACCGCCGCTGCCGAATTGTAGGGCGTGGATGCAACGGCGGCGAACAGGCCGAAGGCCAGAAGCACAAGGCCCGTTACTCGCTGCCAATGGCCGCTTGGGATTTTCACATCATTGATCCTTGGCTTGCGGGGCACATGGCTCGACTATCGTTGACGGCAGCCATGATTTGACGCGTGTGCTTTCCCCGGACCTGTGAAGGTCGACCCTGGCCGCCGCCGATCCGGCGGAGACGCCGCCTGCCATCCAAACAATCATGACGTCATCTGGTCGATCCGGCTGACGGTAAACCTGAGGTGGAGAAAGCTGCCTAACAAGGCATCGCTCGATGTCCTCCAGGCGCGCTGAAGCAAGATATTCCGCCTCCGGTTTCCGCCCTTCGAATTTCCCAATCTGACTGCTGCTGACCAGCAGCGTCGCGATCATCAACATTCTCGTCTCTCCAGACGGGCACTTTCGGGAGCCCCGCCATGAGTAACGTACTCAAGACGGCTGCCATTGTCGTGGGCGCTGTTGCGCTCGTCGCGACAGGCATCGGTGCAGCAGGCACGGCGGGCCTTCTCGGCACAGCTATCGCCGGTGGCGGCTCGATCGCTGGCATTGCCACAGCGGGTGCGTTGACTACCCTGGGGACGATCGCATCTGCAGCGGCCGGCGCTCTTTCTCTTGCGGCTGGCCTGACTGCCAAAAAACCGACCGCTGACGCGACGGGATCACAGACCAGTTTCTCGGCCGACCCGGA
Source organism: Sphingomonas sp. GM_Shp_1 (assembly GCF_026540895.1). Lineage (GTDB taxonomy): Bacteria > Pseudomonadota > Alphaproteobacteria > Sphingomonadales > Sphingomonadaceae > Sphingomonas. Next base: position 74,333 of record NZ_JALNUR010000007.1, on the reverse strand, counting down.
TGCCGGCGTCCCGCTCGCGATAGGTCGAACAGGAACGGCGGGCGACATCGTCATGCGTCGTGGCTGGGACACGCGCGACGCGGGCGACAATGACCGCCAGGCGTTCGCCGCGGTGCTATCACTCGGCCCGATCGCCGCGATCGAGGGGCAGACCGTCGACCGTGTGCCGGTAGCGTACAGCGACACCGGCGCCGCGATCGGCGCGTTCGCGGGCTTCATGTGGTCGATGACCCAGCTTGGCGCGTTGGCGTCGCCGGCACTGGCATTCGGCGCTGGCGCCGGGACGCCGCCGGGCGTGGGCGCCGACTTCAAGCTGTCAGGCAAGGCGGCGGCGACCTGGACGCTGCGCTTCGACACGAAGGCCAAGCTGTATCAGAACGGCGTGCCCGCCCCCATGTGGACGGTGCGCGGCGCGCTGGCCTACGACCCGACGAAGGACTCGACCTATCCGGGCGGCAACGGTCCGCACCGCATGGCCGACCCTGCCGATACCGCAGCCTATGACGCCGCCATGGCGACGTGGGAGTGGACGGAAAACCCCTATCTGCTCGGCCTGCGCTGGGCGCATGGCTATTGGCAGCGCGACGTCAGCAACCCGAACAGCACCTATCAGCGCGTGATGGGCATGGGCTCGCCTTGGCGGCTGATCGACGTCGCCGCATTCGTCGAGGGCCGGAACATCGCCGCCGCCAATGGCTGGACCTGTGGCGGGATGATCTATTCCCGCGACGAGAAGTGGGCGACGATGAAGAAGATCCTGCAGGCCGGGATGGGCGAGCCCATGCCCCTTGGCGCGCGGATCAGCTGCCTCGTGAACGCGCCGAAGGTGTCGCTCGCGACCGTGACAATTCAGGACGTCATTGGCCAGGCGCGGGTGGCGACCACCCAGCCGCGTCGCAACCGCATCAATACCGTCACGCCGCGATACCGGCTGGAGGAGAACAACTGGCAATTCCTGCCCGGATCGCCGATCAGCATTGCCGAGCACATCGCCGAGGACGGCGGCAAGCGGTCGAAGGTGCTCGACTATCCGTTCATCCAGAACACGAAGCAGATCGGCACGGCGGTCCGCTATGACATCGAGAACTCGCGCGAGTTCGGCCCGATCACGCTGCCCCTCAAGCTGTTCTGGATGGGGTACAAGCCGGGCGATTGCGTCACCGCCGACCTGCCTGAGGTGGGCCTGAACCGGCAACCCATTCTCCTGCTCAACCGCGACCTCGATCCGGCGGGCGGCGTGACGACCTTCACCGCTCGCAGCGAGACGAATGCCAAGCATGCCTTCGCGCTCGGCCAAGCTGCGACCCCACCCCCGACGCCTGGCGTTACCGGACCGCCCCTCGTGCCCGTTCCTGCCGTCGACGCCTGGGCGATCAGCGCGACCAGCCTGATCTCCCAGGCGCAGACGGTTCCAGCATTGGTGGTGACCGGTTCGGTTGACGCGAGCACCGGCGATGCGGTGGTCATCGAGTATCGACCTTTCGTTTCGGGCCAGGCGCCGAACGTTGGATGGACCTCGGCGGGCATCTGGTCGGTCGGCGCCAGCCGCGTCGAGATCACGAGCGTTCGCAGCGGTGCCCCCTATGAGGTGTCGGTATCGTATCAGCGCAACGGCGTGACCGGCGGGCGACGCATCCTCGGGCCGGTGGTCACCTCCGGGGTGGCGGTCGACTACGGCGCTGTCGTTGGCCCAAATCGACCTGAAAACGGCGCGACGGTCGGGGCACCGGCGGGAACGACGATCGGCGGAGTCCGCCAGCCGGACGGCAGTTATGTCGGAGGGAAACTGGCCGCGCAGATCCTCACCGACATTCTGACTAATGCCGGAAACACGGCGGACCTGGGCGCCAATATCGGTGCCTACAAACTGTTGATCGATGGGCTGGCGCGCGCGCCGGATGGCAGGTCGCTGGTGGAGATGGTCGACCAGATCGGCATCAAAACCGAACAGAACGACTTGTTCATCAAGAACCTCCAGCGCCTCGATCCCGCCACCGGCACGGCCTTGGCGATGTGGTCGGTGGGGGCGAACGGCGTTGTCAGTGCGATTTCCCAGCTTGCGGGACCGGCGGGCAGCGTCGTCGGCATCTACAGCGATGTCTTCGTCCTCTGGGACCGCAATGGCGGCGGCCAGCCGATCGAGGTCTTCCGATATGCGGGCGGCAAGCTTCGCATGTACGACGTCGAGGTCGACACGCTGAAGGCCAAGTCGATCGATACGCCAGCGCTGGCCGACTATGCGATCCGGCGCAGCTACACCGCCGAGCTGGCGAGCAACGTGGCGCTCCCCGGCAGCGACGGCGGGCGGGTGCGCTATCTGACGCTGGGCGTCACCAAGCAGCGCGCAGACAGCAGCATCCGCCTGGAGTGCAACATGGCACCTCGCCCAGGCCGGGACTATGCGGGCTACTTCGTCTTCGGGCGGACCACCGATGGCGTGGACACCGTCATGGACACCAAATGGTATTGGGTCGCGTCCTGCGTTATCAACGGTTTCCGTTCCGTGCGGAGTCCCTTTTACTATGGCCGCGCCTTTGCCGGGCTACCGGTCGGCGCGCACAGCTTCTGGATTGATTTCGTCGCCTATGGCGGCGGCAACGACCAGGGCTTCATGGAAGCCGGCTCAAACTTCTACGTCGAAGAAATAAAGGTCTGACATGGTCCTGATCGTGATCTTTGGGCCGGACGGCACGCGCCTGCGCAAGGTCCTCTGTCCTCGCGAAGATATCGCGGCCCAGCTCGCCCCCGGTGAAACCTATGAAGAGATGGACCCGCTGGTCGACGGCTTCGGCACGGTGGAGCCGGAGTGATGGAGCCCGAGCTTTCGGCCCAGATCGTCAGCTTCATCGCGCGGGCGAACGACACGCTCCAGGACGTGCACGACTGGTCGACCGGCACGGCGACCGGCGGGCCGGGCGAGGATGGCTTCTACCCGATCCGCAATCTGTCGGGGCAGTCCAACCTTGCCTTGTCACCGGCGGGCGTCGCGGCCCGGATGCCGACCGGCCAGCCGTTCGACTGGCTGTTCGACTGCTACGGCCCGCGCGAAATGGTGCGCGTCGCCACCGGCCTGTCACCGCTGCGTGCGCCGCGCGCGTTGATTGTGACGGAGGTTCGGGCGTTCGCCATCGCCCCCGATCTGTCGCCCGCGCAAACCCTTGGCATCCGGCTCAATGTCCTGGTGAACGGCGGCTCGATCCTGTCGTCGCCGCTGCGCATCCTTCCCGGTCAGCTATCGAGCAAGGCGGACGGCACACCCCAACCGGTCATTGCCACGCCGCGCATTCCCGACGACGCTCCCGTCACCATCGAGGTCGAGGCGGCGGGCTCGGGCGCGCAGGGCCTGATGGTCTATCTGAAGGGCAACCACGAGTGATCCTCCAGAACCGAAAGGCGCGCATTCCGCTGCGCGCCAACTTCGTCACGGGCGACTATCAGGCGAACAACGCCTCGTTCACGTCCGTCATGTCGATGAAGGAAATCGCGATCTCGGGGCCGGGCGGCGTGTCGGCGGCATTGTCCGGCGCGTTGTATATCGCCCCGGCCGGGCAACCCCGGATCATTCCCGGCTTCGGTTTCCTGCGCGAACCGGCGGCCACGAACATGGTGTCCATGCGCAACGCCGCGCCGGTGTCGACCGCGGGGTGGACGCTTCTCAACAGCCGACCGAGCGGCGCGTCGGCGGCCCTTGTCGATGATACCGACAGCCTCCGGTTTGCCCGCACGCCTGACGGCAGCGAGTATATTTTCAAGGCGTTGCTGGATAGCGGCGACATGAACGGCAATGTCGTCGAGTTCTACAATCCCAGCACGACGACCGACTTTGCCATTCCGTTCTTCAGCGCCGGGGCGGGCGCGCAGGTGGCATCGAGCGTCTACGCCAAATGCATCACCGGGGCCTGCTATCTGACCGTCACGGGTGGCGGTGGTTCGACGCCTGACTATTTTGGCGGACAGTGGGCGCGGATAGGTCGCGTGCATACGGCGACGACCACGGGTGGACAGGGCCGCCTTGTGGTGCGGGCGGGTGGCCGGGTCCGCGTCATCCTCGCCCAAGTCGAAACGGACGTCATCACGAGCCCCATCATCACGCTCGGCCAGCCCGCCGGGCGTGGCGACGACTTTCTGGAGGTGCGCGGGCGCAACCTGTTCGATCGGCCGCATACGATCGTCGTCGAGGCGGAGATCGCGGCGCAGAACAATATCGAGCGCACGTTCATGCAGCTGGGCAACGCGACCGGCAAGGTGATGACGGTCGCGCGAACCACCGACCATGCCCTGACCGGCACGCAATGGAACAGCGCGAAGCGGCCTTGCGTGCCCCGGCTCTATGGACCGGGCAAAGTCCGCATCGCGCACCGGATCAGCACGCGCGGACACACGGTTGCGGCGGCAGGCCTAGCCGCCCATGCGCCGTTCCTGGAGCCGCCCGCCCAGCTCGATCGCCTGGCCGTTGGGGCCAGACTGGACGGGTCGCTGCCCATGTCCGGGTGGATACGCTCGATCGAGATCCTGGACGAGATCAGCGACGACGATCTTGAGGCGCTGGTCGCGAACGACAACGATGCTTTCCTGGGCGAAACCCGCCGGTACGTCAGCCCGACGGGTGACGACAGCAACGACGGACGGACGCCGCAAACCGCGTGGAAGACGCTCGCCAAGGCGGCGGACGGATCGCAGTTTTGGCCGGGCACCCATTTCTTTCTGGAACGGGGCGGATCGTGGTCGGAGACGCTGCGGCCCGGCAACCGCTGCACATACCGAGCATATGGCAACGGGGCCGCGCCCAAGGTCGGCACCGGCCAGTTGTTCGCCCTGGATGAGAACAGTGCCAGCGACTTCCGGGTTATGGGCCTCCACCTGACCGGCGCGACGCAGCGCGGCGTCAACGCCTATGGCGGCTACGGCATCATGCTCGTCGACTGCGAGGTGTCGGGCAACGGCTCGCGTACCGACAACAATTCGATCGGCATCGCGATCCGCGGCAATACCCGCAAAGCCGAGTCGGTGCTCGTGTCAGTGCCGTCCGGGGTTCAGGTCCAGTCCTACGCTATCACCGAAGCGGTGTTGACTGGCATAGTCCGGATCGAATGCACGACCGGCGGTACCGGGTCGGCGACCCGCTGGCGCGTGCGGCGGCCCGACGGGACGTTGCTGGCCGGTACCGCCAGTGGCGGCGTGGCCTTCGATCAGAATGGCATCGCGTTCACCCTGACCGGCACGGCGTCGGTGGGCGACGTGATCGAGATCCGGAACAAGCCCTTCAGCGAGATCCCGCTCCCTACGTCCGCGCTGGCCGAAGACGTGTGGATCGAGCGTTGCAACGTCCACGACAATATCGGTAAGGCGGCAGGCGACGCCATCTACATCGAGGGCATCGGCGGAATCATCGCCGTCATCGGCTGCAACATTCCGCCGCCCGAAGGTGTGCAAGCCGACTGTATCCAGATCGGCCGCGCCAGCGCGCTCTACGTGCGTCGTCCGGCCCATGCGATCGTCCGCAATAACCGCGTCGCGGCCTATACTGGCGGCGGCAAGGGCGCGATCGTGGTCAGGTCGGAAACATGCCTGATCGAAGGCAACCATGTGCGCGGGCACAATTTCTGCATCGCCGTCATGGCGAGCGGCATCATCCGCTGGAACTACTGCGAAAACGCCGATCTCTATAACTACTCCTGGGGGATCGGGCCGGGCGAGGATAACGATGTCATGGATCAGCAGATCTATGGCAACACCATCGTCGGCTGTCGTCGTGGCGTGTCGATCTCCGGCAACGGCAACTCCACCATGACGCTGGATGGCCGGGTGCCGCGCCAGCAATATCGCTCGCGCATCGCCGTCAACGACAACGACATTCGCGATGCGGATGCGGCCATCTTCGTCGACCGCGCGACCAGCGGGCGCATCCAGTTCAACCGCGCCAGCAACGTCACGACGCTGATCGATCGCCGAACCCAGGCGCTGCCGCCTGGCGAGACCGAACTGCGCATCAACTACAACATCGCTGCCTGAGGAAATGACCATGGATGGCAAATGGCTTGCGGCCGACGAGGCCGCGAAATGACCGCGCTCGGGCACATCATAAGCACGGCCGCCATATGGTGGCTGATGCTGACCGGCGCACGCTTCGGGGTCGCAAGCGTTCAATGGCTGGGGCCCGCGCGCCGGGCGCTGTGGCAGTTGATTCGGTGCCGGGAACCAGGCCGGGCGCAATGCCGCGCGGAATTCCGCGCCACGATCGAGCGGCTTCACGTCGACCTGCGCGACGCCATGACAGCGCCATGGTCTGCATCGCTGCTGTTCGTGGGATCGGCTCTAATCGGGTTCGGCTTCACCTTCGGATGCGCGGGCGACCTAGCGAAGCTCATCTCTCGCTCGCCCGCCACGTGGCAGACCTTCGACATCGTGACCGACTGCATCGCGGCGGCAATGGCCGTGACCGGCATGGCCTTCGTCCAGGCGGTCACCGCTACGCATCGCACCGTCAGCCTCATGGTGTCGATCGGGCTCGTAATCACGGGGTTGGGAATAGGGGTGGTGACGCTGTGAAAGAGTGGCAGCACTATGGCATCGGGGTCTTTGCCGTTGCGGCGGGGCAGTGGCTTCGCATCGGCCAGAAGATCGAGGCCAAGCAGCCCGTATCCTGGCGTGATATCGCCGTCCTCATTTCGCTGTTGCCCGCGTTCGGTGCGATCGGCGGCGCGGCGGCACAACATTTCGGCTGGCCGCTATGGGCCTATCTGACGGTATCCATTTCCTCCGGGTGGCTGGGGTTCGGCGCGATGAAGTTCGTGCTCGGTGCTGCCCGGGCGATCATTGGAACGGTCGCTGGCATGGCGACTGCCAAGGATAAGCCGGACACCTGACCAAGTCGCCTCGCCCCGTTGCTGACCAGGCGAGGCGACCTGCTGTCCGCCCGGGCAATGCCGGGCACTCAGTTGATAGAAATCAATATTGTCAGAATTGCGATGCAGGGCCTGCCAGTTGGGAGAAAGGGCAGGCCCTGCGACCGAGCGTCTTCGGGGGAAGTCGGCCCGGTGAGACCTGCATAGCGCCGCCTGACTTAACCGTCTCCAACAAAGGATAATTCGATGACCGAACCAACGTGGCTGACCGCCGCGCGGGCGAAACTTGGCGTGCGCGAGACGCCGGGACCCGCGAGCAATCCGACCATCATGGGCTGGGCGAAGACGCTGGGTGCCAAGGTGCTGGGGATGGTGTTCAATGCCGACAGCGTCCCGTGGTGCGGCCTGTTTGCCGCGAAGTGCGTCACCGAAGCCGGGCTGACGCCTCCCCCGATCGCGGTCCGTGCGAAGGCATGGGCGACCTGGGGCAAGCCGATCGCGGCCAACGCGCTGGCACCCGGCGCGGTGCTGGTGTTCGAGCGCGAGGGCGGCGGGCACGTCGGCTTCTATGTCGGCGAGGACGACACGGCGTATCGCGTGCTGGGCGGCAATCAGAGCGATGCGGTGACGATCACGCGCATCTCGAAAGAGCGGTGCGTCGCCCGGCGCTGGCCCGCTGGCCTGCCGGTCATCGGCAAGCCCGTCCGCCTGTCCGCCGCCGGGCAGCCGCTATCGGTCAACGAGGCGTGACCATGGCGAGGCTGGCCCGCCTATGGCCGTTCGTCGTGATCGCGGTGCTGGGCCTGTGGATCGCCCGCCTCGACTATCTCCGCGCCGATTACCGACTGACCCTGACCAACGAGCGCGCGGCGTGGTCGGACAGCCTCGCCGCCGCCGACCGGGCCCGCCTGAATGCGCAGGCCGGTTATTCGGACCGCCTGGCGAGCGCAGCGCAGGGATACGCCGCCGACCTCGCCAACCGGCAACCCATCATCCTCCGATCCAGAGACACGGTGACACGCTATGAACAGACCGATGCTGGCCGGGCTCTGTGCCTTGCTGCTGACCGCGTGCGGGGAGCGGCGGCCGATCGCGACGCCCTCTTTGCCGAACCTCCCCGATCGACCGAAGGCGGCGGCGGAGCCGTGCCTTCCGTTCCCGCTGACCACCCAGGCTGACGGCAGCATGTCGAGCGCCGACGCCGAGCGGGCCATCCGCAACGGCGACATCGCGCTGGCCGCCTGCGAGGCCAAGCGCCGCCTCTTGTGGGGCGGCTGGCCCACCCATTCCACGACCCCTCGAAAGGACTGATCTATGAGGATCCTCCTATGGGTGGGCGCTGTCGCGCTCGCCTGCCTGTCGGCAAACGCCGCCGGCCAGACGCAATTGCCCCCGGTAAAGGATTGGGCCGGACGCACGGTCCCCGGCGGCGCCAGCACGCTCGTCGACAGAACGGGTGCGGCCTATGATATCAGCAACCCTGTACCCATTACCGCTGTCCTGCCTCAGATCACGTCGACCAACCGGAGTGGCATCTTTGGTATGACGGCGACGCAGCTGATGCCGGCAAATCCTTCGCGCCGCTTCATCCAGGTGCAGGTGCAGAATTCGGCGACCTGTTACATCAGCGGCCTCGCGACTGCGACGGCCGATCAGAACAGCCTCTTGCTGCCCGGCGGAGGCCAACTGTACGAAAGCAGCACTCACGTCACCACGGGCGCGATTTCGATCATCTGCACCGCCGCCTCGACCCCCGTCTATGCGCGGGAGGGCTGACGCATGGCTTTCAAGTTCAGCATTGGAGGAAGTGGCGGGCCGGGTCTCTCGGCCAGCAAGTCCACCTATTACACCACCATCGCGCAAGGGGCGCTGATCGCCGCCCTGACCGATCCCTTTGGGGCCGGCTCGACCTACACCGTCGTAGGCAGCGCGCCCGCGCAGCTGGCCTTGGCATCGGACGGCCGGATTGTCGCCGGCATGGGTGCACAGGCCGTTGGGCAGGCGTACACGATCGTGGTTCGCGCGACCAAGGGTCAGCGGGCGGTCGAGGAACCATTGACCTTTACGGCCATCGCCGATCCACTCGAAACGCCGGTCACGGACGCGCAGCGCTACATGTTCTGGTCGACCCGGTCGCGCTTCCCCTCCGGCTCGCTGGTGACGGCAGCGTCGGCGACGAATTACGTGATGACGCGGATCGTGCTGGCGTCGACCGTTCACACCGTCACCAATCCCCGGTTCCATTTTTCGGGATTCGCCTCGACGGAGGGCGGTAACAGCCCGCAGGAAACCGTGCTGCCGGGCAACGCCACGGTGATTGATGGCGTGTGGATCAGCGTAAACGGGGCTGCCCCGGTGGCGCTGACGTTCGGGGGGCAGGCTGGCGTCTCGATCGCGAGCGGCAACATCGGCGCGTGGACGGATGAGCCGACGATCACCGTTCCGCGCGAGGCCAGCGTGGCAATCTACACCCTCTACCACACCGCCGCCGCGGAGAAGCAAATCCCGGTCTATCGCATCCAGACAGCGCGGGGTGAGCGCGTATGGGGTGCTACGGACGCCGCGACCCTTACGCCGATGCTGAGCGCGCCCGCGACCGCTTCGACCGCGTCGCTCGATACCGGTTTTGGGCAGAGCCAGCCTGCCTATTACGGGCCGGACATGACGGTCGCGCGGGGTTGGGATGGTCGTCCCGTCGTGCTGGGCGTTGTCGACAGCATCGGCGAGGCCCGGCAGGAATATGCTGCGGAGGCGGACACGCGCGGCAATCTCGGCTGGCTCCGGCGCTGGCTCGATAAGGACGATCCAAGCTATCGCCGCGTCCCCTTCATGATGATGGGTATGCCGGGGGCCGGATCGGCGCGCGAACTTGGCACCAATGCCACGCTTCGCTGGCAGGTGCTCGACCAGGCGGCGGCGTTCAATGCGAGTAGCGCGCTGCCGTTTACGGTCGCGGTCAACCAGTTGGGTCAGAACGACAGCAACTCGACCTATTCCACCATGCAAGGCAACTGGACCGGCTTCGTGGACCGGTTCAAGACGCGGTATCCCGGCATGAGGATGATTGCGACCGGCGTGCTGCCCCGCACCACCTCGACGAACTTCTGGACCACGCGCGAAGGGCAGACGGCGTCCCAGTACAATGAATGGGCATCCACGACCAACGGCTGGGGCAACGGCTTCAAATGGCAGTTGGAGGCGTTCAAGGAAGCGGGCGGCGGTGGTCGCCTGGCTGGCTATATCAGCACGAAGCCCTATTGGTACGACGCCGGGGCTCCGGGGACGTGGCCCATCGTCGCCGACACCTATACCTTAGCGGCACAGGCTGGCACGGACGGCACCACGCCCTACACGTCGTTTCAGACCACGACGCCGCCGAGAATCGCGGACATCCTCATCGGCGGCGGCGCGGCGCTATCCGTGCTGTCGGTCACGGGAACCGGCCCATACACCGTGACGACTTCGTCCAACACGGCGGTCGTTCCGTCGGGGACCGTGATGCGGCCCCAGGTCAGCCCCGAAGGGGTTCATCCTTTCCCTTCGGCAGTGCAAGCGATCGTCGCGGCCATTCCCCAGTCGCAAAAGGCGTTGCTCGCCCCATGATCGAGCCTTGTCCCCATTGTGGAGCGGATCGGCCGGATCGCGTGGAGCGGTTCGGCCTGGCCGTCCAGCGCGATCCTTACGCGGTCTATTGGCGGGGCGTTCGTCATCACCGGCCGCGCGGCGAGGTGGAGACGCTCTATCACCTCGTCCGCCGGGGCCGGGCCTCGCATCTGAGCTTGGCCATGCTGACTGTCAGCGAGGAGGCTGAGACGAACGTCGCCAAGGTCAGGATATGCCGATTGCGGCACTGGCTGCGCCGCCTGGGCGGCGAGATCGAGATCCGCAACGAACGGGGATGGGGCTACGTGCTGGAGCGAGCGCCACCGGCATAACCGCATTGACCAATGTTCCCTTTATGTTCCATCATGGCTGGTGTACCGATTCGCTGGAATACCAACATGATGCAGCACGATCCCCGGCTGCGCGCCGCTGCGCGCGCCATCTATGACGCATGCTATCCGTCCGATGAGTGGACACCCCTCTCCTTCATCGAGGCGGAGAAATATGCGACCGTCCAGTATCGGCAGGCGGTCGATGGCGCGCGTGCGGCGCGAGCGTGCTTCGCCTCGATGGGCGAGCAGCTCACGCTCCCTGTAGCGTGAACCGGGCTCAGAGGGCGCGGATCGTCTTTATGGGGCTGGTCGCGCTGGATGAAGCGGCTGAGCGCGCGGGCCGTCAAAGGGCCGGTCGAGACGTCACTGTCTGATCGCGTTATTCTCGCTACACTGTACGCGATCGCCGGGCGGGGCCGTTCGTCCTTCTATGGTTTCTGGCAGGCTTTACGGCGCCCGCGCGTGGAAGATCCTGGCAGAGGCACAGCGCATGACGGGATCGGCCGTAGCAACGATCTACACATGTATTTCAACGGAATGCTCAACGCGCTCGGTATCAAGAACACAATCGCCTTCAACTCGGCACTCGCCGAGGCCCGTACAGAACCTCTGCGGGGCTTCCGTAAACCAGAGCCATTCCCCGAGGACGAAGAGCGCGCCCGCTTCGCCGAGTTCCTGCGCGAGACGATGAACGAGCAGCGAGATGCCGATCGAGCGCGGCGCGTCGCGCGTGAATGTGGGCTCAGGGGCTGACCGGTTCGGAAATGCCACGTGTCGGGAAGATCGGCCCTCGCACCGTCATCCGCTCCGCTGGGTAGGGTTGCTGGAGCGCCACCACCTCGTCAGCTGGCGCGCGCAACCAGGTCGTCACGTCGTCGGGATGCAGGATCGTGATCATCGCCTTAGGGTGGATCGGCTCAACCAGGCTGTTCGGATCGCAAGTGACCATGGCGAACGAGCGTCCGTCCTTCGTCTCCTGCCAGAACCCGGCGACGGCGAAGACGGGCTGGTCCGTCACGCTGAACCACATCTCCCCTTTCAAAGGCGCCTTGCCGTCGTCTAGGTCGTGCCGGTCCGGCGTAAACTCACAGAATTCGGTGAGCGGGATGACGCACCGGTTCGCCGGATCGGCCGCCAGCTTGCGCCATTGCGGTAGCGCGAGGTTGCGAACGTTCGTCATGGGATAGGTCTTTCCGCCGAGCACGTCCCACGTCATCACGTCCCAGGCGCGCTCCCCGCCCGCCTCGCGGATCACATAGGACCGGGACCGGGGGCTGAGCTCCTGCGGGTAGAAGCGGTTATCGCGGGGACGCTCATCGAACAGCTTCGCCGCCGACTGGAACAGGGTGTCCGGTTCGCCCGCATACCGCGCTCGGTTGCACATCAGGTAACTCCCATCACGTAGCACACGGCGCCCCAAGCAAGCGCAATTGTGCCAGTGACGAGGAGAACCCCGAAGCCGAACACCTCGATCCATAGGGCCAAGTGATCCCACCGGCTGGGCGGCGGCTCATCATCGTTGTCCGGCACCATTGCCGGCGGGGTCGAGCGGCGGGGCATTCGGCGCATTCCTGGCGATTATCATCGCGCGATGGCGATCACCATTCGGGCCCGATTAGAATTTTACGAACACGTCCGATCCGGTCGAACGACCGGGCGGGGGTGCCGTGCGCCAACACGGCAACCGACGGACCTGGGATCCGTCACGCGCGGCTGGTCATGCCGCAACATCCGCCGCCCGGCCACGCGCCGGGCGGCTCCCAATGAGAGCAACAATCCCACTATGTCTCCAACAATCCCGGTTACCCCGGGCATCGACTTCACCCGGCATCATGGCGTGGCGGGGGAAACGTCTGGCTACCTCTTTCCAGTCGGCGGCGGCGACGCGATCGGGTTCGGTGATCGGGCATTCCACGTCACGATGCTTGATCGGCAGATCGCAAACGAGATCGTCATTGCCAATCACTACAGCGGGCGGATCTATCGCGGCTCGACCCTCCATCTCGGTGTCTGGATCGACGGCCGGCTGCTCGGCGTCCTGCAGTTCGGCTATGCGATGAACCCGGCCTCTGCCGGGAGCGTCGTGACCGGCACTGCCATGAGCGAGTATCTGGAGCTGAACCGCATGTGGCTCGATGACGAGGCCCCCCGGAACAGCGAAAGCCGGTCACTTGCGGCCGCGATCCGGCTGATCCGCCGTGTCCGGCCGACCGTGAAATGGATTCAGTCGTTTGCCGATGAACGGTGCGGGTTGTTCGGCACCGTCTACCAGGCCGCCGGCTTTACCTTCCATGGCGAGCATCGCGGCATCTTCTGGGAGTTGGACGGCGAGTTCTATCACAACACGCTGATGACGGCGGGAGGGCAACGAGCCAAAGCCCCGCGCGCTGCCCACCTATTGGCGAACAAGGATCGCGCGGTGCGTCACAACCTCCGCCAGTTTCGATACCTTCGCTTCCTGAAGCCGCGTTTTGCGAAGGGCTGCCGGTATCCCGCCCGCCCCTTCCCAAAGCCCGACTATGGCTGAGCAACGGTGTGACTAATCGGCCGGTGAAATATGTCACTCGATATGCCGATTAGCAGTTGCCTCTTTGTTCTCTTGAAGGCACGAGTTGGGTGCGGCCCGTCCAGCGGACGAGCGCGGTTCCCCCGCGTGCGAGGACGGTGCGACCCCGTCGGGCCGCTCCATTGCCGCAAAAGCGGGTACATTTTTCATCCATGGTATGATCCATGGACATTCCGTCCCACAGCGCTGGGAAGCGACGGAAATCCGCCACTCTTGGCGTTTAGTTTGACTGCCTCCGTCTCCGCCATTGTTGTGCTGAAATAATGCCCGCCGGCATCCCGCATTCGCGGCGCTTTTCCTAGAACCGATCGACATTCACGCGGAATGCTCGTCATTCCTCCCGGTAAGGGGAGAGGGACCATGCGCAGCATGGTGGAGGGGTGTCCTCCTATCAAGAGCGCGACACCCCTCCGTCAGGCCTTACGGCCTGCCACCTCCCCTTACAGGGGAGGAATGCGTGAATATCGATCCGCACCAGACATCGGTAAAGCCCGGCGAGCGCCGCTCGCTGGCCTTCACGCCCCCGTGGTCGTCGGCGCCGCGCATGGCACGTTATCGGCGGTCCAGTCGATTTCGTCGGGGGCGGGGACTTTTTCGCCCTTGCCGATCTCCGCTTTTTTTCCGGTCGGGGTGTAGGTGATATAGCCCTTGCTGTTGTCGAAGGCGGCGATGCGGGCATTGTCGCGTTCGGCGGTGGCGACGTCGATTTCCGTCTGTTCGGTGCGCGAGCCGCGGATCATGCGGATCGTGCCGTCGCGCATCTCCCAGGCGCGGTGATAATGGTGGCCGAACAGCCGCTGGTCGAAGCTGGCCGTCGCCGACCATTGCCGGGCCTCCGTCCCGCTGGGCAGGCGGATGGTGGTGGCGTGGCAATTATAGACGGGCTTGGCGTAGAAGGGGACGTCCTTGCGCGCATCGGCGCCCCGGCTGCGCCGCTCGGGTGGGCTGAAGCCGCCGCCGGGCAGTGCCAGCGACCTGGTCCCGCCGGTGCCATTTTCCCAATCGACGTTGCCGGTGCCCTTGATGGTCAGGATGCTCGCCTGGGCCTTCTGGTCGTAGCGCCATGTGACGCTGTCGATCGCCTGCCAGAATTCGCCGACCGCGTTCTGGCGCAGCGCGTCGAGCAGTTGCGCCGGGGTGATGGCGGAGAATTGCATCTGCTGCTGCAATCCCTCCACCCCGCGCGTGATGGTGGTGGAGGTCAGCGTGGCGGGCTTGTCGAACCCGGCGCGCGCGTCGATCTCGGTCAGCGTGATCTCGTCGGGCACCCTGGCCATCTGCCAGCCCAGCTTCTCCAGGCCATGGCCCTTGGCCGTCAGCGGCAGCACCCATTGTACCGGAAAGACCGGCCGCGCGGCGGGCGTCGCCACGGCGGGCAAGGTGCCGTCCAGCCAATAGCTCTGGCCGTCGATATGCGCGCGGACCAGCACATGGTCGAACAGGCCGGGATTGGGCAGATGCTGGTCGAAGCCGTCGTCGGCGCCGCTGGAATTGACGATCACCGCCTCCGCCTCGATTCCCATGTCGCGGAGCAGGGCGAGCAGCAGCGCCGTCTTGCCCTTGCAGTCGCCATAGCGGCGCTGCCACGTCTCGTCGGCGCCGGCCGGGGTCAGGTTGCCGCCGTTCAGCCCGACATAGATGTAGCGGACATCCTGCTGGACGAGCTTCAGCGCGGCGGCGGCGCGGTCGAGCGGCTTGGGGTTTGCGGCGGCGATGCGCGCGGCCTCGGCCTTGAGCGGGGACGCAGGGGGCAGGGTCGATGCCTTGACGTAGAGCGGCGCGAAATGGCGCGACACCGACTCCCAGTCGGCAAAGTCGCTATATTCCGCGATCCTTTGCCACTGGTAGCGCGGCGGCGCGTCCTTGGGCGGGGTCAGGGTCGGCGGATTGTCGAAGCGGAAGTCGAGGGCCGTGTCGCTCCACTGGGCCGCCGAGGCCAGGTCGGGCGTCATCTTGACGTTGGGCTTGTGCCCGGCGTCCCAGCTCAGGCCGACATGATAGCGGCCCGGCGCCGGGCTGGCCGCCAGCGCCAGCAGCCCGGAGGCCTTGTTGCCCATCACCGGATCCTTGGAAAAGCTGGTCCATTCGATTTCCAGCTCGTCGCCGACGCGCAGATCGGGGACACGCAGCACGGCGGTCAGCATGCCGTCGAGCTTGGCTTCCTCCAGCTTGTCCTCGCGGCGCAGGATCTCGAACGCGGCGGTCTTGAGCACGTCGATGGTCTGGCCGTCGCGGATGACGATGATGCCATGGACGATCGGCGGCCCGGCGGCAGGATCCCAGGCCAGCGAGATATTGCCGATCTGAAGCGCATTGGATTGCAGGATCTTGACGCGGTAGCCCAGATACTGGGCCTGCCCCTTGTCGTCGAGATGCGCCTCGACATCCTGGCGGCGGATGAAGACCGGGCCGCCGGCATCCGCGGGGATGGCCAGGGGTTCGGACCGGGTGGCCCAGGCGGGCAGGGGGCCGCGCCGGACCCGGTCGGCCTGTCCCTGCGCCGTTCCGACCGCCAGCATCGACACCAGCGCCATCGCCATCATCCGCACCGTCATCCCCCCAAAATCCCGTCATCAGCCCCGAGCCCCATAGTGACAGAAGCTTTGGCGGGTTCAAGCCGGGGCCGGTGCTTGCCCGGTCGTGGCGGAACGTGCATCGACGGACGCACTGCCGCAGAGCGACCGACCATGAGGAGTCCTGATGCCCGTCACCGACATCGCCACCCGCGTCTATAATCACGGCTGGCGGCTGGACCCGGTCGTGCGCAGCCTGCTCGACACCGATTTCTACAAGCTGCTGATGCTCCAGATGATCCGGCAGCTTCATCCGGAGGTGCAGGCGACCTTCTCGCTGATCAACCGCAGCCATTCGGTCCGGTTGGCCGAGGTGATCGACGAGCGCGAATTGCGCGAGCAACTGGACCACGCCCGCACGCTGCGTTTCACCAAGAAGGAGCTGATCTGGCTGGCGGGCAACAGCTTTTACGGCAAGCAGCGGATGTTCAAGCCCGAGTTCATCGACTGGCTGGCCCGCTTTCAATTGCCCGATTACGAGTTGCGCACGGTCGACGGCCAGTTCGAGCTGCATTTCGACGGACCCTGGGCGCAGACGACGATGTGGGAAATTCCCGCGCTCGCCATCGTCAACGAACTCCGCTCGCGCGCCGCGCTGAAGGGCAAGGGGCGGTTCGAGCTCGACATTCTCTATGCCCGCGCCAAGGCCAAGCTGTGGGACAAGGTCGAACGGTTGCGCGAATTGCCCGACCTCGTCCTCTCCGACTTCGGGACGCGGCGGCGGCACGGCTTCCTGTGGCAGCGCTGGTGTGTCGAGGCGCTGAAGGAAGGGCTGGGTGATCGTTTCATCGGCTCGTCCAACGTGCTGCTGGCGATGGACAACGACCTGGAGGCGATCGGCACCAACGCGCATGAACTGCCCATGGTGATGGCCGCGCTGGCCCCCGACGATGCCGGGGTGGCGGCGGCGCCTTACCGTGTGCTGGAGGAGTGGCAGGCGCTGTATGACGGCAATCTGCGCATCGCCCTGCCCGATGCGTTCGGGACCAGCGCCTTTCTGCGCAACGCCCCGGACTGGCTGGCGGACTGGACCGGCTTCCGCCCCGATTCGATGCCGCCGATCGAAGGGGGCGAGCAGATCATCGCCTGGTGGAAAGAGCATGGCCGCGACCCGAAGAGCAAGCTGCTGATCTTTTCCGACGGCATGGACGTGGACAGCATCGAGGCGACCTATCGCCATTTCCATGGCCGGGTGCGGATGAGCTTCGGCTGGGGCACCAACCTGACCAACGACTTCCGGGGATGCGACCCGGCGGGCGAGGCGGGGCTGGAACCGATCTCGCTGGTCGCCAAGGTCATCAGCGCGGACGGGCGACCGGCGGTCAAACTGTCCGACAACCCCGCCAAGGCGACTGGCCGGCCGGACGAGATCGAACGCTATCTGCGGATATTCGGGCAGGAAGGGCGGCAGGCGTCGGCGGTCACGGTGTGATACGATCCTCCCCTGCAAGGGAAGGTGAGGGAAGGGGGCTTCTTCACAGGACGTTCCTGCGACCGGATCAACCTTCAAGCGGAAGGTTCATCATTCCTCCCCTGCAAGGGGAGGGGGACCATGCGCAGCATGGTGGAGGGGTGTCACCCTCTCGATAGCGGGACACCCCTCCGTCAGGCCTTCGGCCTGCCACCTCCCCTTGCAGGGGAGGAATGGGTGAATGTCGATCGGCCCTGGCGGCGAGCCCCCTCCACCACCGTTTCGCGGCGGTCCCCTTCCCCGTGCCGGGGAGGATGGTATCGACTTTGGTCTATGATGGTGGTGCCCCGTGGCGGCGCATGATAACTTCATGAAATGGCGGGACGACATCGCCTGGCCGGATCAAGGGAGAAGACCATGCGCAACGCCGATCGTCGGACCATCATCGCGGGGTTGGGAGCGGGGCTCGCCTTGGCGGCGGGCAATGCCTGTGCCGCGCCGCGCGGGCGCAAGATCGGTTATGCGGTCGTCGGGTTGGGCAGCTATGCCGAACTGATCATGTCCAAGTTCGCGGAATGCGATCAGTCGCGGCTGGTCGCGCTGGTCAGCGGCACGCCCGAGAAGCTGAAGCGCTTCGGCGAGAAATACGGCATCCCCGAAAGCCATCGCTACAGCTATCAGACGTTCGACCGCATCCGCGACAATCCGGATATCGACGTCGTCTATGTGATCCTGCCCAATTCCCTGCACGCCGAATATACGGTGCGCGCGGCGCAGGCGGGCAAGCATGTGATGTGCGAAAAGCCGATGGCGGTGTCGGTCGCCGAGTGCCGCACGATGATCGAGGCGTGCCGCAAGGCGGGGCGCAAGCTGATGATCGGCTATCGCTCGCGGTTCGAGCCGCACAACCGGCTGGCGATCGATCTGGCGCAGAAGGGTTTCGTCGGGCCGACGCGGATCATCACCGCCGACCACGGCTTCAACGCGCGGCCCAACCAGTGGCGGCTCGACCGGGCGCTGTCGGGCGGCGGGTCGCTGATGGATATCGGCATCTACAGCCTCAACGCCGTCCGCTATCTGACCGGCGAGGAACCGGTCGAGGTCAGCGCGATCGAGGCGACCGACCGCAACGACCCGCGCTTCCGCACCGTCGAGGACCGGATCAGCTTCCTGTTGCGCTTCCCCTCGGGGATCGAGACAACCTGCGTGTCGAGCTACAGCTCCAACCACAATATGTACCGCGTGACCGGGACCGAGGGCTGGATCGAACTGGAGCCCGCCACATCTTACGAGGGGCAGAAGATGTGGATCCATCGCGACGGTCGTACCGAGGAGCGACAGGTCCCGGCGGGCAAGGGCCAGCATGCCGGGCAGCTCGACCACCTGGCCGAGTGCATCCTGAACGACACCAAGCCCCTGGTGGCGGGCGAGGAAGGGCTGGCGGACATGAAGGTGATCGAGGCGATCTACCGCTCCGCGCGCGAGGGGCGACGGATCGCCATCGCCTGATCCCGGTCATGCCTCCAGGGAGCGCCCCGATGAACCACCATGTCGTCGCCATCGTCCCCGCCGACGATCTGGATGCCAGCACCGCCTTTTACCGGCTGCTGGGGTTCGAGGTGGCGGCTGATTTCGGCAGCTATCGCATCCTGGAGGACGGGCAGGGCTGGCACCTGCATCTGAACCACATGCCGGGCTGGCCGCCACGGGTGGAGGACAACCCCTTCGGCCTCTATCTCTATGTCGAGGATGTCGATGCGGTCGCCGACCGGGTGCGCGATCGGATCATCGAGCGGGATGCCCCCCACGCCAAACCCTGGGGCACCTATGAATTCGCGGTGAGCGACCCCAGCGGGGTGCTGGTGCGGATCGGCCGCATCATCCGCTGACGCCGCCGGGAGGCCGTTCGGCGCGCGCCCACAGCGCGCTCGCAAACGTGCCTTCAGTGCAGCTTGGCGATCGACAGCCCGTCTTCCTTCGCGCGCGCCTTCACCGACTCCTCGCTGCGGGTCAGCGCCTTGGCGATCGCCTTCAGCGCCATGCCCTTCTTGGCAAGCGTATGGAGTTTCTGAATTTCGTCGGTCCGCCAGGGCTGGCGGTGTCTTTCAAAACGTTCGGCCATGTCGCTGATATAGGCCGATGCCGCCCCGCTTACCATGACCCATGGAGGCCCGAGCGGCGCATGATGACTCGCTTACAAATGCGTCATGCGGAGCGACTCCGCTTGCCTTCGTATCGCGGTGCAGCGAAGCAGGGCGTCACCGGGAGACTATATATCATGCGAGTATGTCCATGCGTCTTTATGCCCTGCTCTGCTGTGTCGCCTCGTCCGCAATAGCCCTTCCGGCGCTCGCCCAGACGCGTGGCGTCCCCACGCCCGATACCGACCAGACGCAGGCGAGCGGCGACACCAGCGATATCGTCGTCACCGCCAAGCGGCTCGACAATGCCCGCGCGCATATCCAGCCGAGCCTGGGCGCGTCGAATTACGAGATCACCAGCGACACCATCAAGGCGCTGCCCGGCGGCGAGAACCAGCAGTTCAACCAGATCCTGCTGCAAGCGCCCGGCGTGGTGCAGGACGGCTTCGGCCAGTTCCATGTCCGCGACGACCATAACGGCCTGCAATATCGCATCAACGGCACCATCCTGCCCGAGGGGCTGGCGGTGTTCGGCCAGACCCTGTCGCCGCGCCTGGTCGACAAGGTCAACATCCTGACCGGCGCGCTGCCCGCCCAATATGGCCTGCGCACCGCGGGCGTGATCGACATCACCACCAAGAGCGGGCTGTTCGACAATGGCGGCACCGCGTCCATCTATGGCGGCAGTCACGACACCATCCAGCCGAGCCTGACCTATGGCGGCTCGTCGGGCAGCACCAATTACTTCGTGTCGGGCGATTACCGGCATAGCGGGCTGGGGATCGAGAGCGTCGATGGCCGCTCCAACCCGGTGCATGACGATACCGACCAGTATCAGGCCTTCACCTATATCGACCATATCCTGGACGATCAGAACCGGGTGTCGTTCGTCGGCGGTTATTCCAACCAGTGGTTCCAGATCCCCAACCCGGTCGGGCAACAGCCGGGCGGTAACTGGACGGTCGGCGGGCAGAGCGCCTTTCCCAGCGAGACGCTGAACGAGACGCAGTTGGAGAAGACCGGCTTCGGCCAACTCGCCTTCCTCCACGATGCCGAGCCGCTGACCGTGCAGGCGTCGCTGTTCGCGCGCTATTCCTCGCTACGCTATCGCCCCGACGTGCTGGGCGAACTGCTCTACAACGGGCAGGCGCAACAGGCGTACAAACAGGACTTCGCGATCGGCGGACAGGTCGATGCGGTCTATCATGTCGGCGCCGCCCATACGCTGCGCGGCGGGTTGCTGGTGACGCGCGATCGGTCGACCAGCGATACCACGACCAGCGTCTTCCCGGTTGATGCGAACGGCAACCAGGCGGGCGAGCCGATCGCGATCGTCGACAATGGCGGCAAGACCGCGACCAGCTTCAGCGCCTATCTTCAGGACGAATGGAAGCTGCTGCCTCGGCTGACGCTCAACTATGGCGCGCGCTACGATCTCTATAACGGCTATCGGCGCGAGGGGCAGTTGTCGCCGCGCGTCAACCTCGTCTGGCAGCCGGACGATGTGTACACGCTGCACGCGGGCTATTCGCGCTATTTCGTGCCGCCGCCCTTCGAACTGGTCGCGAGCACCAGCATCGCCAAGTTCGTCGGCACCAGCGCCTATCCCGCCGATCCGCTCAACGACGTGCCCTTTGCCGAGCGGCAGGATTATTTCGACGCCGGTTTCCAGGCGAAGCTCAGCCGCTATTTCACCTATGGCATCGACGCCTATTACCGCATCTCGAAGAATTTGATCGACGAGGGACAGTTCGGCGCGCCGATCATCCTGACCCCGTTCAATTACCGGCAGGGGCGGATCGGCGGGATCGAGGCGAATATGAGCTATGCGCGCGGCGGCCTGCTCGCCTATGCCAATTTCGCGGCGGCCAAGGCCAAGGGGCGCAACATCGTCTCCAGCCAGTTCAGCTTCTCGCCCGACGACCTCGCCTATATCGCGGGGCGATACATCTATCTGGACCACGACCAGACATTCACCGGCTCGGCGGGTGTGTCCTATGCCTTTGCGCAAGGCACCAAGCTGGGTGGCAGCATGATCTATGGCTCGGGCCTGCGGCGGGACGACGACGTCAATTCCATCCCCAACGGCGCGAAGCTGTCGCCCTATGCGCAGTTCAACCTGACCGCGAGCCAGCATCTGGCGGGGCCGAACCTCGATATCCGTTTCGACGTGATCAACCTGCTCGACCACAAATACGAGATTCGCGACGGAACCGGCGTGGGTGTCGGCGCGCCGCAATTCGGGCCGCGTCGCGGCTTTTTCGTCGGCCTGTCCAAGGCGTTTTGATCGGGTAAGGTCCTCCCCTGTTGGGGGCGTAGCGAAAGTCGGCCTTTCACGCCCCCTCATGCTCCACCCCGGCGAAAGCCGAGGTCGGTTGGGACGGGATGGGAGTGGCCATTGCCACGGCTTGCGCCTCTCGCCTATCGGGCGGCCCATGACGGGGCCGGTGCGGCCCTCAGGGGAATGAGAGCCGATGGTGACGCTGGCAACGGGCACGACCTGGGCGATTGCGGGGCTGTCCACGGCGGGCGTCATCGCGCGGCCGATGCGCTGGCCCGAATGGATCTGGGCGATGGCGGGGGCGGTGGTGCTGATCGTCCTCGGCCTGATGCCCTGGCAAGAGGCCGGGCAGGCGGTCGGCAAGGGGCTCGACGTCTATCTCTTCCTGATCGGCATGATGTTGCTGAGCGAGACCGCGCGCGAGCATGGCGCGTTCGACTGGATCGCCGCCACCGCCGTCAACATGGCGGGGCGGTCGCGGGCCCGGCTGTTCGCGCTGGTCTATGCGACCGGCGTGATCGTCACGGCCTTCATGTCCAACGACGCGACCGCCGTGGTGCTGACCCCCGCCGTGTTCGTCGCGGCGAAAAAGGCCAAGGCCGATCCGCTGCCCCTGCTCTTCGCCTGTGCGCTGATCGCCAATGCGGCGAGCTTCGTGCTGCCCATTTCCAATCCGGCGAACCTGGTCCTGTACGGCGGGCTTATGCCGCCATTGGGCGCATGGATGAAGGCCTTTGCGCTACCCTCCATCGCGTCGATCGCGGTGACCTATGCCGTGCTGCG
This sequence comes from Sphingomonas sp. GM_Shp_1, assembly GCF_026540895.1. GTDB lineage: Bacteria > Pseudomonadota > Alphaproteobacteria > Sphingomonadales > Sphingomonadaceae > Sphingomonas. Next base: position 51,798 of record NZ_JALNUR010000007.1, on the reverse strand, counting down.
TTTCACCGAGCGTGAGCGGATCGCGGGGACGTGCGAGGCCGATGTGGTCCGCGACACGCTCACCACCGGCGGCAAGCTGGCGATCGCGGGGATCGTGCTGACCGCGTTGCTGCTCCTTGTCGTGTCGGCGCTCGACGCCGAGCTGGGCCTGCCGACCGCGCTGGCGGGAATCGCGACGGCGGTGATCGTGTCGCTGCTGGCGGGGCGTTCGCCGCTCGGGCTCGCGCGGCATGTGTCCTGGGGGGTGCTACCGCTGGTCGCGGGGCTGTTCGTACTGGTCGAGGCGCTGGACCGCACCGGGGTGATCGCCTGGGTGGCGCGGGGGCTGCGGGAGATGTTGACCGATCCGACCCGCGCGGCGGCGGTGTCGGGGACATTGCTCGCCTTTGTCAGCAACGCGATGAACAATCTGCCCGCCGGGCTGATCGCCAGCAGCGCGATTGCGCAGGCGCAGCCGCCGCAGATCGTCACCGGTGCCCTGTTGATCGGGGTGGACCTGGGCCCCAACCTGTCGGTGACGGGATCGCTGGCGACGATATTGTGGCTCCAGGCGATCCGGCGCGAGGGGGAGGATGTGAGTTTCCTCGCTTTCCTGAAGGTGGGGGCGGTGGCGATGCCGCTGGCGTTGCTGGCGGCGCTGGGGATGCGGTTGGCGATCGGGTGAAGCCCCACCGCCGTTCGCACTGAGCGAAGTCGAAGTGCACGCGGGACGCTTTCCCCTTGGCCTTCGACTTCGCTCAGGCTGAACGGCGGTGGGGCTTACAGCGCCGCCAGATCGACCGCCCCGTCCTTGTCCAGCCACTGCCCCGCTTCCGGCATCGGATATTTCAGCCCGGTGGCGCAGTTGAACAGCACCACCCGCTCCTCCTCATCGACCAGATTGTCGCGCACGGCCTGGTTATACGCCGCCAGCGTCGCCCCGCCCTCGGGGCACAGCAGCAACCCGTCGCGCCGGGCGCAATCGTCCACCGCCTTCAGGATGGCGGGATCGCCCACCGCCAGCGCCGCACCCCCCGACTCCCGCACCGCGCGCAGGATCAGGAAGTCGCCTACCGCCTTGGGCACCCGAATCCCCGCCGCCACGGTCGCGGCATCCTCCCAGCGTTCGGCATGCTCCTCGCCCGCCTCATAGGCGCGGACGATGGGGGCACAGCCGCTCGCCTGCACCGCATACATGCGGGGGCGCTTGGAGCCGATCCAGCCGAGCCGCTCCATCTCGTCGAATGCCTTCCACATGCCGATCAGGCCGGTGCCGCCGCCGGTGGGGTAGAAGATCGCATCGGGCAGTTCCCAGCCCAGTTGCGCGGCCAGTTCCAGCCCCATCGTCTTCTTGCCCTCGATCCGATAGGGCTCCTTCAGCGTCGAGAAGTCGAACCAGCGGCCCTCCGCCGCGCCGCGCCCGACAATGGCGCCGCATTCGTCGATCTGGCCATTGACCCGCCAGACGCGCGCACCCTGCGCGGCGATCTCGCGGACGTTCACTTCCGGAGTCTCCTCCGGGCAGAGGATGACCGTCTCGATCCCGCAGCGCGCGGCATAGGCGGCCAGCGCCGCGCCCGCATTGCCGTTGGTCGGCATCGCGATGCGGGTGACGCCCAGTTCGCGCGCCATCGCCACTGCCATGACCAGCCCACGCGCCTTGAACGAGCCCGTGGGCAGCCGCCCCTCGTCCTTGACCAGCACCGATGCGCCGCCGGAGCGCGGAATCGGGATCAGCGGCGTCTCGATCTCGCCCAGCGACACGATGCTCTTCGTGTGCCGCACGGGCAGCAGTTCGCGCCAGCGCCACAGGTCCGTCTGACGCGCGGCGATGGTCTCGCGTGACACCGCCTGGCCCAGCGCCTCCAGGTCGTAGCGGACCAGCAGCGGCCGCCCCGCGCGCGACAGGCCGTGGAGTTGGTCCGCCTCGTACCGCTCGCCGGTCAGCGAGCATTCCAGATGGGTGACGAAGGTCGGGCGGTCTTCGGTCAGGTTGCGATTCATGGACCCAGCCTATCGGCCGAAACCGCCCGACGCCAGACGCTTAGCCCGGTGTCGCTGCCGACCCGGCAAGCAGCCCGCCGTCGATGGTGAATTCCGACCCCGTCACATAGGTCGCCTCGTCGGAGGCCAGCATGACCGCGATGGCCGCGACCTCGTCCGGCTCGCCGAAGCGCTTGAGCGGCGTGTCGGCGACCAGCGCGGCCATCTTCGCCACGCGGTCGGGGCCGTCGCCCAGCATGGGTTCCCAGATCGGGGTCAGGATCGCCGCCGGGTGGATGGAGTTGCAGCGGATCTTCCACCCCCGTTGCGCGGCATAGAGCGCGACCGTCTTGCTATGGTTGCGGATCGCCGCCTTGGACGAGGCATAGGCCGCCGCCCCCGGAATGCCGACCAGCCCCGAGCGCGACGAGATGTTGATGATCGAGCCCGTGCCCGCCGCCTTCATCGCGCCGATGGCATAGCGACAGCCGAGGAAGGTGCCGTCGAGGTTGACCCGGTGCACCGCGCGCCAATCCGCCAAGCTGGCATGTTCGGGATCATGGGGGACGAAGCCGTCTTCAAAGCCGGTGATCCCGGCATTGTTCACGACCACATCGGCGACCGGCACGGCTTTCGCCAGCCGCGCCCAGTCGGCTTCCTCGGCGACGTCGAGCAGCTCGAAACGACAGCCCAGTGCTTCGGCGGCGGCCTGTCCGGCTGGTCGATCACGGTCGGTCAGGATGACGGTCGCGCCTTCCTGATGAAAGCGCCGGGCGATGGCATGGCCGATCCCGCGCGCGGCGCCGGTGACGACGCACGTCTTGTTTGGCAAACGTGGCATGAATTCTCTCGAAATGAAGGGCAGGGGGCGGATCTTGCCGCCTTGTTGAAACCTGTGCCGCCTTAGCGGTGCCGCTGGATCATCTCGAAAACTCCCGATTCTGGGCTGGGGGCTTTTACCATGGGTCGGCCCTTCGATCACCCCTTTTGTTCGCGCGGAGGCGCGGAGACGCGGAGGTGTCTGGACGTGCCGCGCCGTCTCTTATCCTCTCGATCGGAAGACAAAGCCGGTCTGTGGTGAATGGAGGCAGCCTGCGGCTGGGCGGGACACCTCCGCGTCTCCGCGCCTCCGCGCGAAACTTACCTCGCCGCCATCCCCGCCATCTGCCGGTCATGCACCCGCGACAGGGTCAGCACCGCCGTCACCGCCCCGATCAGGCACATCAGCATGTCCCATTGCGTGTCCCACGGATCGCCCTGCGTCCCCAGAAACTCGTCCGCCCCCTGGCCCAGTGCCATGGCGGCCCCGAATTCGATCAACTCATAGGTCGCGCTGACCGCCAGGCAGCAGGCGAGGACCAGGGCCGTCAGCAAGCCTCCCCGGACCAGCCCCCCGCGCCGGATCAGCGCTTCGCGAAACACGATGGCGGGTACGAAGCCTTGCGCGAAATGGCCCAGTCGGTCGTAGGGGTTGCGCGCCAGATGCAGCCAGTCCTGTACCCAATATCCGGCGGGCACCCGCGCATAGCTATATGCTCCGCCCAGCATCAGGATCAGCCCGTGCGCCCCGATCAGCAACAGCGCCAGCCCGGTCAGCGGAAAGCGCCGCCGCGCCGCCCATAACAATGGCAGCAGGATCAGCACCGGCGCGACCTCCATCCACCAGGTCGCCCGGTCGAAGGGGCGCAGGCCCGATACGACCAGTCCGGCCATCCAGATCGCGCTCAACAGCGCCAGTCGTCTCGTCCCCCGGTCCATACCGCCAGGATAACGACGGCCCGCCCCCTCGCAAGCCGATTGCCGCCGCCGCGCCGGAATGCGAAGGACGGCGCGCAGCACAGGAAGGCCCGCCATGATCATACGCAGCGACGAGTTTCAGGATGTCGAGGTGCCCGGATCGGGCACGATGCGCATGCACCTGTTCCGCCCCGCGATCGAGGGCCGCTTTCCGGGCATCCTGCTGTTTTCCGAAATCTATCAGGTGACCGCGCCGATCCGGCGGCTGGCGGCGATGCTGGCGGGGCAGGGCTATGTCGTCGCGGTGCCCGAGGTCTATCATGAATATGAGCCGGCGGGCACGGTGCTGGCTTATGACAAGCCGGGGACGGACCGGGGCAACGACCTGAAATTCACCAAGCCGGTGGCGGCCTATGATGCGGATGCGGCGGCGGGACTGGGTGCGCTGGCGGCGCATCCGGCGTGCAACGGGCGGCTGGGGACGTTCGGCGTGTGCCTGGGCGGGCATCTCGCCTATCGCGCCGCGCTCGACCCGCGCGTATCGGCGGCGGCGTGCTTCTACGCCACCGACATCCATTCGGGCACGCTGGGCGAGGGGCGCAGCGACGACAGCCTGGCACGGATGGACGAGTTGAAGGCGGAGGCGATGTTCGTCTGGGGACGACAGGACCCGCATGTCCCCTATGCCGGGCGCGAGACGATCCGCGCGCGGCTGGAAGAGGTCGGCGCCTCCTATGAATGGCATGAAGTGGCGGGCCAGCACGCATTCCTGCGCGACGAGGGGCCGCGATACGATCCCGCGCTTTTCCTTCAGGCGATGAACTGGACATTGGCCTTGTACGCCCGCGCGCTGCGATAGGGTCGGGCCTTCGGCGGCCCGCCGGATTCTTGACGCAAGCTAAGATGTTTGCCGAAGTTTAACGAATCCTGGCCATAGTGGGCAGGAAAGAAAATCGCCCGGCCATGCCTTTTCCCCCCTTACCGCGCCGCCGTTCAGGCCACCGGTCGTCGATCCTTGCCGATCGACGGGGGGCGGCGATCATCGAATTCGCACTGGTCGCGACCCCGTTCATCGCGCTGTTGCTGGCGATCCTCCAGACCAGCCTGGCCTATCTGGCGCAGGAAACGCTGGAAAGCGCGGTCGAGGTGGCGGCGCGCGGCGTCGTCACCGGCCAGACCCAGGCCAGCGATATCCAGGGCAGCGGCGCGGGCATGACCAAGGCGCAGCTTGCCGAGCGTTTCCGCAAGAACGGATGCGCCGCGCTGCCCTCGTTCATGTCGTGCTCGCGGCTATATGTCGATGTGAAGAGCGCGACGACCGGTGCCGGGTTGGGCGGCCATGCCATGACCCTGACCTTCGATGCCAAGGGAAAGCCGACCAACAGCTTTTCCTATGATCTGGGCGCGCAAGGGTCGCTGGTGATGATCCGCTTCATCTATCTCTGGCCGATGCAGATCGCCCCGACCGCCGACCTGAAGGCGCGCGGGACCGGGCAGACGGTGCTGATGGCGACATCGGTCTCCAAGTCGGAGGCCTATACGTGATCCGCCGGGGGTCGCGATGCGTTGCCGCGCTGGGTGACAGGGACGGGGTCGCGATGGTCGAATTCGCGCTGACCCTGCCGGTGATGCTGATCCTCTATCTGGGCGGGGTTCAGCTTCAGGACGGTATCGCCTGCAACCGCAAGGTGACAATCGCCACCCGTGCGGCGGGCGACCTGATTTCGCAGAACACCACCGGCACGATCTCGGCGAGCGAAGTGGACGACGATCTGCAACTCGCGACCCAGGTGCTGCTGCCCTATGCCGCCAGCGCGGCGACGATCCGCGTCACGGAGATCGCCATCGCGAACGGCCAGGCGACGGTGAAGTGGAGCAGGGGGCTCAACACCACCCGCTACAATCCCGGCAGCCGGATCACCGTGCCCAGCGAAATGCTCGCTTATTCGTCGTCCTATCTGCTCTTCGCCGAAGTCACCTATGCCTATACCCCGCCGAGTTCCTTCGGGGCGATCGGGCCGCTGACGCTGAAGGATTCGCTCTACATGATCCCGCGCAACACCGACGAGATCGACTGCACGGACTGTCGGTGACGATGACGCTCGTGCATCCCCGCGCGCTCCGGACGCTGCTGCGCCAGCGGGGCGGCAACGTCCTGATGATGTTTGCGCTGACCTTGCCGATCCTGACATGCTCGATCGGCATGGGCGTCGACTATGCCCGGGCGATGAAGGCGCAGACCAAGCTGAACGCCATCGCCGATGCCGCCGCGCTTCTGGCGGTCAGCAAGAGCGCGATGCGGGTGGATGACGCATATGCCGCCGATATCGCTCGCGCCTTCTTCAACCTGCAAGCGGCGGGGCTGATCAAGTCGGGCGGCATCACCCTGTCCAACGTGACGATCCAGGCACCGACCGACGCCAATGGCCGCCGGACCGCGACGGTCAGTTACAGGGGTGTGTCGAACAACGTCTTCGCCCGCATCCTGGGCATCGATACCCTGACCGTTTCGGGCAGATCGGCGACGACCAACGCCGTCGCGCCCGATATCGATTTCTACATGCTGCTGGACGTATCCGGCTCGATGGCGCTGCCGACGACGAGCGCCGGTCTGGCCAAGGTCGCGGCGAGCAACGGAAAGGGCTGCAAGTTCGCCTGTCATTCGACCAATGATCTGACGGGTATCGATGCCAATGGGAAGACGACCGACCTGTATGGCGTCGCCAAATCCTATGGATTGTCGCTGCGCATCGACGACGAAGGAACGGCTGTTTCCAAGCTGACGACGAATGCGACCAACACGTCCAGCAAGAATGGCGCGAACTATCGCATCACGATCGCATCCTTCCGGGGGCGCGGCGGATATTCGATCCTGCAACCCAAGACCGGGAATATGAAACTGGCCGCGAGCAAGACGGCCAATCTCACCCCATCGCTTTTCTATAGCAACCTCTGCCCGACACAGGCCTGCAAATCGACCGAAGTCGGTTTCAACGATCAGGATACGGGCAGCAGCGATGCGATGGATCAGATGAATGCGACCATCGATGATCCGGGCAACGGCATCGGAAAGGCGGCGCCCCAGGCCGTGCTGTTTATCATCACCGATGGCATGCGTGACGAACAGCGATCCGGGGGCGTGCCCGAGGTGGCTTTCGATACCGCCAAATGCGACATGATCAAGAACCGCAACGTGCGGATCGCGATCCTCTATACCGAGTATCTGCCGGAATCGATGGACGGCGATAAGTGGTCGCAGGACAATGTGAAGCCGCGTCTGTACAAGATCGAACCCGCCCTCAAGGCCTGCGCCTCGTCCGGCCTCTACACCAAGGTCACGACCGACCAGGATATTTACGGCGCGCTCGACAGGCTGTTCCAGAACGCCGTGGCGACCGCGCGCATCACCGGATAGCGCGCGGCGGGCGGGGGATCAGCCGGCCAGCGCCTCCACCTGTTCGGCCAGTTCCAGCCAGCGCATCTCGGCCGCGTCCTTTTCTTCCCGCGCCTTTTCGATCGCCTTCATCAGCCGGTCGAAGCCCGCCGGGTCCTTCGCATAGAGATCGGCGTCGGCCAGCTTCGCCTCGTCGCGCGCGATCCCGGCTTCCAGCTCCTCGATCCGCTTGGGCAGCAGCTCATAATCGCGCTGGTCCTTGTAGCTGAGCTTGGTCTTCGCTTGCGCCGGGGCGGGGGGCGTCGGGGCGGTCTTGGTTGGGGCCTTCTTCGCTTCGGACGGCTGCTTGCGCTTGGCGACCCAGTCGGCATAGCCGCCCGCCACCACATCGACCGTGCCCGACCCGTCGAGGCCCAGCGTCACCGTGACGGTGCGATCCAGAAAGTCGCGGTCGTGGCTGACTATCAGGACGGTCCCGTCATAATCGCCGATCACCTCCTGCAACAGGTCGAGCGTCTCCAGGTCGAGATCGTTGGTCGGCTCGTCCAGTACCAGCAGGTTGGATTCGCGCGCGAACTCGCGGGCCAGCAACAGGCGCGAGCGCTCGCCGCCCGACAGCGTCCCGATCTTCGCCTCGGCCAGCGAGGGGTCGAACAGGAACTCCTTCAGATAGCCATGGATATGCTTGCGGACGCCGCGCACGTCGATCCAGTCGCCACCATCGGCCAGCACCTCGCGCACCCGCTTCTCCGGGGCCATCAATTTCCGCTGCTGGTCGATGATCACGCCGTCCAGCGTCTTGGCGAGGAAGACACTGCCCTCGTCGGGCTCGATCTCGCCGGTCAGCAGCTTCAGGAGCGTCGTCTTGCCCGCCCCGTTCGCGCCGACCAGGCCGATCCGGTCGCCGCGCGTGACCTTCAGGCTCAGATCCTTGATGATCGTGCGGTCGCCATAGCGCTTGGTGACATGCTCGGCCTTGATGACCTCCTTGGTCTTCACATCGTCCGAGGCGATGCCGAGCTTGGCCGCGCCCTGCGGCCCGATCATCGCGGCGCGGGTGGCGCGCATCTGGTGCAGCTTTTCCAGACGGCCCTGGTTGCGCTTGCGCCGCGCGGTGACGCCGCGGTGGAGCCAATGCTCCTCGATCTTGAGCTTGGCGTCGAGCTTCTCGGCGGCGCGCTGTTCCTCGGCATAGACCTGTTCGGTCCAGGCGTCGAAACCGCCGAAGCCGACCTCGTTGCGCCGCATCTGCCCGCGATCCAGCCAAAGCGTCGACTTGGTCAGCCGGGTCAGGAAGGTGCGGTCATGGCTGATCACCACGAACGCGCCGGTGAAGCGCTTCAGCCAGTCCTCCAGCCACTCGATGGCGGCGAGATCCAGATGGTTGGTCGGCTCGTCGAGCAACAGCACGTCGGGGTTCATGGCGAGCGCCCGCACGATCGCTGCGCGTCGCTTCTCGCCGCCGCTGGCGGTGGAGGCGTCGCGGGTCAGGTCGATGCCGAGTTGTCCGGCGATCGCCTCCGCCTCGTAACTCTCCGGCGCGCCCTCGCCCGACAGGGCATAGTCCATCAGGGTGGCGCATCCGGTCAGGTCGGGATCCTGCTCCAGATAGACGACATGCGTGCCCGGCACGATCATCCGCCGCCCCTCGTCGGAATCGATGATCCCGGCGATCAGCTTGAGCAGGGTCGATTTGCCCGCCCCGTTGCGCCCGATCAGCGCCAGCCGGTCGCGCGGACCGATATGGATGTCGAGATGCCGGAAGAGCCAGCCCGAGCCTTGTACGAGGCCCAGGTCTTCATAGGAAAGAACGGGTGCTGCCATGATGATATGGCAGTTAGGGGCGGATGCGGAACCCGGCAAGCGGTCCATGCGCTGTCGGGGGCCTGCATGATCCATTCAGAGGCTGTTCAACGGTTGACCGCTATGCCAATTTCATGTCGATGACCGTCCTTCTGGCTCTGCTTGCCGCACCGATGGGTTCGCCGCCGATGATCGAGCCTCCGATGGGAATGGCCCCCGATCAGCGTCGCGGCGACCAGATGCGTGCGTTCCAGGCGCGCAAGGAAGGCAATCTGTCACTGCGGGAAATCGAACAGCGCGTCGTGCCCACCATGCGCGATTCGCAATATATCGGTTTCGACTATGATGCGGGGGCACAGATTTACACGCTGAAGTTCCTGCGCAATGGGACGGTCATCTGGGTGGAAGTGGATGGCCGCACCGGCAAGATCATCGGGCGGACCGACGGCTGATCGCCGCCGCTTTCGTCGAAGGGGAATAGGAGTTTTGCGATGCGCGTTCTGATCGTCGAGGACGAGCCCAATCTCGGCCAGCAGTTGAAGGCCACGCTGGAGGGCGCGGGCTATGCCATCGACCTCGCCACCGACGGCGAGGAGGGGCATTTCCTAGGCTCGACCGAAAGCTATGACGCGATCGTCCTCGACCTCGGCCTGCCCGAGATCGACGGGCTGACCGTGCTCGACCGCTGGCGGAAAGAGGGCAAGACCACGCCCGTCCTGGTCCTGACCGCGCGCGACAGCTGGTCGGACAAGGTGGCGGGGCTGGACGCGGGCGCGGACGATTATGTCGCCAAGCCCTTCCAGACCGAGGAACTGATCGCCCGCCTGCGCGCGCTGATCCGGCGCGCCAGCGGCAACGCCTCGTCCGAGCTGACCGCCGGTGACGTTCGCCTCGACACCCGTTCGGGCAAGGTCACGCGGGCGGGCGAGCCGGTGAAGCTGACCGCGCAGGAATATAAGCTGCTCAGCTATCTGCTCCATCACAAGGGCAAGGTGGTCAGCCGTACCGAGTTGATCGAGCATATCTACGACCAAGATTTCGACCGCGATTCGAACACGATCGAGGTGTTCGTGACGCGCATCCGCAAGAAGCTGGGCCAGGATGTGATCACCACCATCCGGGGCCTGGGCTATAGCCTGGACGATCCGGCGGCTGGCGCTGCGACGGAACCGGCGGCCTGATACGGATAACGTCGTGAAGGACGGTCAGACCACGCGCCCGACGCTGCGCACGGGGTCGCTGTCGCGTCGCATGATCCTGATCGCCGCGGGGTGGATCATGGTCCTGCTGGCGGGCGGCGGCTTCGCGTTGGACCGGGTGCTGGTGTCGGCGGTGACCCAGAATTTCGACGACCGCCAGGCCTATGTGCTGAAATCGCTGCTGGTGTCCGCCGGAATCGATTCGCAGGGCGAGGTCTGGTTCAACCGGGAGCCCGCCGATCAGGGGTTTCTGGAGCCCGGCTCCGGCATCTACTGGCAGGTGTCCGGCAAGGGCTATGATCCCTTCCCGTCGCGGTCGCTGTGGGACCGGCGGCTCGCTTATGGCCCGGCGCGCAACGACGATGACATCCACGTCTATACCAGCACCCAGTTCCCGGAAGAAAAGCTGCGCATCGTCGAACGCGACGTCAAGCTGCCCGGATCGGATGTCCGCTGGCGCTTTCAGGTCGCACAGCGAACGACCGAACTGGACGCGCAGGTCGGGGCGCTGCGCCGCATCCTGATCCGCAGCTTCGCGTTGCTGGGCGTCGGCCTGCTCCTGATGGCGGCGATGCAGACATTCTACGGCCTCTACCCCTTGCGCCGGGTGCGTGAGGAGATCGCGGCGATGCGCGCCGGACGGGCGAACCGCATTTCCGACGCCATGCCCAACGAAGTCGCGCCCATGGTCGAGGAGTTGAACGCGCTCATCGAGCATAACGAGAAACAGGCCGAGGAGGCGCGGCGCCATGCGGGCAACCTCGCCCATGCGCTGAAGACCCCGCTGACCGTCATCATGAACGCCGCGACGGCGCGCGCCGACGACCTGTCGGAGACCGTCATCCGCGAGGCGCGGACGATGCGGCGGCAGGTCGACCATCATCTCGCCCGCGCCCGCGCGGTCGGGCGGCGCGGATCGGCACACAGCCGGGCGGAGGTCTGGCCCAGCCTGGAATCGGTCGAGCGCGCGGTGGGCCGCCTCTATCGCCATGTCCGCATCGATATCGACGGCCCCAAGGATCTGGCGGTCCATGTCGAGCGGCAGGATCTGGACGAGATGCTGGGCAATCTGGTCGAGAACGCGGCCAAATATGGCGGCGGCAGCGTCTTCGTGACGGTCGGTGCGCAGGCCGGGTTCGTCGAAATCCTGGTCGAGGACGACGGCACCGGCATCCCGGAGAGCGAACGGGTGCGCATCTTCGATCGCGGCGTGCGGCTCGACACCGGCAAGCCGGGCACCGGCCTGGGCCTCGCCATCGTGCGCGACGTGGCGGAGATTTACGGCGGGACTGTCTCGCTGGAGGAGAGCGAGGATCTGGGCGGACTGCTGGTGCGGCTCCGGCTTCCAGCGGCGGTGGGGTAGGGTTTTCCGGCTTGCTGGTTCACGCGAAGCCGCGATGACGCGAAGAATATTTTTGTTCGCGCGGAGGCGCGGAGGCGCGGAGGGGGCGTGTCGAGCGGTAAGATCAATACTTCCTTCCAAACCGATGAGGATGAAGGGGTGGCGGTGCCACTGGATACGACACCTCCGCGTTCTCCGCGCCTCCGCGCGAACCAACCTTTTTCTCTTCACTTCGCGTCATCGCGGCTTCGCGCGAAATTCCAATATCAGGCCGCGACCGTCTCCAGCGCATCCATCGCCCGCGCCGCGATCCCGATAGAGTGCTTGCGCGCCTCATGGTCGAAGATCGCACTCACCACCATCACCTCATCGACCTTGGTCCGCTCGACAAAGGCGGCGAGTTGGCGTTCCACCGTTTGTGGCGAGCCGATCGCCGAGCAGGACAGGACGGACCCGAGGATCGCCGAACCCTGCACGCCCAGGCTTTCGCGATAGCCGGGGACGGGCGGGGGCAGCTTGCCGGGGCGGCCGGTACGCAGCGCGACGAAGGCCTGCTGCTGCGAACTCGCCAGCAATTCCGCCTCTTCGTCGGTATCGGCGGCGAAGACGTTGAAACCCGCCATCGCATAGGGCTTGTCGAGCACCGCCGAGGGGCGGAAGTCGCGGCGATAGATGGCCAGCGCGTCGTCCAGCGCATCGGGCGCGAAGTGCGAGGCGAAGGCATAGGGCAGCCCCAGCGCGGCGGCGAGTTGCGCGCCGTACAGACTCGACCCCAGGATCCACATTTGCGGGCGGGCGCCCGCGCCCGGCGTCGCGACGATGCCGGTCTGGCCGTCATCGGCGAAATAGCTTTGCAACTCCATCACGTCGCGCGGGAAGGCGTTGGGATCGCTGTCGAGCGTCCGGCGCATCGCGCGCGCGACGCGCTGGTCCGATCCCGGCGCGCGGCCCAGCCCCAGGTCGATCCGGCCCGGAAACAGCGCGTCCAGCGTCCCGAACTGCTCGGCGATGGTCAGCGGCGCATGGTTGGGCAGCATGATGCCGCCCGCGCCGATGCGGATGGTCTTCGTTGCGTGCCCGACATGCGCTAGCACCACGGCGGTCGCGGCCGACGCGATGCCCGCCATGCCATGATGCTCGGCGGTCCAATAGCGGTGGAAGCCGACCGCCTCGGCATGGGCCGCGAGGTCGGCGGCGTTGGCCAGCGCCTGCGCCACGGTGCCGCCCTCGATGACGGGCACCAGATCGAGCAAGGAATAACGTGTCATTCCGGCAAGATGGGGATGGCGAACCCTCCCCGCCAGCCAAGACCGCGTATCAGAAGGTCAAGCCATACTTCATCGCCAGCCCCCGTTCGGGCGGCAGCGCGGCGATATGGCCGGGGTCGCGCCGCCAGAAGAGATGCGTCGACCATTGCCCCGCGCCCAGCGGCACCGCATGCCGCGCCTCGACCAGCAGCTCGCGCCCCGTCGGCGACAGCGACAGGCGGCTGGTGGTCCAGCCGTCGACCTGTCCCCCGGCATAGTCCCAATGCGACGGCAATCGCAGGTTCAGCCCGCCCGCCGTCACCCGCAAGGGCTGGGACAAGCGAAGGTCGATCCGGTCGCCGCCGAACAGCCCGCGCTTGCCCGCCTCGACCGACCAGGACCGGCTGGCGAGCATCCCGCCGCCCAGTCCGCCCTCCGCACGGGTCCAGCCGCTGCGCCAGCGGGTGGCGAGCGTCCAGCCGCCCTCGTCGCTCCACCGCGCGGCGGCGTCGGCGAACCAGCTGGTCGCATGGGCCTGTCCCAGTGCGCCACCGAACCAGCCGCCCAGCACGGTCAAGCGCTCCGCCAGCCGGGTCATGCCCAGCATCATCGCGACCGGACCGACAGGGCGGTCAAGCGACAGGCTCGTCTGGTCGTAACCGGGCGGGACCATGCCCGGCGCGGGGGCGGCGAAGCGGCCATTCTCCGCCGCCATGCTGACGCCCCATGCGCCCAATCGGCGGTGCAGCGCCGCCGATGCACGCGGCGCCCGGTCGATACCGAAGCCGGGATCGGTCAGCAGAAAGGCCGCGCCCGTCTGTCCGGTCCAGCCCGCGATCAGCGCCTCGCCGCTGCTGGCGAAGCCGAATCCGATCATGGTGCGCGGGCCGAGCGTCTGAGTCACGCTGCCCGCGACGATCCGGCGCACCGGCCCGGTCGCGTCGGCGGGGACGATGGCGCGCAATCGGGCTTCGCCGGGCATCGTGATCGCGCTGGTCATGGCGATCGACCGGTTGCCGTCGCTGACCGCCGCGCCCTCGATCCGGCCGAGCAGGGCGGGGGCGAGCATCGCGCGCGGGCTGGCCTGTGCGACGGTGGCGGACAGGTCGACCCGATAGGCGCGGGCATAGCCGTCCAGCGCGACGAGGTTCAGCCCCTGCACCCGCGCATCGCCCATGGCGGGGGACAGGCGCGCATTGACGCTCATCGAGACGGCGGCGGTGCCGCCCGCCACGCTCATCCCGCCGACCGGCTGGAAGGCGGCGGTCAGGTCCAGCGTGCCGCGACCATAAATGCCGTCGGTCCCGCTGCCCCCCGCCTCGCGCGCGGTGCGGAGCAGCAGGTCGGCGATCTGCGCGCCGGTCAGGTTGGGAAAGGCCTGCGCCAGCAGGGCGGCCGCCCCGGTGATCTGCGGCGCGGCGAAGGAGGTGCCCGACCAGAGCAGCCGCGTGCCGGTCGCGTCCGGTGCCTCCACCCGCTCGCCCAGCGCGGTCAGGTAATGCGCCGCTGATTGTCCGGCGCGGTTGCTGAAAGCGGAGATGGTGCCGCTCTGTCCCACCGACCCGGCGACGATGATCTGTCCGCGCGCCACCGCCGCGTTGTTGGCGATCTGCGCGAGCAGGGTGGGGTCCGACTCGCCGTCATTCCCGGCGGCGATGACGATCACCATCCCGGCGGCGGTCGCCCGGTTGATCGCCGCGAGCAGCGCCGAGGGCGGCGTATCGTTGGAGCCCAGCGAGATGTTGACCACCCGCGCCCCCGCCGTCCGCGCGACGTCCAGCCCGCGCGCGATCGAGGTGGAGGAGAAGGAGCATTTGCCGCCCAGCCCGCCATCGGTGCCGGCGCTCGTCCCGCAACTGCCCGGTTCGTCGGCGCGCAGCACCAGGATGGTGGAATCGAACGCCACCCCCTGTGCCCGGTCGCCGCCGCGTCCCCCGGCGGCGGTGAAGGTGACGGCGGTGCCATGCCCGTCCTCGTCGCCGGTCCCGCGCGTTCCCGCCAGATCGGTCGAAGCGGTGGCGACACGCCCCGCGAACAATCCTGAGCGCGTATCCAGCCCCGAATCGATCACGCCCAGCGTCACCCCCGCGCCGGTCGCGCCACGCTGATAGGCGGCCAGCGCGTTCATCGACACTGCGCCTTTGGTCGCCCGGTAGCCCGCCGTGTCGTAATTCTGCGTCGGGGCGGGAGTGGGTGTCGTACTGGGGGTCGTGGTCGGAGTTGGGGTCGGAGTCGGGGTTGGCGTGACGGTCGGCGGCGGCGGGGTCGATTGCACGCCGCCACCGCCGCCACAGGCCGACAGCATCGCCCCCATGGCACAGGCCATCCCTCCCATCGCCACGCCGCGCGCCGCACCGATCCTCGACATGATGCCCCTTCGCTTTGCGCCCTTGGCTTATTTCCGTGGTCATAAAGCGGGTTGGGTCCGGCGCGAAGGAGAAGTTTGCGTGTCGATGGCAGAATGATCGTCGTCGTTCGCCACCCACGGCTTGCGACCCCGCGGCCTCGCGCCTAAACGCTGGCCGATGCTGCCAGCCCTTGCCCATATCGACGCTTGGATCTTCGATCTGGACAATACGCTCTATCCGGCGAGCGCCAATCTGTTCGAGCATATCGACCGGCGGATGACCGCATTCGTCGGCGACCTGCTGGGGCTGGAGCCTGCCGAGGCGTTTCGCGTGCAGAAGGACTATTTCCACGCGCATGGCACCACGCTGGCCGGGCTGATGGCCGAGCATGACGTCGATCCCGCCGCCTTCCTGGCCTATGTCCACGATATCGAGATGGACGTGCTGGAAGCGGACGCGCCGCTCGCCGCCGCGATCGCCAAGCTGCCGGGGCGCAAGCTGGTCTTCACCAATGGCGACAAGCCCTATGCGCTGAAGGTGCTCGACCGGCTGGGGCTGGGCGGCCATTTCGAGGCGGTGCACGATATCACCGCCATGGGCCTGGTGCCCAAGCCGCAGCCGTCGGCCTATGCGGGCCTGTGCGCGGCGTTCGACATCGACCCGACCCGCGCCATCTTCTTCGAGGACATGGCGCGCAACCTGATCCCCGCCAAGGCGATCGGGATGACGACCGTGTGGGTCGATAACGGCTCCGAACAGGGGCCGGAGGCCGCCCGCGACCATATCGATTACACCGTCCACGCGCTGACGCCGTGGCTGACCAGCATATTGGAGGAATGACCATGAGCCAGGACCTGGCCGCCACCATCGACGCCGCCTGGGAAAACCGGGCCGAACTGGGTTTTGCGACGCAGGGCGAGGCGCGCATCGCCGTCGACCGCGCATTGGCGCTGCTCGACCGGGGCGAGGCGCGCGTGGCCGAGCCCGACGGAAATGGCGGCTGGACCGTCAACCAGTGGTTGAAGAAGGCGGTGCTGCTGTCGTTCCGCCTGAACGACAATGTCCTGATCGACAATGGTCCGGGCGCGGGCCACTGGTTCGACAAGGTGCCGTCGAAGTTCAGCGGCTGGTCGGAAGCCGACTTCCGCGCCGCCGGTTTCCGCGCGGTGCCGGGCTCGGTCGTGCGGCGCGGCGCACATGTCGCCAAGGGCGCGATCCTGATGCCGAGCTTCGTCAATATCGGCGCCTATGTCGGTGAAGGCACGATGGTCGACACCTGGGCGACGGTGGGCAGCTGTGCCCAGATCGGCAAGAACGTCCACCTGTCGGGCGGCGCGGGCATCGGCGGCGTGCTGGAGCCGCTCCAGGCCGGGCCCGTCATCATCGAGGACGGCGCGTTCATCGGCGCGCGCGCCGAAGTCGCCGAGGGCGTCCGCGTCGGCGAGGGCGCGGTGCTGTCCATGGGTGTCTATCTCGGCGCCTCGACCAAGATCATCGACCGCGAGACGGGCGAGGTCTTCCGGGGCCATGTGCCGCCTTATTCGGTGGTGGTGCCCGGCACGACCCCTTCGGTCGGCGGTAAGCCGGGGCTGTATTGCGCGGTGATCGTCAAGCGGGTGGACGCGCAGACGCGGTCGAAGACCAGCATCAACGACCTGTTGCGGGATTGACCTCTACGACGCCGTTCCGGTTTCGGCCGGACCGACGTTTTTGGTTCGCGCGAAGACGCGAAGTCGCGAAGAAGAATATGTTTGCGCGGAGGGCGCAGAGACGTATCGCCCGCGGCCACTGGTTCATTTCCACCACCGGCCTGTGGAACAGTATGGAGGCTGCCGCAGAGTACGACCTCTCCGCGCTCTCCGCGTGCAAAATCTCTTCTTCCTCGCGGCTTCGTCGCGCCGCCTGAACCTTGGCACGCCCCTCCCGCCTGCGGGAGGGGCTGACCGTTTGTGGTTAGGGTTTCCCTATAACCCCACCCGCTTCGCCAGCCACCGCGCGGCGGCCTCCGGGCTTTCCTTCGCCGCGTCGTCGCGATCGACCCGGTAGTTCGCCTCCCGCATCGCCTCGACGGGAATGCGGTTCAGCATCGGGCGGAGCGCCTCCACGAATCCCGCATCCCCCGCCCGGTCCTTCGCCACCAGCAGCACCGCGTCATAGCCCGGAATCGCCCGTTTCGGATCGCTCAGCACCGTCAGCCGATCCGCCGCGATCCGCCCGTCCGAGGAAAAGGCCGAGATCACATCCGCCCGCCCGCTCGAAAGCGCGCGGTACATGAAGGTCGGGCTATACGGCGTCATGCTCGCGAACCGGAGGCCATAGGCATCGCGCACCGCCGCCCATTCGGGGCGATCGAGAAACTCCAGGTCGCTGCCCAGCTTCAGACCCGGCGCCACCCTCGCCAGATCGGCCAGCGACCGCACGCCCAGCCGCTGCGCCGAGGGGGCCTTCATCGCGAAGGCATAGGCATTCTCGAACCCCAGCGGCCCCAGCATCGCCACGTCGCGCGTTGCCGCCCAATCCTTGAGCGTATCCAGCATCACCCCGCGCGAAGGCGAATCATGCCGGTGCATCGCGGTGGTCCACAGCGTTCCGGCATAATCGACATAGACATCGACCCGGCCCCCCGCCGTCGCCTCGAACGCCACCGCCGAGCCCAGCCCGTCGCGATAGCTGACCGAATAGCCCGCCCGCGTCAGCCGGTCGCCGATCAACCGCGCCAGGATATATTGCTCGGAAAAATTCTTCGCCCCGATCACCACCTGACGTCGCGGCTCGCCCCCGCGCGGCCAGAGCGGCTGGGTCGTCAGCGCGCAACCCAGCACCAGCGCGACCAGCCCACCGATCCACAGGGCCTTCCGCCGCGTCGCCAGTCCGCGCTCGATCAGCCCGATCAGCGCATCGACCGCCAACGCCAGGGCGGCGGCGGCGAAACATCCCGCCAGGACCAGCGCCCAGGCCTGGGTCTGGAGCCCGGCGAAGATCATGTCGCCGAGCGACGGCTGCCCCACCGTGGTCGACAGCGTCGCCGCACCGATCGTCCACACCGCCGCCGTCCTGATCCCCGCCGCCAGGATCGGCGCGACCAATGGGGCCTCGACCAGCCGCAGCTTCTGCCCGCGCGTCATCCCCACCGCATCGGCGGCCTGCAACACCGCCGGGTCCAGGCCGAGCAGCCCCGTCACCCCGTTGCGCAGGATCGGCAGCAGCGCATAGAGGGTCAGCGCCAGCAGCGAGGGCAGGAAGCCCAGGGCCGGTATCCCGCCGCCGACCAGTCCCGAAAGGCTGAGCAACACCGGATAGAAGAGCGCGAGCAGCGCCAGCGCCGGAATGGTCTGGACCAGGCTCGCGCATCCCAGCGCGATCCGTGACAGGCCCGGCCGCCGCGCACAGGCGAAGGCCAGCGGCACGGCGATCAGGATCCCCAGCAGCAGCGCCGCCATGCTGACCAGCACATGCTGCGCGAGCAGCGGCGGCACGCGGGTGAGCGCGTCGGAAAAGGCGCTCATCGGGCCAGCGCCGCCAGCCGCTCGGCCTGATGCCGGGGAACCGCCATCAGGGCCTGCGCGGCCTCGCCGCCTTCCCCCGCGACCAGTTGCGCCGGGCTGGCATCGGCGACGATCTGTCCCCGCTCCATCACCAGCACCCGGTCCGCGGTCAGCAGCGCCTCCGCCATGTCATGGGTGACGAGCACGGTCGTCAGTCCCAATCGCCGGTGAAGCGCCACCAGCCGCCCGGCCACCGCGTCGCGCGTCACCGGATCGAGCGCGCCCAGCGCTTCGTCGAGCAGCAGGATCGGCGGCTCGGTCGCCAGTGCGCGGGCGATGGCGACCCGCTGGCGCTGGCCGCCGGACAGTGCGTCGGGCATCCGATCGGCCAGATCGCGGGGCAGTTCGACCAGATCGAGCACCTCGCCCACCCGGTCGCCGACCGCGCGCCCGGCCAGCCGCAGTCCGATCGCGACATTGGCCGCCACCGTCATATGCGGGAACAGGCCATGTTGTTGAAAGACATAGCCGATCCGGCGACGCCATGCGTGCGGCGGCTCGGCGGTGACGTCGCGGCCGTCGACGCGTACCCGGCCGCTGTCGGGCGTCTCCAGCCGGTTGATCGTGCGGAGCAGCGTCGACTTGCCCGAGCCCGATGCGCCGACCAGCGCGACGAACGATCCCCGCGCGATGGACAGCGATACGCCGTCGACCGCCGCGACCGTGCCATAGCGGCGGGACAGATTCTCCAGCGCGATCATCGGTTCGGGCATGGCGGGCGATCATGGGGATGCAACATGAATCGGTCAAACGCCGCAGTCGGTCTTTCCGCCGCAAGCGCCGACGCTTTCGGACTATTCGTGCGCCACGCGGCGCGGTAAGACGTGTAAAACATGTTCAACGCCCAAATGTGCGTCAGGAGAGTTATGAGCCAGATCGACCAGCAGACCGCCAGCCATGTCCTCGACCGTGTCCTCGTCCTCGAAATGGTGCGCGTGACCGAGGCGGCGGCGATCGCGGCCTCTACCCTGGTCGGTCGCGGTGACGAAAAGGCCGCCGATGCCGCCGCCGTCGAGGCGATGCGCGCCGCGCTCAACGAACTCGACATGGACGGCACGGTCGTCATCGGCGAGGGCGAGCGCGACGAGGCGCCGATGCTGTTCATCGGCGAGAAGGTCGGCACCGGCCATGGCCCCGAGATCGACATCGCGCTCGACCCGCTGGAGGGGACGACTATCTGCGCCAAGGCGGGACCCAACAGCCTGGCGGTGCTGGCGATCGCGGAGAAGGGGCATCTGCTCAATGCCCCCGACGTCTATATGGACAAGATCGCGGTCGGGCCCGGCTATCCGGCGGGCGTGATCGATCTGGACCGCAGCCCCAGCGACAATATCCGCGCCATCGCCGAGGCCAAGGGCGTGAAGCCGGGCGACATCACGGTGTGCGTGCTCGACCGGCCGCGGCATGAGGGGCTGATCGCCGAGCTGCGGTCGCTGGGGTGCGGCGTGGTGCTGATCGGTGACGGCGACGTGGCGGGGGTGATCGCGACCACCGATCCGGAGACGACGATCGACGTCTATATGGGATCGGGCGGCGCGCCCGAGGGCGTGCTGGCCTGCGCCGCGCTGCGTTGCGTCGGCGGGCAGTTCAAGGGGCGGCTGTTGTTCCGCAACGACGCCGAGCGGTCGCGCGCGTACAAATGGGGCGTGACCGACCTCGACAAGCAATATGACCTGACCGAATTGGCGCGCGGCGACTGCATCTTCGCGGCGACCGGGGTGACCGATGGCTCGCTGCTGGCGGGCGTGAAGCGGCATGCCAAGATCATGACGACCGAAAGCGTGGTGATGCGCGCCTCTTCGGGCACGGTCCGCTGGGTGAAGGGGCAGCATCGCCTGTGACGGCGGGGCAGGGTGCCGTGAGTTCGACCCGGACCAAGCCTCTCCCCTTCAGGGGAGGGGTTGGGGTGGGGCCCCGCCATTTGCCGGATGCTCGCGGATCGGCCGCATGTCCCGGGCTTTAGCCGCCGCCCTCCTGCTCGCCGCGCTGGCGGGGGTGTGGTGGTTCCAGAAAGGCGATCTGGGCGAATATCGGCGGTTCAAGGCGCTCGACGACAGCCATTCGCGGCGGATGCGGTTCCGGTTGTGGCTGGCGCGGGCGGCGCTGGCCTTTCTGGTGCCGGTGCCGGTCGGTCTGGTGCTGCTCGGGCGGATCGATGCGCTGGCGGTGATGCCGGACGAATTCGTCGGGCTGGCGGGGGCTATGCCGCCGATCTTCGACGGCGAAGCGATGCGCCCGATGCTGATCGGCGGCGCGGTCGGCGGACTGGTGGCGGGTGCGGTGCTGGCGCGGATGCGCAAGCGGCGGCCGCTGGGCGATGTCTCCGCGCTGTTGCCGCGCGACCGGCGCGAGTTGAAATATACCGCAGCGCTCAGCGTCATGGCGGGGGTGAGCGAGGAGGCCTTCTTCCGCCTGTACCTGCCGCTGCTGGTCGCGCTGGTGACGGGGCAGGCATGGATCGGGTTCGCCGCGTCGCTGGCGCTGTTCGGGGCGATGCACCGCTATCAGGGCTGGATGGGGGTACTCGCCACCACCGCGCTGGGGGCGGTGATGACCGGGCTCTACCTGATGACCGGCAGCCTGTGGGTGGTGATGCTGGTCCATGCGTTGGTGGACCTGAACGGGCTGGTGGTGACGCCGTTATTGGGTGGGACGTTACGCAAAAATCCTCCCCGGTAACGGGGAGGGGGACCAGCCGCAGGCTGGTGCAGGGGCATCGCCGCAAAGGCTGTCCTATGTGGAAGCCCCCCTCCGTCAGGGCTTCGCCCTGCCACCTCCCCGTGCCGGATCGTCAGTTCTTCAGCCGCCAGCCGGTGCGGAAGATCCAGCCGATCCACGCCAGACACGCCAGCAGGAACAGCCCCGTCACCCCCAGGCTGACCCCCGGCGTCACGTCCGACGTGCCGAAGAAGGTCCAGCGGAAGCCGTTGATCAGATACACCACCGGGTTGAACAGCGTCACCGTCTGCCACGGTTCGGGCAGGATCGTCACCGAATAAAAGGCGCCGCCCAGGAAAGTGAGGGGGGTGACGATCAGCAGCGGAATGACCTGCAACTGCTCGAACCCGCGCGCCCAGATGCCGATCGCGAAGCCGAACAGCGAAAAGGTGACCGCCACCAGCAACAGGTAGAAGAGCATCGCCACCGGATGCAGGATGCTGAGGTCCACGAACAGATGGGCGGTGGCCAGGATCACCAGCCCGATCACCATCGATTTGCTCGCCGCCGCGCCGACATAGCCCAGCACGGTCTCGATGGGAGAAAGCGGCGCGGACAATATCTCGTACATGGTGCCGGTGAATTTGGGCATGTAGATGCCCAGACTCGCGTTCAGGATGCTCTCCGAGAAGATCGACAGCAGCATCAGGCCCGGCACGATGAACGCGCCGTACGGCACGCCGGAGACCTGGTTCATCGCCGATCCGATCGCGGTGCCGAACACCACGAAATAGAGCGTCGTGGTGATGACCGGCACCATCAGGCTGGTCCACACCGTCCGCCGGAAGCGCGCCATTTCGAAGCGATAGATCGACCAGATGCCATGCAGGTTCATGCGCGCGTTCCCTCGACCAGATCGACGAAGATATCCTCCAGCGAGGATTTATAGGTTTCCAGATCGTTGAACCCGATCCCCAACTCGCCCAGCCTGCGCAACAGCGAGGGGATGCCGGTATGCTCGGCACGGGCATCGAAGATGTAGCGCAGCCTTTTGCCCTCATCCTCCAGCGTCAGGTTCCATTCGACCAGTTCCGCCGGGAGCGCCGTCATCGGCTCGGCGAGGGTCAGCACCATTTCGCGCTTGCCGAGCTTCTTCATCATCTCGGCCTTTTCCTCGACCAGGAGGAGTTGGCCCTTGGCGATCACGCCCACCCGGTCGGCCATCTCCTCGGCCTCCTCGATATAATGGGTGGTCAGGATGATGGTGACGCCGCGTTCCCGCAGCCGGTGGACCAGCTTCCACATGTCGCGGCGAAGCTCGACATCGACGCCCGCGGTGGGCTCGTCGAGGAAGAGCAGGTCGGGTTCGTGGGATAGCGCCTTGGCGATCAGTACCCGGCGCTTCATGCCGCCGGACAGCTCCATCAGCTTGGCATGGCGCTTGTCCCAGAGCGACAGGTCACGCAGCACCTGTTCGATATAGGCCGGGTTGGGTGCGCGGCCGAACAGGCCCCGGCTGAAATTGACCGTGTCGATGACCCGCTCGAACATGTCGACCGACAGTTCCTGCGGCACCAGCCCGATCTTCCGCCGTGCACTCTTATAATCGCGCAGGGCATCATGGCCATCGACCCGGATCGCGCCCGCCGACGGGGTCACGATCCCGCAGACGATCGAGATGAGCGTCGTCTTGCCCGCCCCATTGGGACCGAGCAGCGCGAAAATCTCACCGCGCCGGATGGTCAGGTCGACCGGCTGGAGCGCGGTGACCCCGCTCTTATAGGTCTTGGTCACGCCCTCGACGGACAGGATCGGGTCGGTCATGCGGCAGTTCCCCGTTGGAATAGCGCCGCCTTATCAAGCGTTTCGTGCGGCGGCGATGGCCTTTTGCAACTCTTCGACCGGCAACGCGCCCGACAGGATGCGATTGCCGACGATCCAGCTCGGCGTGCCGGTCAGACCCAGCCGCCCGGCGGCTTCCAGATTGCGTGCGATCTCGGCATCCGCCTGGGGCTGGAAGGCTGCCATCCGGCTCGCATCGACCCCGGCCTTGGCGGCGGCGGCGGCGATGGTCGCGTCGCTGACCGGCCCGCCCGCATAAAGGGCATCGTGGAAGGCGGCGAACTTGCCCTGCGACGCGGCGAGCAGGCTCATCCGCGCCGCCGCCTTGCTCGACGGGGCCAGGATCGGCAGCTCGCGATAGACAATGCGTAAGTTGGGATCGGCCTGGACCAATTCCTTGAGCAGCGGCAGGCTGGCCCGGCAATAGCCGCAATTATAGTCGTAGAATTCGACCAGCGTGACATCGCCGCGTGGGTTGCCGGTATAGGCATTGCCGAACGGCTTGGTCAGGTCTCCGCCGATCGCCGCCACCGCCTTGCCCTGTTCGCGGTCTTGAAGCCGCTGCATCGCCTCCGGGATCACGTCCGGGTGATCGAGCAGATAGGCACGCACGCCGTCGCCCGACGCGCCGCCGGGGGCGAAGAGCGGCGCCAGCGCCAGGACGGTCCCGCCGCCGACCAGACCACCCATGACCGCGACGGCGGCCAAAGTCTTCACCCCCATCAGCGGCGCTTCTTCTTGGAACTGGCGGCGGCGTCGGCAGAGGTCATGGCGATATCCTGCGCCCGAATCCATTCGGACGTGTTGGGGGTGAGATTGGCGAGCGCATAGCGCGCGCTCTGGATGGCGGTGCGGGTGTCGCCCATCATGCTCGCCCGCTCGGCGGTGGCGAGCGCGGCGCGCGGCGTGTCGCCCAGTTGCTCATAGGCGGTGCCGAGCTGGACCCAGGCAAAGGGATTGTCCTCGTCGCGCTGGACCGCGACCTTCAGCACCTTCACCGCCTCGGGCAGATTGCGCTTGTCCTCGGTCGCGATCAGCGCATGGCCGAAGGTGGTGGCGATCAGCGCGTTCTGGCCCGATCCCATGGTCGCGGCGCGCAACGGAGCCAGCGCCTCCTGCGGCTTGCCCGCCTCCAGCAGGATCTGGCCCTGGATCTCCTGGAAATAGGGATCGTTCGGATCCTTGGCGATCAGCGCATTCGCCTCGGCATCGGCTTTGTCGGGATAGGCGGCCTTATGATAGGCATAGGCGCGCGCGTAATGCGCATAGACCGACTGGTCGGTGTCGGGGAATTTCTGGAGCGTCGTCTCGGGCGGCGAGATATAGCCGAACAGCTTGGCCTTCACACGCAGGAAGCGTTCCTGCAATTTGGGATCGACCGGCGTGTTCCAGGCGGGCGAGGCCTGAAGATCACTGGTCAGCGCCTGGATACGGGTGGACGACAGCGGGTGAGTCTGGGCGAACGGATCGATGTTGACGTAGCCATAGCGGTATTGCTGGTTCTGCAACTTCTTGAAGAAGCTAAGCATCCCCTTGCCGGTCACGCCCGATGTGGTGAGGTAGCGCGCACCCGCCGCGTCCGCCGCCGATTCCTGGTTGCGGCTGAACGCCAGGACCTGGCCCATCGCGGCCTGCTGCCCCGCCGCGAGCACGCCCATGCCCGCCGCACCGCCGCCCATCGCAATGGTGGCCAGGCCCAGCACCATCGACAGAAGCTGCATCTTCATTGCGGGCTTCATCGCCTGTTCGCTCAGGATCACATGGCCGTCGGCGATATGGCCCAGCTCGTGCGCGACGACGCCCTGCACCTCGTTCACATTGTCCGCCGCCTGGAGCAGCCCCGAATGGACATAGACGATCTGCCCGCCCGCCACGAAGGCGTTGATCGAATCGTCGTTGATCAGGACGATCTTCACGTCGCGCGGGGAAAGGCCGGCGGCCTTGATCATCGGCGCTGACATGTCCGCGAACAGCGATTCGGTCTCGGCATCGCGAAGGATCGACTGCGCGGCGGCGGGTTGCGCCCAGAGCAGGATCGTGGCGGCGAAGGCGGCGATCAGTCGCTTCATGCTTCCTCTATCGGCGGGTCGGTGTCGGGACACAACCGGCTTTGCAGCCTGGGATGCGATGGACCGGCCTTGCCATTGGCTGGCTGAACGCGCGGCGAACGAAAGGGTGGCGGGGCGAAGGCGGGGCTTCCTTTCAACAAAGGAACGTACCCCGGCCCTCGCCGGGGTGGTCGAGTGTTTGTGGGCGGTCCGCCCGCCCCATCCTATGGCCAATCGACCTTCATGCCACGCCTTCTTCCCTCTCCCCTCGATGAGGGGCGAGGGAAAAGAGTGCATATCTCAATGTCGATCCGGCCTAACGGAAAACGCCCTCCTTCCGCTGGGGAAGGAGGGCGTTTCGTGTTGATCAAGGAGCGATCAGGCGCCGAAGGTGCGCTGCCACCAGCCGCGACGCGGGGCCTCGCTCGTGGTCGCGTCGGACTCGGTCGACTCCGCTGCCAGGGCAGGTTCGGCCTCGACCGGAGCGGCTTCCTCGGTCACCGGCTCGGCGGGGACCTTGGGCGCGGGCTTCTTGCGGACGCGCTTGGGCTTGGCCGGAGCTTCCGCCTCGGCTTCGACCACCGGCGCGGGTTCTTCCGCGACCGGCTCGGCCGCTGCCTTGGGAGCGGCCTTCTTGCGGACGCGCTTGGGCTTGGCGGGGGCTTCCGGCGCGGCTTCGACCACCGGCGCGGCGTCCTCGGCCACCGGCGTTTCCACGGGCGCTTCCACCGGCGTCTCGACCGTCTCGGTCGCCACCGGCGCGGCCTTGCGAGCGCGCGGGCGGCGGCGGGTCTTGGGAGCCTCGCTCGCCTCGACCTCGGCCACGACCAGCGGGGTCGTCACCGGGGCGGCATCGCCCGCCTCGATCGGCTCCTCGATGGACAGCGGCGCTTCGGCGACGTCGTCCTCGCCGGCGGTCTCGGTCGAAGCCTCACCGGCTTCCACCGCGCCACCGTCCTGGCGGCGACCACCGCGACGACCGCGACGGCCACGGCGACGGCGGCCACCTTCGCGGGGTTCGCCCGTCTCGGCTTCGGCTTCGTTCGCCTCGACCGGCTCGACGGTGTCTTCCTCGCCTTCGTCCGTCTCGTCGAGTTCGGCGTCGTCGGCGCTTTCGGCCTCGTCGCCATGCCCGGCGTCCTCGGCCCCGCCACGGTTGCGACGGCCACGACGGCGGCGACGGCGCTTGCGGCCACCGCCTTCGCCCTCTTCGCGCGGCTCGCGAGGCGCGGCGGCTTCGGTCGTGGCCTCTTCGACCTCTTCCTCGTCCTCTTCTTCCTCGATCTCGTCGACCAGATCGTCCTCATCCTCCTCGACCGGGAGCAGCGAGTCGATCTTCGGCGCATAGGCGGGCGGTGGGCCGGAGGCCTCGACCGTCATGCGCGCACCCTCTTCCTCGCGGTCGGGAATGATCTCGACGGTCACGCCGTAACGATCCTCGATCTCGGCGATGTCGGCGCGCTTGCGGTTCAGCACATAGACGGCCGCTTCCTGGCTGGCACGCAGCGTCAGGATCGAGCCGCGACCGCGCGCGGCCTCGTCCTCGATCAGGCGCAGCGCCGACAGACCCGCCGACGAAGCGGTGCGGACCAGACCGGTGCCCTCGCAATGCGGGCAGGGGCGGGTCGAGGCTTCGAGAACGCCGGTGCGCAGGCGCTGGCGGCTCATCTCCATCAGCCCGAAGGACGAGATGCGGCCGACCTGGATGCGGGCGCGATCGTTCTTCAACGCCTCCTTCATCGCCTTCTCGACCTTTCGGACATTGGAGTTGTTGTCCATGTCGATGAAGTCGATGACGACCAAGCCCGCCATGTCGCGCAGACGAAGCTGGCGCGCGATTTCCTGCGCGGCTTCCAGGTTGGTCGCGGTCGCGGTCTGCTCGATATTATGCTCGCGGGTCGAACGCCCGGAGTTGATGTCGATCGACACCAGCGCCTCGGTCGGGTTGATGACCAGATAGCCGCCCGACTTCAGCTGGACGACCGGATTGTACATCGCGGCGAGCTGGTCCTCGACATGCGCGCGCTGGAAGAGCGGCACGGCGTCGGCATATTGCTTCACCCGGCGGGCATGCGTCGGCATCAGCAGGCGCATGAATTCCTTCGCCTGGCGATAGCCTTCCTCGCCCTCGACGATCACTTCCTCGATCTCGCGATTATAGATGTCGCGGATCGCGCGCTTGATCAGGTCGCTGTCGCCATAGATCAGCGCCGGCGCCGAGGAGTGCAGCGTCTTTTCGCGAATGCCGTCCCACAGTCGAGCCAAGTAATCGAAGTCGCGCTTGATCTCGGTCTTGGTGCGCTGAAGTCCGGCGGTGCGGACGATGCAGCCCATAGTCGAGGGCAGCGCCATGTCCGCCATGATCGACTTCAGTCGCTTGCGATCGGCGGCGTTCGAGATCTTCCGGCTGATGCCGCCGCCATGGCTGGTGTTGGGCATCAGCACGCAGTAACGGCCCGCCAGCGACAGATAGGTGGTCAGCGCCGCGCCCTTGTTGCCGCGCTCTTCCTTGACGATCTGGACCAGCAGCACCTGGCGGCGATGGATGACGTCCTGGATCTTGTAGCGGCGGCGCAGATTCTGGCGACGCTGGCGCAGCGCCTCGACCTGGTCGTCGTTGACGGTCGACTTCTTGGGGCGCGGGGCGCCTTCGCCATCCTCGTCGTCGTGATGGTCGTCGGCGTGATCGTCATGATCGTCGCCGTCATGATCCTCGTCATCCTCGGCGTCGAGTTCGGCGCGCAGCGCAGCCTCTTCCGCCGCATGCTCGGCCTCTTCGCGCAGCAGGGCTTCGCGATCTTCCTTCGGGATCTGGTAATAGTCGGGGTGGATTTCCGAAAAGGCCAGGAAGCCGTGACGGTTGCCGCCGTAATCGACGAACGCCGCCTGGAGCGACGGTTCGACCCGGGTCACCTTGGCGAGGTAGATATTGCCCTTGAGCTGCTTGCGCTCGGCCGATTCGAAGTCGAATTCCTCGATCCGGTTACCCTTGACGACGGCCACCCGGGTCTCTTCCCGGTGGCGTGCGTCGATCAGCATACGCGTGGTCATTATGAAGTCTCCACGCGCGCGTCGGGCCCTGTGGCAGCCGTCGCGCGCGGTAAATAAGGTGGGCGGCGGCGCGGGGCGCCGGTCCGCTGGAAAAAACGGAATGCGTGTCGGCCGCAGCCGCAGCACCGGCAACGGGGCCGGTGCGGACCCACGACACCGCGATCCCACCGGCAAAGGCCGGTCGGTCAGCGGGGTGGATCATATGCGTCATGCGAGCGTCAACCTGGGTTGGCCCGGGCGCGAATCGGATCGCCGTCCCGGTCCTTTTAGAGATGGCCCCGTCCCGATCGTTTGGGAGAGGTGATCGAGGCCGGGGTCCGCCGGATAGCTAGCATCATCGGAACGTTTGCGCAACAGGCGGAAATCTGCCGTTTCCGCGGCGGGAAAATGCCGAATTGCCGGTTAACCATTGGCGGAAAGGCCTGCGTCAGCGATGGCGCGTTATCCCCAATGGTCGATCCCAGGATCGCCAAAAGGGGTTTGAGGTGATGGCTTTTCGCTGGACCGGCGGCGGGCGGACGCCGCATCATGTCCGCGTCGTGTTGATGATGTTCGCTTTTCTGTTCGGGTTGTTCGCGCCCGTCGGTGCCTTTGCCGCCACCGTGCAAAAGGTCGTGGTGAAGGGCGCGCAACTGATCATCCGGTTCGATTCGCCGGTCAAACACGCGCGCAGCGTCATGTTGAACGAACCGCGCCGGGTGGCGATCGACGTGACCGGGGCCTCGCCGGGCGCGCTGTCGGTCCATGAGGGTGCGGTGCGCGGGCTGACCCAGACGCGGGTGAAGCCCGGCGTCACCCGCCTGACCTTCACCCTGGCGCAGGACGCCGCGATCTTCGACGGGGGTTTCGACGAAGAGGCGCGGCAATTGTCGCTGACCCTCAAGCCGTTGAACAAGGGCTTCACCCAGGCGAGCTTCGCGGGCGGGCTCGATTTCTTCCCGTTCCATTTCCAGCGCAAGCCCGGCTATACCCTGACCGTCCCGGTGCCGAGCCCGTCGCGCAACCTGCCCCTGCCGCGCGTGCGGGGCGCGGACAACCGCCCGCTGGTGGTGATCGATGCGGGCCATGGCGGGGTCGATCCCGGCGCGATCAACCCGCAGACCGGTCTGCGCGAAAAGGACGTGACGCTCGCCATCGCCAAGGCGATTCGCGACACGCTGGTCGCCAGCGGGCGCGTGCGCGCCGCGCTGACCCGCGAGGACGACCGCTATATCCTCCACCGCGAGCGTTACGGCATCGCGCGGCGGCTGCACGCGGACCTGTTCATCTCGATCCACTGCGACAGCGCGGGCGCGGGCGAAGCGCGCGGGGCGACCGCCTATACCCTGTCCGACGTCGCCTCCGACAAGGAAGCCGCGCGGCTGGCGGCGCGCGAGAACAAGGCGGACGTGATCGCGGGCGTCGACCTGGGCGGCAACAGCGACGTCTCCTCGATCCTGATCGACCTGACCCAGCGCGAGACGATGAACGCCTCGGCCAGCTTCGCCCGCCTGCTGGGCCGCGAGGCGCAGCCGCTGATCCCGGTCAAGCCGACCTTCCACCGCATGGCCTCGCTGATGGTGCTGAAGGCCCCCGACATGCCGTCGATCCTGTTCGAGACGGGCTATATCTCCAACATGCAGGACGCGGCGTTCCTCGACAGCAAGGATGGACAGGACCGGATCGCCAAGGCGGTGTTGCAGGCGGTGGAGGTGCACTTCGCGCGGCGGATGGCGGCGCGGTAGGGGGCGACCTTTCCCGTTTGTGCGTCTCCATGTGGTGATTTCGAGAAGATGCAATCGGGAACGGATTTCGGGAAAGTCGCGCAGCTATCGGGACGCGACCTGACCTGCAAAGTTCGGTCTTTCCGCTGAACCTTCCCAATTGCGAAGACCACATAGCGGCCCGGGTAAGAGCAGACTTAAGATGAAACAAGATCCCGGACACGCCAGCGGTACCAAATTTGGTCCTGCACCAGATGGATCGTGTCGCCTCGTCCCACGAGGAGCGTCGGTCGTTCCGAAGCCCATGTGCTGCCTGGCGAACGGAGGGGGAGCGGCATCGACCAAGTCGCGAGGACGGGAGCCTGCTCGCCTGAGCCCGTGCCAGGAAGCGAGAGCAAAGCAAGCCGGTCGGGCTCATATCCACCCGCAAGTACGACATGATCGCCGTCCGTTGCGATGGCGACTGACCCTTTGAGATCGTTGCGCCACCAGCGCGCGGGCTCTCCCGGAACAAGGCGGATCAACGGAAAATAGTCGAGTGCTGCCATATACGGGCAGCACCAAGCACCTGTGTCATCGACGTTCAGGGCGTACGGATCGACCACGAAGCCCCCATGTTCCGGCCAGGCGGGAAAGAACAAAGGTTTGCCGTTATCCGAAAAGCAGAGGACGGCGTGAGCGGAGTGCGCAACCTCTTGGCCTGGTACGTGCAAGTCGCCATTTGAGAAGACGCTTTCGTCGTTCCAGCCGACCCAGATGCGATCCTTGTATATCGCAAGATGCTCTACGCCGATGCCTAGTCTGAAGCGATCAAGTACAATCCCTTCGGGTGACAGCACGCGCGCGTTCGGTTCCCGGGAAAGGGAATCGACTACAAGCCAGCGGCCATCAGCAAATCGATCCAGTTTTGGGTAGACCGATCCCAGCGCAAAGATCGGCCCTTCGCGCCATGTGCTGGTAGGAGTAGTCGTCCAGATGCGTGCGCGTCCCGCAGCGGCCAGTTCGCTCAGTCTCGACGGGGGATCGAGCTTCACTTGCGCCCGCCACGCTACGTTGCTCCGCTGATGCTCTCCCGCAAGATCCACGTCCGTTGCGAGAACCGCTAAGGAACCATCCGTAAGAATCGCCTGGTGAACCGGCTGCCATTCGGTTGGCAAATCCGCCAGGCATGACATTGCCGCAGTTGGTGCGGCCGCGCGATCCACCCTACTCATCTGCCAAAGGTCACTTTCTCTGTCCCGAATACCAACGACTCAAAACCTATATCGTCGGGAGTTATATGGCGCCTCGATCCGTTCTTGTTTTAGCGAGAGGCGGTATTTCGGGAAAGAGTCTGCTTTCCAGATCGACCATCATTTTGGGTGCGGCGGTACGCCCGGAATCTTATAGGTAACTCATCTGGCCCCCTTCGCCCGATCGGCGTAAAGGCATGTCGATGATCCGCGTCTGTGCCCTTTACCGTTTTGCGCCTTTCCCCGACCCCGCCGCACTGCGTGAACCGCTGCTTGGCGTCGCCGAGGCGAACGGCATTCGCGGTACGCTCCTTCTCGCGGGCGAGGGGATCAACGGGACCATTGCGGGGAGCCATGACGGGATCGAGGCGGTGCTGGACCATATCCGCATGCTGCCCGGTTGCGCCGATCTCGATTACAAGGACTCGACCGCCGAGACGATGCCGTTCCACCGGATGAAGGTGAGGGTAAAGCGTGAGATCGTGTCGATGGGCGTGGAAGGGATCGACCCCACCCGTGAGGTCGGCACCTATGTCTCGGGTGAGGCGTGGAATGCGCTGATCGCCGATCCGCAAACGGTGCTGATCGACACGCGCAACGATTATGAGGTGGCGATCGGCACGTTCGACGGTGCGGTCGATCCGGGGACGAAGAGTTTCCGCGACTTCCCCGCCTGGTTCCGCGAGCATCGGGGCGAATTGATGGCGGGCAAGTCGAAGGTCGCGATGTTCTGCACCGGCGGCATACGCTGCGAAAAGGCGACCGCGTTCCTGAAGGCGGAAGGGGTGGAGGACGTCTTCCACCTCGACGGCGGCATATTGAAATATCTGGAGACGATGCCCGAGGCGGAGAGCCGTTGGCAGGGCGAGTGCTTCGTCTTCGATGCGCGCGTCGCGGTCGGGCACGGGCTGGCGCAGGGGAGCCACGGGCTGTGCCATGGCTGCCGGATGCCGGTCGGGCCCGAGGACATGGCCTCGCCGCTCTATGTCGAGGGCGTGAGTTGCCCCGCCTGCCACGGCACGCGCGATGCGCAGCGGCTGGCGGCCTATGCGGAGCGGCACCGGCAGGAGGCGCTGGCGGCGGCGCGCGGGGTGGCGCATGTCGGCGCGCGCTATCCCGATCGCGACGAACCGCCCGAGCCGTGATGCGCAACTGATCCCAAGCGGGTGGCAAGCGGGGGCGAACCTGCTACACGAGCCCGCGCAAAGCCATGGCCGTCGAACCTTTTTCCCCGCCCGAGACCCCCGAAGCGCCGCGCCGCCCCCTGTGGCGGCGCTGGTGGGTGAGGCTGCTCGCCATGCTCGCGCTGTTGCTCGCGATCGGGGCGGGGGTGTTCTGGTTGCTGTTCATGCGCGACCTGCCCTCGGTCGATGCGCTCAAGGCCTATGAGCCGCCGCTGCCCACCCATGTCCGTGGGATCGACGGTGCGCCGATCCAGTCCTATGCCCGCGAACGCCGGGTCGAGCTGTCGTTCCAGGAATATCCGCCGCTGCTGATCCGCGCTTTCCTGGCGGCGGAGGACAAGAGCTTCTTCGAGCATGGCGGCGTCGATTATCCGGGGTTGGCGGGCGCGGTGCTGGACTATGCCAAGAAATGGGGCACCGGGCGGCGGGCGCGGGGCGGATCGACCATCACGCAGCAGGTCGCCAAGAACCTGTTGATCGGCAACGCCTATTCCCCGACGCGCAAGGTGCGCGAGGCGATCCTGGCCTATAAGATCGAGGATGCGCTGACCAAGCAGCAGATCCTGGAGCTGTATCTCAACCAGATCGCGCTGGGCCGGAACGCCTTCGGGGTGGAGGCGGCGGCGCATGCCTATTTCGACAAGGAACTGGACGAGCTGACGTTGGGGCAGATGGCGTATCTGGCGCTGTTGCCCAAGGGGCCGTCCAACTATGATCCCGTCCGCCATCCCGACCGCGCGCTCGAACGCCGCGCCTATGTGCTGGGCGAGATGCTGCGCAACGACTTCATCACCCGCGCGCAATATCAGGCGGCGATGGCCGAGCCGCTGGGCACGGTGCTGCGCCGGACCCCCAAATATGCGCAGGTCGGCGGCTATTTCGTCGAGGAGGTCCGCCGCCAGCTGATCAAGCAGTTCGGCGAGACGGCCAAGACCGGACCGCACAGCGTCTATGAGGGCGGGCTGTGGGTGCGCAGTTCGCTGGACACGCGGTTGCAGGATCTGGCGACCGAGGCGCTACGCGACGGCCTCGTCCGGTTCGAGGGCGGCCGCGGCTGGGCCGGGCCGATCCGGCATGTCGATCTGGACGGCGACAATTGGCAGCAGGCGCTGCTCAATACCAATATTGGGCTGGACTATCGCGACTGGCGGGCGGGAATCGTCACCGCCAAGGATTCGGGCGAGGCCATGATCGGCTTCGCCAATGGCCGCACCGGCACGCTTCCCCGCTCGGGCGCGCAGATGCCGCGCCGGGGCAGCGCCGCGACCGCGTTCAGCGCGCTCAAGGTCGGCGATATCGTCGCGGTCGCGCCGGAAGGCGGCGGCTTCGGCCTGCGCTCGGTGCCGCGAATCTCGGGCGGTTTCGTGGTCGAGGAACCGGCGACCGGCCGCGTGCTGGCGATGCAGGGCGGGTTCGATGCGCGGCTCCAGGCGTTCAACCGCGCCACCCAGGCGCAGCGCCAGCCGGGGTCGACGATCAAGCCGATCGTCTATTCCGCCGCGCTGGACCACGGGATGACGCCCGCCTCGATCATCGTCGACGGGCCGTTCTGCGTCGACCAGGGGGCGGGGCTGGGCACCAAATGCTTCCGCAACTTCGGCAATTCGGCGGGCGCCGGGCCGCACACCATGCGCTGGGGCATCGAGCAGTCGCGCAACCTGATGACCGTGCGGACGGCGTCGACCGTCGGCATGAAGAACGTCGTGGCGATGATCAAGCAGATGGGGATCGGCGATTTCCCGCCCTATCTCGCCTATGCGCTGGGCGCGGGCGAGACGACGGTGGCGCAGATGGTCAACGCCTATGCGATCCTCGCCAATAACGGGCGGGGCGGCGATCCCTCGCTGATCGACTTCGTCCAGGACCGGCACGGCAAGGTGATCTGGCCGGAGAATTGGCGCGCCTGCGACCGGTGCAACGCGGCGGATTATGACGGCAAGCCGATGCCGCGCCCGATCTCGCGCCAGCGCCAGGTGCTCGACGCGATGACCGCCTATCAGATGGTCCATATCACCGAGGGGGTGATCCAGCGCGGTACCGCGACGGGCCTGCGCGACCTGAATCGCCCGATGTTCGGCAAGACCGGCACCAACAACGGCCCCACCGATGTGTGGTTCGTCGGCGGCACCCCGCAATTCGTTGGCGGGCTCTATATCGGTTATGACCATCCGCGCTCGCTGGGCGGCTATGCCCAGGGTGGCACGATCGCGGTGCCGATCTTCCGCCAGTTCGCCGAAAAGGCCTATGAGGGGCTGGAGAAGCTGCCCTTCCGCGCGTCGCCGGGCATTCGCATGGTCCGTATCGACCGGGCGAGCGGACGACCGGTCTATGGCACCTTCCCGACCGGCGACGATCCCAAGCCCGCCGTGATCTGGGAGGCGTTCAAGCCCGAGAGCGAGCCGCGCCGCCGCGCCCGCCGCAATGCCGAGGCGGCGAGCCAGGCCCCCGCGACTCCCGCCGGTCCGGCGACGCCCGCGCCGCCGCGCGACAGCGATTTCTTGCAAAGGGAAGGCGGAATCTACTAGCCCGCTCCCCATATGAATTTTTCTCCTTGGCCCGATCCGGCCAAGGCACGACCGAATTTTGGAGAAAACCCATGCGCGCTGAAGCGCAGGCTCATGTCGACACGATCAAGGATGCCCTGGAGCTGCTGCGCCGCTTCCTCGACTGGGACCGCGCGCTGCGCCGCCTGGACGAGTTGAACGCGCGCGTCGAGGACCAGGCGCTGTGGAACGACCCCAAACAGGCGCAGGCGGTGATGCGCGAGCGTCGTCGCCTGGACGAGGCGATCACCGCCACCCGTGCGATCGAGAACGAGCTGTCGGGCACGATCGAGCTGATCGAGCTGGCCGAGATGGAGGGCGACGAGGAGCTGGAGACGGAAGCCGTCACCAGCCTGGGCGAACTCGCCAAGCGGGCCGAGGCCGACAAGGTCAAGGCGCTGCTGGCGGGCGAGGCTGACGCCAATGACAGCTATATCGAGATCAACGCGGGCGCGGGCGGCACCGAGAGCCAGGACTGGGCTGGGATGCTCCAGCGCATGTACACGCGCTGGGCCGAGCGCCACGGCATGAAGGTCGAACTGATCGACTTCCATGCGGGCGAGCAGGCCGGGATCAAGTCGGCGACCCTGCTGGTCAAGGGCGAGAACGCCTATGGCTATGCCAAGACCGAGTCGGGCGTGCACCGGCTGGTGCGGATCAGCCCGTACGATTCCGCTGCGCGCCGCCACACCAGCTTTTCGAGCGTGTGGGTCTATCCGGTGATCGACGACAATATCGAGGTCGAGATCAACGAGAGCGAGTTGCGCATCGACACCTACCGCGCCAGCGGCGCCGGTGGTCAGCACATCAACACCACCGACTCGGCGGTGCGCATCACCCACTTGCCGACCGGCATCGTCGTGCAGTGCCAGAACCAGCGCTCGCAGCACAAGAACAAGGCCGAGGCGTATAACCAGCTTCGCGCCCGCCTGTACGAGCGCGAACTGGCCGAGCGCGAGGCGGTGGCCAATGCGCAGAACGCGACCAAGACCGATATCGGCTGGGGCCACCAGATCCGCTCCTACGTGCTTCAGCCCTATCAGTTGGTGAAGGACCTGCGCACCGGCGTGACCTCGACCGCGCCGGGCGATGTGCTCGACGGCGATCTCGATTCCTTCATGGCGGCGGCGCTGTCGCAGCGGGTGACCGGTGAAGCCGTCGCCGTGGAAGACGTCGAGTAAGATGTCGAAGCGGGGGTCCATGCTGGCGGCGGTGCTGCTTATCGCGCTGGGGGGCGCGGTGACGGCGTGCGACGGCTCCAAGCCGCTCATTCCGCACAAGGATGAGGAGGAACGGCCCGGCCCCTTCCCGGCGGCGGATCGCCCGGTGGCCGATGTCGTGTCGTCGCGCTGGTCGAACGAGGACGCCCGCGATCGCTTGCGCGAGGCGGATCAGGTCATGGACCGGGCGAAGATCCGCCCCGGCATGACGGTGGCCGATATCGGCGCGGGCGAGGGTTACTACACCGTCCGCCTGGCGCAGCGCGTCGGCAAGACCGGCCGCGTGCTGGCCGAGGATATCGTCGCCGCCTGGCGCGACCAGCTGGCCGAGCGCGTGTCGCGCGAACGGCTGGACAATGTCAGCGTCCGGCTGGGCGAACCCGCCGATCCCAAGCTGCCGCCCAACAGCTTCGACCGCGTGATGATGGTCCATATGTATCACGAGATCGACCAGCCCTATGAATTCCTGTGGCGGCTGTTCCCGGCGCTGAAGCGCGACGGTCTGGTGGTGGTCGTCGATGCCAATCGCCGCACCAAGGCGCACGGCACCCCGCCCGCACTGCTCAAATGCGAGTTCGAGGCGGTGGGCTTCACCCAGGTCTCGATCGAGAACATGCCTTCGGCGGGCGGCTATCTGGCGACCTTCCGGGCGACCGGACCCCGGCCGGAACCCGGTGCGATCCGTTCCTGTCGCATGAAGGACAATTGAGTCCAAAAAATCGTCGGTATCGCGGCGACAAATTGCAACATGACAGCGTTGTCATATATTGATCCCGTATCGGAACCGCACGGTGCCGATATGCCACCGGCCAGCATGGGTCGGGGCTTCGCAGAAGGAGATGATGATGAACACGCTTATGATCGCCGGACTGTTACTCGGTGGGGTGGCGGCGTCCGACGGCGCGCTCGAACACCGGGTGCGGATCGA
Source organism: Sphingomonas sp. GM_Shp_1 (assembly GCF_026540895.1). Taxonomy (GTDB): domain Bacteria; phylum Pseudomonadota; class Alphaproteobacteria; order Sphingomonadales; family Sphingomonadaceae; genus Sphingomonas. The sequence continues at coordinate 14,812 of NZ_JALNUR010000007.1, read as the reverse complement.
CCATCATTCGGGGCCGGTTGCGGTCCGCTACAGCGCGGATGTCGGCGTGACCCACAAGCAGATCGGCGCGGTGGCCACCGGCGGGCGTCCCTCGACGCTGCGGTGCCAGTGGAGCGCGAACGTGACCGTCCACCGCGAGGCGCGGGCGGACAGCGGTGCGACCCTGATGCGCAGCGCGAGCCGTGACGGTGTGATCGAGGGCAGCCGTCCCGGCTGGTGCAGCGCCAACCGCACCGCGATTGCGCAGGAAGTGGCCAAGCGGCAGGAATCGGTCCGCGATCACCTTCAGGCGGTCGCACAGGAGGACCATGGCTTGCTGCGCGCCGAGATGGACCGCCTCCATGCCGAGACGCGCGCTGGATGACGATCGACATGAAGACCATATGGGCCGCCATCGTCACGGTGGCTCCGGTGCTGGCCGCAACGCCCGCCGCCGCGCAACAACGCCCCAGCATCGGGGTGGAGTTGAACAGCGACGAGAATCGGCGCGGCCTGAGTTGGAGCGGGGGGCGGGTTTCGCCCTCCGCCGATATCTTTACGACCAGCGGCCCGTTCGAGGCGAGCGGGCGGATCGTGTCTTTGCGCGAATCGGATCGGCATGGCGGCGCGGGCGTGGTCGGTGATCTGACGCTGGGTGCCGGTACGACGCTGGGCCTGGTCACGGTGCGTGGACGGGTGACCGGCCATTTGTTCGGCGAGGCGGGCTTCAACGCCGATTATGTCGAGTTGGGTGGGTCGGCGGCCTATACGCTGGGTCCGGTGAACGTCGATGCGGGCGCGGACTATGCGCCGTCACAGGACGCGATCGGCGGCGACAATCTCTATCTCCATGCCGGTGCGGAGGCGGGGATTCCCGGCACGCCCTGGACCCTGCTGGCGGGGATCGGGCATTCCTCGGGCAGCACCGGCAACGGTTTCCGCGCCGCCCGGCTTCGCCCCGGCGGCGACTATAGCGACTGGCGCCTGGGCGTGGAGCATGTGACGGGGCCGGTGACGCTGGGCCTGGATTATGTCGGCACCGACGTGTCGGAGCGGACCGCCTCCGCCTTTCCCCTGGCCGATGCGCGGCATTCGGGCGGCCGGATCGTCGGCCGGGTCCGGTTCGGTTTCTAGGGCGGGGCGACGTTCAGGCCGATTTCCTCTCCCCCCTCTCCCCTGGACAGGGGAGAGGGTTAGCGGAGCTTGCCAGCATTGCTGGCTAGCGCAGCTTGGGTGAGGGGTTGAGCGAGCCGCAGGCTTGCGCGCTCTTCGACTAAGCCTTTGCTTTCGCAAAGACCAAGTCTGCGCAACCCTCTCCCCTCGAAGAGGAGCGAGGGAATTGCCCTCATTGGCGCGACGGCGTCAGACCAGCCCCTGTTCGCGCAGGCTGACGATCCCGGCGCGGGTGACGATCAGGTGGTCGAGCACCGCGACATCCAATGCGGCCAGCCCCTGGGACAGACGCCGGGTCATCGCCAGATCGGCGGCGCTGGGGCGGGGATCGCCATCGGGATGGTTGTGCGCGATCAACACCGCCTGCGCCGCCAGCAACAGGACGTCGAGCGTGATCCGGGCGATGGGCATCGTCACCCGGTCTTCCCGGCCCCAGGCATGACGCAATCCCAATAAGGTTCGTTGCGGACATAAAAAGGCGACTCCGATCGCCTCCTGCCGCCCGCGAGCCAGGCCGGCGAACAGTTGAAACGCATCCTCAAGGGTTTGAATGTGACGCGGACGAGGGGGAACGAGCGGCATGGGGCCGCTCTGCCTCGCGGCGCACGTCCGGGCATCTTCGTCCCGCTCCGATCCGGTGCGGCTTGGCGGCGGGGCCCGGTGGCGCTAGGCCGGGACCATGCGGCAATATCTCGACCTCATGGACCGGGTTCTGACCCAGGGCGTCCGGCAAATGGACCGGACCGGCACGGGCACGCTTTCGGTTTTCGGACACCAGATGCGCTTCGATCTGGCCAAGGGCTTTCCCGTCCTGACCACCAAGAAGCTTCATCTGCGCTCGATCATCGTGGAACTGCTGTGGTTTCTGCGCGGGGACACCAATGTCCGCTGGTTGCAGGAGCGCAAGGTCAGCATCTGGGACGAATGGGCCGACGAGGCGGGCGATCTGGGCCCCGTCTATGGCAAGCAGTGGCGCGACTGGGCGACGGCGGACGGTCGCCATATCGACCAGATCGCCGAACTGGTGGAGCAGATCCGCACCCAGCCCGCCTCGCGCCGCCAGATCGTGTCGGCCTGGAACCCCGGCGACCTGCACGCCATGGCGCTGGCCCCCTGTCATTGCCTGTTCCAGACCCATGTCGCGAATGGCCGATTGTCGCTGCAACTCTATCAGCGGTCGGCGGACATCTTCCTTGGGGTGCCATTCAATATCGCTTCTTATGCCTTGCTGACGCATATGCTTGCGCAACAATGCAATTTGGAGGCTGGCGAGTTCATCTGGACCGGCGGCGACTGCCATTTGTACCTCAACCATCTGGACCAGGCGCGGACGCAACTGGCGCGCGAACCGGGCGCGCTGCCCCGGCTGGAGATCCTGCGTCGCCCCGATGCGATTGACGGCTATGAGCCCGAGGATTTCGTCCTCCACGATTATGTCGCGCAGCCGCATATCAAGGCGGCGGTGGCGATATGATCACGCTGGTCCTGGCCCGCGCGCGCAACGGCGTGATCGGGCGCGACGGCCAGTTGCCCTGGCACCTCCCCGCCGATCTCAAGCGATTCAAGGCGCTGACCATGGGGCGGCCGATGATCATGGGCCGCAAGACGTTCGAGAGCTTTCCTTCACCCCTGCCGGGGCGGCGGCACATCGTGCTGACCCGCGATCCGAACTGGTCGGCGGCGGGGGCGGAGGTCGCGCACGAGGTCGCGGAGGCCCTGGCGCTGGCGGGCGAGGGCGCGGTGTCGGTGATCGGCGGCGCGGAAATATTCGACCTGTTCCGCGATCTGGCCGATCGGGTCGAACTGACCGAAATAGATATGGATGCCGAAGGCGAAACGATCGTTGCGCCGTTCATCGGTTGGCGCGAAGTTAACAGAAAGCATTATCCTGCCTTGGACGGTCGCCCGGCCTATTCCTTTGTGACGCTGGCCAAGTGACAGAAGCAATGGCTGGTAAAAATCGGTTAATAACATTGTAAAAATTTTGTCCGCAGCGCATCTTCATTTGCGCTCGGAAGGCTCGTAAAGGTCGGGCTTGAGAGAAGGATTGCGACTGCGATGGCGCGGCGCGGTCGAAGCGAAGGTGGGGCGCCACGCGATGATCATGGATTGGGCGAGCGAAGGTCAGAACCGGCCCGATATCGATCCCCCCGGATTGTTCGACGCCAGCCGCGAGGCGTTGCTGTTCCTCGATCACCATCGGCTGAGCCGCACGACGAACAGCTATGCGCTGGCGCTACAGACGGTGCTGCATCCCTATGGCCCGTTGGGACAGGATGTGGCGCGCCGCACCGATGGCGGCGTCCGCCTGACCGAGGACGATGTCGGCGAACTCATGCCGCTGGTCCGCGAGCATGAGGCGATCGGACCAGCGGCCGATCGCGCGCAACTGGAACGCGACCTCAGCGATCATGCCGAGGCGCTCGACTCGCTGACCAGCGACGCGCGCCAGATCACCAGCGACTTCACCAGCGACGTTGCCGCCCTTCGGCACGGCAAGACGCTGGGCAACGACCTGGGCCCCGATTCGGGCGCGATCGCGCTGCTGCTCGAACAGTTGATCGCGCGTATCTCGAAGACCGAACGCGATCTGGAGGAATTGTCGGGCAGCATCGCCGCCTTGCGCAGCCGGATCGAATCGGTGCCGCAGAATGACGATATCGACCAGTTGACCGGGGTGATGAGCCGGACCGGCGCGCGCACCCTGATCGAGGGGCTGGCGAGCGATTCGCATGGCTATGTCGTCGCGGCGTGCAGCCTGGACGATCTGGAGGGGATCAACGAACGCTATGGCCGGTCGGTCGCCGACAATGTCCTGCGCGCCTTCGTCGCCACCCTTCGCCAGGTCGGGGAGGGGGCGGAGATCATCCGCTGGCAGGGCAATTTGTTCGTGGTCGTGCTGCGCGGTCGCCCGCTGTCGATGGTGGCGGGGATGATGGAGGATGCGCGCGCGGCGATGCAGGCGCGGACCCTGCGCTTGCGGGGATCGGGCGAGCCGATCGGCGTGGTCACCATGTCCGCCGGGGTCGCGGTCGGAATCGGCGTGCCGATGCAGGAGGCGTTCGACCGGGCCGACGCGCTGCGCATCGTGGCGAGCGAGGGCATCGGCAACCGCGTGATGTCGCGCGCCTAGCCAATTCGGCCCGGCCTGTTATAGCGCGCGCCCATGCAGCGAGTTGATGGCGCGGGTCCGATCCCGGCGCATCTGGCGGGCGGGATCGTCGCGCTGGGCAATTTCGACGGATTTCACCTCGGTCATCAGGCGGTGGTCGGTGCCGCGGTCGCGCGTGCGCGGGCGGAGGGGCGGCCCGCGCTGGTCGCGACCTTCGATCCGCATCCGATCCGCTATTTCCGGCCCGACGCGGCGCCCTTTCGCCTGACCACGCTCGACCAGCGCGAGCAGCTGTTCGCGGCGGCGGGTGTCGATGCGATGCTGGTGTTCCGCTTCGACCCCGAACTGGCGGCGCTGTCGGCGGAGGATTTCGTCGAGCAGCGCCTGCTCGCCGCCTTGCGTGTCGGCGGGGTGGTGACGGGCGAGGACTTCACCTTCGGCCAGGCGCGGAGCGGCGACGTGAACGCCCTGCGCGCCTGGGGACTCGCACGCGGCTTTTCCACCGATGCGGTCGCGCCGGTCATGCTGGACGGGGAGACGATTTCTTCGAGTCGCATCCGCACCGCGCTGATCGCCGGACAGCCGCGCGAGGCCGCGCGCCTGCTGACCCGGCCCTTCACCATCGAGGGGGTGGTCCAGCATGGCGACAAGCTGGGCCGCACCATCGGCTATCCGACCGCCAATCTGGACATGGGACAGTATCTGCGCCCCGCTTACGGCATCTATGCGGTGCGCGGGCGGCTGGCCGATGGGCGGGTGCTGAACGGTGCCGCCAATCTGGGCATCCGGCCGAGCTTCGATCCGCCCAAGGAATTGCTGGAGCCGTATTTCTTCGACTTCACCGGTGACCTTTACGGCCAGGGCCTGTCGGTCGAGTTGATCGAATATCTGCGGCCGGAGGCGAAGTTCGATTCGCTCGACGCGCTGGTCGCGCAGATGGATGCGGATTGCGCCCGCGCACGCGCTCTGCTCGCCACGCATAATCCGGCATGACGCGGTAATTCAAACCCGCTAAGGGCGTGTCCCTTATGACCGACGCGCCCGATTACCGCGACACCGTCTTCCTGCCGAAGACCGATTTCCCCATGAAGGCGGGGCTTGCCGCCAAGGAACCGGCGATCCTGGATCGCTGGGCCCGGATGGGGCTGTACGACCGCCTCCGCCGCGAGCGGGCCGGGCGCGAACGGTTCATCCTGCATGACGGCCCGCCTTACGCGAATGGCGACATTCACATGGGCCATGCGCTCAACAAGGTGCTGAAGGACATCATCGTCCGTTCGCAGACCTTGCTGGGCAAGGACGCGCCCTATGTCCCCGGCTGGGACTGTCACGGCCTGCCGATCGAGTGGAAGGTCGAGGAAGCCTATCGCGCGAAGAAGCTGAACAAGGACGAGGTGCCCGTCGCGCAGTTCCGCGCCGAGTGTCGCGCCTATGCCGATACCTGGGTGGGCACGCAAAAGGCGCAGTTCGAGCGGCTGGGCGTGATGGGCGACTGGGCCAATCCGTACCTGACCATGACCTATGACGCCGAGGCGGTGATCGCGGGCGAGCTCCTCAAGTTCGCCGAATCGGGCCAGCTCTATCGCGGGGCCAAGCCGGTCATGTGGTCGCCGGTCGAGAAGACCGCGCTGGCCGAGGCCGAGGTCGAATATGAGGACATCGTCTCGACCCAGATCGATGTCGGGTTCGAGGTGGCGAGCTGCCCCCAATATCCCGAGCTGGTCGGCGCGCTCGCGGTCATCTGGACCACCACGCCCTGGACGATCCCGGTCAACCAGGCGCTGAGCTATGGCGAGGCGATCGACTATGTGCATTTCGAAAGCGCGGGGCGCCGCTATCTGGTCGCGGAGCCGCTGCTGTCCGCCTTCACCAAGCGGACCGGCATTGCGGTGGAGAATCCCATCGGTCTGGTGAAGGGCCCGGCGCTGGACGGCGCGACCGCCAGGCATCCGATGCACGCACTGGGCGGTTTCTTCGCCAAGCCCCGCCCCTTCCTGGCGGGCGACTTCGTCACGACCGACGCGGGTACGGGTCTGGTCCATATGGCCCCCGATCATGGCGAGGACGACTTCCTGCTGTGCAAGGCGCACGGTATCGACCCGGTGTTCGCGGTGCAGGGCGACGGCACTTATCGCGACGACTGGGCGTGGCTGGGCGGCCAGGGCAGCGTCATCAACAAGAAGTTCGTCTCCGCCGATGGGCCGATCTGCGCGGACCTGCGCGCGGTCGGCGCGCTGCTGTCGGCCTCGGACGATTTCCAGCACAGCTATCCGCATAGCTGGCGGTCGAAGGCGAAGGTCATCTTCCGCGCGACCCCGCAATGGTTCATCCCGATGGACCGCGCCGACACGACGCTGATCGCCGACATGGCGATGGCCAGTGTCGACCCGATCTCGGGCGTGACGCCGCTCCTCACCGTGCCGCTGGGCAATGGCGCGACGCTGCGGGAAACCGCGCTCGACGCCATCGAGCGAACCCGCTGGGTGCCCGAGCGTAGCCGCAACCGCATCCGCGCGATGGTCGAGGGGCGTCCCGACTGGGTGATCAGCCGCCAGCGCGCCTGGGGCGTGCCGATCGCGCTCTATGTGAACCGCCAGACCGGCGAATATCTGGCCGACAAGGCGGTCAATGCCCGCATCCTCGACGCCTTCCGCGAAGGCGGGGCGGATGCGTGGTTCACCGCCGATCACCAGACGCTGCTCGGGACCGACTATAATCTGGCCGATTACGAGCCGGTCAACGACATTCTCGACGTGTGGTTCGACTCAGGGTCGACCCATGCCTTCGTGATCGAGGCGCGCTATGGCGAGGGTACGCGCGCCAACCTGTATCTCGAAGGCTCGGACCAGCATCGCGGCTGGTTCCAGTCGTCGCTGCTGGAGTCGTGCGGCACGCGTGGCCGGGCTCCTTACGACGCGGTGCTGACCCACGGCTTCGCGCTCGATGGCCAGGGCCGCAAGATGTCCAAGTCGCTGGGCAATGTCGTCGATCCGCTGAAGATCATCGGCGAATCGGGCGCCGACATCCTGCGCATCTGGACCGCCTCGACCGATTATTTTGAGGATGTGCGCATCGGCAAGGAGGTGCTCGCCACCGCCTCGGACAGCTATCGCAAGCTGCGCAATACCTTCCGCTACCTGCTGGGCGCGCTCGACGGGTTTACGGAAGAGGAGCGCATCTCGTTCGACGCGATGCCCGAGCTGGAGCGTTACGTCCTCGCCCGCCTGACCCAGCTCGACACCGAGCTGCGTCGTGCGGCGGACGCGTATGAGTTCAACCGCTACCTTCGCGCGCTGACCGATTTCGCGAATGAAGACCTGTCGGCCTTCTTCTTCGATATCCGCAAGGACTCGCTCTATTGCGATGCCGCGACCGATCCCAAGCGTCGCAGCTATCGCACCATGCTCGACATCCTGTTCCACGCGCTGGTCCGCTATGCCGCGCCGATCCTGTGCTTCACCGCCGAGGAAGTGTGGCAGTCGCGCTTCCCGTCGGAGGATGGCTCGGTCCATCTGCTCGAATGGCCGGAACTGCCGCAGCTGGGCGAGGACGAGGCGCTGATGGCGCGCTGGACCGAGATCCGGGGCCTTCGCGCCCAGGTGACCGAGGCGATCGAGCCGCTGCGCCGCGAAAAGACCGTGCGCTCGTCCAACGAGGCCGAGGTGACGGTGCCGTCGCTGCCGCTCGAACCCCATGCGCTGGCCGAGGCGTTCATCGTCGCGGACGTGAGCTTGGCCGACACCGTCACGGTGACCCGCACGACGAAGCACAAATGCGGTCGCTGCTGGCGTCACCTGCCCGATGTGGCGGTGGACGGCGATCTGTGCGGACGCTGCGCCGAGGTGGTTGCGCATGGCTAAGTTCCCCCGGCTGGGGCTGGCGACGGCGTTCGCGCTGTTCCTGCTCGATCAGGTCATCAAATGGGCGATCACCGGGCCGATGGGCCTGCGCGCGCTCGGCGATGTTCGCGAGGTCGTGAGCATCTTCAACCTGCGCTTCGTGCCCAATTACGGCATTTCGCTGGGCCTGCTGACCGCCGACAGCAATGCCTCGCGCTGGGCCTTGGTCGCGATGACCGGGGCGATCGCGCTGGCGGTCGCCTTCTGGATGACGCGCGAGCGCAATCCGGTCGATCAGGTCGCGCTCGGCTGTGTGCTGGGCGGGGCGCTGGGCAATATCATCGACCGGGTGCGGTTGGGCTATGTCGTCGACTTCGCCGATCTGCACTTCGGCGAGTGGCGGCCCTTTTTGGTCTTCAATGTCGCCGATGCAGCGATTACGATAGGCGTTCTGGTTCTGCTGGCGCGCGCGCTTCTCGTGCGCGACCGGCCCGCTCCCGTGGAGAAGAGCAATGCGTAAGTTGGTGCCCGTCATCGCAGGTCTGTCCTGCGCCGCGTTGCTGACGGGATGTGGGGCCGGGCGTGGCCTGGACCGGGCGCGGCCCGACGAATTCGCCGTCGCGCGCCAGCCCTCGCTGATCATCCCGCCCGACTTCGCGCTGGTCCCGCCCCAGCCGGGTGCGGCTCCCATCCAGTCGCGCACCGCGCAGCAACAGACGCTGGACGCACTGTTCGGCGGTCAGGCGGCGCGCAGCCAGTCGGAATATGGGCTGGTGCAGAATGCCGGTGCGGACAGCGCGGACCCGGGCATCCGCTCCTCGGTCGGCGATCCCGGCACGAACGTCGTCGACAAGGGCGCGACCACCCGCGACATCGTCGCCGCCCCCGAAGGCGATGGCCAGGACGCGCGCGCCGCGACCAACTGATCCCGATCGGATTTGGAAAAGGGGCCGGGACGCATGGGCTTCCCGGCCCCTTTGTCATGGTCAATAGGCGGGCGGTGCCGAGCCATCGGCATCGGCGGGGGGCATATTCTCCGGCCCCATCACGAACCTCACCCGGTCGACGCAGCCGACATGGCCCCGGGGTGAGGGGGCGAAGCGGGCGCTGCGCAGCATCGTCATCGCCTGATCGCCGAATTCGGTCGAGGGTTCGGCGGCGATCACCTTCATATTGCCCAACTCGCCCCAGGTCGCGACGTCGTAGCTGACGACCGCCCAACCTTCGATCGAGCGCCGCCGCCACGGCTCGGGGAAGCGCAACTGGGGCGGATTGGCCCAGCCATGCGGGTCGGGACAGGTGCTCCCTTCGACCTTGGCGTCGTGCAGCACTGGCGGCATGGCGGGCGCCTCCATCTTCATCGGCGCCCGGCGGAAGGGATAGAAGCAGCCGGTCCGCGCGCCCTTGGTGAAGCGCGACGCGCGGATGGCGGCCAGCGACGCCTTGTCGAGCGCGGCATTGCCCGTGCCGCTGAAGACACGGGGGCGGAGGGGCTTGCCGCGTGCATCCAGGTCATAGGCGATCATCGACCAGCTCTGGACGCCAGGTGTGGCGGGAAGCGCCCGGAAATCGGGCAAGTGACGGATCAGAGGCTGGGGATAGGGCATGTCGAAGCAACTGCCTGCCACGCTCCGTATCCGGTCCCAGCCCTCTTTGGGCAACGGACCGCTGGTCGAATGGACGGTATAGGACATGAGTTCGACCACATCCGCCTCGCCCAGCCTGCTGCTCCACCGGGCGAAGGTGACGGTGCAACCCTGTTGCGGCGCGCCGGAGGCGAAGCGACTGGCCGCCAAGGCGGGGGCAGTGTCCTCGGCAAAGGCGACGAAGCCCGGCGCATCGCGGGTGATCGACACCGGTCGCCCCGTCGCGTCGATCGCGAATCGATAGGTGACCCGGTCCGGCCCGATCGGTGTCCCCCAACTCAGCACATTCCAGGGGCGGGGGATCGGCTGTCCGGGGACCGGATTGGCTCCGCAGCGAACCTCTCCGGGCGTCCAGCCGATGAGGGAGCGATCGGTCGGCGGGGGCGGGACGGTAGCCTGGCCGGGAAGGGCCGACAGTGCGGCAGCGATGATCGCGGCGATGGCGGGGACGGTTACGATCGGGCCTGTGGTTCGGGGCATGGCGGGTGCTTCACTCCCTCGACGATCCGCCGATCTCCGGTCGGGGCGATCCCTCGCGCCCCAGTCCGGGTCGGCGGCGCGCAGCTTATGGAGGAAATCGTCCCACAGCCAGTCCCATATGGAAAAGGGCGGCACCGTTGCCGGCGCCACCCTTTCACCCCCCGTTGGATTTTCGGATCAGAAGGCCGCGGTCAGCGAGAAGACCACCGTCGCGTCCGAGATCGAGGCGCCCCCCGGCGTCTGATATTGCGAGAAGTTCGGCTGGATATAGGCCGCCTTCGACTGGGTGATGTCGGTGTCGATGTACGAGACGTTGAAGGTCAGATTCTTGTACGCCGCGACATCGGCGCCCAGCGACCAGTCCCAGTAGCTGCCGGTCGGCGACAGGCTGGTGCCGTTGGGGCCCAGGCCCGGATTGCCCTTGGAATAGCCGATATGCGCCTTGGCGGTGATCGGCGTGCTGGGAATGCCGACCGCGCCGTCACCGGTCAGATAGACGTTATCCCAACGCTGGCCCCGGCTGTACGAGGTGTTGGAGAAGTTGCCGAGCGAGGTCTGCTTGGGCGCATAATAGGCGCCGGCGGTCAGCGTCGCGGGGCCCGCGGTGCCCGACAGGCGACCGAAGAATTCGACCACGTCGGTTTCCGACGCGCCGCCCGGATAGGTGTACCAGGTGACGCCCGCATCGACGGTCGCCGTGCCATAGCTGTGCTTGTACCCGGCAATGCCGTCCAGCTCCATATTGGCGCCGCCGAACGTGCCCCAGCCCGCCAGATTGGAGGCGAAGGTGCCGATATAGAAGCCGCTTTCATGCGCGATGGTCAACGCGGCCTGGACGGACGCGTTCTTGTTGGTCTGCGACACGCCGCGAAGGCGATAGTCGGTCAGGATCGCGGCGCTGCCGCTGACCGTGATGGGCGAGGGTGGTGCGGTTTCGGCGCCGCTGTCCTGCGCAAAGGCGGGCGTCGCGGCAACCAGCGAGAGGCCGCCAAGGAGGATCGTGGAGAAGCGCATCGTTTCCCTTTCAAACGGAAATTCGATGTTCTCACCTGCAAGCTCGCATCGGTGCGGTCTCTTTATGTCGGGTCGAACCCGGCGGACCGTCTGCCGTAGCGAGGTCTGAAATATTGGCAGGCGGTGGTGCGCTGCACAAGCATAATCTATCGTATGGCGGCATTCATCGCACAGGATGTTGCGCAAATAACACAGATTAGGGGCGTAAATTCTCGTGCCGTTCGCCTGTCGGCAAGGATCGGATATGAATGTCCCGCTGCGGATAGGGCAGGCCCACGCCATGTTCTTTAAACAGGAACCACAGGCGGTTGAGGACATCGGAACGAACATTGCCGACACCGCTTTCCGGGTCGCTGATCCAGGCCAGGATTTCATGCTGGAGCGCACAATCGCCGAAGCTCATCAGCCAGACGCTGGGCTTGGGGCTTTTGAGCACGCGCGGCGATTCGTGCGCGGCGCGCAGCATCAGCTCCTGCGCCAGTTTCAGATCGCTGTCATAGGCGATCGAGACGGGAATCCGGACGCGGACGTTGCGGTCGGAATAGGACCAGTTCTCCACCTCCTGGGTCATCAGATTCTCGTTCGGAATCAGATGCTCCTTGCCGTCGCGGGTGATGATCGAGACGGCCCGCACCCCGATCTTGTTGACCCAGCCGATCTCGTTCTGGAGCGCGATCACGTCGCCCGGCTTGATCGAGCGGTCCATCAGCAGGATGATCCCGGCGATCAGATTGCCGATCGTCTTCTGCAACCCGAAACCGATCGCCAGGCCAAAGCCGCCCGAGAACAGCGCCAGGCTGGTCAGGTCGATCTCCAGCAGGTCGGTCGCGAAGAAGAAGGCGATGACGACGATGCCGATGCTGGCGAGCTTCTGCGCCAGCAGCTTCTGCGTCGGGTCGAGGCCGCGCGCATGGCCGATCCATTGTTCGGTGATCCGGGTGACCCCGCGCGTGATCGCCAGGATCGCGACGACGGTGATCAGCATCGTCACCAGCAGCATCACCGAGAATCGCCGCGAGCCGATGGTAAAGCCGATCTGCTCGGCCAGCCGCGTGACGGGCTCCAGCCCGCCGATCTCGCGGCTGAAAAGTGCGACGAAACAGACGGTGGCGAAGACCCAGGCCAGCCAGCGCGGCAGGTTCAGCCCGCGCAGAAGCTGGAACCCCGCCCGCGCGACCGACGCCCCCAGCGCCAGCCCGATCGGCACCCCGGCCAAAGGCTCCCAGGGCCAGATCGCGCCCAGCGTCATCAGCAGGAAGGCGGCGGTCAGATGCCGGGTGATCGCGCAGATGCGGAGTTGCAACGCCTCGCCATGCGCGACGGCGAAACGCTGGACCATCGCGGCGACGCGCGGGCCGATCCTGCGCCCCGCCACCACGCCGCCCGCCAGCATCGCCAGCGTCAGCGCGGAGGCGATCCCGGCCTCCATGGCCTCCATGCGGGTCGGCAGTTCGATGCCGCTCGCCTGAAGCCACTCGAACAGGGTCATCCGCGCGCCGCCCGGAACCGGGCCAGCCCCCGGTCGAGATCGGCGATCAGGTCGTCCGTGTCCTCCAGCCCGATCTGGAGCCGGACCAGCGGTCCGGCGAAGTCGCGCTTGGTCACGCTGCGATAGCGGTGCGGGTCGGCCGGGATAGCCAGGCTCTCATAACCGCCCCAACTGAACCCCAGCCCGAAATGCGCCAGCCCATCGAGCATCGCGGTGCGCGCGGCGTCGTTGCCGCCGTCGAGGACGAAGGCGAACAGCCCGCTCGACCCCAGGAAATCGCGCGCGAACACGTCATGGCCGGGGCAGGAGGGAAGGGCGGGGTGGAGCACCTGCGCCACGCCCGGCTGCTCAGCGAGCCATTTGGCGATGGTGAGCGCGCTGGCCTGATGATGGGCGAGGCGGACGCCCATGGTGCGAAGCCCTCGGCTGCCCAGATAGGCGTCGTCGGGGCTGGCGACCTGGCCGAGCTGGAAACTCGTATCGCGCAAGCCCGCCCAGTGCGACGGAGCCGCCGTGACCGATCCCAGCATCGCGTCGGAATGGCCGACCACATATTTGGTGCAGGCCAATACCGTCAGGTCGATGCCCTTCTCGATCGCCGGGAAGAAGAGCGGCGTCGCCCAGGTATTGTCGAGGATCGTGGTGATGCCCTTCGCCTTGGCGACTTGGACGATGGCGGGAATGTCCTGCACCTCGAAGCTGAGCGAGCCGGGGCTTTCGAGGAAGATCGCGCGTGTGGCGGGGCCGATCAGTTCGGCGATCCCCGCGCCGACCAGCGGGTCGTAGAATCGCGTCGTGATCCCCATCCGCGTGAGCAGACCGGTCGCAAGCCCGCGCGTCGGGTCATAGGCGCTGTCGACCAGCAGCAACTCGTCGCCCGGCGACAGCACCGACAGGAGCGCCGCCGCGATCGCCGCCACGCCCGAGGGGTAGAGGAAGGTCGCCTCCGCCCCCGGCTCCAGGCTGGTCAGCGCATCGGCCAGCGACCATTGGGTGGGCAGGCCCTTGCGGCCATAGAAGAGCTTCTCGTGCAGATCGCCCGCCCCCGTGGCGCGCATATGCGCGACATTATCGTAGAGCACCGTCGATCCACGCCAGACGGGGACGTTGACCACGCCCCTGGTCCATTCCGCGCGGCGGCCCGCCTGGACCAGACGGGTGGCGGGCTTGATGGGCAGGTCGTCGTCAGTCATCGGGGTCACACGTCTTTCGCCTTAGGGGTGCTGGGGTCGGAGCCCCATTCGGTCCAGCTGCCGTCATAGACCGGCATCATTCCGCCGATCCGCTCCGCCCCGAAGGCGAGGACGCAAGCCGTGATGCCGGAGCCACAGGTGCCGATCATCGGCTTGTCCGGGTCCACCCCGGCGGCAGTGAAGGCTTCCGCAATGGCCTGCGGAGACTTCCAGCGGCCATCAGCCTCGAACAGCTTGGAATAGGGCAGGTTGCGCGCGCCGGGGATATGGCCGGGCTCGACGCCAGGGCGCGGTTCGGGCTCGGCCCCTGCGAAGCGGCCGGGCGAGCGGGCGTCGACCAGTTGCGCATCCCCCGCCTCGACATGCGCGCGGACCTCGCGAAGGCTGCGGACGCGCGCCAGATCGGGTTGCGCGAGGAACAGGCCGGGCGCCTCGACCGCACCCGCCGGGCCCGTCATCACCGGATGCCCCGCCGCGGTCCAGGCCTCCAGCCCGCCATCGAGCAACGCTACCGATCGGGCCCCGAACAGCGTCAGCATCCACCAGGCGCGCGCCGAATTGTGCAGCGGCGACCGGTCGTACAGGACGATCCGGTCGGCATGGCCGACGCCCGCCTCGCTCATCGCATGGGCAAAATGGTCGGCCGGGGGCAGGGTCATCGGCAGGTCGCTGTCGGGATCGGCCAGCGTCCCCAGCGGCACGAAGCGCGCGCCCGGAATATGCCCGTCCTCGAACCCGCGTCCCGCCCGCGTGCCGTCCGCATCGTCCAGGAAATAGGTGACGTCGAGGATGCGCACATCCGCATCCCCCGCGATCGCGGCGAGGTCGTCCGGGGTGATGAGTGGCGGCATGAGCAGGCTCCTCGGTCGGTGAGGCCGTACCTAGGC
>NZ_JALNUR010000069.1 GCF_026540895.1 Sphingomonas sp. GM_Shp_1 | reverse complement strand
TAGTCGTCCCGCCCCAGAGGCCGCTTCGGAATTCCCGTCCTCCGTACTCGCGCCGTCCGCGCCCATCGTCACGATCGACGATGTTCGCGCCGCCCATGCGCGAATTTCGGACCGGGTTATCCGCACGCCGACCCTGATCAGCCGGACCCTGTCGCAACTGACCGGCGCGACCGTCTATCTCAAGTTCGAAAATCTCCAGTTCACCGCCGCCTACAAGGAGCGCGGCGCGCTCAACACGCTGCTGCAACTCTCCGACGAAGCGCGGGCCAAGGGCGTGATCGCGGCCTCGGCGGGCAATCATGCGCAAGGGCTCGCCTATCATGCCAACCGGCTGGGCATCCCCGCGACCATCGTCATGCCGCGCACCACGCCGATCGTGAAGGTCGTCCAGACCGAAGGGCATGGCGCGACCGTGGTGCTGGAGGGCGATACGTTCGACGCCGCCTATGCCCATGCCCGCGTGCTGGAGGCGGAACGCGGTTTCACCTTCATCCACCCCTTCGACGATGCACGGGTGATCGCGGGCCAGGGCACGGTCGCGCTGGAGATGCTGGAGGACGCGCCCGACATCGACACGCTGATCGTGCCGATCGGCGGCGGCGGGCTGATCTCCGGCATGGCGACGGTCGCCGCCGCCATGCCCCGCCCGGTCGAGGTTGTGGGGGTGCAGGCCGAACTCTTCCCGTCGATGTACAACAAGCTGAACGGCACCGACCTGCCCTGCGCGGGCGATACGCTGGCCGAGGGGATCGCGGTCAAGGTACCGGGCGGCCTCACCTCGCAACTGGTGTCGCAACTGGTCCGCGAGATCGTGCTGGTCGACGAACGCCATCTGGAGGAAGCGGTCAGCGCGCTGCTCCAGATCGAAAAGACGGTGGTCGAGGGCGCGGGCGCGGCAGGCCTCGCCGCGCTGATGTCGCACCCCGAGCGGTTCCGGGGCAAGACGGTGGGCGTCGTGCTGTGCGGCGGCAATATCGATACGCGGCTGCTGGCCAATGTCCTGCTGCGCGACCTGGCGCGCTCCGGCCGCCTCGCCCGCCTGCGCATCCGGTTGCAGGACCAGCCGGGGGCGCTGTTCAACGTCGCGCGCATCTTCGACCGCGAGCGGGTGAACATCATCGAGGTCTATCACCAGCGCGTCTTCACCACCCTGCCCGCCAAGGGGCTGATCACCGATATCGAGTGCGAGACGCGCGACGCGCTGCACCTGCACCGGTTGATCGAGGCATTGCGCGCCAGCGGATATGAAACGACTCAGGTCGAACTGGCCTGAACAGCTTAGTTTTTTATGGAATCGTCCCGTTTCCGAACGATGCTGCCCATCGCTTCGGGCGGGAGGATCGTTAATAAGGGACAATCATCCTCCCCTTGAAGGAACTGCCCGGCGGTGACCGCGCCTTTTCGTTTCCCGCGCTTCTTCGTCACCAGCCCGTCCCCCTGCCCCTATCTGCCGGGGCGTGACGAGCGGAAGGTGTTCACCGAACTGAACGGCGAACATGCGGGCGAGTTGAACGAGGCGCTCAGCCGGATCGGTTTCCGCCGGAGCCAGGGGGTCGCCTATCGCCCCTCCTGCGCGGGCTGCACCGCCTGTATCTCGGTGCGCGTCGTCGCGGGGGAATTCCGCCCCAACGCCACCCAGCGCAAGCTGCTGCGCCGCCATGCCGATCTGGAAGTCACCGCGTGCCAGCCCTGGGCGACCGCCGAGCAATTCCAACTGCTCCGCCGCTATCTGGGCGAGCGGCACCCGGGCGGCGGCATGTCCGCGATGGACGAAAGCGACTATGCCGACATGGTCGAACTATCGCCGGTCCAGTCGGTGCTGGTCGAATATCGCGAACCCACCGGCCCCGAGGGGCAGCGGGGTCGGCTGGTCGGCGCGTGCCTGACCGATCGGCAAGGCGACGGCCTGTCGATGATCTACAGCTTCTTCGAGACGCAGGATGAAAGCCGCCCCGGGCTGGGCAATTTCATCATCATGGATCACATCCTGCGCGCCCGCGCCGCCAACCTGCCCTATGTCTATCTCGGCTATTGGGTGAAGGGGTCGCCGCGCATGGCGTACAAGACCCGCTATCAGCCGCTGGAAGCACTGGGTCCGCGCGGCTGGGCGACCTTCACCGGCGAGCCATCCGCACCGCCGCCGGTCGGAGCGTTGGGCTAACCCGGTCCGTTCGTTTTTTTGAAGTTCGCGCGAAGCCGCGATGACGCGAAGAGCTCATACGCGCCGACATCCCATCCCCATGTCTGCCCAACGTCTGAGCATGCGGGCCGCCAAGCTGCAAAACATCTTCGCGCCATCGCGGCTTCGCGCGAACAAATTTATTATTTCACAGCGTGATGGGTATTGATTGGGCGAACTTTCCTGACCATCGCCCAATAATGGGTTGCGCCTTGCCCCCCTGAACAAGGATGATTGCCCGTCATCCCCATCTATGCCGGGATGACGGTTCGTTCCGTTCGCGTAGACCGCATTCTGGCGGAGCGGTTACTGCCCCGCGTTCGTCACCGTCAGGCCGCCCCATGGCTCACCCGCGACCGCCGCCGCACCGGTCGCGTCGAGCGCCACCGCGACGCGGACATGGCGGTCCTGCGGGCTGAGCCCGGTGCAGGGGTCGAAGCCGATCCATCCGGGTCCCTCGACATGGGCTTCCGCCCAGCAATGCGGGCTGCCATGTTCTGCACTCCCAAGCGCCGCATAGCCCGAGACATAGCGCGCCGGGATGCCCAGCGACCGTGCCGCGACGCAGAAGATATGCGCCAGATCGCACGGTGTCGCACGATCCTCCGCGAAGATGCGCGCGACATCCAGGCGAGCGGCCCGCGCCTCGAAATCGACATCGAAACGCGCCTGGAGTGCGGCATTCAAGCTATGGAGCGCCGCGAGCGGGCCATCCGTCCCTTGCGTAGCCTCCGCCGCGAAGCCCGCGATCACCGGATCGGCCGGCGTAGCTTCGGTCGCGCGCAGGAAGAGCGGCGGCGGCAGCGTCTCGGTCGCGCCATGGATCAGGCCGTGCGCGTCGCTGGTCAGCACCTCGCCGGTGGCGGTGATCGTCACGACCTCCGGCGCATCCTCGACATAGAGCATGGTCACGGCATTGCCGAAGCCGTCATGGCTTGCCCGCAACCGCGCGTCGCAATCCACGTCGATCCGCCAATGCGCGACCGTCTGATCGTCATGGTTTTCGGGCGTCAGGCGCAGCATCTGCACCATGGGGCCACCCGCCACGCGGGGGCGGCAGGCGAGGTGATGCTCGATCGCGATCCGCATCAGGCGAACTTGAACTGACGGCCGATGGCGCCGTGCAGTTGGGCATTCTCCTGAATAAAGGCTTCGAGAAACTGATGAAGCCCGCCCGCGATCACATCGCCCGACCGCGTCTTGCTCATCCGGTTTGCGCGCACCCTCGCCATACGATCCGCTTCCCCATGCTGCCCCGTTCGCCGGGCGAGCTGCCCCAGCACATCCACCGTTTCCTCGACCGACGCCGCCAGGCTGCGCGGCAATTCGGCGCGCGCGATCAGCAGGTCGATGACGTTCGCGGGCTTCAGCCCGTCGGAATAGAGCCAGCGATAGGCGGTGACGGCGGACACGGTCTGAAGGATCGTCGTCCACTGGTCGCGATCGACGACACCGCCGATCCGCTCGCCCGCCGGCAGGAGGATGTGATACTTCACGTCGAGCAATCGCGCGGTGTTGTCCGCGCGCTCGACCGCCTGACCCAGCCGGATGAACCAAGTCGTCTGGTTGCGCAGCATCCGGTGCACCGCGCCCTCGAAACCGCGCGTCTCGTTCTTCACCGCCTCGACCAGGCTGAGCACCGCCGTCGGGTCCTCCGCCGCCGGTCGCGCCTCGAAATGCAGCCAGGCGCGGTTGATCGCGCTCCAGGCTTCACGGGTCAGCGCGGTGCGGACGGCACGCGCATTGGTCCGCGCCATGTCGACGCAGCGGACGATCGAACCGGGGTGGCAGCTTTCCACCGTCAGGAAGCGGGCGACCTCCCGCCGCCGTAGCTCGCGCCCGCCCTCGGCAAAGGCGCTGGCGGTATCGGTGACGGCCAGCGCCGACCCCCAGGCCGCCAGCCCCGCCGAACGCGGCGACAGCACGTCGAGCCGGACGGTCGCCTCGACCAGCCGGGCGATGAAATCCGCCCGCTCGAAATAACGCCCCAGCCAATAGAGCGAGGATGCGGTACGCGAAAGCATCAGCGCACCCCCTGCGTCTGGATCTGCGATTCCTGGCTCTGCACATGGACCCAGCTATCCGGTTCGGGGGCGAGCAGGACGAAGCTGTCCTTGGTCCCGCCGCCCTGGCTGGAATTGACGACCAGCGAGCCTTCGCGAAGCGCGACGCGGGTCAGGCCGCCGGGCGTCACCTCCACGCCGTTGCGTCCGGTCAGGACGAAGGGGCGGAAATCGACATGGCGCGGCGCGACGCCGCTTTCCACCAGCGTCGGCACGGTCGACAGCGCCAGCGTCGGCTGCGCGATGTAGCGATGCGGCTCGGCGATCAGCGCGGCGCGGAAATGCTCGATCTGCACCTTGGTAGCGGTGGGACCGACCAGCATCCCGTAACCGCCCGATCCGTCGACCAGCTTGACCACCAGCTCGCCCAGATGGTCGAGGACATAGGCCAGCGCCTCCGGCTCGCGGCAGCGCCAGGTATCGACATTCTTCAGCTTGGGCTCGGCACCCGAATAATAGCGGACGATATCGGGCATATAGCTGTAGATCGCCTTGTCGTCGGCGATGCCGTTGCCCGGCGCGTTGAGGATGGCGACATTGCCCGCCGCATAGGCCGCGATCAGACCCGGCACGCCCAGCATCGAATCCGGGCGGAAGACGAGCGGATCGAGGAAATCATCGTCCACCCGGCGATAGATGACGTCGACCTTCACCCGCCCCGCAATGGTTCGCATCCAGACGATGTCGTCGTCCACGACCAGATCGGCGGCCTCGACCAGTTCGACACCCATCGAATCGGCCAGGAAACTGTGTTCGTAATAGGCGGAGTTGTAATGGCCCGGCGTCAGGACGACGCAGGTCGGCTCGGCGACGCC
Organism: Sphingomonas sp. GM_Shp_1; assembly: GCF_026540895.1. Lineage (GTDB taxonomy): Bacteria > Pseudomonadota > Alphaproteobacteria > Sphingomonadales > Sphingomonadaceae > Sphingomonas. The sequence goes on along the minus strand of NZ_JALNUR010000069.1, from coordinate 768 downwards.
GTGCGGCGCGACCGACTTCATCGTGGCGAGGAGACGGTCGGGATAGCTGTCCACTGCCGCCACCCGGAACTGGCGGAACAGCTCGGGGCAGAGGCGCAGCATCGCCTCGCGATTCTCCAGCATGTAGCTGACGCCCGAGGGCGTGCGGGCATTGTCCTCCAGCACGAAGAAATCGTCCGGCCCGGTGCGGACCAGATCGATCCCGCAGATATGCGCCCAGACCCCGTGCGGCGGGCGTATCCCGGCGATTTCGGGGCGGAATTGCGGATTGCCGAAGATCAGGTCGGGCGGCAGCACGCCGTCGCGCAGGATCTTCCGCTCGCCATAAATGTCGTCGAGAAAGGCGTTGATCGCCTCCACCCGCTGGACCAGCCCTTCGGACAGACGCGCCCATTCCGCCGGCAGGAAGACGCGCGGTACGATGTCGAACGGGATGATCCGCTCCGCCGCATCGCTTTCGCCATAAACCGCGAAGGTGATGCCCAGCTGGCGGAAGGTCGCCTCGGCCGCCTGCTGACGGCGGCGCAGTTCGCCATCGGGGGTATGATCGAGCCAGCGTTGTAACGCAGAGAGTTCGGGCCGCGGTGCCGTAGCGCCGGAAGCCCCCATGATTTCGTCGAACGCGGCGATTGTCCCCATCCGGTCGTTACGCTCCCCCTAATGGCCTGGTTCCATGCTGCACCGCATGGTGGGGGTGTGCAAGGGGGGCAAAAACAATTCCTCCCCGGCACGGGGAGGGGGACCGCCGCGAAGCGGGGGTGGAGGGGG
>NZ_JALNUR010000068.1 GCF_026540895.1 Sphingomonas sp. GM_Shp_1 | reverse complement strand
TGTGTATAAGAGACAGCAACAGCCCGCTCCCGCTCCGGCCCCGGTTCCCGAAGCCTCCCCCGCCCCGCAATCGGTGGATGTCGGCGCGGTGCTGAGCGAAATGGCGTCGATGAAGAATGGCGGCGGCAATTATCAAAGCTCGATCGTCGATCTCCTCAAACTGCTCGACCTGGATTCCAGCCTGGCCGCGCGCAAGGAACTGGCCAACGAACTGGGCGTCCATGCCGCCGAGGACGGCTCGGCCGAACAGAATATCGCGCTTCACAAGGCGGTGATGGCCAAGCTCGCCGAAAATGGCGGCATCGTGCCGGACAGCCTGCGCAACTAGGGCCAGTCGACAGTCATGCCACTTCTTCTTCCCTCTCCCCTGGACAGGGGAGAGGGTTAACGGAGCTTGCCAGCCTGCTGGCTAGTGCAGCTTGGGTGAGGGGTTGAGCGAGCCGAAGGCTCGCGCGCGCTCTGCGCGCCCACCCCTCACCCAGCTCCGACTAAGCCTTTGCTTTCGCAAAGACCAAGTCTGCGCAACCCTCTCCCCTCTATGAGGGGCGAGGGAAAAGAATGGGAGGCGGGCGATCCGCCCCCCCTCCGATATGTCCCGCCTATGCAGGGCTTTTGCGGCCCCGGTGCAGGGTCCGTCTTCATTCCATCCCTTCCCCGGCACGACACCGATCCCGCCTTGCCTGACCTGGCCTGCCATGCCCCCATTGCCCAGTAGCGACCGAAGGGAAGGCGGGGTGATGTTCGTGACCAAGGGGATATTTCGGCTTTGCCACGTGGGCCTGCCGATGATCATGTGTTCGGCCCTGCCGACCTTGTTGTTCGGCCTTTGGCTGGGACAATGGGGAAGCAATGTGATCTGGGGGAGCTATTTCGGGCTCGGATGGTGCCTGTCCGCCTTCTGGACCGGCGGCACCCTGCATGATCGCGTGTCGACGGCGATCGGCATGGCGTGGGGCTGGCTCGCGGCGATCCCGCTTTATCTGGCGTCGGGATGGCTATGGGAGCGTCTGGCGGATCGGGGGCGCAGGCGGGCCTTGCTGATCCTGCTGATTTCGGGCCTGCCGATGGTACCGGCCAAGGTTCTGATGGATTGGACCGATGCCGGCTTTCATCTGCCGGATTACACATTGCATATGGCCTTGTCCTATTGATCCGGCGATAGCCAAGCGGGCCCCGGCAGGCCTACACAGAGGTCCATGACCACCACCCGCTGGCAGCGCCTGAAGACCCATATCGGTGACCGGATCGCGCCGCCGCGCTTCGTCGCCTTCGCGCTGATCCTGGCGGTGGCGGGCGCCGTCCTCGTCCCGCCGCTGGGGCTGACGCGGGGGGTGCTGGCCGGGTTCGATATCGCCGCCTTCCTGTTCCTCGTCTCGCTCATCCCTCTGTTGCGGCAGGGACAGGCCGCCAAGATGCGGCGGCGCGCGGCACGGAACGACGCCAATCGTGCCGTCCTGCTCGTCTTCTGCGGCATCGTGCTGTTCGTCATCCTGGTCGCGGTCGGCGGCGAGTTGCGCGGGCGGAACAGCATCGTGACCATCGCGCTGGTCGTCGGCACGCTGATCCTCGCCTGGCTGTTCTCCAACATCGTCTATGCGCTGCATTATGCGCATCTCTTCTACAGCGCGGGGGAGAAGGGGGATGTCGGAGGGCTGCAATTCCCCGACACGGCCGAGCCCGATTACTGGGACTTCCTGTATTTCTCGGTGACGCTGGGCATGACCTTCCAGACGTCGGACGTGTCGATCGCCTCGCGACGGATGCGGCGGGTGGTGACGGGCCAGTGCCTGGCCGCCTTCATCTTCAACCTCGGCGTGATCGCCTTCACCGTAAACGTGCTGGGCGGCGGCGGATAAGGCTTGGCCACGGGGCGCGGGGAAAAGGGTCTGGACGACTGGCCTATCGGGTGCCTAACCTGCCCGCATCTCTCTTCGCCGCAAAAGGCTCTCCATGATCCGTCCCGTCTTTCGTTCCCTGATCATCGCGTCCCTGGTTTCGACCGCCGCCGTCTCGCTGGCGCAGGTGCCATCGGGCAACTCCGCCCCCGCCGGTCCCCTGCCCTTCGTCAACACCATCCCCGATGCGGTCGACACCCCCTATCCGGGCACGATCAAGCTGGTGGTCGACGCCACCGACACCGATCGCGGCGTGTTCCGCGTGAAGGAGACGATTCCGGTCGCCAAGGCGGGGCCGATGGCGCTGCTCTTCCCCAAATGGCTGCCCGGCGCGCACAATCCGCGCGGCGAGATCGAGAAGCTGGCGGGCCTGGTCATCAAGGCCAATGGCCGCATCCTGCCCTGGACGCGCGATCCGGTCGACGTCTTCGCCTTCCATATCGACGTACCGTCGGGCGCAAGGCAGCTCGACCTGGAGTTCCAGTTCCTGTCGGCGACCAAGTCCGACCAGGGCCGCATCGCCGTCACCCCGACGATGATCTCGCTGCAACCCAATTCGGTCAGCCTCTATCCGGCGGGCTATTATACCCGGCAGATCCCGATCCAGATGACCGCGATCTTCCCCGCAGGCTGGACCGCGGCGGGCGCGGTCCCGGCCAAGGCGTCGGGCTCGACCTACACCTATGACACGACCAATTACGAAATCCTGGTCGATTCCCCGGTGCTGGCGGGCAAGTATGGCAAGGTCTTCCCGCTGACCCCGCGCGTCAACCTGAACGTCTTCGCCGACAACGCCGCCGAGCTTGCCGCCAAGCCCGAACAGATCGCCGCGCACCAGCGGCTGGTCGATCAGGCGGTCAAGGCATTCGGCGCGCAGCATTACGACCATTACGAGTTCCTGCTGTCGATCAGCGACCAGCTCGGCGGCATCGGCCTGGAGCATCATCGTTCGTCGGAGAATGGCGTGACACCGGGCTATTTCACCGAATGGGATTCGGGGCCGGGCCGCCGCAACCTGCTGCCGCACGAATTCACCCATAGCTGGGACGGCAAGTTCCGGCGCGGGGCGGACCTGTGGACTCCCGATTTCCGTACGCCGATGCGCAACTCGCTGCTGTGGGTCTATGAGGGGCAGACGCAATTCTGGGGCTATGTGCTCCAGGCGCGGTCGGGGATGGTGTCGAAGCAGGATACGCTGGACCAATATGCCTCGATCCTGGGCATCTACGACACCGCGCCCGCGCGGCAGTGGCGCGATCTGCTCGACACCACCAACGACCCGATCATTTCGTCGCGCAAGCCCAAGGGCTGGACGAGCTGGCAGCGGTCGGAGGATTATTACAATGAAGGCCTGATGGTCTGGATGGAGGTCGATGCGATGCTCCGCCAGAAGTCGAACGGCGCCAAGTCGATCGACGATTTCGCCAAGGCCTTTTTCGGCATCCGCAACGGCGACTGGGGCGAGGTCACCTATACGTTCCAGGATGTCGCCGACACGCTGAACGCGATCGTGCCCTATGACTGGGCGGGTTTCCTGACCAAGCGCCTGACCGAAACCGGCCAGCCCGCGCCGATCCAGGGCTTCGCGATGAACGGCTACAAGCTGGTCTACACCGCCGAGCCGACCCCGACCTTCAAGCAGAACGAGAAGGGCCGCACCGATGTCAGCTATTCGCTGGGCATGGTCGTGTCCAATAGCGGCGACGTCACCAGTTCAATTTGGGACAGTCCGGCGTTCAAGGCGGGGATCGATGTCGGCACGCAGATCCAGGCGGTGAACGGCGAAAGCTATTCGGGCGACCGTCTGAAGGCCGCGATTCTGGCCGCCAAGGATCCCGCCAAGCCGGTCAAGTTGGTGATAAAGAACCAAGATCGCTTCCGCGAAGTGACGCTCGCCTATACCGGCGGCCCGCGCTATCCGCGTCTGCAGAAGGTGGGGACCGGCGAAACCGGGCTGGACCGTTTGCTGACCGCACGCTGACGTCTTCCTGACGAGGGCGTCACTACCTTCTATCGACACCCAATGGCGGGTTGCGCTATCGCACCCGCCATTGTTTTTCCACCGGAACCCGGTTCCGGCCCATTGGCAAAGAAAGACTGACCGATGCGCATCGACCTCATTCCCGTGGGCAAGAGCCCGCCCGACGACATCAACGTCGTGATCGAAGTGCCCACCGGTGGCGAGCCGGTGAAGTATGAATTCGACAAGGCATCCGGCGCGCTGTTCGTCGACCGCATCCTGCACACGCCGATGCGCTATCCGGCCAATTACGGCTTCGTCCCCCACACGCTCAGCCCCGATGGCGACCCGCTCGACGCGCTGGTCGTGTCGCGCACGCCGTTCATCCCGGGCTGCGTCGTCCGCGCGCGCCCCATCGCGGTGCTGAACCTGGAAGACGAAGCCGGCGGCGACGAGAAGCTGGTCTGCGTGCCGGTCGACTCGACCTTCCCTTATTATTCGAATGTCGGCGGTCGCGACGACCTTCCCGAGATCGTGTTCCAGCAGATCGAGCACTTCTTCACCCATTACAAGGACCTGGAGAAGAAGAAGTGGGTGCGCATCGGCACCTGGGGCGACCGCGACGAAGCCCGCCGCATCGTCGTCGAAGCGATCGAACGCTATGACGAAGCCAAGGCCAAGGGCGAGGAGCCGCACGACCACGACGTGCCCGGCCGCGCCTGAACCTTATCGGGTTCTGGTTTAAGGGAAACGCCTCGGTGCCCGGCACCGGGGCGTTTCTTTTATCCCCTCTTCTCGCTCCCCTCCCGCAGCCGGCAGGGGCCGTCTCTTCTTTCTCCCCTCCCGCAGGCGAGAGGGGCTGCCTCTTCTTCTTTCTCCCCTCCCGCAGGCGGGAGGGGCTGGGGGAGGGCAATCCCGGAGCCCGGGGAGAGGACTTCCCATGGCCTTCGACTGCGCTCAGGCTGAACGGAGCGAAGGGGCAGGTGGCGCGGAAGAAGGATGGTTCGCGCGGAGGCGCGGAGAACGCGGAGGTGTCTCGCCCGTCGCTGACGGAATCCGGCAAAACCGAACTGGCGGCAGGAGAATGACGCGCGCCGCCAAGGCAACCCCTCTGCATCTCCGCGCCTCCGCGCCTCCGCGCGAACCCTCTTCCGCCCTACCGCCCCGCCAACCGCGCCAGCGCCTCGCCCGACACCCGCTGCACCGTCCACTCATCCATCGCCCGCGCCCCCATCGCACGGTAGAACTCCACCGCAGGCGTATTCCAATCGAGCACGGACCATTCGAACCGGCCCCAGCCGCGATCCCGCACAATGCCCGCCAGATGGACCAGCAACGCCTTGCCCACCCCGCCCCCGCGTGCGGACGGCGTGACGTAGAGATCCTCCAGATACAGCCCCTGCCGCCCGGTCCAGGTCGAGAAATTGGCGAAGAACAGCGCGAAGCCCACTGCCTGTCCGTCGCGCTCCGCGATCACCGCCTCCGCCGCCGGGCGCTCGCCGAACAGCGCCGCCTCCAGCATCGGCTCGGTCGCGACGACGGCGTCGGGCTCGCGCTCGAACGCGGCCAGTTCGCGGACGAAGCGCAGGATGGTCGCGGTGTCGGCCCGCTCGGCCGCCCGGATGGTGATGCTCATAATCCCGCCTCGCTCTGGGGCCCCGGCCCCGGTTGCCGCACCGCGAAGACGCAGCCCGCGATGATCAGCGCCGCCCCGACCAGCGTGAAGGGCGACACACGCTCCCCGAACACCGCATAGCCCAGGCACGCCGCCCAGACGAAGGCGGTATATTCGACCGGCGCCAATATCTGCGCCTCCGCCCGTGCATAGGCCCAGGCGAGCAGCAGCGCCGACAGGCTGCCCAGCGCCGCGGCGATGACGATGGCGGGCCACTGCCCCATGGCGGGCCAGCCCGAGACGAAGGGGGCGGCGGGCGTCATCAGGACGGCGATCACCAGCATGGTGAACAGCGCCACCTCCGTCGGACCCGCGACCTGCGCCTGTCGCCGCAACAGCACCAGGCTGACCGCATAGAGGATCGAGGCGGCGAGGATGGCGAG
>NZ_JALNUR010000067.1 GCF_026540895.1 Sphingomonas sp. GM_Shp_1 | reverse complement strand
CGGGAGGGGAGAGGATGCGCGGTGAGGTTTGGGCGTGGAATCACTATCCCCGATCCAACCCCTCCAAAAACCCCGCCGCCCGCGCCCGGATCGCCTGCCGGTCTTCCTCCGTCATCCGGTTCCAGTTCCGATAGGGCATCGCCATCCGGGGATTCTCGCCGAACCGTGCCTCGTGCCGCGCCAGGAAATCCCAATAGAGCGCGTTGAACGGGCAGGCGTCCTCGCCCACCCGCTGCTTCACATCATATCGGCAATGGCCGCAATAATCCGACATGCGGTTGATGTACGCGCCGGACGACACATAGGGCTTGGACGCGATGATGCCGCCATCGGCGAACTGACTCATGCCGATGACATTGGGCAGCTCGACCCATTCATAGGCGTCGATATAGATTTCCAGATACCAGCGATGCACCTCCGCCGGGTCGGCACCGATCAGGATGGCGAAATTGCCCGTCACCATCAGCCGCTGGATATGATGCGCATGCGCGGTGTCGAGCGTCTGGCCCAAAGCCTCCGCCATGCAGTGCATGTCGGTCTCGCCCGTCCAGTAGAATCCGGGCAGGGGCCGGGTCGCGCGCAGTACGTTGCGGTCCACATAGTCCGGCCCGACATGCCAGTAGAGCCCGCGCACATATTCGCGCCACCCGATGATCTGGCGGATATAGCCCTCGACCGAATTGAGGCTGGCATTGCCATCCTCATATTCCGCCTCCGCCATGCGACAGAGGTCCAGCGGATCGAGCAGCCCCGAATTGATATAGGGCGACAGGACCGAGTGCCAGAGCTGGTGCTGCCCGGTCAGCATCGCGTCCTGATAGTCGCCGAATTTGGGCAGGCCGTGCGCCATGAACGCCTCGGCCTGGGCCTGTGCCTCCTCGGCGGTGACGGCATAGGCGAAGCCGTCGAGCGAGCCGGGATGATTGTCGAACCGCGCGGCGACGAGTGTCAGCACGTCGCGGGTGATCCGGTCGGGCGCGAAGGTCAGCGGCTCGGGGGGCGTTTCCTTCTTCGGCGCGGGCTTGCGATTGTCCGCGTCGTAATTCCACTTGCCGCCCTCGGGCTTGTCGCCCTTCATCAGCAGCCCCGTCTTGCGCCGCATCAGGCGGTAGAAGAACTCCATGCGCAGCTCGTTGCGGTCCTTCGCCCAATCCTCGAACTCGGCCTGGGAGGCGATGAAGCGGGTGTCGGGGCGGATGTCGACGGGGATGCCGAACATCGTCTCCCACGCATCCAGCATGGCGGCGACGCGCCACTCGCCTCCTTGCGTCACGACGATCCGTTCGGGGGCGTGCCGCTCGACCGCGCGAGCGACCTCGCCGGTGAAGCTGCCCGCATTGTCGGGGTCGTCCAGCTTCACATAATCGACCGTCCAGCCCGCCCGTCTCAACGCCTCGGCATGATGGCGCATGGCGGACAGGATATAGGCGATCTTGGCCTTGTGATGGCGGACGTAACCCGTCTCGTCCTCCACCTCCATCAGCAGCAGGACGCTGTGCTTCGGGTCCGCGCCCTCCAGGCTGGAGAGATTCATGGGCAATTGGTCGCCCAGAATCGGGATCAGCGTTGGCGCTTTGGGCATGGCTGTCCTACATGGCCTTTCATGAAGCATCTCGGCCAGACCAGCGCGCTGCCCGCTTCCCCGGAAGAGGCGGTGCTCGATTATGTTCCCAACCCGCGTCCCGGGCGCACCTATCTGATCCGGTTCGCGGCACCCGAGTTCACCTCGCTCTGCCCGGTGACCGGCCAGCCCGACTTCGCGCACCTCGTCATCGACTATGTGCCCGGCGAGACGATCGTCGAATCCAAGTCGCTCAAGCTCTTCCTCGGCAGCTTCCGCAACCATGCGGGGTTCCATGAGGATTGCACGGTGGGCATCGGCGAGCGTCTGTTCGAGGAGATGAAGCCGGTCTGGCTGCGCATCGGCGGCTATTGGTATCCGCGCGGCGGCATCCCGATCGACGTGTTCTGGCAGTCCTCGACGCCGCCTGCCGATCTGTGGCTGCCCGACCAGGGCGTCGCGGGCTATCGCGGGCGCGGGTGAGCGCGATCCCTTTCTGATCAGGGAATCTTGCGGGGACTGGTAAGGGCCCTCCACCATGCTTCGCATGATCCCCCTCCCCAAGCATGGCTTGGAGAGGATCAGGGATAGGATTTTGTGGCGTGCCGAAAAGCGCTATCCTGTTCTGAACGCCGTATTTTCTTACCCTTTGACCGCCTTTTCCGGTTGCAGTGCAGCGAAAATGTAACACGCGCTGCAACCATCGTGCCGACCGCGTGTTAACTGTATACGAGAGGGGAAGTGCGGGTCGCCGCCAACCCTCGCGCCTGCAAGGACAAGCGAAATGGTGGATGCGAACGGAACCGTGATCGAACGTTTGGCGCTGATCGGAAACTTTCTGCCCCGGCAATGTGGGCTCGCCACCTTCACCACCGACGTCTATTCCGCGCTTCGCGACCGATTTCCCGAACTCTCGGTCGATGTCTATGCGATGGACGACCATCCCGGACGCTATGCCTATCCCCCCGCGGTGACCGCTGCCATCCCGCAGAACGACCGCAGCGCCTATATCGACATGGCGCGCCGGATCGAGGCGAGCGGGGCGCAGGCCATCTGGGTCCAGCATGAATATGGCATCTATGGCGGCGCGGCGGGCGAGCATCTGCTGGCGCTGCTCGATCGCACCACCCTGCCGGTGATCGCGACGCTGCACACCGTCCTCGAGAAGCCCTCCGCCGACGAGCGCCGCGTGATGGAGGGGCTGCTCCGCCGCTGCGCCAAGATCATCGTCATGGCCGACAAGGGCCGCGATATCCTGCAGCGCGTCTATGGCGCCGATCCGCGCCAGATCGCGATGATCCCGCACGGCGTGCCCGACCGCGCCCTGATGTCGCCCGAGGCGCTGAAGCCGCGTTTCGGCTGGGAAGGGCGCAAGGTCGTGCTGACCTTCGGCCTGCTCGCGCCGAACAAGGGGATCGAGACGATCATCGAGGCGCTGCCCGCCATCGCCGCGCATCATCCCGAGCTGCTTTACGTCGTGCTGGGCGCGACCCATCCCAACCTGATCGCGCATGAGGGCGAGGCGTATCGCGACCGGCTGAAGGCGCTGGCCGCAGCGCGGGGCGTGTCGGACAATGTCGCGTTCGTCGATGCGTTCGTCGAGCATGACGAACTGCTCGACTATCTCCAGGCGGCGGATATCTACGCCACCCCCTATTCCAACCCCGCCCAGATCACGAGCGGGACGCTGTCCTATGCCATCGGCGTGGGCAAGGCGGTGATTTCCACCCCTTATGTCCATGCGACCGAGATCCTGGCCGACGAGCATGGCGTGCTGGTGCCCTTCGGCGATGTCGATGCCTTCGCGCGGGAGATCGACCGGTTGCTGAGCGACCAGGCGGCGCGCGACCATCTGTCGAGCCGCGCCTATGCCCGTGGCCGTACGATGATCTGGCCGCGTCTGGCGGAAGGTGCGATCAAGCTGATCGGCACCGCGATCACCACCCGCCCGCGGCGGATCACAACCGGCGCGACCAGCACCATCAAGCCGCTCGCCCCCGATCTGTCCGCCGTGGAGCGGATGAGCGATTCGACCGGCATGTTGCAGCACGCCATCTATTCGGTGCCCGATCGCCGCCACGGCTATTGCATCGACGACAATGCCCGCGCGCTGATCTTCATGACGCAGGCGCCGGATATCGATCCCGTCACGCGTGACAAGTGGACGACCGTCTACGCCTCGTTCCTGCAATATGCCTGGAACCCGGAGGCGCGGCGCTATCGCAACTTCATGCGCTTCGACCGGAGCTGGTGCGAGGATGTGGGATCGGAGGATTCCAACGGTCGCACCCTCTGGGCTTTGGGCGTGACCGCGCGCGACGCGCAACTGCCCAAGCATCGCGACTGGGCGCAAATGTGGTTCGACGCCACCGCCTCGCTAGCGCTGGACCTGGGCTCTCTGCGCGCACAGGCCTTTGCGATGCTGGGCGCCGCCGCGATGCTGGAGGCGCGACCGGGGCACCAACTGGCGCGCTCGATCTTGGAGAAGATGCCCGACCTGCATCTCGCCCTGCTCGAAGAGGCGCGGCGCCCCGAATGGCAGTGGTTCGAGATCGTGCTCGCCTATGACAATGCCCGCGTGCCCCAGGCGCTGATCGAGGCGGGGCGTGCGCTGGGGCGGCAGGACCTGATCGACTGCGGTATTTCCACGCTCGACTGGATCGTCGGCAAGCAGACCTCGCCCGAGGGCCGCTTCCGCGCGGTGGGCAGCGAGAGCTTCGGGCGGCCCTATGCCGAACCGCTTCAGTTCGACCAGCAGCCGCTGGAGGCGCAGGCGACGGTGGAGGCGTGTCATTCGGCCTATCTCGCAACCCACGACCCGCGCTGGATCGCGGAGGGCGAGCGGGCCTATGGCTGGTTCCTGGGCATGAACGACCTCGACCTGCCGCTGGCCACCGCTAATGACGGCGGCTGTTTCGACGGGTTGATGCCGACCGGGCTGAACCGGAACCAGGGCGCCGAATCGATCCTGGCGCTGCAACTGGCCAATTGTGCCATTGCAAGCCTTTGCCAATCCGCCTCATCCATGGCAGGAGCCGATCGTCACATCGCCTGATACGCTGTCGCGTTCGGGGGATGGGATGAGCGTTTTGGGTAAAATGGCGAGACGGTAGCGCGATGGATTTGTTCAACCACCGGCTGCGGCTTCATGCCGATCCTTCGCGCGTCGTGGTGCGGCCCTTCCATATTGCATGGGCGGGCGGCAACGGCGCACCGCCCAGCCGGACCGAACGGCTGGTCGGCGAGGTGCTGGCGATGTCGGCGGAGGAAGCCCGCGACCAGTTGGAAACCGTGCTGAAGGATTTCGAGGCACGGCACTGGCAGACGCGACGCGTCTTCATGAGCCGCTATGACCAGATCGAGGATCTGCTGAAGCTCGACGGGGCGAAGATCAGCGACGAGAAGCGACAGCTGATCGGTGCCTATTTCTGCCACGAATACAGCTATGCCGCCGCCGCGCTGATGAACCCTTCCGCGGTGCCGCATTTCGACCAGACCGGCATCCAGCCGGGGTCGCAGCGTATCCTGATGTCGATGCGCGCGGTGGGCGAGGGGCATATCTCCTCGGTCGCCTTCCGCGAAGGCATCATCAACGACCAGAATCAGCTTCGCCTCGCGCCCGAACCGCCCTTCGCCACCGCCACCGACGTGCATGGCTGGGGCGAGGAGAATGCGCCGAGCGGCCCGATCACGGTGCATCGCCACCGCGACTCGACGCTGTCGGGCACGGTCATCTTCCCGATCACCCATGCCCAGTCCAAGGGGCTGGAGGACATGCGGATCGTCCAGTTCACGCATGACGACGGCGCGGTCGAGTGGATCGGCACCTACACCGCCTATGACGGCTCGGGCATCCAGTCGGAACTGATGCGCACCCGCGACTTCCGCGCGTTCGACCTAGTGCCGATGACGGGCTCGGCTGCGCGCAACAAGGGCATGGCGCTGTTCCCGCGCAAGGTCGGCGGGCAATATATGATGATCGGGCGGCAGGACGGCGAGAATCTGTTCCTGCTTAAGTCCGACTCGCTGACCCATTGGGAAGAGGGGGAGAAGATCCTCACCCCCGTCTATCCCTGGGAGCTGGTGCAGATCGGCAATTGCGGCCCGCCCATCGAGACGGACGAGGGCTGGCTGCTGCTGACCCACGGCGTCGGCGCGATGCGCAAATATTCGATCGGTGCCGCGCTGCTCGACAAGGACGATCCGTCCAAGGTGCTGGGCCGCACCCGGCAGCCGATCCTGGCCGCCAAGGATCAGGACCGCGAGGGCTATGTGCCCAATGTCGTCTATTCCTGCGGCGCGATCCGGCACGGCGATTCGCTGTTCCTGCCCTACGGCATCGCGGACAGCTCGATCGGCTTTGCCTTCGTGAAGATCAGCGAGTTGCTGGCGGCAATGTGATCACCTGGCGGCGCGTGTAGCGATACAGCGCCGCCACCAGCCCCAGGAACACCAGCGTCCCCCCGACCAGCGCCGGGGTCGCGAAGCCGTCGCCGACCAGCGCCAGCGGCGCGTCCGAGTTGGTCAGGTAGACGATCCCCGCGAAACCCACGCCCCACAGGCTCTCGCCGACGATCAGCCCGGTCGCGGCCAGCACGCCCAGCCGTTCGGCGGTCTCCGGATTGGCGCTGCGGCGCGCCCAGCGGTCATAGACATGGCCGATCGCGGCGCCCAGCACGACCGGCAGCGTCGCCGTCATCGGCAGATAGATGCCCAGCCCCACGCCCAGCGGCGGCAGGCGTATCCAGCCGAGCTTGCCGCAAATCTCATCCACGACGATCACGCCCGCGCCGACCAGCGCGCCGACCCCGATCATCCCCCAGTTGAGGTCGCCGCCCAGCACACCCTTGGCCAGCGCCGAGATCAACGCCGCCTGCGGCGCGGACAGCGCGTTGGGCCCCGCGCCCGGCGTGCCCGCGAAACCCAGCGTCGCGTTGAGCAGGTCGAGCACCGGCGGGATCACCAGGCTGCCGAAGATCACGCCGATGACCAGCGCCACCTGTTGCTTCCACGGCGTCGCGCCGACCAGTTCGCCGGTCTTCAGATCCTGGAGATTGTCGTTGGAGATGGTCGCGACGCCGAACACGATGCCGGTGACGATCAGCGCATAGGCGACCAGCGCCTGCGCCGTGTCGGGCGAGGTGCCGCGCCCGAACAGCCCGACGAGCAGCAGGGCGGCAGCGAGCACGGACAGGATGCCGATCCCCGACACCGGGCTGTTCGACGCGCCGATCAGGCCCGCCATATATCCGCAGACGGCGGCGATCACGAGGCCAATGAGCAGGATGAACAGCAGCGCTCCGCCGATCAGCGCGAAACTAGAGGCCGCCAGCGGCCCGCCCGCGATCACCGACCAGAGCAGCCCGGCGATCGGCACCAGCGTCGCCAGCGCGACGGCGGCGACGATCCCGATCGGCAGGTCGCGCTCGCCCACCGCCAGCACCGCCCCGTCACGCTTGGCCGAGGCGGCGGCGAGCGACGAGCGGATGCCGCCGATCACCGGCCCGATGATCTTGAGGAGCGTCCAGATCGCCGCCACCCCGATCACGCCTGCCCCCAGGAAGCGCACATCGCGGCTGAACACCGCGCCCGCCCACTCGGCGACCGGCCCGGTCGAAGGGGCCATGGCGGTCAGGATGGGCAGCGCCACCCACCAGCCGATCGCGATGCCGAGCAGCATCGCCAGTCCGACCG
>NZ_JALNUR010000066.1 GCF_026540895.1 Sphingomonas sp. GM_Shp_1 | reverse complement strand
GTGCCAAGAGGATGGGTCAGGACTCCCCAACCCCCGTTCAGCCTGAGCGAAGTCGAAGGCCACGCCCCGACCTCACCCCGATTACCGCCGAACGAGCGTCCCCGCCCCCTGCCGGGTGAAAATCTCCAGCAACATCCCATGCGGCACCCGCCCGTCCAGGATCACCGCCGCATCCACCCCGGCCTCGACCGCCGAGACGCAGGTCTCCAGCTTGGGGATCATCCCGCCCGAAATCGTCCCATCGCTGCGCAATTCCGCGATCTTCGCCGGGTTCAGGTCGGTCATCAACTCGCCCTGCTTGTCCAGCACCCCCGCCACATCGGTCAGCAGGAAGAAGCGCGACGCGCCCAGCCGCGCGGCGATCGCGCCCGCCATGGTGTCGGCGTTGATGTTATAGGTATGGCCGTCCAGCCCGATGCCGACCGGCGCGATGACCGGGATGATGCCGTCGGCGCACAGGCTCTCGATCAGGCGCGGGTCGACCGCGACCGGCTCTCCGACGAAACCCAGATCGACATGGCGCTCGATGCCCTTGAGCGGATCGGCCTCGCGCCCCTGCACCTTCTCGGCGATGACGAGGCCCGCATCCTTGCCCGAAATGCCGACCGCGCGGCCCCCGGCGGCGGCGATCCAGCTGACGATTTCCTTGTTGATCGATCCCGCCAGCACCATCTCGGCGATCTGCGCGGTTTCCTTGTCGGTCACGCGCAGGCCGTTGACGAACTGCGACTCGACGCCCAGCCGCTTGAGCATCGCGCCGATCTGCGGGCCGCCGCCGTGCACCACGACCGGGTTGATGCCGACCGCCTTGAGCAGCACCATGTCCTCGGCGAAGTCACGCTGCCGCTCGGGATCGCCCATGGCGTGGCCGCCATATTTCACCACGAAGGTCTTGCCCGCATAACGCTGAAGATAGGGCAGCGCCTCGGTCAGCGTCTCGGCCTTGGCGAGCAGGGCGGCGTCGGGATCGTGGTTGGTCATGGCCGCCCTTTATCGCGGGTCGGGAACGGGGAAAACCGGCAATATGCGTTACGCGCGGTCCAGCCGCCGCCCGAGCCCCACGAACAGATAGATGAGCGGCGGCACCAGAACGGCGGACAGCGTTACCTTGGCGATCATCTGTCCGACGATCAGCTGGCCGATCGGGAAGGCTCCGTAAAAGGCGATGGTGACGAACAACAGCGTGTCGACCACCTGGCTAAGCATGCTGGCCACCGCCGCGCGCAGCCAGAGCAGCCTGCTGCCCTCCCGCCCCTTGAGCGCGGCGAAGATGGTGACGTTCAGCGTCTGCGACACGCCGTAAGCGACGATCCCGCCCAGCCAGATCCGCCAGGTCGACCCGAGGATCAACTGGATCGCGTCGCGATTGGCGGGGACCATTTCGGGCGAGGGCGGCAATATCCACACCACCCAGGACAGCGCCAGCGAGACGAGCAGCGGCACGAAGCCCACCCGCACCAGACGCCCCGCGACCGAAGGCCCGTGCAGTTCCGCCACCGCGCTCGACGTCACGACCAGCAGCAGGAAGGCGAAGATGCCCGCCTCCACCGCGAGCGGCCCCAGCGAGACCTGCTTGTTGCCCAGCACCCCCGCGATACAGACCATACCGCCGTAGAAGATCGACAGGGCGAACAGCGAGGGTGAAATCAGCGACTTGGCGGGGGGCGTGACGGCGTCGGGATGATCCATCGGCGATGGTTAGCGCGAAATCCTCGCGTGGCAAAGGATTAGACGCCAATATCACGCGCCCCTGCCCCTCTACCATCCTTCGGATGGTCCCCCTCCCCAAGCCAAGCTTGGGGAGGATTTGAGATCGCTATTCCTCCCCAGGCTGTGCCTGGGGAGGGGGACCGCGCCCGCCAGGGCGTGGTGGAGGGGCAGGCTCGCTCTCCCCTTGCACCCCGCCGCCCGAACCGCTCTATTCCCGCCGAAACGAAAAAAGGGGATGACATATGCGGTTGGCGAAATGGCTCGGCGGGGTGGCCGCGACGCTGGCGATGCTGCCGGGCCTCGCGGCGGCGCAGGATCGCCCCGATCAGAAGGCGTTCTTCGATCTCTACAAGCAGTTGGTCGAAACCAATACCAGCCTGTCGGTCGGCAGTTGCACCCAGGCCTCCGCCCAGATCGCCGAGCGGCTGAAGGCGGCGGGCTATAAGGACGCCGACATCACCCTGTTCTCGGTCCCCGAACATCCCAAGGACGGCGGCATCGTCGCGGTGCTGCCCGGCACCGACAAGAGCCGCAAGCCGATGCTGCTGCTCGGCCATCTCGACGTCGTCGAGGCCAAGCGCGAGGACTGGACGCGCGATCCGTTCAAGCTGATCGAGGAGGACGGCTTCCTCTATGGACGCGGCACCGTCGACGACAAGGCGATGAGCGCGGTCTGGGCCGACACGCTGATCCGCCTGAAGAAGACGCCGCCCAAGCGCACCATCAAGATGGCGCTGACCTGTGGGGAGGAAACGACCTTCGCCTTCAACGGCGCGGAGTGGCTGGCCAAGAACAAGCCCGATCTGATTTCGGCCGAATTCGTGTTGAACGAGGGCGGCGGCGGACGGCTCGACGCGGACGGCAAGCGCGAATTGCTGGCGGTGCAAGTGGGCGAGAAGGCGGCGCAGAACTATACCTTCCTCGCGACCAATCCGGGCGGCCACAGCTCGCAACCGACGCCGGAAAACGCGATCTACGAACTGGCCGACGCGGTGAAGGCGGTGCAGGGTTATGAATTCCCCGTCGTCCTGACCGACACCACCCGCGCCTTCCTGACCGCGACCGGGCAAAAGGTCGGCGGCCAGCTCGGCGACGCGATCACCCGGCTGCTCGCCGATCCGAACGACAAGGCGGCGGACGCGATCGTCAGCCAGGACAAGGCGTTGCGCTCGACGCTGCGTACCACCTGCGTCGCGACGCTGCTGCAAGCCGGGCATGCCGAAAACGCCCTGCCCCAGCGCGCGACCGCCAATATCAACTGCCGCATCTTCCCCGGCGAGTCGGTCGAGGGGACGCTGGCCAAGCTCAAGGAACTGGCGGGCCCCAAGATCACCGTCACCGCCAACCAGCCGGTCCGCCCGACCGCCATCCCGCCCAAGCTGGACCCCAAGATCATCGGCCCGATGAAGACGCTGGCCGCCAGGCATTTCCCCGGCGTGCCCCTGGTGCCGATGATGTCGACCGGCGCGACCGACGGCATCTTCTTCCAGGCGATCGGCATCCCGGTCTACGGCGCGCCGGGCATCTTCATCGAGAAGGACATGTCGGGCATCCATGGCCTGAACGAGCGCATCCGGGTCAAGTCGCTCTATGACGGGCGCGACTATCTCCACGATCTGGTGCGCGCCTACGCCTATTGATCCCACCTTCGGGCGGTGCCGGTCCGGCGTCGCCCATCAGGACCAATCGACATTCATTTCGCGTCTTCTTCCCTCTCCCCCGGACAGGTGAGAGGGTTAGCGGAGCTTGCCAGCCTGCTGGCTAGCGCAGCTTGGGTGAGGGGTTGAGCGAGCCAAAGGCTCGCGCGCTCGGCTCGCGAGCGCAGCACCCCTCACCCAGCTCCGACTAGGTCTTTGCTTTCGCAAAGACCTAGGACCAATCGACATTCAGGCTGCACGATCTTCATTCCTCCCCTGCAAGGGGAGGGGGACCATGCGAAGCATGGTGGAGGGGTGTAACCCGTCGTGAGGTTGGCCAACCTCTCCAACGGGGACACCCCTCCGTCAGGCCTTCGCCCTGCCACCTCCCCTTCCAGGGGAGGAATAGAATAAATGTCGATCGGCCCTAGTCTGCGCAACCCTCTCCCCTCTGCGAGGGGCGAGGGGAAGAGAAGGGCATATCGGAATGTCGATCCGGCCTACGCAGCTTGACTCTTAAATCTACATATGTCGTATTGTGGACATGATCCGCCATCGACAACCTTCGCGACAGATGCGCGCCCTGCTCGCCGCGATGATGGCGGACGCCACGACGTGGCGGCATGGCTATGACCTGATGAAGGATACCGGCCTGTCGTCGGGGACGCTCTATCCGCTGTTGATGCGGATGACCGAGAAGGGGCTGGTCGAGTCGGAATGGCGCGATCCGGCGCAACCCGGACGGCCCGCGCGCCACGTCTATCGCCTGACCGCCGCCGGGATCGCGCTGGCCCGGTCGCAGGACGAGGGCGACGCGGCCCCCGCGACATGGGTGCCCGCATGAGCGACCTGCTGGCCCGGCGGATCGTGGCGCTCGCCGTCCGCTGCCTGCCGCCGCAGGAGCGCTTTTGGGGCCGGGCGATGCAGGCCGAACTCGAAGAGGTCGCGGCACACGGGCCCGCCCTGCCCTTCGCGCTCGGGTGCCTGATGACGGCATGGCGACGCCTGCCGCTGCACCGCAATGGGCGGGCGCTGCTGGCGAGCCATGTCCTGACGATCGGGCTGATCCTGCCCTTCGCCGCCTTTCATGTTCAATGCGCCTTGCGCGGGGCCTATTTCCTGCTCTCGGGCCGCGATCCCTATTATGCCGCCCTGACCATGGGGAGCGCGGCACAACAGGCGCGGGCCGTGCTCTATCGCGACATGACGCCCGCCGTGACGGTGCTGCTCTTGCTGCTGGGGCTGGTGCATATGTTCCTCGCCTGGACGGTGGTTCAAAGGCGTTGGCGGCGGGCCGCGATGCTCTGGCTGATGGCGGGCGTCATCGCCGCCGCGACCGTCATCGTCATCGCGCCGATCGCCACGCCGATGGGCATCGTCGTCCAATGCCTGGCGCTGGGCATCGAGATGCTTGCCATTCCCGTCCTCGCCCGCTGGCGGATCGCCCCTACCCCCTGTCCCTGATGGAGGTCCCATGACGTCACTGTTCCTGCTCGCGGCGCTGGTCGCGGGCCATGTCACCCCTGCGTCCCTGCAAGGGGATCGGCTTCGCGCGGGGTCGGCCTGCTACACGATAACCGCCGACGGAAAGCCGATGGGCACGACGCTCCAGACGATCACGGCGACCCGCGCGGACGGCAAGCCTGCCTGGGACATCGTCGTTCACCAGAAGGTCGGCAACGGCGCGTTCGACATGCGCGACCATTTCGTCGTCGACCGGCGCACGCTCCTGCCGCGGCATATGGACAGCCGGCGCGGCATCGCGCGGACCGATCGCGGCTGGCACCGGATCGCGCTCGATTATGTCGGGGGGCGGATCACCGGCACGCGGGAAACAGTGAGCGGCACGACCACGATCGATGTCGCGGCGGAGCAGCCGGTGTGGGATGGCAATCTATGGGGCGTGACCTTCGCCGCGCTGCCGCTGAAGCAGGGCGCGCGCTACACCCTGCCCTTCTGGCAATATGACAAGGGCTTCGGCCAATTCACCGCGCGAGTCGTCGGGCGCGGCTCGGTGGACACCCCCTCCGGCAAGATACCGGCCTGGATCGTCGAGGCGGGGGACGATCCGACGCACCTCTTGCGATACCACATCGCGCGCAGCCCGCGTCAGGAACTGGGCTATAGCGCCGGATCGCATGGGCAGCGGCTGGGCGGCACCTGTTCGTGATCCGAAGCTGGCGCGTGGCTGAACGCCGCCGCCACGATGGGTTCAGGATAGGGGGCGTATCACCTCATCATCCGGGAGCGGATCGATATCTTGAGGTGTCGCGATGACCATTCGCAAAACTGCTTTGCTGTTCGCACTCGCCGGGGGCGCGCTGTTCGCCTCCACCGCCGCCACGGCCCAGTCCTGGGGCTATGACTCCTATGTGGCGAACCAGGCGCATCAGGATGCGCGTTACCGCGCCTATCAGGCGGGCCGGGATCAGCGCGCCGCCGATGAAGCCGCCTATTATGGCGATTACCGCGCCGCCGACGCCTATGCGCACGACGCCGCCATCCGCCGGTCGGAGGCCAAGCAGGCCGCCCGCTTCGCGCATGAGGAGAAGAAGGCGGCCTATTGGAATTCGTGGCGGCATCACGGCTGGGGCTGGTAAGCACCGGCACCGCCTGCCCAGCCCAAACGAAAAGGGGCCGACGCCATGAAGCGTCGGCCCCTTTTTTTCAGGTCGATCGCGCCGGGCGATCAGCCGTCGTAGTCGGCACCCAGATTCTGGTTGCGCGGCGGCGCGGCGGCGGTCAGGCGCAGCGCCTCGGCCGAGGCCTGCAGGCTGCCGACATCGTCCGCCTCGTCCTCGTCGTCGATCTGGACGCGCTGCAGGCTGTTGACCACGGCTTCTTCCAGATGAGTCGGACGAACCGTTTCCTCGGCAATCTCGCGCAGTGCGACGACCGGGTTCTTGTCGCGATCGCGGTCGACGGTCAGGTCGGCCCCGCCCGAAATCTGACGAGCCCGCTGCGCCGCGAACAGCACCAGATCGAACCGGTTGGGAATCTTGTCGACGCAATCCTCGACGGTGACGCGCGCCATGCGTGTGTCCTTCGCAAATAATGCTGGGATGAAAGCGGGCCACCTAACAGCAAAGGGCGGACAAGTCAAAAGCCTTGGCCAAAGCGTAGCGGCGTGCAACGCCCGTGTCGCCTGGATCGTTACGCTTTCGAGAGGATCATGTCATCGAAGAGCCCGTCATGTCGCAAGGCCTACCCCCCGAGCAACCGGTCTTTCGGGTCGGTGACGACGCGCTGACCCTGCTCGACACCGGGCCCCGGCGGCTGGAGGCGGTGCTCGACCTGATCGACGGGGCGCGGGTCAGCCTGCGCATCCTCTATTACATCTATGCCGATGACGAAACCGGGCGGCGGGTGCGCGACGCGATGATCGCCGCCGCGCGGCGCGGGGTGAAGGTGTCGGTGGTGGTGGACGGGTTCGGCGCGGGCGCGGACGAGGCGTTCTTCCGTCCGCTGGTCGACACCGGCGCGCGGCTGTCGCGGTTCGAGCCGCGCTTCGGCCGCCGCTATCTGCTGCGCAATCACCAGAAGCTGGCGCTGGCCGATGCCGAAGGGCCCGCCCCGCGCATCATCATCGGCGGCTTCAATATCGAGGACGACTATTTCGGCACCCCCGCCGACCAGAGCTGGCGCGACCTCGGCCTGCTGGTCGAGGGGCCGGCGGCGGCGCGGATGGCGGGCTATTTCGACGCGCTCTACGACTGGACGGACAATCCCAAGGGCCGGTTGCGCGACCTGAACAGGGCGCTGGCGCATTGGAGCGAGGCGAAGGGGCGGTTGCGCTGGCTGATCGGCGGACCGACCCGGCGGCTGTCCCCCTGGGCACGAACGGTGCGCGACGATATGCGGCGGGGGCGGCGGATCGACGTGATCGCGGCCTATTTCACCCCCAGCCCGACCATGCTCCGTCGCCTCGATCGCGCGGGGCGGCGCGATGCCGAGGTGCGGATCGTGACGGCGGGCAAGTCGGACAATCAGGCGACGATCGCCGCGGCGCGCTTCACCTATGCGGGCCTGCTGCGCAAGGGCGTGCGGATCTTCGAATATCAGCCGACCAAGCTGCACACCAAATTATACGTCATCGACGACGCGGTGCATATCGGCTCCGCCAATTTCGACATGCGCAGCCTGTTCGTGAACCTCGAACTGATGCTGCGAGTGGAGGATGCGACCTTCGCCGCCCATGTCCGCGCCTATGTCGATGGCGAGGTCGCGCGGTCGGAGGCGATCACGCCGGACTGGTACAAGCGCCAGACCGGCTGGTTCCAGCGGCTGCGCCAGTTCGCCGCCTATATCCTGATCGCGGTGATCGACCCCTCGGTATCGCTGGGGCTGAACTTCGGAATCGATTCGCCGGACGGGGACTAGGACGTCATCCCGGCAAAGGCCGGGATCGTGGGCGACGGTCACCCCGTCTTATGCCAAGGCCCCAGCCCGCGCCGGGGGTGAAGGGTCGATCGATCAGTCCTTCCACGCCCAATAGAGCTGGGCCGGGGGCACGTTCCACCATTCCATGTCGTGGTCGATATTCTCCCAGTGCGGGACCAGGAAGTCCTTCACCTTGGGACTGAACTGATAGACCAGGAACGCCCCGCCGGGCCGCAGCACGTCATGCGTCGCCCGCGCGATCGCCGGACCCACGCCGGGCGGCAGGGTGGAGAAGGGCAGGCCCGACAGCACGTAATCGGCATGGTCGAAGCCATGGTCGCGCACGATCTTCTGCACGTCCGCCGCCGATCCGTTCACTGCGGCGAAGCGGGAATCGATAATGGTGTGGCTCAGATAGTCGCAGAAATCGGCATTGGTATCGATCGCGATCAGCTTCGCGTCGGGCGCCATCCGCTCCAGGATCGGGCGACAGAAGGTGCCGACGCCCGGACCATATTCCACGAACAGCTTGGTGTTGGCCCAGTCGACGGGCCCCAGCATCTTGCGGATCAGCTTGCCCGAAGACGGGATGATCGAACCGACCATCACCGGATGTTTCAGAAATTGCTGAAAAAACATCTGGCCGGGCGACGGATAACCCGTGGCGTCGGTGCGGGACTTGCGCGCGGCGGTGGTCGAGCTGGGCATCGAGTTCCTGTCGTTCGTGATCCCCGCGTGGAGGAAACGCGAGGGAAATCCCCTCGTCGCACAGGTGCCGAACGACTTTCAAGCTATTGGGTTGCGAGGTGAAGGTGCAATCCGTCGCAAAGCGGATGCGGCGAATTGGGGGATATGATGGATCGGACGGGGCAGATCGCGGTGATTTTCCTGTCGCAGCGGACGGAAGACGATGCGGATGGCTATGCCGAAGCGGCGGAGGCGATGGATGCCCTTGCGGCAAAGCAACCGGGCTATTGCGGCGTGGACAGCGCGCGCGGGGCGGACGGCTTCGGGATCACCGTCAGCTGGTGGGCCGACGAGGCCAGCGCGCTCGCATGGCGGGGGCACCCCGAACATGCGGCGATCCGCGAGCGGGGGCGGGCGGAATGGTATGCGCGCTATGACGTCGCGGTGGCTGAGGTAGGGCGGAGCTACGAGTGGATGGCGAGCAATTCCTGACCTTTGATCTTGCCGCTCCCCTCCCGCTTGCGAGTTTCAGGTCGGTC
>NZ_JALNUR010000065.1 GCF_026540895.1 Sphingomonas sp. GM_Shp_1 | reverse complement strand
GTCTCGCCCAGCGTGAAAGCCGCCAGGAACAGCGCGATCAGCGGCGCCAGGAAGGTCAGCGCGACGCTCTGCGCCATCGGCACCCGCGCCAGCCCCCAGAAGAACAGCAAGACCGACGCCCCCCCGGTTGCCCCGCGCGCGATATGGAGCGTCAGCGCATGACGCCCCGGCCAGCGCCCTCCGCGCAACAGGAACAGCGCCCCCGTGATCGCGACGCCCACCCAGGAGCGCCACAGCACCGCGCTATAGGCCCCGCTGTCGATCGACAGCCGCTTCATCAGCGTATCCATCACCGAATAGATGGCGATGCCCAGCGCCGCGGCGCCGAAGGCGATGACGGGGGACGTGCGCGCGCTCATGCGGTCGGCGATACCGGGGGCGACGGGGAAAGGCGAGGGCCGGGTGATAGCATGAGCACCGCCCTCACCCTTCCCGTCAAACGAACCTGCGGATTAAACCCCGCCCCGCATCCGTTGCCCCTGCGAGACACGACACCAAGGGACAAAGGGAAATGAAGACGCTCCTCGCCGCAACGGGTCTGGCCATGCTGCTGGTGGCCCCCGCGAGTGCACAGGTCACCGCCTCGGTCGGCGCCGACTATACCTCGGGCCAATATGGCACCGGTCAACGCGTGCGCAGCGCCAGTTCGACCGCCTCGCTGCGCGCCAAGCACAAGCGGGTGACGGTGTTCGCCGCATTGCCTTATGTGCAGGTCGATGCGCCGGGCAATGTCGTCGCCCCCGGCGGGCCGCTGGGCCTGCCGATCCTGGTCGACCCCACCCGCCCCGCGACCCGCGTGAAGCGCAGCGGGCTGGGCGATGCGGTGGTGGGGGCCTCGGTGCAACTGGTGTCGCCGCGCCGTCATCATCTGGCGCTGGCGCTGACCGGCAGCGCGAAGCTGCCCACCGCCTCGGCCTCGCAAGGGCTGGGCACCGGCAAGGCGGATTATTCGGTCGTCGCCGAAGCCGCCGTGCCGGGCAAGGTCACGCCCTTCGCGGCGGTCGGCCACACCTTTGTCGGGCAGCCGGACGGCTATGCCTTGCGCGACGTGACCAGCGCGCGGGGCGGCGTGGCGCTCGGCATCGGCAAGGCGAGCGAGGTCAGCGTCTCGTACAATTACGCCTCGCGGGTCAGCGATCAGGTCGCCGACCGGCAGGAGATCGGCGCGGGGCTCGACACCGCGCTATCACAGCGCCTGTCGCTGGGCATGCAGGGCAGCGCCGGGGTCAGCAAGGGCGCGCCGGATGTGGCCGCGGGGGTGCGACTGGGACTGCGACTCTGATCCTCTCCGGCACCGGAGGATTCAAGCGAGGCCCTGCCGGTAACGAGGCAGGATATGCTCACGGAGCAAGGGCGCGATCGGCATCGCCTCGACCGAATCGACATCGACCCAGATCGCCTCCGCGATCTCGGCGGCGGGGACCGGGTCGTGATCGATGCGCAGGTGAAAGACGGTGGCATCGACATGGTGCCCCGGCTCGTTCGCCGCCGCCGCCGAGAAGCGGCCGACCGGGCGTAACGCGCCCTCCGCAACCGACAGCCCGATTTCCTCCTCCAACTCGCGGACCAGCGCGGCGGCGGGCGTCTCGCCCGGCTCGATCTTGCCGCCCGCCTGCATGAAGAAGCGGGTTCCCGCCTTGCGAACGAGGAGGAGCCGTCCGGCGGAGTCCTCGATCAGGGCGGCCGCGATGCGAATGATGGTCATACCAAAACCGTAACGACACCCATTCCTCCCCTGCAAGGGGAGGGGGACCATCCGAAGGATGGTGGAGGGGGCGTTCCACAAAGGATGTCCTGTGAGAAAGCCCCCCTTCCGTCAGGCCTGCGGCCTGCCACCTCCCCTGCAAGGGGAGGAATGTCAGGTCACTCCGCCGCGATCGCCGCCTTGGCGACGTCGGCCGCTTCCAGTTCGGCGGCCTTGGCCTCGACCAGCTTGACGATATGCTCGACCATGTCGGCATCCTCGACCGTGTGGTCGGTCAGGCCCGACAGATAGACCATGTGCTTGCCGTTGCCGCCGCCGGTCACGCCGATATCGGTCTCACGCGCCTCGCCGGGGCCGTTGACGACGCAGCCCAGCACCGACAGCGACATCGGCGTGCGGATATGCTGGAGCCGTTCCTCCAGCACCTGCACGGTGCGGATCACGTCGAAGCCCTGCCGCGCGCAGGAAGGACAGGACACGACGCGCACGCCGCGATTGCGGATGCCCAGCGCCTTCAGGATCTCGAAGCCGACGCGCACCTCTTCCTCGGGCTCGGCCGAGAGCGAGACGCGGATCGTGTCGCCGATCCCGAACCACAGCAGCGAGCCGATGCCGATGGACGACTTGACCGTCCCGCCGATCAGCCCGCCCGCCTCGGTGATGCCCAGATGCAGTGGGCAGTCGGTCGCCTCGGCCAGCCCCTGATAGGCCGCCACCGCCAGGAAGACGTCCGACGCCTTCACCGCGACCTTATATTCGTGGAAATCATGGTCCTGGAGCAGCTTGATATGGTCGAGCGCCGATTCGACCAAAGCCTCGGGGCATGGCTCGCCATATTTTTCGAGCAGGTCCTTCTCGAGGCTCCCGGCATTCACGCCGATGCGGATGGCGCAGCCATTGGCCTTGGCGGCGCGGACGACTTCGGCGACGCGCTCGGACGAGCCGATATTGCCCGGATTGATGCGCAGACAGGCCGCGCCCGCGTCCGCCGCTTCGAGGGCGCGCTTATAGTGGAAATGGATGTCCGCGACGATGGGAACGCGCGCCGCCTTGGTGATCTTGGCCAGCGCGGCGGTCGAATCGGTGTCGGGGCAGGAAACGCGGATGATGTCCGCCCCCGCCTCTTCGCAGCGCCGGATCTGGTCGAGCGTGGCGACCGGATCGCTGGTCGGCGTGTTGGTCATGGTCTGCACGGTGACGGGGGCATCGCCGCCCACGGGCACATTGCCCACCATGATCTGACGGCTTTGGCGGCGGACAATGTCACGCCAGGGACGAATGGACATGGGCCCTTATATACGCGCACGGCGTTGCGGTTCAAAGTCAGTGCTGTACCAGACGCTCCAGAATGATCGCCCGATGACCCCCTCATGACTGCCGCTGCCCCCATTCCCCGTCATTACGGACTCGACTGGCTGCGCGTCGGGGCCTTCGCCATATTGATCCTCTATCATATCGGCATGGTGTTCGTGCCCTGGGGCTTTCACGTCCAGCTGGCGCGGCTGCCCTGGGTCGCGATCCCCATGCTGGCCAGCAATCCGTGGCGGCTGATGCTGTTGTTCGTCGTGTCGGGCTATGCCACCCGCGCGCTGGCGGTACGGCATCCGAGCATCTTCAGCTTCGTGCGCGGGCGGAGCATCCGGCTGCTCGTCCCGCTGGCCTTCGGCGTGGCCGTATTGGTGCCGCCGCAGATCTGGGCCGAACTGGTGAGCAAATACAGCTATGGCGGGTCCTATTGGACCTTCTGGACGCGCGACTGGCTGGGCTTTCGCGCGATCGGCGGGGTGGTGCCGACCCCGGCCTGGAACCATCTGTGGTTCGTCGGTTACCTATGGGCCTATACCATGGCGGTGGCGGTGATGCTGGCGACCGGGCATCGCTGGGGCGTGAAGGCGCAAGGGCTGTTCGACCGGGTGCTGGGCGGATGGGGCGGCGCGGTGTTGCCGGTGGTCTGGCTGTTGCTGATCGATATCCGCTTCTTTCCCGGCCAGTCGGAGACGCATGGGCTGTTCGACGACTGGCTGGCCCATGCCATCTATTTCCCCGCTTTGCTGTTCGGCTTCGGCATGGCGGGGTCGGAGCGGGTGCTGGACAGCTTCCGGCGCGGCTGGGTGGTGGCCGGGCTGATCGCGCTGGCGAGCTATGGCGTGGCGGCGGGGCTGGAGTGGCGCTGGCCGGGCCTGGCACGCGCGCCGCAGGGGCTGGGCATCGTCTTTGCCGGCGCGCGCGCGGTGCAGGGATGGATGGCGGTCGTCGCGCTGATCGGCGTGGCGGAGCGATTCTGGAACCGCGACCATCCCTGGCGGCGGACACTGACCGAGGCGGTCTTTCCCTTCTATCTGGTCCATCAGACGATCATCATCCTGGTCGCCTTTTACCTGCGGCGGGCGGGGTTGCCGTTGTGGCTCGACGCGCTGGTGCTGATCGTGGCGACGGTGGCGGGGTGCTGGGCCTTCTACCTCATCGGGCGCCGGGTGCGCTGGTTGCGCCCACTGATCGGGCTGAGGCCACATCCCATCGGTCGGCCTGCGGTCTCGGGGGATGGCAGGAAAGCCGCGATCTGATAGGGGCGCGGCCATCCTTTCCCCTGGTTTATCGGAGTTCCCACCATGTCCGCTTCCTGGTCGCTGGTCATCCATGGCGGCGCGGGCCGGATCACCCGTGACGTGCTGACGCCCGAACAGGATGCGGGCGCACGCGCCGGGCTCGATGCCGCGCTGAAGGCCGGGTCGGCGGTGCTGGCGAGCGGCGGAACCGCGCTCGACGCGGTCGAGGCGGCGGTGCGGGTGCTGGAGGATGATCCGCACTTCAATGCCGGGCGCGGCGCCTGCTTCACGCGGGAGGGGACCAACGAACTCGACGCCGCGATCATGGACGGGCGCGACCGGCGCGCCGGATCGGTCGCGGGCGTGACCCGCACCCGCAATCCCGTATCGCTCGCCCGCAAGGTGATGGAGGCCAGCCCCCATGTCCTGCTCGCCGGGCCGGGCGCGGACCGCTTCGCGATCGAACAGGGCGTGGAGCAGGTCGATCCCGCCTGGTTCCACACCGAGGAGCGTCGCCGCCAGCTCGACGAACTCCTTTCCCGCAATGCCGATGCGTTCGACAGCGACATGAAATACGGCACGGTCGGCGCGGTCGCCTGCGACGCGCAAGGCCATGTCGCCGCCGCCACCTCGACCGGCGGGGTGACGGGCAAGCGCTGGGGCCGGATCGGCGATTCGCCGCTGGTGGGCGCGGGCACCTATGCCGACGACCGGGCCTGCGCGGTGTCGTGCACGGGCTCGGGCGAGGTTTTCATTCGCGTCGGCGTCGGCCATGAGATCGCCGCGCGCCGCCGCTTCACCGGTGAGGATGTGCAGGTGGCGGCCGACACCGTGCTGGCCGAGGTGAAGGCGCTGGGCGGGACCGGCGGCACCATCGTCGCCGCGCCCGACGGGACCATCGCCTGGAGCATGACGACTGCGGGCATGTATCGCGGCCGGGCGACGGCGGCGGGCGAACACCGGGTGGCGATCTACGCCGATGAAGGATAAAGGCCCGATCATGAAGCAGTTGCGTATCCTGATCGTGATGCTGGCGGGCCTGTTCGCCAGCCTGACCCTGGCCTCCCCCGCCGCCGCCTATTGGGAATATGGGCATGAGACCGTCGCGGCCATCGCCTGGGCCAATATCACGCCGCACGCCCGCGCCGAGATCCGCCAGATCCTGCGCCAGCAGGCCAGTCTCGACACCCCGACCTGCCCCGCACGGACGATCGAGGAGGCCAGCGTCTGGCCGGATTGCGTCAAGCCGTTGAAGGATGCCGAGGGCAAGTCGCGCTTCGGCTATGCCTATGTCTGGCACTATCAGAATATCGACATCTGCCAGCCCTTCCGCCTGCCCCCAGCCTGCGACACGGGCGACTGCGTGTCGACGCAGATTCCGCGCCAGCTCGCCATCTTGAAGAACAAGCACGCCGCGCCGAAGGACCGGGTGATGGCGCTGGCCTTCCTCGTCCACTTCGTCGGCGACCTGCACCAGCCGCTTCATGCTGGGGACAAGAGCGACAAGGGCGGCAACGACACCCATGTCGACTACGGCGTCTATGCGACGCCCCGGCTGAACCTCCATTCGATCTGGGACGGCCTGCTGGCGGAACGCGCCATTTCGACCCCGCCCAAGCTGGTCCGCCGCTATCCGCTGGCCGAGCAGCGCCGCGAGTCGGCGGGCGGGGTGATTGCGTGGAGCCGCGAGAACTGGGCGATCGCCAAGCGCGCCTATGCCGCTGCCATGGGCGGCGATCCCTGCCAGCCGACGCCGGCGCATATGCGGATGGACGAGGCGGCGATCCGGGCGATGGCCCCGGTCGAACGCGAGCAGGTGAAGCGCGGCGGGCTGCGGCTGGCGAAACTGTTAAACAGCGCGTTCCGGGGCTAACGCATTCCTCCCCAAGCTTTGCTTGGGGAGGGGGACCACCGCGGAGCGGTGGTGGAGGGGCAAGGACGAACCAGCCTGCCCTATCCGATCGCCCTCACGGGCGACGCCCCTCCACCATGTCCTTCGGACATGGTCCCCCTCCCCATCAGAGATGGGGAGGAATGAAGCGGATCAGCTGAGGACGATCGTCACCGCGCGGCGATTCTGCGCGTAGCTGGCATCGTCCGAACCCAGCGCGATCGGGCGTTCCTTGCCATAGCTGATGACGTTCATCCGGTCGGGCGAGACACCACGCGCCGCCAGATAGTTCTTGGCGGCATTGGCGCGACGGTCGCCCAGCGCCAGATTATATTCGCGGGTGCCGCGCTCGTCGCAATGGCCTTCGATGGTGATGCGGACATTGGGATAACGCTGCAACCAGGCGGCCTGGCTGTCGAGGATCGCGCGGGCCTCGGGATCGATGTCATATTGGTCGAGCCCGAAATGCACGGTGTTCGACGTCACCGAGCGGCGGAAATCGGCATCCGAGCCGGGCACGATCGCGCCGTCCGGGTTGGTGTTCGCGCCCGCATTGGGGTCCACCGGCGCATTCTGGTCCACCGGCGCGGGCGGCAGCACTTCGGGCCGCTTCTTGGCGCAGCCGGCGATCGCGAGCGCCATGGTGGCGACGACGAACGTGGTCTTGATCTTGGTCACTGGACTATCACTCCCTTTTGGTTCGTTTCGCCCCCGAAACTCATGCCCGTAAACGCTTACGGTCGCAACGGTCCCCAGGCCGGATCCGATCCGTCGAGCGGGGTCGGAATCCGCCGTTCGTTGACGCCGGTCAGGTCGACCATCCAGACATCCGCCTTGCCCGAGGAGCCCTGGGTCGAACGCTGGAAGGTAATGACCCGGCCATTGGGGGACCAGCTCGGCCCCTCGTCCTGCCAGCTGTTGGTCAGCAGCTTTTCGCCGCCGCCCGACGGGCTCATGATACCGATGCGGAACGCCCCGCCCAGCTTGGTGAAGGCGATCAGGTCGCCGCGCGGGCTCCATACCGGGGTCGCATAGCGCCCGCCGCCGAAGCTGATCCGCTGCTGGTTCGATCCGTCGGCGTTCATCACATAGATTTGCTGCCCGCCCGAGCGGTCGCTCTCGAAGACGATTCTGGAGCCGTCGGGCGAATAGCTGCCGCCCGTGTCGATGCCCGGCGCGTTGGTCAGCCGCTGCGGCGTGCCGCCTTGCGCGGAGACGCGGTAGATATCGGTATTCCCCGCCTGCGCCATCGAGAACAGGATCCAGCGGCCATCGGGCGAGAAGCGCGGCGCGAAGGTCGTCGCGGCATTCTGCACCACCAGACGCTGCCGCCCCGATCCGATGTCATAGACATAGATGGCGGGCCGCTTGTCGACATAGGACATATAGACGATCGACTGCTGGTTCGGCGCGAAGCGCGGGGTCAGCACGATCGACTGGCCGTTGGTCAGGAAGCGGTGGTTCGCCCCGTCCTGGTCCATGATCGCCAGCCGCTTGATCCGCCGCCCCTTGGGCCCCGTTTCCGAGACATAGGTGATGCGGCTGTCGAAATAGGGGCCTTCGCCGGTCAGCTTGGTATAGATGCTGTCGGCGCACTTATGCGCCGCGCGCCGCCAGTCGCCGGGCGAGACCACGAAGCCCTGCCGCGCCAGTTCGCTGCGGGCGAGCACGTCGTACAGATAGCATCCCACGGTCAGCGTCCCGTCGCCATTGGCACGGACATAGCCCTGGACCAGCGCCTGTGCGCCGGTGCCGTTCCAATAGTCGAAGGCGGGCGCGGTCACTTCGGGGAAGGATACGGTGCGAAGCTGCGCGGGCGGAACGGGGGTGAAGAGCCCCGAATTGCGCAGGTCGTTGGCGATGATCTGCGACAGTTGCTGGCCGACGACATCGGTGGTGCCCGCCGCCGTCTGCACGACCGCGCTGGTCGGCATGGCGGGAATCGCGATCGGCATGGGGGCGGAGATGCCGCCCTCGACATCGACGACCAGCCCTTCCTGCCCATTGGCGGGGGCGAGCCCCGGCTGCTGCTCCGCCGGGGCGGGCTGTTGCGCCTGCGGGGCGGGCGCGGGCACGTCCTGCGCGCCGACGGCACTGGCGGCGAGCGCCAGCGTGAGCGGAAGAGTCAGCAGGGAACGGGGCATTAGCATCATCCTCAACCCGGTAGTTTGTAGCGCAGCGTGAAGTTGCTCCAGCCGCCCGGCACGTCATAAAGTTCCGCCGGCAGCCCGCGCAACGGCGAGCAGCCCTTGAAGGTCGCGATCGCGAGCGCGTCGACCCGGTCGACATAGCGCTCATTCTCGCCATCGACCCCGCTATGCCCCATCACGCGCGGTTCGCCCGCCAGGCTGCCGTCGCGGTTGAGCCGCAGGTTCATCGTCACGCGAATCCGCTCCGCGCCCGGCCCCGGCGTGACCTGCCGATTGGCGCAGGGCTGCACCTGCCGCAGGATCGCCGAGGCGATGTTCGCCAGTTGCTGCGCGCCGATCTTGGTGGCGGGGGCGGCGGTCGACTTGGACGGCGACGGATCGGGCGAGAGACCCTTCAGGAAATTGTCGCCCAGACGCGACCCGCGCGGTTTGGCGGCGGTCGCCGTCGCGCTGTTGCCGCTGCCGCGCGCGGGCGTCGCGGGCTTGGCCGCCGCGGGCTTGGCCTCGGACCGGCTGGGCTTGGCCGCGGGCGCGGGCTTCGTCGCCGGGGCGGGCTTGGCGGGCGCGGGTTTCGGCTGCGGCTTGGGCTGTGGTTTCGGTTGGGGCTTTTGCGCCGGTTTGGGCAGCGGTTGCGGCTTGGGCTCGGGGCGCGGCTGGGGCTTGGCCGGTTCGGGTTTCGGCTGTGGT
>NZ_JALNUR010000064.1 GCF_026540895.1 Sphingomonas sp. GM_Shp_1 | reverse complement strand
AAGGTCGACCGCGACCGCCTGTCGCAATTGTCGACCGAATTCGCCGGACAGATCCTCGCGCTGGAAGGCGAGATTCACGCCATGGCGGGTACCCCCTTCACCATCGGCAGCCCCAAGCAGCTGGGCGAGATATTGTTCGACCGGCTGGGCCTGAAGGGCGGGCGCAAGGGCAAGTCGGGGGTCTATTCGACCGACGTGACCGAACTCGAACGCCTGGCCCGCGATGGCGGCGAGGCGGCGGAGATCGTGCGCAAGATCCTGGAATGGCGCCAGCTGTCCAAGCTGAAGAGCACCTATACCGACGCGCTGCAGGCGCAGATCAATCCGAAGACCGGCCGCGTCCACACCAGCTACAGCCTGACCGGCGCGCAGACCGGCCGCCTGTCCTCGACCGAGCCGAACCTTCAGAACATCCCGATCCGCACCGAGGTCGGGCGACAGTTGCGCGAGGCGTTCATCGCCGAGGACGGCAACGTCCTGATCGCCGCCGACTATTCGCAGATCGAATTGCGGCTGGCCGCGCATATGGCCGACGTGCCCGCGCTGCGCGACGCCTTTGCGAATGGCGACGACATCCACAGCCTGACCGCCAAGGAGCTGTTCGGCGAGGTCAATCGCGACACGCGCGGTCGCGCCAAGACGATCAACTTCGCCATCCTCTACGGCATTTCGCGCTGGGGTCTGGCGGGCCGCCTCGACGTGTCGGCGGACGAAGCGCAGGCGATGATCGACCGCTATTTCGAGCGTTTCCCAGGCATCAACCGCTATATCGCCGAGACGCTGTCGAGCGTCCGCGAGAAGGGCTTCACCGAGACGCTGTTCGGCCGCAAGACGCATTTCCCGCGCATCGCCTCGCGCAACCAGGGCGAGCGCCAGGGGGCCGAGCGCGCCGCGATCAACGCGCCGATCCAGGGGACCAGCGCGGACATCATCAAGCGCGCGATGGTCCGCATGGAACCCGCCCTCGCCGCCGCCGGGCTCGGCCATGTGCGGATGCTGCTCCAGGTGCACGACGAACTGGTGTTCGAGGCGCCCGAAGCCGATGCCGAAGCGGCGGGCGCGGTCATTCGCGACGTGATGGCGGGCGCGGCCGAACCGGCGGTGAAATTGTCGGTGCCGCTGGGCGTCGAGATCGGGTTCGGCAAGAGCTGGGGCGCGGCGCATTGATCACCATCCGCCCCGACACCATTCCTCCCCAAGCTCGGCTTGGGGAGGGGGACCATGGCGATAACCATGGTGGAGGGGCATGGCCGTCCGCTACGGCACCGATCCTCGCCGGCGGTGACACCCCTCCGTCAGGCCTTCGGCCTGCCACCTCCCCTTTCAGGGGAGGAAATTGCGATTATCGGCCACCCCTAGGGCTTCGCGTGGGGCCTCTCCACGGACGCCGCGCTTACGGATACGCCCCACCCCCGGCCCCTCCCCTGAAGGGGAGGGGTGGGTCCATCTCATGTCATTCTGCTCTAGGGCTTCGCGTCCTCTGATGCCCCAAACCCAGGACATCGATGCGCTTGCCAAGGGCGGGCGGACCAATATCGCGGGCTTCGTCCTGCGGCTGGCGGCGCGCATTCCGTTTCTCTTCATCGCGGGGCGCATCTATGGCCCCGATCTGGTCGGGCGCTTCGCCATTGCGGTGGTGGTGGTCGAACTCGCGGCGCTGATCGCGACGTTGGGCATGAAGCGCGGGCTGGCCCAAGCCTTGTCCTCGGCCGATCGACCGCATGTCCATGTCGTGTGGGACGCGATGGCGCTGGCCTTCCTGGCCTCGGTCATGGCGAGCGCGCTGTTGTGGCATTTCCCGGAGCTTCTCTACCCCAATAGCGCGATCACGGGGCTGGACCGATGGCTGCCCTGCATCATCGTCGCCATCGCCTGGTCGGACGTCAGCCTGGCCGCGCTCGCCTATCGCCACAACGTCAAGGCGACCGTCACCGCCCGCGCGGTGATCGAGCCCTGGACCATCTCGATCGCGGCCTGGGTCTTCTCCTTCTTCACCATCCGCGACGGGCTGGTCCTGTCCTATGTCGCGTCGATGACGGCGGCGTTGATCGCCAGTCTGGTGCCGTTCCTGCGCAGCTATGGCCTGCCGCATGGCTGGCGCCCGCATCTGGCGCGCGTGTTCGCGCTCGCCCGCGCCAATGCGCCGCTGGCGGGGGCGGACGCGCTGGAATGGGGTACGCGCAATGTCGACCGCTTCATCCTGGGCGTGATGTTCGAGCCGCGCATCGTCGGCATCTATTATATGGCGCAGCAGGTCGCTTCGCTGCCCCAGAAGCTGAAGACCAGCTTCGACCCGATCCTGGGCCCCGTCATCACCCAGAGCCTGGCGAGTGGCGACATGGGCGCGATCGCGCGGCAGGTGCGGCAGGTCGCCTTCTGGATCATGGCGGCGCAGGGCTGCCTGGCGCTGATGGGATCGATTCCGGGCGAAGGCGTGATGGGCGTGGTCGGCCCGCAATTCGTCTCGGGCACCGCCGCACTCGCCTTCCTGCTGTTCGCCGAGGTGCTGGCCTCGACCGGCGCGGTGTGCGAATCGGCTTTGGTCTATACCGCGCGGCACCGGAACCTGATGATCTCGATCGCGATGCTCGGGGTGCAGATCGGTCTCAGCTTCGCGCTGATCCTGGGGATGCGGTCGCTGGGCTGGCCCGAGACATGGGCGGCAGCGGGTCCGGCGCTGGCGCTGGCGCTGAGCGTGACGATGACCTCGGTCATCAAGGCGCGGGTGCTGTCGGGAATATTGAAGGCGCCGGTTTCACCCTTCCGCTGGCCGCTGGTCTGGGCGGCGGTAGCGGCGGCCATCGTGGGGGGCATCTTCACCCTGCTGCCCAAGCGGCTGGAATGGGCCGAATTGCTGTTCGGCGAGCCCGCCATCGCGGCGACCTATCTGCTGATCCTGTGGCGCTGGGCCTTCGGTCCGGCAGACCGGGCGCTGTTCGGGAAAGCACCGACGGCGGAAGAGGCGACGCTGCCCCATGCGGGCGGGATCACGCGGTAACATATTCCTCCCCGGCACGGGGAGGGGGACCACCCGAAGGGTGGTGGAGGGGGATCGCGGCTAGGTACGTCCTATGCCGAAGCCCCCCTCCGTCAGCGCTACGCGCTGCCACCTCCCCGTACCGGGGAGGATCGGCTTAGTGCCGGAAGTGACGCATACCCGTGAACACCATCGCGAGGCCCGCTTCGTCCGCCGCCGCGATGACCTCGTCGTCGCGGATCGAGCCGCCCGGCTGGATCACCGCCGTCGCGCCCGCCTCGACCGCGGCGAGCAGGCCGTCGGCGAAGGGGAAGAAGGCGTCCGACGCCACCGCCGAACCGATGGTGCGCGGCTCGGCCCAGCCCGCCTTCTCGGCGGCGTCCTTGGCCTTCCATGCCGCGATGCGCGCCGATTCCAGACGGTTCATCTGGCCCGCGCCCACGCCCGCGGTCGAACCGCCCTTGGCATAGACGATGGCGTTCGACTTCACATGCTTGGCGACCGTCCAGGCGAAGCGGCAATCGGCCAGTTCCTGCTCCGTCGGCGCGCGCTTGGTCACGACCTTCAGCATGTCGTCGGTCAGGCGGCCATTGTCGCGGCTCTGGACCAGCAGCCCGCCCGCGATCGACTTCATCATCAGGCCGGGACGCGAAGGATTGGGAAGCTCGCCCGACAGCAGCAGGCGGAGATTCTTCTTCTTCGCGAAGATCTCACGCGCTTCCGGGCTGGCGTCGGGTGCGACCACCACCTCGGTAAAGATGCCCGAGATCGCCTCGGCCGTCTCCGCATCGAGCGGACGGTTGCAGGCGATGATGCCGCCGAACGCCGACACCGTGTCGCAGGCGAAGGCCGCCTGATAGGCCTCGAGCAACGTCTCGCCGCTCGCCACGCCGCAAGGATTGGCGTGCTTGACGATCACCACGGTCGGGGGGCCGTCGATGAACTCGCTGACCAGTTCCAGCGCGGCATCGGCGTCGTTGAGGTTGTTGTAGCTCAGCGCCTTGCCCTGCAACTGCTCGGCCTGGGCGATGCCCTGCCCGCCCTTTTGCGGCAGATAGAGCGCGGCGACCTGATGCGGATTCTCGCCGTAGCGCAAGCTCTCCGGGTGCTTGGTGAAGGCGAGCGGCAGGGTGGCCGGAAAGGCCTCGCCCTGATCGGCGAAGGCGAACCACTGGGCGATCGCCGAGTCATAGGCGGCGGTGGCGGCGAAGGCCTTGGCGGCGAGGCGCTGGCGGGTCTTCAGCGTCGAGGCGCCGTCATGCGTGGCCAGCTCGGCCAGGAAGTCGGCATAGTCGGCCGGGTCGGTCAGGATCGACACATAACCATGGTTCTTGGCCGCCGAGCGGACCATCGAGGGGCCGCCGATATCGATATTCTCGATGATCTCCGGCCGCTCCGCGCCCTTGGCGACGGTCTGCTGGAAGGGGTAGAGATTGACGACCACCAGGTCGATCGCACCGATGCCATGCTCGGTCATCGCGGCGGCATGGGCGGGATCGTCGCGCACCGCGAGCAGGCCACCATGGACCATCGGGTGCAGCGTCTTGACCCGGCCGTCCATCATTTCGGGGAAGTTGGTGACCTCGGAGATGTCGCGCACCGGCAGCCCGGCATCGCGGATCGCCTTGGCCGTACCGCCGGTCGAGACCAGATCGACGCCCCGCTCCGCCAGCGCGCGGGCCAGGTCGATGACGCCGGTCTTGTCGGACACCGACAGCAGCGCGCGGCGAACGGGCACCTGGTCGACGGAAGGAGCGGAGGGGAGCGAAACGGCCATCGGGCAGCGAGTCCTACATATGGGGAGTTTGCGGACCCGATAGACGCCGATTCGCCGAAGCGCAAAATGTTCCTCCCCGATACGGGGAGGTGGCAGGGCCAAGCCCTGACGGAGGGGGGCTTCCTCATAGGGCGTCGCTCGCGGCGATCCCCCTCCACCATGCTTCGCATGGTCCCCCTCCCCGTGCCGGGGAGGATTTGTTGGTTCGCGCGGAGGCGCGGAGATGGCGGACTCGCCGCGCTGACAAAGCTTCTGCTCCGGCCGATTGGTGATCCGATCGGTTTACCAACGGAGCAAACCCCTCCGCGTTCTCCGCGCCTCCGCGCGAACCATCCTTCTTCTAATAGTAATCCCGCGCTCAAAGCGCCCGCTTGAACGCCCAGCTGACATGCGCACCGCCCGCCGGGGTCTCGCCGGTCACGACCAGTTGCTGCGTTGCCACCGGCCGCCCGGTGCCGTCGATCCACAGCGACTCCTCGATCGCCAGGGTGCCGCCGCGACAGCGGAACTGCCACAGCGCGCCGTCGTCCAGCCGCAGGATCGCCTGGCCGCTCTCCGCCGTCACCATCGCCTCGACCCCGTCGCCCAGGTGGAAGCGCAGCGCGAAGGAGGTGCTGCCCGCCTGCCGCTTGCGCCCCTCCGGCAACAGCGCGTCCTCGCCGCGCAGCTCGCGTCCGTCGCCGGTCAGCAGCAACTGGCGGCGATGGATGAAGCCATAGCGGCGGACATAGCCGTCATGGCTCGCCTCGATCCGGCTGGCCGCGTCCGATTCCTGACGGCTGAGTTCCACCTCGGCGACGCCGCGCCCCAGCGTGCCGTCGGCATGGATGGCGGTGGAATTAGAGTCGCCCAGGGTCAGCGTCGAATGCGCCGCCGTGGTACGCAGGCCATGGGCGAGGCTGGCGGGCACCTGTGCCACGGTCGCGCGCGCGCCACCGCAATTGACGACGATCCGCTGTGCCCCGTCCGAAAACTCGAAGGCCAGCGTCGAGGCGCAACCGCCCTCGATCGCCCGTGCGATGGGCGGGGGCGCGGCGTCCATGACCAGCACCGCCTGCGCCGCCGCCAGCCGCTGATAGCCCCAGTCGCCCGCCTGGCGCAGCGGCCGGGTGCGTACGCCCGACGCCTCGATCACGGCGGCGATCTTCTCCGCCGTCTCGGGGCCGGAGCCCTGCCAGCTCGACAGCGCGCGGTCGCCGTGCATCACGCCGAGTAGCGCCGAGATCATCTTCTGCAACCGCGCCTGGAACTGGTCCGGGAAGGGTAATCCGCGCGCGTCATAGACTTCGCGCATCATGGTCAGCAGCATGACTGCGTCGAGTTGCACCGCCGGGCTCCGCGCGATGACGCCGCCATCGGCGAACAGGCCGGTGTCGAGCGCACGGCCCAGCCCCGCCTCGCCGAACGCCTGGCGCGGATCGCCACCCGCCAGCAACAATCCCGCCGCGACGACGCCGCACCAGGCAGCGATCCGCGCCACCCCCGCCGGCGCCTTGTCCGCGCCGCGATCCAGATGCCGCGCCCCGCGCGCCATGGTGTTGAGCACCCGCGAGCGATAGACGAGGTCGGTCGAGGACAGGATCAGCGGCGCATGCGCGGTCCAGAACAGGATGCGCCGCCCCCACAGATCGGGCCTCCACGCCGTCGCATCGACCGTCTCGGCAAAGGCATCGAGCCAGCGGCCCATCAGATATTCGGCGATCGGCGCACCCTGCGCCCGGGTCGCGACGGTCGACAGGTCGCGCAGCCAGGCGAAGCTGTGCAGGTGATCGGCGAAACCGGTCGACCAGTCGGGCCGGGCGAAGTCGATCGATTCGACCCCGCGCTCCTCGCCGCGCCAGTCGAGTACCCCGCCGAGCAGGGCATGGCCGCGCTCGATATCGCCCAGGATCGGATCCTCGGGCACCGCCATAAGCTTCAGCGGATGCCGCCCCTTCAGCCGCAGCGAATGGAGCGGCGTGCGCCAGGTCAGCCGGTGGAGATGCTCGCTCAGCCGATCGGCGAGCGACAGGCCGCCCGTCTGCACCCGGACGAGGCGCTTGCCCTCCTCGATGCTGTCCGCGACGTTGGGGGCGGTGTCGCCCTGTCCCTGACTGCGCATTCCGCTCAGCCGCGCAAGGCGGCGATGTTGGCGGCGTAATGCGCCGGACCACCCCGGAAGGCGGCGGTGCCCGCAACCAGCGCGTCGGCCCCCGCCTCGATACAGCGCTTCGCCCAGGCCGGATCGACGCCGCCGTCCACCTCCAGATCGATGGCGCGGCCCGAATGGTCGATCATCTTGCGGATCGCGGCGATCTTCTTGAGCTGGCTCTCGATGAAGCTCTGCCCGCCGAAGCCCGGATTGACGCTCATGACGAGGACCAGGTCGACCATGTCGATCAGGTAATCCAGCATCTTGGCGGGCGTGCCGGGATTCAGCACGACCCCGGCGCGCTTGCCCAGCCCCTTGATATGCTGGATCGTGCGGTGGATGTGCGGCCCCGCCTCCGGATGCACGGTGATGGTATCCGCCCCCGCCTCGGCAAAGGCGTCGAGATAGGCGTCGATCGGCGAAATCATCAGATGCACGTCGAAGGGCTTGGTCGTGTGCGAGCGCAGCGCCTTCACCACCGCCGGGCCGATGGTGATGTTGGGCACGAAATGCCCGTCCATCACATCGATATGAATCCAGTCGGCACCGGCGGCGTCGATGGCCCTGACTTCTTCGCCCAGTTTGGCGAAATCGGCAGACAAAATGGAAGGAGCGATACGGACGGGGAGCATGGACCTCCCCTTATCCTGATATCGCGCCCAAGTCAGCCTTTGCGTTGCAGCCGGGCGATGAAGAAACCGTCAAGCCGCCCTTCATCTGCGAGGAGGGTCGGCAGGGTGCGGATCGTGCCCTTGTCGGTCAGGCCGGGCCAGTCGCCGGTGATCGGATCGAGCGCATAATCGCGGCGCTCGGCCAGGAACGCCTCGATCTGGCGCTCGCCCTCCTCGGGTTCCAGCGAGCAGGTGGCGTAGATCATCTTTCCACCGGGCTTCAGCCAGTCGGCAGCGCGGGTCAGGATCACCCGCTGAAGCTCCGCCATCTCGGCGATGATCGCGGGGCGAACGCGGTAGAGCACGTCCGGGTGGCGGCGGAAGATGCCGCTGGCGCTGCACGGCGCGTCGACCAGGATCGCATCGACCTGGTCCTTCGGGCCCCATTCGCGCAGGTCGGCAATGACGACCTCGGCCGTCTGATTCGTCCGCTCCAGATTCTCGTTCAGGCGCCCCAGCCGCTGCTCGGACTGGTCGATCGCGGTCACGTCCCATCCGGCGGCGGCGAGCTGCAACGTCTTGCCCCCCGGCGCGGCGCACAGGTCAAGCACCTTGCCCTTGCCCTCGCCCAACAGGCGCGCGGGGATCGAGGCGGCGAGATCCTGCACCCACCAGGCACCCTCGTCGAAGCCCTGCAACTCCATGACCGAATGGCCCGAGGGCAGGCGGACATGGCCGGGCAGCAGGCTGACTCCGCCCAGTTTCTCCACCCATTCGGCGGTCGCGGTAGGATCGGCCAGCGTCAGGTCGAGCGGCGGCGGTGCGGCGATGGCGTGGGCGGCGGCCTCGACCATTTCCTCGCCCCAATTTGCTTCCCAGCGCGCCTCGGTCGCCTCGGGCAGCGCGGGGATTTCGGGGAGCAGCACGCCGCTCTTGGTGATGGTGCTGAACACGCCGTGAACCAGTTTGCGCGGGCCACCATCGACCAGTGGCAAGACGGTCGCAATCGCGGCATGCGGCGGCGTGCCCAGCGCCAGCACCTGAACCAGCGCGATGCGCAGCGCAAAGCGCGCCTTGGCATCGTCGGGCAGACGCTGCTTGGTCACCGAGTCGATCAGCGCGTCGAGATCGGGCAGGCGGCGCAGCGTCTCCGCCGCGATGGCATGGGCGAGGCCCCGGTCGGGTCCGCCCGTCAGCGCGCGGGTGGCCGACGCCAGCGCCGCTTCCAGCGGCTCCCCCCGGCGCAGCACCGCGTCGAGCAGGCGGATCGCTGCACGGCGGGTGGCGGTGCCCAGCGGCTCGCTGGGGCGCTGCTGACGCCCGCGCCGATCCTCGCCCTTGGGACCACCGCGACGATCGGGGCGGCCACGGGTCGGCGATTGGGGAGGACGTGTCACTTGGCAAAACTCCTGTCAGCCCCGACATGGGCTGCAATATTTGCCCCTTAGTCGAAAGGACCGCCCATGGGCCAGCGCCCCGACCATGTGAAGCCGCCCGCCTATCTGTCGCAAAACCCGCCGGTGCCGGAGCCGGAGGCGAAGCCCGAGCCGCAGGACGATCCGTTGGGGAAGAATCCGGTGCGGTACGGGGATTGGGAGTTGAAGGGGGTGGCGGTCGATTTTTGACCGTTTCCGCCCCTTCCGCCTTCTTAAGCCGCTCCC
>NZ_JALNUR010000063.1 GCF_026540895.1 Sphingomonas sp. GM_Shp_1 | reverse complement strand
TGGCCGCGCCGTGATGGAAGATCTTGCCCAGGATATTGCCGAAGATGCTCATAATGCGGGTTCCTTCATCGTTCCGCCCAGCGGCGTTGCCAGGCTCCAACGATGCGATCGGCTTTCGGGTCCGGATGCGACGGAACGTCCCGCGTCACGGCGCGCTTAGACGCCTAGTCGAATAATCTTAGGAGCTTAATGGCATGAGCATTCGCGCAACCGCTCTCGGCGCCGCCGCCCTGTTGGCCCTTGCGGGCTGTAACCGCAGCGAGCCCCAGGCGCCGAACGGCACGACCGCCGACACCATGACCACCAACGGCATCGATGGGAATGCGATGGCCGACGCCACCCCGGCGGCGCTCCCGGCGGCGCAGGTCTTCGCCAATGCGGCGGCGGCCAGCGACGCCTTCGAGATCGAGACGTCGAAGCTGGCCCTGACCAACGGTGCGTCGGCGTCGGTCAAGGGCTATGCGCGCAAGATGATCGAGGCGCACACCGCCTCGACCGCCAAGCTGAAGACCGCGGCGGGTTCGGCCACTCCGGCGATCACCCCCGACCCCGCGCTGAACGCCGAACAGCAGCAGAAGCTGGACCAGTTGAAGGGGCTGAACGGCACCGCCTTCGACCAGGCCTATATCGCCGAGCAGACCGCCGGGCATCAGCAGACGCTCGACACGCTGAAGGCCTATGCCGCGACGGGCGACGTCGCGCCGCTCAAGACCTTTGCGACCGGCCTGATCCCGACCGTCGCCGCGCATCTCAACATGGCCAAGGGCCTGAAGGCCTGACGCCGACCCGCCCCCTCGCCGTGTCGAACGGAGAGGGGGCGGGAGCCATCGGTCGTGGCGACTGAGATGGATCAACGCCGCGCCGACCCGATCATGGCATGATCGCCCATGGCCGACTCCGCACCCCAATCCGCCGCGCTCATCATCATCGACATGATCAACGACCTCGATTTCGAGGGCGGCGAGCAGTTGCGCGAACCCGCCGAGGCCGCCGCCAGGCGCATCGCCGCGTTGCGCGACAGCGCGGATGCGGCGGATGTTCCGGTCATCTACGTCAACGACAATTTCGGCCATTGGCATTCCGAACGTTCCTCGATCGTCGACCATTGCGCGCGCGAGGACAGTCCGGGCCGCGCGCTGATCGAGGCGCTGCGTCCGCGCGACCGCGACTATTTCGTGGTGAAACCGCAATTTTCAGGCTTCTATGCCACCAACCTGCCGGTGCTGCTGCCGCAACTGGGCGTCAGCCGCGTGATCCTGACCGGGGTGGCCGCCGATATCTGCGTCCTGTTCACCGCCGCCGATGCGCATATGCGCGAATATGACCTGTGGGTGCCCGGCGACACGGTGGCGAGCGAGAGCGACTCGCATCGCCGCTGGGCGCTGGAGATCATGCGCCACAGCATGTGCGCCGAGACCCGCCCGACCGACGAACTCGCGCTGGCGGACTGGTTGGCGAGCGAGGCGTGATCGCACTCTAGCGCGCGGGGCTTCGCTACCTTAGATAGCGCCACCTCTATGGCACGGATCGAAACCCCCAAGCGCGTGCGCGGCACGCAGGACATCTTCGGCGACGAGCAGCGCCGCTTTGCTGAGGTGCTGCGCACCTTCGAGCATGTCCATGGCCTGTACGGCTTCCAGCGGCTCGACCTGCCGGTGTTCGAGGATACGCAGGTCTTCGCCCGCTCGATCGGCGAGACGACCGACGTCGTGTCGAAGGAGATGTACACCTTCCCCGATCGCGGCGGCGACATGCTGACCCTGCGGCCGGAGTTCACTGCCGGGATTGCCCGCGCGTACCTGACCGAGGGGTGGCAGCAATATGCGCCCCTGAAGCTGGTGACCTCGGGCGCGGTGTTCCGGTACGAGCGCCCGCAAAAGGGGCGCTATCGCCAGTTCCACCAGATCGATGCCGAGATACTGGGCGCGCCCGAACCGGCGGCGGATGTCGAATTGCTGGTGATGGCCGACCAGCTGCTGCGTGAACTCGGGATTGCCGAGGGCGTGACGCTCCAGCTCAACACGCTGGGCGATGCCGAGACGCGCGATGCCTGGCGCGACGCGCTGGTCGCGCATTTCGAGGCGCACCGGGGCGAGCTGTCCGAGGACAGCCTGGTGCGGCTGGAGAAGAACCCGCTGCGAATCCTCGACTCGAAAGACCCGCGTGACCGGCCCATCGCCGATGCCGCGCCCGATATCGACGCCTATCTGACCCCGGAGGCGCGCGCCTTTTTCGAGGCGGTGACGGCGGGGCTGGATGCGGCGGGCGTCGCCTGGACGCGCAATGCGCGGCTGGTGCGCGGGCTCGATTATTACCGCCACACCGCCTTCGAGTTCGTGACCGACCGGCTGGGCGCGCAAGGCACGGTGCTGGCGGGCGGTCGTTATGACGGGCTGATCGAATCGCTGGGCGGTCCCGCGACGGCGGGCGTGGGCTGGGCGGCGGGCGTGGAGCGGCTGGCGATGCTGCTCGACGAGCCCGCCAAGCCCGGCATCGACGCGGTCGTGGTGCCGATGGGCGCGGCGGCGGAGTTGCGTGCGACCGGGCTGGTCGCCGAATTGCGCCGCGCGGGTGTCGCTACCGACATGGCGTTTCGCGGCAATATGAAGCGTCGCATGGCCAAGGCCAACGATCAGGGCGCGCGCTATGCGCTGATCCTGGGCGATGACGAGCTGGCGAACGGCCGGGTGCAGGTGAAGGCGCTGAAGACCGGCGAGCAGGCGACCGTGTCGCTCGACGCGGCGGCGCAGAGCCTGTTCGACCTGTTGTTCGAGGACGAGATCGCTGAGGACCATGGCGAGCAGCTTCCTCCATTGGCGCAGCGTCTGACCACGCGATGAAGACCATCTCCGCCGAACGCATCGCGCAGATCGAGGCGCGACGCGACGAATTGCAGGCGATGATGGCCACCGGCGAGCTGCCCTCGGACCGCTTCGTCGCGGTGTCGAAGGAATATGCCGAGCTGGAGCCGGTCGCCAACGCCGCCGCCGAGGTGCGCCGGTTGCGGCAGGAGGCCGACAGCCTGGCCTTCATGGTGCAGGACGGCGATGACGAGTTGCGCGAGATGGCGGCGGAGGAACTCCACGCCAACCGCATCGCGTTGGTCGATGCGGATCGCAAGCTGGCCCTCGCTCTGCTCCCCCGCGACGCCGCCGATGAGCGTGCGGCGATGCTGGAAATCCGCGCCGGGACCGGCGGCGACGAAGCGGCGCTCTTCGCGGGCGACCTGTTCCGCATGTACCAGCGCTATGCCGAGCGGCAGGGCTGGCGGATCGAGCTGATCTCCGCCTCGGTGCCCGATACGGGTGGCTATAAGGAAGTCGTCGCGTCGGTTGCGGGGGC
Organism: Sphingomonas sp. GM_Shp_1; assembly: GCF_026540895.1. Classification (GTDB taxonomy): domain Bacteria; phylum Pseudomonadota; class Alphaproteobacteria; order Sphingomonadales; family Sphingomonadaceae; genus Sphingomonas. The sequence continues at coordinate 5,966 of NZ_JALNUR010000063.1, read as the reverse complement.
GGGCGTGTTCGCCAAGCTGAAGTTCGAGAGCGGCGTTCACCGGGTACAGCGCGTGCCCGTCACCGAATCGGGTGGACGCATCCACACCTCGGCCGCAACCGTCGCGGTGCTGCCGGAGGCGGAGGAGGTCGACCTCCAGATCGACGACAAGGATCTGCGCATCGACATCTACCGCTCGTCGGGGGCGGGCGGACAGCATGTCAACACCACCGACTCGGCGATCCGCATCACCCATATCCCGACCGGGCTGGTCGTGATCCAGCAGGACGAACGCTCGCAGCACAAGAACCGCGCCAAGGCGATGAAGGTGCTGCGGACGCGCCTGTACGAGGCCGAGCGCGAGCGTCTGGCGGCGGAGCGCGCGGGGACACGGCGGTCCATGGTCGGCTCGGGCGACCGGTCGGAACGGATTCGGACGTATAATTTCCCGCAGGGGCGGGTGACCGACCACCGGATCAACCTGACCCTGCACCGCCTGCCCGAAATTTTGGAGGGCGAGCTGGACGAACTCATCGGCGCGCTGCTGGCGGAGGATGAGGCCGAACGGCTCGCCGCGCTCGATGGGTGAGGCTTCCGGCGCCTCTCACCGTTTCACCCCGGCGATGCGTGGTCGGACGTCGCACCCTGTCATGAACGATGATGTTCACGCGGAGACGCGGAGACGCGGAGGCGCGGAGATGTTCGGCTCGCTGCGCCGCAGGCCCTCTATATCCGCTGTCGAATGACGCCCGAACGTTGCGCCATGCGAAACACCTCCGCGTCTCCGCGCCTCCGCGCGAACCATCCTTTTTCTCAAAGCCCCGGCATTCGCCGGGGAACCAGGGCATGACCGACGCCCGCACCGCTTTGACCGAAGCCGCCGCGCGTTTCGCCTTTTCGCCGACTGCGCGGCTCGATGCCGAGTTGCTGCTCGCCCATGCGCTGGGGATCGAGCGGAATGCTTTGCTGCTCGACCAGACCCGCGCCGTGCCCGACGGTTTCTGGACGCTGGTCGAGCGCCGCGCCGCGCAGGAACCCGTCGCCTATATCACCGGCACACGCGGTTTCTGGACGCTCGACCTGATGGTGGGGCCCGGCGCACTGGTCCCCCGCGTCGATAGCGAGACGCTGATCGCCGCCGCGCTCGCCCATTTCGAGGATCGGCCGCCGGCGACATTGCTCGACCTCGGCACCGGGCCGGGGACGTTGTTGCTGGCGCTGCTCGACGAGTGGCGGGGGACGAAGGGGCTGGGGGTCGACCGCTCGGATGACGCGCTGCGCTATGCCGTCGCCAATGCTTCGTCCTGCGGGCTGTCCGACCGGGCGCGGTTCGTGCGCGGCGACTGGGCGGCGGCGCTGACCGGTCCGTTCGACTGCATCGTCACCAACCCGCCCTATATCGGCACCGACGAGCCCTTGTCGGCGGAGGTGCGGGACTATGAGCCCGGTGCCGCCCTGTTCGCCGGGCCCGACGGGCTGGACGATTACCGTCTGCTCGCGCCCGAATTGCGCCGTCTGCTCGCCCCCGGCGGTGCGGCGGTGGTGGAGATCGGCCATGAGCAGGCGCAGGCCGTCACCCCGCTCCTGGAGGCGCAAGGCTTCGCCGTGACGCTGCACCGCGACCTGGGCGGGCGGCCGCGTGCGTTACTGGCACATTGAACAATCGCGATGATGCCCCATATTTCACTTGAAGGACATAGGTCCGACCCGCTAGAGCGGGCGCAGGGGCACGCGAACATTCGGCATTCCCACCGTTATCTCGGGGCACCGTTTTGCGGGGTCGTTGATGTCGGGCCGATGCCCATACCCTTCGTCATGCAGTCGCTGCTGTCCGGCGGCCGTGGCAAGCGCCCATTGGGCGCCAGAGCTTCGCATCGTGCGGGACGCGCGCGGTGCCGGGAAAAGTGGACCTTGTTGGTTTGACGACTAAGGACGAACAGCTTGATCAATAATCGGCAGGCCGGCCGCCGTCGCGGTCGTGGCGGCAACAACAATGGTGGGCAGCGTCCGGGTGGCAATCCCGGCCGTTCCGACAATGGCAATCGCATCGACAACCGCGCGCGCGGCAACGCCAACCAGCTGTACGAGAAGTACAAGAATCTGGCGACCGAGGCTCAGCGTCAGGGCGACCGGGTCAACACCGAATATTATTGGCAGTTCGCCGATCATTATTTCCGGGTGTTGAGCGAAAGCCGCTCGCGCTTCGAGGAGCAGAATCAGCGCCGCCAGCCGCAGGAATCGCGCGACGACCAATATGACGAAGGCTTCGACAACGATGCCGAGGATTATGGCGACGAGGGCGATCCCATCCGTCCGGGCGAGCAGCAGGGTGAGGGGGAATCGCGTCGCGAGCGCCAGTATCGCGACAATCAGCCCCGCGAAAACCAGCAGCGCGAAAACCAGCAGCGCGACGAGCGCAACCGGGACGATCGTCCCCGTCGCGACCGTGAGGATCGCCCGCGCCGCGACGATCGTCGCCCGGTCCGCGCCGAACAGGTCCGCGCCGAGCAGCCGGTCATGACCGAAGAAGCTCAGCCGGTCGCTGCGGTCGAGACGCTCGCGCCCCAGGCCGAGGAAGAGGCGCCCCGCCGTCGCGGTCGTCCGCGCCGCGAGCGCCCGGTCGAGACCCAGGACCAGGCCGAGCCTGCGGGCTTCGACGCCGATCGTCTTCCGCCCGCGCTGAGCGCCGCGCCGGAAGCGGACGCGCCTGTCGAGGAAAAGCCGCGTCGTCGTCGCGTTCGTGCGGCCGCGCCGGTCGAGCCGGAGGCGGCGGCGGGCTGATCCGCCTCGTCCGCTATTCTGGCTGATAGAAAAGGGCTGGTCGCCGCATCGCGCGGGGACCGGCCCTTTTGCGATGGATTAGCGCCGGTCGACATCCTCGTCGTGACCCGTCCCGGAACTGAGGAAGACCAGCCCCATCAGCGCGCCGGTCAGCATCACCATGCCCCCGATCCCACCGATCACCCCCAGCACCGTCACCCAGTTGAGCGTGCCATGGACATGTGCAAGGACCGCGAGCGAAAAGCCGACCGCGACGGCGGCGGCCAGCGTCATCCACGCCATGATGCGGCGGAACCGCGCCCAGGCGAATGCCGCCTGTTCGGGATCGTCGAGACCGGATGGGGGAGGGCTCATGCCTCCGACTATGGGTGGCGGGCGCCGCCGGGGCAAGGCGGGCGGCTGACCTGGATCAGGCGGTGCGCTCGGCCCCGCGCATCGCGATCCGGCTCCAGACGCTGCTGACGATCGCATTGATCTCCAACCGGATCGGATGGCGCAGCGCGTAGACCACCGCGATCCAGGCAAGCACCCCCGCGACGGCGGACAGGCTCAACAGCCCCATGCCGACCGCCTCGGGCGGCGCGACCCAGCGATACACCGCCAGCAGCGGCGCCACCGTCGCCAGCGTTCCGACCAGACTCTGTGCATAGACGACCAGCATTCCCCGCCAGCGGAATCCGGTCAGCGGCTTCATCAACCCGGCATAGAGCAGGAACCACAACAGCCCATAGAGGATGCGCGACGCCGCCGCCCATTCCAGGCTGATCCAGGCCCCCAGCACCAACAGCCCGATCGAGGCGATGGTGTCGAGCGCGTTGAAGACCACCAGCCGCCGGATTCGCCCGAGCAGGATCGGCAGTTCGAAATGCAGCGGGATCGCGGCGAAGAAAAGCTGACCGATCGCGATCCAACTGAGCAGCGGCGCGACGCCTGCCCAGCGCGGGCCATAGAGCAGCAGGACGATCGGCGTGGCGGCGGTCGCCAGAAAGGCCATGGCGGGCCAGGTCGCGCCGCTATAGGCGGCGACCACCCGTTGATAGGGGGCGGCCAGATCGGCGCCCGCATCGCGCAGCCGGGCGAAGGCGGGGTAGAACACGCCGTCCACCGCGCCGCTGACCAGCATCTGCAACTGCGCGCCCAGGCTGGAGGCGCGGCTGAACAGGCCCACGGCGGTCAGGCCCAGGACGCGGCCGACGACCAGATCGGGGCTGCGCGAACTGATCGCGTCGCTGATATAGAGCAGCGAGCTGTTCGATCCGAAGCGCAGGATCGGCCCGAGCCCGCGCAGGCTGGGCGGAAAGGGCGGCCGGATGCCCGATCGCCACTGGCCGATCAGCGCACGCGCGACCTGCTGGCCGACCGCTGCCCAGGCGAGCGCAAAGGCCGAATAGCCCGCCCAGGCCAGCCCCAGCGACAGCGCGGCATTGACCAGCGCCGCCCCGACACTGACCAGGAACATCGAATAATAGTCCATCCGCCGTTGCAGCATCGCGCTGGGCACGATCCCGAAGGGGACGATCAGATAGGAACTGGCGATGATGACCAGCAGCGGCGTCAGCCGCGCATTGTCGTAGAATCGCGCCACCGGCCAGGCGAGCGCCAGAATCAGCAGCCCGATGCCCAGCGCGAAGATCACCGACACAGAGAAGCAGGTCTTGATCTGCTCCTCGGTCAGGTTGCGCTCGCCCGCGACGAAGCGCCGGATGCCGAAATCCTGAAGCGCCGACACCATCATCGCGGCGGACAGCGCGATCGAATAGAGGCCCATCTCCGAGGGCGACAGGAAGAAGCGCGAGATCAGCACGCTGACGATGAACTGAACCGCGAAGGCGATATACTGCGCCCCGATCGACCAGAGCGCCGCCCCCCGGACCGACGCGCCGCTCATCGCCGCACCGCATGGGCGGCCAGCGCCGTCGCCAGTCGAAGACCCGCGACGGGGCGGTGATGACGGACCAGCCGCGCCACCGTCCGCCACAGGGCGGGGACCGGCGGAACCCGGTGCTGTCGGACATCCTCCAGATGCGCATCGATCAGCGACAGGCCCTCGCCTGCCAGCGCATCGGGCGAGAACAGGATGCCGCGCGTCACGTCCGCGCGGATCCGGGCGGACAGGCCGGGGCGTCCGAACGCGGCGTCCATCGCCTCGATCGGGGGCAGGCTGTCCCAGTCGTCGGTCGGATCGGGGCGCCCCGCCAGCCGCTCGGCGCGTGCGATCCGCGCGACCGAGGCGCCGAAATTCTGGGCGAGGACATGCCGGTTCGACACCTGCGTCGCGGAGGCTCGATAGAGGAGTAGGGGATCGGGCAGATTCGCCATGCGCGTCCGATCGACCAGCCGCAGCCACAGGTCGTAATCCTCGCAATGGCGATAAGCCGCCCGGTACCCGCCGACCGATCGCAACACTTCGCGTCGCATCATGACCGAGGGATGGCAGAGCGGCGATCGCGACGCGAGGGTTTCGGCCACGGCGTCGGAGGATATGGGATACTCGACCTTATGACCGGGGCGCGGTGCGCCGCTTTCGGTAATGCCCCTGATCTGGGTGCCGACCACGCCATGATCGGAATGCGCGTCGAGAAAGGCGACCTGGCGCGCGAATCGCTCGGGCAGCGCGATGTCGTCGCCATCCATCCGCGCGATATACTCACCGCGCGCCATGTCGATGATGTGGTTCAGGCTGGCGATCAGCCCCTGATTGGCCTGGCGGACCACCCGGATGCGGGGATCGCGCGCGGCGTAACGATCGATGATCGCCGGAGAGGCGTCGGTCGAGCCGTCGTCGACGATCACCAGTTCGAAGTCGGCGAAGCCTTGCGCGAGGATGCTGTCCAAGGCCGCCGTCAGATAGGCCGCATTGTTATAGACGCTTAGGGCGACGCTGATGCGGGGCGACGTCATACTCGGATCGCATATGTCCCTAGGAGGGGGTGACTAAGAAGCCCTTAAAGCAGGGTAGCCCATGGTGCGATTCCCGGATGGGCGGAAGGTTCCCACCGTCATCGCGGCTTATCTGAGCCATAGAAGGTTGAAAAACCGTCTTTTTTCAAACTTTGCAGAAAAATGGCATTTTTTGTGTTGACCCGAATCGGGGGCCGGCCTAGAGGGGTTTCACCGCGACGGAGCGGGTCGCTGAGGCGGCTTCGGGGTCGGCGGTACTGGCATTGAGATGCTGGCGCACGGAAGTTTCTAGGCCGGAAGGTTTA
>NZ_JALNUR010000062.1 GCF_026540895.1 Sphingomonas sp. GM_Shp_1 | reverse complement strand
CCCTCCCCCGGCCCCTCCCGCCTGCGGGAGGGGAGTGATGAAATAGAAGGGCCGGGGTTGGCGATAGCGCTTAACCGACGACCCAGGCACACCCCTCCCGCAAGCGGGAGGGGATGGGGGAGGGCAGGGCCACGGGCGATGACGCCAGACGCGCTCCACCCCCACAAGAACGAACGCTCAGCATGAGCATGAGCAGGAGCAAGACGATGACGACCCGCGATACCTTCCTGGCCGAAGCCGCCAAGCGCATCCTGATCACCGACGGCGCGTTCGGCACCGAGATCCAGAACTGGAAGCTGGACGAGGCGGCCTATGCGGGGACGCTGGGCCTGTCCCATGACCAGAAGGGCAATAACGACATCCTGGCCCTCACCAAGCCGGAGGTGCCCGAAGCCATCCACCGCGCCTATTTCGAGGCGGGGGCGGACATCGCCGAGACCAACACCTTCTCCGCCAACCGGATCAGCCAGGCCGATTACGGCGCCGAGCATCTGGTGCGCGAGATCAATGTCGAGAGCGCTAGGCTCGCCCGCCGCCTCGCCGATGAGTATCAGGCGAAGGACGGCCGCCCCCGCTTCGTCGCGGGCGCGATCGGGCCGACCAACAAGACCTTGTCGCTGTCGCCGGACGTCAACGATCCGGGCTATCGCGAGATCGACTTCGATTACTTGAAGGACGTCTACCGCGAACAGATCGACGCGCTGGTCGAGGGGGGCGCCGACTTCATCCTGATCGAGACGGTGTTCGACACGCTGAACGCCAAGGCCGGCATCATGGCCACGATCGAGGCGGGCGAGGCGCTGGGCCGTGAGATCCCGATCATGCTGTCGATGACGCTGACCGACCTGTCGGGCCGCAACCTGTCGGGCCATACGGTCGAGGCCTTCTGGCACGCGGTGCGCCATGCCAGGCCGCTGACCATCGGGCTCAATTGCTCGTTCGGCGCGGAGCAGTTGCGCCCGCATGTGAAGACGCTGTCGGAAATCTGCGACACGCTGATCATGATCTACCCCAATGCCGGGCTGCCCAACGAACTGGGCGCCTATGACGAGGCACCGGTGACGACCGCCGGGCTGGTCGGCGAATGGGCGGTCGAGGGGCAGGTCAATGTGCTGGGCGGCTGTTGCGGCTCGACCCCTGCGCATATCAAGGCGATTGCCGACAAGGTGAAGGGCATGAAGCCCCGCGCCATCCCGACCCCGCCGGTCGTCACCCGCCTCGCCGGGCTGGAGCCGTTTACGATGGCGGCATGACCTTATAGCCCTCTCCCCTCCGGGGAGAGGGCTGGGTGAGGGGAAGGTGTCTCGCAGAGACCGGCCTCTCGACAGCGTGACACCCCTCCGTCAGGGCTGCGCCCTGCCACCTCCCCTGGCAGGGGAGGAATAGAGATCGAGATATGACCCAGACCGCATCCTCCACCAATTTCGTCAATGTCGGCGAGCGGACCAACGTCACCGGATCGGCGGCGTTCAAGAAGCTGATCCTGGCGGGCGACTATGCCCGTGCGGTGGAGGTGGCGCGCAGCCAGGTCGAGAATGGCGCGCAGGTGGTCGACGTCAACATGGACGAAGGGCTGCTCGACGCCGAATACGCGATGACCACCTTCCTCAAGCTGATCGCCGCCGAGCCCGATATCGCGCGGGTGCCGATCATGATCGACAGCTCGAAATGGAGCGTGATCGAGGCGGGCCTGAAATGCGTGTCGGGCAAGCCCATCGTCAACTCGATCAGCATGAAGGAAGGCGAGGAATCCTTCCTTTACTATGCCCGCCGCTGCATGGCCTATGGCGCTGCGGTCGTCGTCATGGCGTTCGACGAGGTCGGCCAGGCCGACACCAAGGAGCGCAAGGTCGAGATTTGCGCGCGCGCCTATGACCTGTTGATGGGAATCGGCTTCCCGCCCGAGGATATCATCTTCGACCCCAATGTCTTCGCCGTCGCGACGGGCATCGAAGAGCATAACAATTACGGCGTCGACTTCATCGAGGCGTGCCGCGAGATCAAGGCGCGCTGCCCGCACGTCCATATCTCGGGCGGCCTGTCGAACCTGTCGTTCAGCTTCCGCGGCAACGAGCCGGTGCGCCGCGCGATGCACTCGGTGTTCCTCTACCACGCCATTCCGGCGGGCATGGACATGGCGATCGTCAATGCGGGCCAGCTCGACGTGTACGACACGATCGACCCCGAGCTGCGCCAGGCCTGCGAGGATGTGATCCTCAACCGTGATCCCGAGGCGGGCGAGCGGCTGGTGGCGCTGGCCGAGCGCTATCGCGGCACCGATGCGGTCGCCGAAAAGCAGGCCGCCGAATGGCGCAGCCTGCCGGTCACCAAGCGGTTGGAATATGCGTTGGTCAAGGGCATCGACGCTCATGTCGTCGACGATACAGAGGAATGCCGCCAGCAATTCGCCCGGCCCATCGAGGTGATCGAAGGGCCGCTGATGGACGGCATGAACGTCGTCGGCGACCTGTTCGGATCGGGCAAAATGTTCCTGCCGCAGGTGGTCAAGTCCGCGCGCGTCATGAAGAAGGCGGTCGCGCACCTGCTCCCCTTCATCGAGGCGGCCAAGGAGCCGGGTGCCAAGGGCAAGGGCAAGATCGTGCTCGCGACCGTGAAGGGCGATGTGCACGATATCGGCAAGAACATCGTCGGCGTCGTGCTCCAGTGCAACGGCTTCGACGTGGTCGACCTGGGCGTCATGGTCCCCTGGTCGAAGATCATCGCGGCGGCGAACGAGAATGACGCCGACATGATCGGCCTGTCCGGCCTGATCACCCCGTCGCTCGACGAGATGGTGACGGTGGGCGAGGAGATGCAGCGTGCGGGCATGACCATGCCCCTGCTGATCGGCGGCGCGACGACGTCGAAGGTCCATACCGCGCTGCGCATCGCGCCCGCCTATTCGGGCCCGGTCGTCCACGTCCTCGACGCATCCCGCGCGGTCGGCGTGGCGACGACGCTCGTGTCCGATACCCAGCGCGACCCTTATGTGGCGCAGGTCGCCGCCGATTACGAAGCGGTCCGCAAGGCGCGTGAGGGCAAGGGGGCGAACGCGCTCCTGCCGCTGGAGGAAGCCCGCGCGCGTGGGTTCGTCGCGGACATGGCGTTGAAGGCAGGTGATCCGAAGCAGCCGGGCGTGCATGTCTATCAGGACTGGGACTTGTCCGACCTGCGCGACTATATCGACTGGACGCCCTTCTTCCGTGCCTGGGAACTGGCGGGCAATTTCCCGGCGATCCTGACCGACGAAGTGGTCGGCGAGAGCGCGTCCGGTCTCTATGCCGATGCACAGGCGATGCTGGACACGATCATCGCCGAGAAGTGGCTGACCGCCCGAGGTGTCGCCGCCTTGTGGCCGTGTCGCCGTGATGGTGACGATGTGATCCTGACCGCCGGGGGTGAGGAAACCCGCATCCCCTTCCTCCGCCAGCAGATCGCCAAGCGCGAAGGCCGCGCGAATATGTGCCTGGCCGACTTCATCGATCCTACAGGCGACTGGATCGGCGGCTTCGCGGTCGGCATCCATGGTATCGATGCGCATATCGAACGCTTCCGGGCCGGCCATGACGATTATAACGACATCCTGCTCAAGGCGCTGGCCGACCGCTTGGCCGAAGCCTTTGCCGAGCGGCTGCACGCGCATGTCCGCACCGACCTGTGGGGCTATGCGGCTGGTGAACAACTGACCAACGAGGCGCTGATCCGCGAGCAATATCGCGGCATCCGCCCCGCGCCGGGCTATCCTGCTTGCCCGGAGCACAGCATCAAACGCACATTGTTCGACCTGCTGGGTGCCGAACAGGCGGTCGGGCTGGAACTGACCGACAGCTTCGCCATGCTTCCTACGGCGGCGGTCAGCGGGTTTTACTTCGGCCACGCACAGGCCGAATATTTCGGTGTGGCGCGTATAGGCGAGGATCAAGTGGCGGATTATGCCGCCCGTCGCGGTGTAGACATGGTGCAGGCGACGCGCTGGCTTCGACCGAATATTGATTGAGCGAGAATGAGTTAAGTCGGTAAGTCGAGGTTACGTAATGTAACCAAAGTGCTTTATTGCCCCGGAAAAGCTTTTTTATCTTTGCAACTCCTTCGATTGACGATAAATATCGGCGCAGGGGTTGGTTAAGCCACAACGAAAATGGCTAATGGCCTGCCGATGGGTAGGGGTGTAGCTACGGTGCCAAGCAGCCATTTCGAAATGGAGATCAGCAATCTCGATCTGATCGAGGCTTGTTGGGGCATCACCGTTGCCGATCAAGTGGTTAGCCACATTCAAATGCGCTTGCGTCATTTGGGCCTGGGGTTCGAACAGGACGAAACTCGACAGCGATTTCGGATCGTCAGCGATGTTCGAGCGGGTAATGCGGTCGAGTTGCATCGCGTGGCCGAGCTTTCCTATCGCTTAACCGCCGAACCCATTTCCATCGCGCTGACGACGGGGCAGCCGGGGGCGGCGCTCCATGCCGTGATGACCTGGGATAGCGACGAACCGCCCCGCTATCGCGGCCCCCGCGACATCCAGCGCGATCATGGGGACCGGTGGTTCGCCATATACAAAAGCGACATGCAGATCGCGGCCCATGCCTTTTGCTGTGCCGCCGACGGGCGGATGATCCCCTATTGGCAGCCGGTTTGCGATTACCGCGACCCTTCGCGTGTCCTGTATCATGAGGGGCTGGTTCGTTTCGGCAATCACAATGCCGGATTGTCGCCCGCCGTCGTATTTCCGGCGTTGGAGCGGACCGGCATGGCCACGACCTTCGACTGGGTCATGGTGCGCCATGTGCTGGACGAATTGCGCGCGGACCCGTCGGCGACGCTGGGGGTCAATATCTCGGCGAGCTCGGCGCATCTGAAGGGGTGGTGGCGGGGTATCCTGGCGGAACTCGCCACGCGCCCCGATATCGCCAAGCGGCTGGTGGTCGAGATCACCGAAACCGATCCGATCGTCCATATCTGCGAGACGATCGCCTTTGCGCGGGAGGTTCGCGCGGTCGGCGCGACCTTGGCCCTGGACGATTTCGGGGCCGGCTACACCTCGATCCGGCAGTTGATGGATCTGGTGCCCGCGCTGGTGAAGATCGACGGCCTGTTCCTTCAGCGCGCCATCAGCAACGTCCAGCCCTGCCATAGTTTGCCGCATCTGATCGGGCTGATCCGCGAACTGGGCGGTACCGTCATCATCGAAGGCGTGGAAACGCCGGAGATGGCTGATATCGGCTATGTCAGTGGCGCGACATGGCAACAGGGTTATTATTACGGCCACCCCGCACCGGTGCGAAGCGGGCACAGGTCGATGTTGCGGCTGGTGGATGTCGCCGGGGAAGCGAATAGCTGACCCTGTCTTCGCGACGGGTATCGAGCAGTGATCTTGATACTTATCAATTCTGATGAAAATGAGTCCCAATTCGTCGGAATATCGGACTCATTTTCTCGGAACGTCCTCCATCGGCGCGGCGTTGGGGCATCCCATGTCAGAAACCGAAAGCAGTCTTTTTCCCGCCAGCGACCCTAGCGAGCCGGAATCGGCGGCGCTGTTGCGCGCCCATATCGCGGCGGCGGACTTCCCCTGTGTCGGCGCGAAGGCGGCGATGGCGCGTGGAACGTTGGAAATCCTGGGCGCGCGCGATATCGCCAGCGCCTGGGACGATCTGCGTATCCATGACAGCCTGCGCCGCTTCGCCGAGCGCTATCGTGCCGAACCGCAACTCTTCCGCAGCCTGGCGGTGGTGTTCGCGGGGCCGGAGCAACTGGACGAGGCGGCGTTCGAGCGGTCGGTCTGGGCGCGTATCCAGTCCCTGTCGGACAAGGATGTCTGGCTGGGACAGGATTGGGACAAGCGCGTCAGCCCCAACCCCGACGATCCCCATTTCTCACTGTCCTTCGGCGGCGAAGCCTTTTTCGTCGTGGGCCTGCATCCGAATGCCAGCCGACCGGCGCGCCGCTTTCCGCGCCCGGCGATGATCTTCAACCTGCACGACCAGTTCGAGACGCTGCGCGCACAGGGCAAATATGAAACGATGCGTGAGAAGATCATGGTGCGCGACGAGGCTTTGGCCGGGTCGCGCAACCCGATGCTCGCGCGACATGGCGAGTTGAGCGAGGCGCGGCAATATAGCGGCCGCGTGGTCGAGGACGGCTGGCGCTGTCCCTTCCATTATGCGGGCTCGGCGGGCGGGGCCGATCAATGAGCGCCGATACGGTCGAAATTCCGCCGCGCAGCGGTGACGCCTTTCGCATGGCCAAGGGTGACAGCCTGACGGTGATCGACCCGCGCGGGCGGCAGGTCGCGGATTTGCTGGCGTTCAACGCGGACGATCTGGACGAGGTGATTTCTTCGGGCCGGACGCTCGACTACGCCGAGACGATCCGGCTGACGGCGGGGCATAAGCTCTATTCCAACCGGTCGCGGGTGATGCTGGAGATCGTCGCCGACACGGTCGGGATGCATGATTTCCTGCTGACGCCCTGCTCGGTCGATACGTTCGACCATTTCTATCCCGACCTGCCGCGCCATCGCGGCTGCTTCGGCAATCTGGCGGCGGCGCTGGAGCCCTATGGCGTCGTGCCGGACCGGATACCGGTGGCGTTCAACTGCTTCATGAACGTGCCGGTCGACGGGACCACGGGCAAGCTGGAGGTGCTGCCGCCGCTCAGCGGGCCGGGGGACCATATCCGGTTCGTGGCGCATATGGATCTGGTGATCGGGCTGACGGCATGCTCGGCGCCCGCGTCCAATGGCGGGTCGTTCAAACCGATCCGGTATAGGGTAGAGCGCCCCTAAATCCTCTCCGGCACGGGGAGGGGGACCGCCGCAAAGCGGAGGTGGAGGGGGATCGCCACAAGGGACGCCCTGCGGGGAAGCCCCCCTCCGTCAGCGATACGCACTGCCATCTCCCCGTGTCGGGGAGGATGTTTTTACCGCTTGCACGTATCCGCCGCCCCCGGATCGAGGTCCAGGCAGCGCCCGTCCACGCCCGGCATCGGCAGGCCGATCGTTGCGGCCAGCGTGGGGGCGATATCGACCGTCTCCACCGACAGCGGCTGTTCGAACCCGCTCATCCCCTTGCGCCAGAACAGGATCGGCACGCGTCGGTCATAGTCCCAGGGCGAGCCATGCGTCTCGACATAGCCCGGCGTGGGTTCCTCGATCGTCGTCACCCGTGGCTTGAGCAGGATCAGCAGGTCGCCCGAACGGGTCGGGTCATAGGAAGACCGGGCCTTCTCCTTCAGCGTCCAGGTTTCGGGCGGGGTCTTCGGCCACGGCGTCGCGGCGATCTCGTCACGGGTCAGCGCGGCGGCGACCTGGGGCAGCGCCTCGTAGCGGCGCTTGGCCTCGGCGAGTATCTTGGCCCGGGTCGCGGGCGGCAGGTCGCGGTTGATATAGATGTCGCCCTCGGCGCTCATCATGATCGGCGGGGTGTTGGACAGGCCCAACGCCTGCGCGACGACGGCGGCCATCGCCTTGGTCTTGGCCTCTGGCGCGACATGGCTTTCCATCGGCATGGCGCGGATCTGCTGCCGCTCGGTCATGTCGTGCGCGCCGTGGTCGGCGGTCAGCATCACCTCATAATCGACGCCCGTGGCGTCCAGCACCTCGAAGAAGCCGGCCAGCGAGCGGTCCAGCTCGGCCATCTGGATGCACATCTCGGCCCCCTGGGTGCCCAGCGCATGGCCGATATAATCGGTCGCGGACAGGCCGACGGACAGGATGTCGGTCTGGGGCCCCTGGCCCAGCTTCATGTCCTGGACGAACCCCGCCGCCATGGCGAGCACGGCGGCATCGGCGGCGGGGGAGACGCGGAACGCTTTCAGGTCGCCCGCCGCGCGCTGGAACCGGCCGGTGCCCAGAGTCTGGCTCCCCACCGTGATCGCCCGGTCGAGCGGCTTGCAGAAACCGGGCAGCGGCAGCGCGTCCTGCGGGCGGGCGATCAGGTCGGCCACCGCCTTGCGCGTGCGCTCGACCACCGGCGGCACGGCGCGTCCGGCATAGGAGACATAGGTCTTGCCGTCCCACCACCACAGCTCATCGACCTTGTGCCCGCCCATCATCACGGCGGCGCGGTCCTTCCCCGCGACCGAGACGGTGCGCACGCGCGGATCGGCGGTTTTCATCCGCTCGCCCAGCGTCGGCACCTTCAGATGCATGTCGGAGACGATGTAATTATTATGGTCCTGACCCGGCGCGCGCTCGTCCTCGGAGCAATAGACGATCTTGTCCGCGCGCCCGACCGTCTGGTCGACCCAGTTGTTGGCGATGATCCCGGTATGGGCGGGGCGATAGCCGGTCAGGATGGTCGAGTGGCCGGGGCAGGTCTCCGTCGCGGCATGGCTCTGATAGCCCGAGGGGAAGACCGCGCCGGTCAGCAGCCGCGCCATGCCGCCGGTGAAGTGGTTGCGATATTGCTGGAACAGGTCCGCCGAGAACTGGTCGACCGAGATCGCCACGATCAGCTTGGGCGGAGTCGTGGGGAAGGGGGCCTGCGGCGTCGCGGGCGTGGTGGCGACGGACGCGGGGGCGCTGCCGGGTTCCGGGCTGGCCGTCTGCGCGAAGGCGGGGGCGGCGATCAGGGCGGCGGAGGCGAAAAGCGCGGCAGTCAGGGACTTCATGGGCAACCTTGATGCAATGCGGGAACAGGCCCGCTATGGAACCCCAAACGGGGTTAGGGCAAGGTCGGTCGATGCGCGGTTGGTTTTACATCCTGATGACGGCCCTGTTCATGGTCCTGGGTTTCGCCCTGGCCCCTGAACCGGCCATGGCGGAGAGCGGTCCCCCGGCGGCCCCCGGTGCGATCCATCTGCCGATGCGGCTGGTCGCCGAGAGCGCCACCCCGGCGGCGGGCGGGCCGGTGACGCTGGCCATCGTCGCAACCCCGGACAAGGGCTGGCACGGCTATTGGAAGAATGGCGGCGATGCGGGCCTGCCGACCGAGGCGCACTGGACCCTGCCCAAGGGCGTGACCGCCAGCGAGTTGCGCTATCCGGTGCCGGGGCGGCTGAAGATCGCGGGGCTGATGAACTATGTCTATGAGCGGCCCTTCGCGCTGCTCGTCGATCTGAGGCTGCCTGGCGGGCTGGCCAAAGGCACCGCTCTGCCGGTGACGGTGAAGCTCGACTATCTGGTCTGCACCGACACGATCTGCGTTCCCGAAAGCCAGACCCTGTCGACCCGGCTGACCGTGGGCGACGGCGCGGTCGATCCCGCCACCCGTGCCGAGTTCGACCGCTGGCGCGCCGCGCTGCCCAGGCCGCTGGGCGGGGACGGGGTGATCGAGACCAAGGGCAAGGCGGTGCGGATCGCGGTACCGCTCCCCGCCTCGGTCGCGGTGAAGGACGCCTATTTCTTCCCCGACCGCAGCGGGGTGATCGACCATGCCGCCGATCAGATGATGAGCCGCCAGGGCGACCGGCTGATCCTCGCCATCCCCGCCGCTGCCGTCTCCACCGCCGGGCCGGTGTCGGGCGTGCTGTCGATCGGGGAGGGCAAGGGCCTGTCCTTCGCCGCCAGGCCGGGCGCGATCGCGCGGGCGGGGGCTGGAGCGGACACCGGCTTCGGCGCGGTGGTGCTGGCCTTTCTGGGTGCGGTGCTGGGGGGCTTGCTGCTCAACATCATGCCCTGCGTCTTCCCGATCCTGAGCCTGAAGGCGCTGAGCCTGGCCAAGGGCGGCGGCGATGAGCGCCATGCGCGGGCGGAGGCGCTGGCCTATACGGCAGGGGTGGTGCTGGTCTGTGTCGGACTGGGCGTCGTGCTGCTGGCGTTGCGTGCGGGCGGGCAGAGCGCGGGCTGGGCGTTCCAGTTGCAGGACCCGCGCGTGATCGGCGTGCTACTGCTGCTGGTCGCCGCCATCGCTTTCAACTTGGCGGGGCTGTTCGAGCTGCCGACGCCCGCCTTCGCCGGCCGTTCGGGCGCGATGGGATCGTTCGCGACCGGGGCGCTGGCGGCGTTCGTCGCGACACCCTGTTCGGGGCCGTTCATGGCCGGGGCGCTGGGCGCGGCTTTGGTCCTGCCCGCCGCCGCCGCGCTGGCGGTGTTCGCGGGGCTGGGGATCGGCATCGCACTGCCCTTCATCGCGATCGGCTTTATCCCTGCGCTACGGCGGCGGCTGCCCAAGCCGGGGATGTGGATGGTCCGGCTGCGCCATATCCTGTCGGTGCCGATGTTCCTGACCGCGCTCGCGCTCGCCTGGATATTGGGGCAGGAGGCGGGGGTGACCGGCATGACGCTGGGCCTCGCCGCCGCGCTCATCGCTTCGCTGGGCTTCTGGTGGACGGGGCTGCGCCAGCATGGCGGCAAGGGGCGCGCGGGCTGGCCCGCCATCGCCGCCCTGGTGCTGGCGGTCGCGATCCTCGTGACGGTCAAGCCCGCCGCCGCCGTGGCGAAGGCGAGCGCCGATACCGCCTTTACCGAGGCCGGACTGGAGGATTTGCGCAAGCAGAACCGCCCGGTCTTCGCCTATTTCACCGCCGACTGGTGTTTGAGCTGCAAGGTCAACGAAGCCGCCGCGATCGAGCGGACGTCCGTGCGCGAGGCGTTCGAGCGTAACAAGGTGGCGGTGCTGGTCGGAGACTGGACCGATGGCGATCCTGTTTTGGGACGGTTTATCGAGCGGCATAACCGGGCCGGGGTACCGCTCTACCTCTATTATGCGCCGGGCGCGAAGGAACCGCAGGTGCTGCCCCAGGTGCTGACCCCGTCGATGCTGGAGAGGCTGGGGGCCTGATCCTCCCCGGAACGGGGAGGGGGACC
>NZ_JALNUR010000061.1 GCF_026540895.1 Sphingomonas sp. GM_Shp_1 | reverse complement strand
CCCTCCCCACAGCCCCAGTTTCAGGTAAACGATGCCCCGCATCGTTTAGGTCATGCCGGGGCATGACCGACCTGAAACTTGCTTGCGGGAGGGGGACTTGAACGGAATTACCCCGCCAAAGCCTTCTTCAACAGGTCGTTCACCACCGCCGGATTGGCCTTGCCGCCCATCGCCTTCATCGTCTGCCCGACGAAGAAGCCGAACAACGCTTCCTTACCCCCACGATACTGACCCAACTGGTTCGGGTTCTTCTCCAGAACCTCGGCGATCACCGCCTCGATGGCACCGGTGTCGCTCGTCTGCTTGAGCCCGCGCTCCTCGACGATCTTGGACGGACCATCGCCCGTCTCCAGCATGATCTCGAACACCTGCTTGGACAGGCTCCCCGACAGCGTGCCATCGGCGACCAGCGCCAGCAGTTCCGCCGCCTGGGCAGGGCTGACCGGGCTCTCGGTAATGTCCTTGCCCAACCGGTTCAGCGCGCCGAACAGCTCGGCCGCGACCCAGTTCGCCGCCTGCGCGGGCTTGGCCTGCGAGCCTTCCAGGGCGTCCAGCAGCGTGTCAAACCAGCGCGCCGTCTCGACCTCGGCGGTCAGCACGCCCGCATTGTACGGCGTCAGGCCCAGCGCCTCGTAACGACGACGCTTGACGTCGGGCAGTTCGGGCAGGCTGGCGCGGCATTCCTCGACAAAACCGTCGGTCAGTTCCAGCGGCAGCAGGTCGGGATCGGGGAAGTAGCGGTAATCGTGCGCATCTTCCTTCGACCGCATCGAGCGCGTCGTGCCACTCTCGACGTTGAACAGGCGGGTTTCCTGGACGATCTTGCCGCCATCCTCCAGCACCGCGACCTGGCGCTTAGCCTCATATTCGATCGCGGCCATGACGAAGCGGACCGAGTTGACGTTCTTCGTCTCGGTGCGGGTGCCGAATTCGTCACCGGGCTTGCGCACCGACACGTTCACGTCGGCGCGCATCGAGCCTTCTTCCATATTGCCGTCGCACGACCCGACATAGCGCAGGATGGCGCGCAGCTTGCGCAGATAAGCCCCGGCTTCGGCGGGCGAACGCATGTCGGGGCGGCTGACGATCTCCATCAGCGCCACGCCCGAGCGGTTGAGGTCGACATAGGAGCGCGTCGGATGCTGGTCGTGCATCAGCTTGCCCGCGTCCTGCTCGACATGGATACGCTCGACGCCGATCGACTTGGTCGGGCCATCGGGGTTCTTCTCGTCCAGGCTGATCTCGATCACGCCCTCGCCGACCAGCGGGTGGTAGAGCTGGCTGATCTGATAGCCCTGCGGCAGATCGGCGTAGAAGTAATTCTTCCGGTCGAAGCGCGACCACTTATTGATCTGCGCGTCGATCGCCATGCCGGTGCGGACCGCCTGGCGGATGCACTCCATATTGGGCACGGGCAGCATCCCCGGCATCGCGGCGTCGACCAGCGAGACCTGGGTGTTGGGCTCCGCGCCGAACGCGGTGGCCGCGCCGGAAAACAGCTTGGCGTTGGAGGTGACCTGGGCATGGACTTCCAGGCCGATCACGACCTCCCATTCTCCGCTCGCGCCCTGGATGCGATATTCGCTCATGTTCGATCTCGATGATGAAGATAGTTGATCGCCGTCAGGACGGCGTTGCTGCCCAGCAGCGCGACGATCCAGCAGCCCGACAGGATGCGCAGGATCGCGGTCTCGAAGCCGAGATGCCGCGCCTCCATCAACCCCACATAGGCCGCGGCCGCCCCCAGCAGCAGGAAGGCGATGCCGAGCCGGAACTCACCGCGCAGGATCACGCTGTTGCCCACGCACAGGCACAGGATGAAGCCTGCCACGCCCAGGAAGAAGCGCGCCAGCGTGTGATGGTCGAAGGGGTGATTGTCGATATTGCTCAGGGACACGCCGACATAGGCGCTGAGGATCGCCCCGAACGCGACGTTCAGGGCGCCCTGCGCCTCGCGCAACACGGCGGTGTTGCGCGCGGAAAAGACGCGGTCGCTTACCACCAGGCCTGCGGTCGGGCGGTGAAGCCCGCGCGCTGCTCGATGGCGAGCCCGGCGTTCAGCACGCCCTGCTCGTCCAGCGGCTTGCCGATGATCTGGAGGCCGAGCGGCAACCCGTCCTTGTCCAGCCCGCCCGGCACCGACATGGCGGGCAGCCCGGCCAGCGAGGCGGGCACCGTGAACACGTCGTTCAGGTACATGGCGAGCGGATCGGCCTGCTTCTCGCCCAGCGCGAACGCCGCCGAGGGCGCGGTCGGGGTGAGGAGCACGTCGCATTGCTCGAACGCCCGCTCGAAATCGCGGGCGATCAGCGTACGGACCTTCTGCGCCTGGGTATAGTACGCATCGTAGAAGCCCGCCGACAACACATAGGTGCCGATCAGAATGCGGCGCTTCACCTCGTCGCCGAACCCGGCGGCGCGGGTCGCGGCGTACATGTCCTGCAAGCCCGCCCCTTCGGGCAGGTCGCGCAGGCCGTAGCGTACGCCGTCATAGCGGGCCAGGTTGGACGACGCCTCGGCAGGCGCGATGATGTAATAAGCGGGCAGCGCGTACTTCGTGTGCGGCAGCGAGACCTCGACGATCTCCGCCCCCGCATCACGCAGCCAGTCGATGCCCTGCTGCCACAAGGTCTCGATCTCGGCGGGCATACCGTCGACGCGATATTCCTTGGGCACGCCGACCCGCTTGCCCTTCAGGTCCGCCGACAACGCGGCTTCCCAGGTCGGTACGTCGAGCTTCAGCGAGGTCGCGTCCTTGGCGTCGAAGCCCGCCATCGCCTCCAGCATGATCGCGCAGTCGCGCACGTCACGCGCCATCGGCCCCGCCTGGTCAAGCGAGGAGGCAAAGGCGATCGTGCCCCAGCGCGAGCAGCGGCCATAGGTCGGCTTGATGCCCGAAATGCCGGTGAAGGCAGCAGGCTGGCGGATCGAACCGCCGGTGTCGGTGCCGGTCGCGCCGGGAGCCAGCCCGGCCGACACCGCCGTCGACGATCCGCCCGACGACCCGCCGGGGGCCAGCGGCGCGGTGTCGTTGGGGCGACGCCAAGGCGAGATGACGTTGCCGAACGCGCTGGTTTCGTTGGACGAGCCCATGGCGAACTGGTCGAGGTTCAGCTTGCCCAGCATCCCAGCACCGGCGTTCCATAGATTCTGCGACACCGTCGATTCGTACGGCGGCACGAAGCCTTCTAGGATCTTGCTGGCGGCGGTGGTCGCGACGCCCTTGGTCGCGAACAGGTCCTTCATGCCGATCGGCACGCCCGCCAGCGGCTTCAGCGTCTCGCCAGCGGCGCGCGCGGCATCGGCCGCATCGGCGGCGGCGAGCGCGTGCTCCGGGGTCTTGACCAAAAAGGCGTTGAGCGCGTCAGCGCCCGCGACCTTGGCGTTGAACGCCTCGGCGACTTCGCGCGCCTTGAACTGGCCGTCGCGCACGCCGTCGCGGATGGCGGCGATGCCGAGTGTGGTAAGATCCGTCATCATTCGATCACCTTGGGCACCGTGAAGAAGCCATGTTCGGCCTGCGGCGCATTCTGCATGAGGAGGTCGCGGATGCCGCCGTCATTGACGACGTCGTCGCGCAGGCGAAGCTGGTTCGGGATCACCGCGGTCATCGGTTCGACCCCTTGGGTGTCGACCTCGCCCAGTTGCTCGATCCAGCCCAGGATGTTCCCCAGTTCGGGGGCGAGGCGCGTCGCGTCCTCCTCGGTGATCGCGATGCGGGCCAGGCTCGCGATCTTCTTCACGGTTGCGGTATCTACGGACATGGATTTGCGGCTAGCATCGCCGCAAGGCTTCGCGCAACGCTTTTGCCGCCTTGGCGATTGCAACAGGGACAAGTGGGGGGTCATGGATAGCAATTGCGGGCTTCCCTGTTTTGCTGCACCGCACAACGGAGTGATGATTTGGCGCGCAAATTCCTTTATGTCGTGGCGACGCTCATCGTGCTGACGATCGCGGCCGCCTTTGCCTATCGCCTGTTCGGCAACCAGTTGCTCCGCTGGTCGACCGTCCCTTCCGAATCGTTTCGCGAACAGGCTGCCCCGCCGAGCGAACTCTACAAGCGGCGCATCATGTGGCTGGCGCGGCCCGATATTCCGGGCAACCCCGCGCTGTGGACGCCCACCGGCTATAGCCCCGGCCAGCCCGGCCAGGGCGCGGCAGTGTTCTTCATCCACCCGACCTCGTACATCAACAAGGCGCACTGGAACGCGCCGATCGACGATCCCGACACCAATGGCCGCGCCGAGTTGTTCCTGCGCGGCCAGGCGAGCGCGTTCAACGGGTCGGGCGACATCTGGGCACCGCGCTATCGGCAGGCGACCTTCGGCGCGTTCCTGACCAGCGTGTCGGACGCCGAGCGCGCGCTCGATCTGGCTTACCGCGACGTGGACGCGGCCTTCACCGCCTTTCTCGAACAGGTCGATCCGAAGCGTCCGCTGATCCTGGCCGGGCATAGCCAGGGCGCGCTGCACCTGTCGCGGCTGCTGACCGACCGGGTAGCCAAGGACCCCGCGCTCAAACGGCGGATCGTCGCGGCCTATGTCATCGGGTGGCCGATCTCGATGACCGCCGACCTGCCCGCCATGGGCCTGCCCGCCTGCGAGCGCGCCGACCAGACCGGCTGTATCCTTAGCTGGCAGAGCTTCGGCGAGCCCGCCGATCCGTCGCTGATCCTGGAGGTGTTCGACAAGACCAATGGCTATACCGGCGCGCCCCGCAAGGACAGCGCGATGCTGTGCACCAACCCGCTGACCGGCACGCCGGGCGGCGAGGCACCCGCGACCGCCAATCTGGGCACGCTCTTCCCCTCGTCCGACCTGAAGACCGCCGAGATCATCGCGGGCAAGGTGCCCGCCAAATGCGAGGGTCGCGGCATCCTGACTATCGGCGAGGGGCCGAGCGTCGGGCCCTATGTGCTGCCCGGCAACAATTATCACGTCTATGACTATAGCCTGTTCTGGGCGAATGTCCGCGCCGATGCGGATCGCCGCTTGAAAGCCTTTCGATGAGCCTGATCACCACCGACCGTAGCGAATTCCGCGACGCCCTGCCCTCCGGCGGGCGGCTGATCGGGCTGGACGTCGGCACCAAGACCGTGGGCACCGCGCTCTGCGATGCCGGGTGGAGCTTCGCCAGCCCCGCCACGCTGATCCGCCGGACCAAATTCACCAAGGACAAGGAACAGTTGATCGCGATGATCGCGCAGCAGGGTGTGAAGGGGCTGGTCATCGGCCTGCCGTTGAACCTGGACGGCAGCGAGAGCCCGCGCTCGCAATCGACCCGCGCCTTCGCCCGCAACTGCGCCGATCTCGGCCCGATCCTGTTGTGGGACGAGCGCTGGTCCACCGTCGCGGTCGAGCGGACCATGATCGAACAGGATATGAGCCGGGCCAAGCGCGCCGAACGCATCGACAATCTCGCCGCCGCCCATATCCTGCAAGCGGCGATCGACGCGCTGGTCATGGCCTGACTTCCCTCAAATCCTCCCCATCTCCGATGGGGAGGGGGACCGTCGCGCCAGCGACGGTGGAGGGGCAGGCAACGTTCGCCAAGCTCCCTGCCCCTCCACCACCGGGCTGACGCCCGGCGGTCCCCCTCCCCAAGCAAGCTTGGGGAGGAATTGGGTTGCTCATCGCCCCGTCCCCCGCTACCCGGCGGCTTTAATGCACATCTCGGATCATCGCCCCGGCACGCTCATTCAGGGTGGCGCCGTTTTCCCGCACCGGCATCTAACCGGAATCGACGGCCTTCAACCGCATGAGATCATGTTCCTGCTCGACGAAGCGGAACATTGGCTCGATCGCGGCGCGACCGACACGCCCGACACCAGGCTGGCCGGCCTCACCCAGATCAACGCATTCTTCGAGAACTCGACCCGGACGCTCCTGTCCTTCGAGATCGCAGGGAAACGCCTGGGCGCGGACGTGGTCAACATGCATGCCGCGCAGTCGAGCGTGAAGAAGGGCGAAACGCTGATCGACACGGCGATGACGCTGAACGCGATGCGCGCCGATGTCATCGTGATCCGCCATATGGCGAGCGGCGCGGTCCGCCTGATCGCCGACAAGGTCGACTGCCCGGTCCTGAACGCAGGCGACGGACGGCACGAGCACCCGACCCAGGCGCTGCTCGACATGCTGACCATCCGCCGTCGCCGTGGAAGCGTGGCGGGGCAGAAGGTCGTCATCTGCGGCGACATCCTCCACAGCCGGGTCGCACGCTCGGACATCCTCGCCCTGACGGCGCTGGCGGCCGAAGTGCGGGTCTGTGCGCCCTCCACGCTGATGCCCAAGGGGATCGAACGCATGTTCGTCACCCCCTTCACCGATTTCGACGAAGCGATCGAGGATGCCGACGTGGTCATGATGCTGCGCGTCCAGAATGAGCGGATGGCGGGCGGCTATATCCCCTCCACCCGCGAGTACCGGATGCGCTACGGCCTGACGGCCGAGCGGCTGAAGCGCGCCAAGCCCGGTGCGCTGGTCATGCACCCGGGTCCGATGAACCGGGGCGTCGAGATCGACTCGGAAGTGGCGGACGGCCCGCAATCGGCGATCACCGAACAGGTGGCGATGGGCGTGGCGGTGCGCATGGCGTGCCTGGACGTGCTCACCCGCCGCGCCCGCAAGCTGGAGGGCTGGGCATGAGCATCACCGCCTTCACCAACGCCACGCTGATCTGCCCGGTCGGCGGCGAGATCAAGGGCCGGACCCTGCTGGTCGAGGACGGCGTCATCACCGGCACCGGGGACGTGCCCGATGGCGCGACCGTCATCGACTGCGGCGGCAAGATGCTCGCCCCCGGCATCGTCGATCTGGGCGTGTTCAAGGTCGACCGCGCCGCCTTCCGCGCCGGGGGCATCGTGCGCATCGGCCTGATGCCCGACCAGTCGCCGGTCCTCGACGATCCGGGCGTGGTGCAGCGCGCCGCGCTGATCGGGCGGCCCGATTTGTGGATCCACCCCATCGCGGCGGCGACGCGTTCGCTGGCGGGGACCGACCTGGCCGAGATGGCGGTGTGCGTCTCGGCGGGGGCCAAGGCGGTCGGGACCGGGCGCGGCTGGATTGCCGATTCGGGGGTGATGCACCGGGTACTCGCCTATGCGGGCGATCTGGGGCTTACCGTCATTTCCCATGCCGAGGATGATGGCCTCGCCGCCGATGCGGTCGCGACCGAGGGCGAGACGGCAAGCCGTCTGGGCCTGCCCTCCGCCCCCGCCATGGCCGAGTCGCTCGCCATCGCGCGCGACCTGATGCTGGCCGAGGAGACAGGCGCAAAGCTCCACATCCGCCAGGTGACGACAGCCTCGGGCTTCGACTTGGTCCGCGCGGCCAAGCGGCGCGGCGTGAAGGTGACGTGCGGCATCACGCCTGCGCATCTCCACCTGTCCGACATCGCGATCACCGATTTCCGCACCTTCGCCCGCCTTTCGCCGCCCTTGCGCGACGAGAGCGACCGGCAGGCGGCGCTGGCGGCGGTGGCGGACGGGACGGTCGATGTGATCGGATCGGGCCATGACCCCCACGGACCAGAAGCCAAGCGCCTGCCCTTCGTCGATGCCGAGGCGGGCATGGCGGGGGCGGAGACGCTGCTGCCGCTGGCCCTGATGCTGGTGCGCGACGAGCGGATCACCCTGCCCCGCCTGTTCGCGCTGCTGGCGGGCAACCCGGCCAAGGTGCTGGGCCTCGACACCGGCACGCTGGAGCCGGGCAAGCCCGCCGACCTGATGCTGCTCGATGCGGAGACGCCGTGGATGGTCTCGGGCGACACCTTCGCCTCGGCGGGCAATACGCCGTTCGACGGGTTCCCGGTCCAGGGCCGTGCGCTGCGCCTATGGAAGGCGGGGCGAGAGATCGCCTGAAAAAATCCTCCCCATCAATAGATGGCAGAGGGAGACCGCTCGCGTCAGCGAGTGGTGGTGGGGCCAGCAACGCCAGCGAGGGGCCCCTGCCCCTCCACCACCGGGCTCACGCCCGGCGGTCCCCCTCCCCAAGCGAGCTTGAGGAGGATTTGCGCGCGGGGGCGTCCGGGGAAACCCAATCCTCCCCATCTCCGATGGGGAGGGGGACCGCGCCCGTCAGGGCGTGGTGGTGGGGCCAGCAACGCCAACGAGCGAGCCTACCCCCCCAAGCCGCCCCAAGCATGGCTTGGGGCAAATTACGGGTTAACCGCGACGGGGACCGCGCGGGCCGCCCTGGGTGGGGCGCGGCGAGTAGCGACGCGGGCCGCCGGGACCACCCGCCGGACGACCGCCCATGGGACGATTGCCACCGCCCGGACCACGACGCGGGCCGCCATGGCCCGAACCCCCGGCGGGCGGGCCGTCGGCCTGCTCGATCGCGATATCGTCCTCGGCATGATCCGCTTCGGTCCGCTTGAGCGCGGCGACGAAGCGCGACGCCAGCGGGCTCGGGATTTCGAACAGCGTCTCGTCCGGCTGGATGCGGATCGCGCCGATCTCGTTGCGGGTGATGTGCCCGCGACGGCAGATCAGCGGCAGCAGCCAACGCGGATCGGCATTCTGGCGACGGCCGACGCTCATGCGGAACCACACCGTGTCGTCAAAGCCTTCGCGACGCTCGCGCGGGGCGGGCGCGTCGCCCTCGACCAGCTCCTCGGCCTGGGGCAGCGCGGCGCGGTGGGCGCGGACCAGCGCGGCGGCGATGTCCTCGGCCGACTTCTCGGCGAGCAGGCGGGTCGCCAGTTCGCGATCGGCGTCGTCCACCTCGACCGGCGCCAGCAGCGCGGTCAGCAGACGCTCACGGTCCTGCTCGCGGATTTCCTCCAGCGTGGGCGCACGACGCCATTCGGCGTCGATGCGGGCGCCGCGCAGCATGCCCTCGACCCGGCGACGGCGGGGATAGGGAACGATCAGGATCGCGGTGCCCTTGCGGCCCGCGCGGCCGGTACGGCCCGAACGGTGCTGAAGCGCCTCGGCATCGCGGGGGATTTCGACGTGGATGACCAAAGTCAGGCCGGGCAGGTCGATACCGCGCGCGGCGACGTCGGTCGCGACACAGACCCGCGCGCGGCCGTCACGCAGCGCCTGGAGCGCATGGTTGCGCTCGTTCTGCGAATGCTCGCCCGACAGCGCCACCGCCGAGAAGCCACGCTCGACCAGGCTGGCATGCAGGTGGCGGACATTGTCGCGGGTCGCGCAGAACAGGATCGCCACTTCCGCCTCGTGCAGGCGGAGCAGGTTGACCACCGCCGCCTCGATATCGGCGGGGGCGACCGTCACCGCCTGATAGGCGATGTCGGCATGGCCCTTGTCCTCGCTGATCGTCTCGATCCGCTTGGCATTGGTCTGGTAGCGCTTGGCAAGCTGTACGATCGGGCGCGGCATGGTCGCCGAGAAGAGAAGCGTGCGGCGCTCGGACGGCGTGCCGTCGAGGATCTGCTCCAGGTCTTCGCGGAAGCCCATGTCGAGCATCTCGTCCGCCTCGTCGAGGACGACGAACTTCAGCGACGACAGGTCGAGCGCGCCGCGCTCCAGATGGTCGCGCAGACGGCCCGGCGTGCCGACGACGATATGGGTGCCATGGCTGAGCGCACGACGCTCGCGCGAGGCGTCCATGCCGCCGACACAGGTGGCGATGCGGGCACGGGCACCGGCATAGAGCCATTCCAGCTCGCGGCTGACCTGGAGCGCCAGTTCGCGGGTCGGCGCGATGACCAGCGCCATCGGCGCGCCCGGCTGGGGCAGGTGATCGCCGCCGGCCAGCAGCTCGCTCGCCATGGCGAGGCCGAAAGCGACGGTCTTGCCCGAACCGGTCTGGGCGGACACGATCAGGTCGCGTCCTTGCGCGTCGTCCTCGATAACCGCGGCCTGGACGGGGGTGGGCGCGCTATAGCCACGCGCGGAGAGAGCAGCCGACAGGACCGGCGGCAAGGCAGAGAAAGGCATGGGGACTCCAACAGAAAAAGGAGCGCGTACCGCCGAACCAAGGGACCCATCCCTCTCGGTTGGCGGATACACCCATGCGGCACGGGTGAATGTTTGCGTTCCGTGAAAGCGTGGCCCTTTACACCAATCGGCGGAAAACTCAAGCCGTGCTTGCGGCGAACCGCTGCGCCCGCCATGGACCCGCGCCATGTCCATGAGCGTTGATCCCCGATGAGTGTCGCCTTTCGCCGCGAATCCGATGAAGAGCATCTCGAACCCAAATTCGAGCTGCCCATCCCGCCCGGCCCCAATTGGGTCACGCCGCGCGGGGCGGAATTGACACGCGCCAAGGTCGCCGAGGTCGAGGCGGCGCTGGCCGCCGCGTTGGACGAGGAAGAACGCACCCGGCTTCAGCGCGAGCTTCGCTATTGGAACACCCGCGCCGCCACCGCCGAACCCGCGCCCGCTCCGGCGGAGGATGAGGTCGGGATCGGCAGCGTGGTGACGATCCGGCTGAACGGCCAGACCAGGACGCTGACCATCGTCGGCCATGACGAAGCCGACCCTGCGCACGACCGCATCGCCTATGCCGCGCCGCTGGCGCGGGCGCTGATGGGTGCGATGGCGGGCGATACGGTGGCGTTCGGGGGCAAGGCCGATGCGGTGGAGGTTGTGGAGGTCCGGTAGGACACCGCCTCTTCTTCCTCCCCTCCCGCAGGCGGGAGGGGATCGAGGGGAGGGAAAGGTGTCTCACCGAGACCATCGCGCGTGGCCTGCCCTCCCCCATCCCCTCCCGCCTGCGGGAGGGGCGTGCCTGTGGCGACGACCGGAACGGTCACGATGGCGCATGACCTCGCCGCGATACGCTCCCCGCCCGCAGGCGG
>NZ_JALNUR010000060.1 GCF_026540895.1 Sphingomonas sp. GM_Shp_1 | reverse complement strand
CTCGACCTCAACGACCGCATCTGCAAATGGCCGCTGGGCCATCCGGGCGAGCCGGACTTCCACTTTTGCGGTGAGAAGGTGAATCCGGGCTTCCCCTATTGCGTCGCGCATTGCGGCCACGCCTATCAGGCGCAGCTCCCCCGCCGCGACCGTCGCCCGCCGCCGCCCCTGCCCTTCGGCGGCCCGCGCGTCCGCTGATTCGGGGTCGATGAGGAAAAGCCCGCCGGTTTTGCGACCGGCGGGTTTTTTCGTGGCTGGTGTAATCCCTTGGGCTTCGACTTCGCTCAGCCTGAACGGCATGAGGGATATGGGCATGATACCCACCTCCGTTCAGGCTGAGCGAAGTCGAAGCCCACGCCCCAAGCTCGCCTCAAAGGAAAAGGGGCGCCCCCAACTGGAACCGCCCCCTCACCTCAGAACCGGAACGCCGCCGTCGCGCGCAGCGAATGCCAGCGGAACTTGTCGTCCGACCGGCGGATGTCCGTCCCCGCCGTGTTCGGCGCCAGCACGAACGGATTGTTCGCGAGCGCCGACCCCTGGGTCACCCGCACCCGCGTGTCGTCGTCGCGATACTGGTGGTACATATATTCCATGCCGATCGAGAAGTTGCGCCCGATCTTCTGCTCGATGCCGCCGCCGCCGAGGAAGCCGAACTGGTTGCGGTCACCGCTGAGCGCGAAGGCGTTGGTCGCGTTCGACGTGGTGAAACTGCGGTTGATCCGCGCATAGCCGCCGCCGAACGTGCCATAGAACAGCGTCTTGTTGGCCGCATAGCCCAGACGCCCACGCACAGAGGCTTCCCAGTCGATGCTGCGGGTGAAGGTGTACCAGGCGGGCGTGGTCGAAAAGCCCGACACGCTGTCGTTGATCTCGGACTTGCCGAATTCGCCGACCGCGCCATAGACGATGTTGCCGACCTGATGGTCGATGCCGACCCGGCCATAATAGGCGATGCCGTCCTTGTCGTTGTCGCAACCGGTCGCGGCGTTCTGGGGCGACAGGACGCTGCGCGCACGGCCGTTGCAGAAGCCCGGCGAGAAGGCATTGGCCCCCGTCGGGGTCGTCACGACATCGCCGAAGCTGCCGTCCAGATTGCGGTCGAACAGCATGCGCGAACCGACATCGTTGCCCTGCACGTCATAACCGAAGCTGCCGCCGACATAGACGCCAGAAAAGGGCGCTTCGTCCGTATCGGCATAGCTGTCCTGCGCCATCGCGGGCGCGGCGAACAGCGCCGAGGCGGCGACCCCCGCCATCCAAAACTTGACCATAAAAACTCCCGTACCCTTGGCTTTAGGTTTCGGCGCAACGGGTGGGTGCGGAAGAAATATCCCGAAAACCAACATGGGCAAAGTTTTGTCGCAATTGGCGGGGGCGCCACAACGCTGGCGCGCGGGCCTCACAGCGCCTATAGTTCCCGTTATGTCCAATGACCTGTTCGCGGGCGGTGCCCGTCCCCAGCCCGCCTATGACGCCTCCTCGATCGAGGTGCTGGAGGGGCTGGAGCCGGTCCGCCGTCGTCCGGGCATGTATATCGGCGGCACCGACGAGCGCGCGCTGCACCACCTGGCCGCCGAAGTCCTCGACAATGCGATGGACGAGGCGGTGGCGGGGCATGCCAACCGGATCGAGGTGAGACTGGAGCCGGGCAACCGCCTGACCATCGTCGACAATGGGCGCGGTATCCCGGTCGATCCGCACCCCAAATTCCCCGACAAGTCGGCGCTGGAAGTGATCCTGTCGACGCTCCACTCGGGCGGCAAGTTCACCGGCAAGGCCTATGCGACCTCCGGCGGCCTGCACGGCGTCGGCATCTCGGTGGTCAACGCGCTATCGTCCGACACGGTGGTCGAGGTGGCACGCGAACGGGTGCTCTATCGCCAGCGTTTCGCGCGCGGGCAAACGCTGGGCGCCCTGGAGACGGTGGGCGCCGCCCCCAATCGGCGCGGTACCAGCGTCGCCTTCACGCCCGATACCGAGATTTTCGGCCCCGAACTGAACTTCAAGCCCGCCCGGTTGCACAAGCTGGTCCGCTCCAAGGCCTATCTGTTCGCAGGGGTCGAGATACGCTGGCACTGCGCGCCCGAGCTGATCACCGACGACACGCCCGCCGATGCGGTCTTCCAGTTCCCCGGCGGTCTGGCCGACCATCTGAAGGAGCAGATCGGCGGCCGCGAATGCGCCACGGCCGATTTCTTCTCGGGCAATCAGGACTTCCCTGCCGAACAGGGCCGCGTCGAATGGGCGGTCGCCTGGCCGCTGTGGAGCGACGGCAGCTATAGCTGGTATTGCAACACCATCCCGACGCCGGATGGCGGTACGCACGAACAGGGCCTGCGCCAGGCGCTGGTGCGGGGGCTGCGCGCCTTCGGCGAGTTGGTGAACCAGAAAAAGGCCAAGGACATCACCGCCGACGATGTCATGGTCGGCTCCGAACTGATGCTGTCGGTCTTCATCCGCGAACCGCAATTCCAGAGCCAGACCAAGGACCGGCTCACCAGCCCGGAAGCGGCGGGCTTGGTCGAAAAGGCGGTGCGCGACCATTTCGACCATTATCTCTCGGCCAACATGGATCGCGGCAAGGCGCTGCTCGGCTATGTGCTCGACCGGATGGACGAGCGCCTGCGCCGCAAGGCCGAGCGCGAGGTCAAGCGCAAGACCGCCACCTCCGCCCGCAAGCTGCGCCTGCCCGGCAAGCTGACGGACTGTTCGGCCGACAGCCCCGAGGGCACCGAGCTGTTCATCGTCGAGGGCGACTCGGCAGGCGGCTCGGCGAAACAGGCGCGCGACCGCAAGACCCAGGCGATCCTGCCGATCCGCGGCAAGATCCTGAACGTCGCCAGCGCCACCTCGGCCAAGATCCTCCAGAACCAGGAAATCGCCGACCTGACCCTCGCCATGGGCTGCGGCACCCGCAAGGATTGCGACCCGACCCAGCTACGCTACGAGAAGATCGTCATCATGACCGACGCGGACGTGGACGGCGCGCATATCGCCACGTTGCTGATGACCTTCTTCTTCCAGGAAATGCCCGACCTGGTCCGGCGCGGGCATCTCTATCTGGCGCAACCGCCGCTCTATCGCCTGACGGTCGGCGCCAAATCGCTCTATGCCCGCGACGACGCCCACCGCGCCGAACTGGAGCGCACCGCGTTCAAGGGCAAGAAGGTCGATGTCGCCCGCTTCAAGGGCCTGGGCGAGATGAACCCCGGCCAGCTCCGCGAAACCACCATGGACCCCGCGACCCGCAGCCTGATCCGCATCACCTTGCCCCAGGAATATGAGGAGCGCGCGGGCGTGAAGGACCTGGTCGACCGGCTGATGGGCAACAACCCCGCCCACCGCTTCGCCTTCATCCAGGAAAATGCGGCACGGCTGGATGAAGAGGTGATCGACGCCTGACCGGGCGGGTGTTGTTTCGCTTTTTCCGATCGGCTAACGTGGCATCGGGCGGCCCTTCGAGCCGCCCTTTGCTGTTTGAAGGAGACGTCCCGTGACCATCACCGCCCTGATGCCCGTTTACCCACGGTGCGGGGTGCGTCCGGTCCGAGGCGAAGGCGTCTACCTGTATGGCGAGAATGGCGAGCAATATCTGGACTTTGCCGCCGGAATCGCGGTGAATGCGCTGGGCCATGGCCACCCGAAACTGGTCGAGGCGATCGCCAAACAGGCCGCGACACTGATGCATGTGTCGAACCTGTATGGCAGCCCGCAGGGTGAGCATTTCGCCCAGCGGCTGGTCGATTCGACCTTTGCCGACACGGTGTTCTTCACCAATTCGGGCGCCGAGGCGGTCGAGTGCGCGATCAAGACCGCGCGTCGCTATCACTTCGCCAATGGCAATCCGCAGCGCCACACGCTCATCACGTTCAATAACGCGTTCCATGGCCGGACGCTGGGCGCGATCTCGGCGACCAACCAGCCCAAGATGCGCGACGGGTTCGAGCCGCTGCTGCCCGGCTTCGCCTATGCGCCATTCGACGATCTGGAGGCGGCGCTGGCGCTGATCGACGAGAACACCGCCGGTTTCCTGGTCGAGCCGATCCAGGGCGAAGGCGGCCTGCGTCCCGCCAGCATGGAGTTCCTCCAGGGGCTGCGCAAGGCGTGTGACGAGCATGGCCTGCTGCTGGTGCTGGACGAGGTGCAGTGCGGTTACGGCCGCACAGGCAAGTTCTTCGCGCACGAGCTGTACGGCGTGACGCCCGACATCATGGCGGTCGCCAAGGGAATCGGCGGCGGCTTCCCGCTGGGCGCATGCCTGGCGACCGAGGAAGCGGCCAAGGGCATGGTGATCGGCACCCATGGCTCGACCTATGGCGGCAACCCACTTTCCATGGCCGCCGGTGAGGCGGTGCTCGACGTGATCCAGGAGCCGGGCTTCCTCGACCATGTCGAGGCGATGGGTAAGCGGCTGCGTTCGACGCTGGAGCAGATGATCCCGAACTTCGACCATCTGTTCGAGGAAGTGCGCGGCCACGGCCTGATGCAGGGGCTGAAGATGAAGAGCGACAGCCGCCGTTTCGTCGCGCATTGCCGCGACCATCACGGGCTGCTGCTGGTCGCGGCGGGCGAGAATGTCATCCGCATCCTGCCGCCGCTGACCATCGACGAGAGCCACATCGCCGAGTTCGCGACGAAGCTGTCGGACGCCGCGCGCGTCTATGTCCCCGCCGCCGACGATTGATCTTTGCCACCCCGGCGGCACCGCCCGCCGGGGGACGGAGTATTGCCCCATGACGATCCGCCACTTCCTGAACCTCGCCGATGCCGGTCCCGAGGGTGTGACCGCCATTTTGGCTGACGCACAGGCCCGCAAGGCCGCCCGCGCCGGTTTCACCAAGGGCCGCGTCGATGCCGATGCGCCGCTTAGCGGTCACACGCTGGCGATGGTGTTCGAGAAGAACTCGACCCGCACCCGTGTCAGCTTCGACATGGCGATCCGCCAGTTGGGCGGCACCTCGATCATGCTCGACGCGGGGACGATGCAACTCGGCCGCGGCGAAACCATCTCCGACACCGCGCGCATCCTGTCGGGCTATACCGATGCGATCATGATCCGCACCGACGACCATGCCAAGGTCGAGGAAATGGCACATTATGCGACCGTGCCGGTCATCAACGGCCTGACCGACCTGTCGCACCCCTGCCAGATCATGGCCGACCTGCTGACCGTGATCGAGGCGGGCAAGACCCTGTCCGGCCTGAAGGTCGCTTGGCTGGGTGACGGCAACAATGTCCTGCACTCGATCGTCGAGGCGGGCGGGCTGCTCGGCTTCGACGTGGTTGCCGCCTGCCCCAATGGCTATCACCCGGAGCCCGGCACGCTGGAGCTGGGCCGGGGCCGAGCGACCTGCACCACCGATCCGCGTGCGGCGGTCCAGGGCGCCGACATCGTCGTCACCGACACCTGGATCTCGATGGGCCAGGCCCATGCCGAGGAAAAGCTGGCGGCGATGATGCCCTATCAGGTCAATGCCGACCTCATGGCGCTCGCCAAGCCCGACGCCAAGTTCCTCCACTGCCTGCCCGCGCATCGTGAGGAAGAGGTGACGGGCGCGGTCATCGACGGCCCGCAGTCGTTGATCTGGCCGGAGGCGGAGAACCGGCTCCACGCGCAGAAATCGGTCCTGCGCTGGTGCTTCGGCCAGATCGGTTGATCGCCGCGCGACCCATCCTATCTAAGGAAAGGCCGGCGGGTTCGTCGGCCTTTCCTCTTTCCCTGCCAGACCGGCACCATATCGCCCGGCCGCCAACCGGAGCGTAAAGGCACGAGCATGACCGACATCACCCTGCCCGAACTCGACCGTGCGATCGGTTTCACCATTCCCGAGCAGCATGCGCGCGGGCGTCTGGTCCGGCTGGGCCCGGTGCTGGACGAGATTCTGACGGCGCACGCCTATCCCCCGGCGATCGAGCGGTTGCTGGCGGAGGCGCTGACCCTGACCGCGCTGATCGGCACCACGCTGAAGGACGCGGACGGCCAACTGACCATCCAGACGCGCAGCGATACGGGCGTGATCCAGTTGCTGGTGTGCGACTATCGCGGTGGCGAGCTTCGCGGTTATGTCCAGTTCGATGCCGACAAGCTGGCCGAGCTTCCCGCCGACCCGACGCTGTTCGCGCTGTTCGGTCAGGGCTATCTGGCGATCACCTTCGACCTGGCGGTGACCGGCGAGCGCTATCAGGGCATCGTACCGATCGACGGCGAGACGCTGTCGGCGGCGGCGGAGAGCTATTTCACCCAGTCGGAGCAGATCCCCAGCCTGTTGCGCGTCGGGATCAGCAAGGGCCCGGACGGCCGTACCGTCGCAGGCGGCCTGTTCCTCCAGCATCTGCCCGAGGGCGAGGAAGGCCGCGAGCGTCTGCACGTCAAGCTCGACCATCCCGAATGGGAGCATGTCCAGGCGCTGGGCCAGACCATGGAGGCCGAGGAACTGGCCGATGCGGCGCTGCCGCTGGAGACGTTGGTGTGGCGCCTGTTCAACGAGGAACAGGATGTCCGGGTGACCCAGGCCCCGGCGATCGTGCGCGGTTGCCGGTGCTCGGCGGACTATATCGCCAGCGTCATCACCAAATTCTCGGTCCAGGAACGCCGCGACATGGCGGACGCCGATGGCCTGATCCAGGTGGATTGCGCCTTTTGCGCCAAGAAGTTCCCGGTCCGCTACGACGCCGAGGCGACGGCTTAAACCTGTTCCTCCTCTGTAAGAGGGGGCGACAGCCCGCAGGACTGACGGCGGGGGATCTGCCCCTCTACTACCAGCCTGCGCCTAGCGGCCCCCTCCCCAAGCCAGCTTGGGGAGGAATTGGCGTAGTATCGATAACCACACGCCCGACCCCGGCGAAGGCCGGGGCCCAGTTGCGGTGTCGATGGGATGATTTGCAGGGTCAATCGACATTCATGCTACTCCCTCTCCCCTGGACAGGGGAGAGGGTTAGCGGAGCTTGTCAGCCTGCTGGCTAGGGCAGCTTGGGTGAGGGGTGTCCCCCTCTCGATAGCGCGACACCCCTCCGTCAGGCCTGACGGCCTGCCACCTCCCCTTACAGGGGAGGAATGGGTGAATGTCGATCCGGCCTGGGCGACGTCGCGGCGCGCCATGAACGACGTGGCAACGGGGCCCCGGCCTTCGCCGGGGTCGGGTCGGTTGGCAGGGGGTTAGCCCCCCAAAGCCTCGACCAGGGCCTTGACCTTCTGCTGCCGCCATTGCGGCAACGGGGCGACCAGCCAGTAACCCATGCGTGAGGGCACCGCCTCGCCTGTCGCGACGACCCGCCCCTCGGCCAAATCCCGCTCGGCGAGCAGTTGCGGCACGACCGCACGGCCCAGCCCCGCCGCGACCGCATCGATCGCCAGCCCTGCATCGGTCACGCGGACCAGCGGCGTACCCTCTTCCGGCGCCCCCGGCCAGGCGATCAGCGGCGCATCCTCCGGCCCGATCGCGATCATCCCGTCCGACTCGATCGCCTCGCCCTCCAGCCCGCCGGGCCCGTCGCCCCAGCGGATGGCGAGGTCCAGATTGGCCTCGGTGAAGTCCAGCCCCTCGTCCGACGCGATCAGCGAGAAGCGCAAATCGGGGTCGCTCGCGGCAATGGCAGCCAGGCGCGGCATCAGCCATTTCTCGGTCACGTCGCGCGGTGCGGCGATGGTCAACGACTTGGACGACTGGCCCGCCTGCATCGCGCGCACCGCATCCTCGAATTGCAGGAAACCGGCGCGCAGCGGCGCCAGGCCCGCCTCGGCCTCCGGGGTCAGTTCCAGCCCGCGCGTGGTGCGGCGGAACAGGACGACGCCCAGCGTATCCTCCAGCGCGCGGATCTGCTGCCCCACCGCCGCCGGGGTCACCGCCAGCTCATCGGCGGCGCGGGTGAAGCTCAGATGGCGGGCCGCGGCGTCCAGCACGCGCAGCCCATTGAGCGGCAGATGCGTCCGCTTCATGATTCCACCGCCGGGGCGACCAGTGCGAACTGGGGAATGGCCGCGTCGAAGGTCACGCCGTCCGCGCCGACCATGCGATAGCTGCCCTGCATCGCACCGCTGGTCGTCGCCAGCGGACAACCCGAGACATAGTCATAAGACGCACCCGGCTGGATCACCGGCTGCTCGCCGACCACGCCCTCGCCCTCGACCGAATGGCGCGCGCCGCGCCCGTCAGTGATGATCCAGCGGCGGGTGAGCAACTGCACCGGCTGCTCGCCGTCATTCTCGATACGGACATGATAGGCCCAGAACCAGCGCCCGCGCTGCGGC
This sequence comes from Sphingomonas sp. GM_Shp_1, assembly GCF_026540895.1. GTDB lineage: Bacteria > Pseudomonadota > Alphaproteobacteria > Sphingomonadales > Sphingomonadaceae > Sphingomonas. Next base: position 3,485 of record NZ_JALNUR010000060.1, on the reverse strand, counting down.
TCGGACTGTTCGGGCAGATAGCTGACCGACACCCGAACCGTCACCGGACCGGTGGTCAGCGCATGGGGGAAGAGCGCCTTCACAGACCCACGACGCGAAGAGCCTGGTCGAGATCGTCGATCAGGTCGTCCGCATCCTCCAGCCCGACATTGAGGCGCAGCATCCCTTCGCCGATCCCCATCTCGATCCGCTTCTCCTCCGCGACCCCGGCATGGGTGGTCGAAGCGGGGTGGGTCATCAGCGAGCGCGAGTCGCCGATATTGTTCGAGATGTCGATCAGCTCCAGCGCGTCGAGCAGGCCATGCGCCTGTTCGCGTCCGCCATCCAGTTCGATCGCGAAGATGCTGCCCGCCGCCTTCATCTGGCGCATGGCGAGTTCGTGCTGCGGATGGCTGGGCAGGCCGGGGCACAGGACGCGGGGCACGCGGGTTTCCAGGAACTTCGCGACCTTGATCGCCGATTCCGACTGGCGATGGATACGCAGGTCCAGCGTCTCCAGCCCCTTCAACACCACCCAGGCGTTGAACGCCGACAGGGTCGGCCCGGTATTGCGGGTGAAGGGCAGCAGGGTGTTGGTGATGAAATCCTCGGTCCCGCACACCGCGCCCGCCAGCACCCGGCCCTGCCCGTCCATCATCTTGGTGGCGGAATAGGCGGTCACGTCCGCGCCGAACTCCATCGGCCGCTGGAGCGCAGGGGTGGCGAAGGCATTGTCGACGACCGTGGTGATGCCACGCTCGCGCGCGATGGCGCAGATCGCCTCCAGGTCCGCCACGTCCATGGTCGGATTGGCAGGCGTCTCGAAGAAGAAGACCTTGGTCTCGGGGCGCACCGCATCCAGGAACGCCTGCGGGTCGCGCGCATCGACGACGGTGGTGGCGATGCCGAACTTGGGCAGCAACGTGTCGGTCAGCCAGCGGCACGACCCGAACGCCGCGCGCCCGCCGACCAGATGGTCGCCCGCCTGCAACTGGCAGAGCAGCACCGCCGTCATCGCCGCCATGCCCGAGGCCATGGTGCGACACGCCTCCGCGCCTTCGAGCAGGGCGATACGCTGTTCCAGCATCTCCACGGTCGGGTTCTGGAGGCGGGAATAGGTCATACCCTCCTGCTCGCCCGCGAACCGCGCCGCCGCGTCACCCGCCCGGTCGTAACAATAGCCCGAGGTCAGGAAGAGCGCCTCCGACGTCTCGCCATATTCCGACCGCGCGGTGCCGCCGCGCACGGCCTGCGTCGCGGGACGCCACTTGGTGGTGATCGAACGGTCCTGGCCAGTCTTGCGCTTCATGCCCGCCCATTTGCCGGTCCGGGAGGCGGGGTTCAAGGATATTCGGTCATTGAAGGGGATGGTCATCGTTACCGGACGCCGGGCTTTGCCCCTCCACCACCGGGCTCCGCCCGGCGGTCCCCCTCCCCATCGGAGATGGGGAGGATTGAAGAACGTCCATTCCTCCCCAAGCATGGCTTGGGGAGGGGGACCGCCCGGCGCAGCCGGGTGGTGGAGGGGCAGCCCCCCCCCTCGCTCCCCTACTGCGCCTCGCGATGGTTCGTAACCTTGCCCCAGATGGGCTTGTCCACCGTGGTCAGCCTGTCGCTCTCATCGCCGGTCAGGTCGAAGAACAGGATCCGGTTCGCCCCCGCCTTCAACCATGGCCCAGGCGTATAGAGGGTGTGGACCGGCCCGATACTCCAGAAGCGACCCAGATTATGGTCGTTGAGCCACAACTGCCCCTTATGCGCAGCCCGCATGTCCAGATAGGTGTCGCCGGGCTTGGCCACCGTCATCTCCGCCTCGTAGAAGCAAGGCCCGGTGCACGGCTTGGCCGAAAGTTTCAGCTTCGCGAGGTCGTCCATCGGCAGGCGGAACATCTGCCAGTCGCGCAGAGGTTGGCCCGAGAGAGTCACCGCGCCGGTGAGACCGGTCTGTTCGGTGCGGATCGCGTGAGAGTAATTCACCCGGCCGGTATTCTCGACCAGGACGTTCAGCGTGGTCGGCTTGGCCCGCGCGGGCAGTTCGACCGTCTCCTGATCCAGCCGCCGGTCCAGCGTACCGACCAAGGTCTTGTCCAGATAGACCTGGGCATAGCTGTGCATACCCTTCAGCGTCAGCGGCCCCGCCGCACCAGCAGGCACGGTCACGCGGTAGAGGACGTAACCGTAATTCTGGTCGAGTTCCTCGAACGTCATCGGCTGGGCCGAGCGCACCGGGGCCGGCAGATTGTCCCAGAGCGACGCGCTGCGCCGGATCGCCGAGACCGGAAAGGTCGTCGCCACCGTGGGCGCGGGCGTCGGGGCGGCGGGCTTGCCGGTCACCTCGGCGATGGCAGCGGCGATCAGGCCGTACTTGTAACGGGGATTGCCCGCCTCATCGATCGGCGCGTCATAGTCATAGCTGGTAGTGTCGGGATGATAGTCCTTGCCGGTGTGCGAATCCGCGCCGTTCATCCAGCCGAAGGTGGTGCCGCCATGCACCATGTAGAGCGAGATCGAATAGCCGCGCTTGAGCATATAGGCCATTTCCTCGGCCTCTTTCTTACCGTCGGTCTCGTGATGGTTCTCGCCCCATTTGTCGAACCAGCCCGCCCAATATTCGCCGACCATGCGCAGGCCGTCGGGGCGATAGGCCTCCAGCTTGGCGACCGAGCTTTGCGCGCCCCCTGAGCCGAAATTGACGACCGAGGGCAGGTTGGGCAGCGAGCCCTTGGCGAGGTCGCCGCCCTGGTTGCTGGTGAACAGGATGCCGTCAGCAAACCCGGCGCGCTTGTAGCTCGCCTCCAGCCCGCGCAGATATTCCAAGTCGCTGCCGAATGCGCCATATTCATTCTCGAGCTGCACCGCGACGATCGGCCCGCCATTCTTCAGCAGCAGCGGCTTCACCTCCTGCCCCAGCCGCATCAGCCAGCGGTCGACGGCGGCGGTATATTTCGGATCCGTCGAGCGCAGGACGAGCTTGCGGTCCTTGAGCAGCCAGGCGGGATAACCGCCCAACTCCCACTCGGCGCAGACATAGGGTCCGGGGCGCAGGATCACGTCCAGCCCCTCCGCCTGCGCATCTCGGATGAAGGCGACGATGTCGTTCTGGCCGCTGAAATCATAAACACCGGGACGCGGCTCATGCGCGTTCCAGAAGGCATAGGTGGTGATGGTGTTCAGCCCCATCGCCTTGGCCTTGCGCAACCGGTCGCGCCAATAGGCGCGCGGAATGCGGACATAGTGCATCTCGCCCGAAATCACCTGATGCGGCTGGCCGTTGCGCACAAAGCCCTTACCCTGCACCGAAAAGCTGCGGGCGGGGCCGTCATTGGCGGTGGGCGCCTGTGCGCCGAGCGGGGACAGCGCCGTCGCCGCCAGAATCCCGCCGATGATCGTGGATCGAACCGCCTGCCTCACATCACTCTCCCGAAACGCCTTGATCGTGGCGGATGGGGTCGGCGTCATTTCCATGCCTGCCCCGCCGCTTTCCCCATGGGTGCCATGGGCGAGCG
>NZ_JALNUR010000006.1 GCF_026540895.1 Sphingomonas sp. GM_Shp_1 | reverse complement strand
AGCAGTTTCAACGGCGCGACCGAGTCGACCGCCAGCCTGTATCTGGACGAGGTGCAGATCGCCTTTGCCGGTCCCGATCCCGGCTTGCGCCTCTACGATATCGGCGAGGTGGAGATCGCCGAGGGGCCGCAGGGGGCGCTGCACGGGTCGGGGGCGATCGGGGGGATCATCCGGCTGACCTCCAATCCGGTGGCGCTCGACCGGGATGCCGGGCGGCTGGAATGGGGCGGCGGACTGACCACCCATGGTTCGCCGAGCGGCGACGTGGCGGCGGTGGCGAACAAGGTGCTGCTGCCCGGAACGCTGGGGGTGCGGCTGGTCGGCTATCATGCGGTCGATGGCGGCTATATCGACAATGGCCGGACGGGCGCGACCGACATCAACCGGGTGCTGACCAGCGGATTGCGTGGCACGCTGCACTGGGACGTGGGCGATGGCTGGCAGGCGGAACTGGGCGGCGGGGGTCAGTCGATCGTCGCGCGCGATGCGCAATATGTGATGAGCGAGGACGTGCTGGTCAGCCGCGCGGCAATCGCGCAACCCTCCTGGAGCGACATGGCGTTCGGTCGTCTGCTGCTGACGAAATATTGGGACGACGGCCTGCAATTCGTGTCGTCGACCGGGCTGGTCCGGGGTGCCTCGTTCGAGCGGTTCGACGCCAGCATGCTGGGCGCGGGCCTGGCCTATCAACTCGACGGGTCGAAGACCCTGTTCACGCATGAAAGCCGCCTGTCGCGGCGGCTGGCGGGCGGCGGCTCCTGGGTCGTCGGCATCAATCTGGTGTCGGACCAGTCGGTGATGGGGCGTACGCTGACTGCCAGACAGGGGGTGCGACCGGTGATCGGCGTGACCAACCTGACGCGCAGCGGCGCGATCTTCGGTGAGGCGACACGTCCGCTGAGCGATCGGCTGTCGCTGACGCTCGGCGGGCGGGTAACGGCGGCGCGGGTCGATGGCGAACCCTCGCTCCGACCGCGGAGCGCCAATTATGTCCGGGGGCGCTCGACCACCCGGGTCGATCCGACCTTCGGCTTTTCCTGGGCGATGGCCCCGGCGTGGAGCCTGTTCGGTCGCTATCAGTCGGGGTTCCGCACCGGCGGTCTGGCGGTCGCGGCGGGGGTGGGACGGGTCGCCAATTTCGAGTCCGACTCGATCCATATGGTGGAGTTCGGCGTCCGCCGTCTGCGAGGCGGACCGACCGGGCTGTCCGCCTCGTTCAGCCTGTCGCACGCCCGCTGGACCGCGATCCAGGCCGATCTGCTCAACCGGTCGGGGCAGCCGGTCACCAGCAATATCGGTGACGCGCGGGTCGATGCGCTGGAGGGCTGGGTCGAATGGGTGCTGCAGCGCGACTGGCACCTGACCGGCGCGGTCTTCGTGACGGATAATGAGGTGATGGGCGCCACCGCCGCGCTCAGCCGGGCGAAGAACCGGCGGCTGCCCGAAACGCCCAGCGTCTCGGCCCGGCTGGGCGTGGTGCGCGACTTTCATGTGTCGCCCGACCTGATCCTGTCGGCGCGGGGGGAGGCCAGCTTCGTCGGGCCGTCGGTGCTGGGCGTCGGCGACATGTTCGATGTTCGGCAGGGCGGCTATGGCATCGGCAACCTGTCGCTGACCGCGCGGAAAGGCCGCTATTCGCTGTCCGCCACGCTCGACAATATCCTGGACGAGCGGGGCAATCGCTTCGCCTATGGCAATCCGTTCCTGCTGGGTCGGCGCAACGTCTCCACCCCGGTCAGGCCGAGGACGTTCGGGGTGCGGATGGGCGTCGATCTGTGATCGCGGCGCGGGCGTAGGCGGCGAAGCCCGCCAGCACATGGCGCAGGCGGAAGGCGTGGAAGTGGCGGATGGCGGGCACCGGCCCGACGAAGCGCATCCGCAGGTTGCGCACATCCTCGCGGATCAACCGACCGATGCGGCGGTCGGTCCACAGATGCTTGGCATAGAGCGCGCCGTCACCGAACCCATAGCCCGCCAGCAAAGCGACCGCTTCGTCCTCACGCCTGCGGCCATGATGATGGTCGACCACGAAACCGGGATCGTAGCGGATGGGGATGCCCGCGGCCTGTGCGCGGAACAGGAAGTCGGTGTCCTCGGCGGCGCGGAACGGCGCTCCCGCCCCGAAGCGTTCGTCGAACCGCCCGACCAGGCCCCGCACATCGGCGGTGAAGGCCAGGTTCGCGCCCATCACGAAGCCGCCGGGAAACCCCTCCGGGTCGGCCGTCATCGGATGATCCTCCAGCTTGACGGTGACGGGCAGGTCCGCCGGATCGCCCAGCAGGATGCGCCCGCCGATGACGACCGGCGCGGGGAACGCGGCGAAGGCCCGGATCAGCCGGGTGAGGTAATCGGGGTGCAGGACGCAATCGTCATCGGTCATCGCGATGATCCGCCCCCGCGCCGCCGCCAGCGCCATGTTGCGGGCCCGCGACAGGCCGGGGCGCGGTTCGGACAGCAGGCGGATGGTGAAGCCGCGCTCGGTCGCCCAATAGCGCACCATGGAAGGCGTACCGTCGGACGATCCGTTGTCCACCACGATCAACTCCAGTCGCACCCCGCGCGCCTGCTCCGCCGCTCGGACGATCGAGGCCAGCGTCGCGGCCAGACTGTCGCGCCGATCGCGGGTGCAGATCAGCAGGCTGACGTCGATCATCCCGCCACCATCGCCGCCACCTCCAGCGGCGAGCGGGCCCGGCGGACCAGCGGACTGGCCTGTGTCCACGTGGCGATATAGGCGCCGACCTTGCCATAGTCATTGTCCATGACGACCTGCGGAATGCCGAGCAGCAGCGCCAGGATATGGCCATGCAGCCGGTCGGTCACCACCGTCTCCCCCCGCGCCAACAGGCGAAGGCCGCGCTCGACGCGGATATGCGAGCGGGCGAGCGGATCGTCGGTGGCGACCGGCGGCTCCTCCAGCCAGTCGAGCATGACGCTTCCCGCGATGGCCGAGAGCGGCGCATCGTCGCGCTCCGCCCGTTCGGCGTCGGAGCGTAGCAGCATCAGGCAGTCACAGTCGGCCTCGACCGGGCGGGCAAGGGCGCCGAGGCCGAAGGCGGAGTCGGGGGCGAGCGTCGTCGGACAGTCGAAATACCGTTCCGCCAGTGCGAGGCTGGCGGTGTCGCGAACATGAAGGCGAAAGTCGGGATGCTCGGCGACCAACTTCGCGAAGCGGTCGCGCTGGGCTTCGTCGCGGAAATGGATCGACTGGGGAAGCTGAACCACCCGGCGGTCGCGGAAGCGAGCCAGTATCGTCTCGCGGAAATGCTGATGATGCGGCCAGATATCGCCCAGATTGCCGCCGCCATGGATCAGGATCGGACCATGGGGGCAGGCGTCGCGCAACGCCGCCTCGTCGAAATCGTCCCAGCGGCAGATATAGGCCGGATCGCCCGCGCCGATGTGGTGCAGACAGGCGATCTCGCCAAGCCAGATCGCGCTGTCCCCGACATTGGGATGATCGGGAAAGTCGACCAGCGCGTAAGGTTCGCCGCGTCGCACATGCCGACGATACAGGTCGTGCAACAGCGTCCGCTGGCGTTCGATGACGTCGCCGGTCATGCCGCGATGGCGGGGCGCGGGGCAGCGCGGACGCTGGCATAGAGCGCTTCGCATCGGTCCAGCCACAAGTCGCGGGCGAAATGCCTCTCCACCCTGCGGCGGGCCACGTCACGAGGAATGGCGACGGCGGCGAGGATCGCCTCGGCCAGCGCCGTGCTGTCACCCGCCGGGGCGATGCACCCGGCCTCGCCCACGACCTCGCGCGCCGCACCCGCATCGAACGCCGCCACGGGCAGGCCGCAGGCCATGGCCTCGATCGCGACCAGCCCGAACGGCTCGTCCCAGCACGGCGTGAACAGGAAGACCGACGCCCGCCCCAGTTCCGCCGCCAGCGCCGCACCGTCCAGATGCCCGCCATAGCGGATCGCACCGCCCAGCCGGGGTTCGACCTCCGTCGCCCAGTAATCCGGATCCTCGACCGCGCCGAACAGGGTCAGCGGGACCCCCGCGATCCGCGCCGCGTCGATCGCCAGATGGGTCCCCTTGTTCGGGGTGATCCGCCCGCACCACACCGCCTCGCCATTGCCGACCGGTACGAAGGGCCAGGCGGCGGGGTCGATCGCATTGTGCAGCACCGACGCCTCTGGCGGCGCGCCCTCCGGCCACCAGGCGCGAAGCTGGCTCGCGGAGGTCACGGTCAGGCGGTGGCTGGGCGCGGGGCTGACCCGGACGAAGTGATGCAGCGCGTCATAGGGTGGCACGTGCAGCGAGGTGACGGTCGGGGTCGCGGCGGTGCGGCGCGGCTCCAGCGGAAAGCGGTGCAGGCTGTTATTGTGCACCACGTCGAACCCGCCGCGCGCGATCCGGTCGCAGGCCTCGGCATAGCCCGCATCGACATGCGCGATCAGTTCGGGCTTGCCGCGATGTTCGGCCCAGGGGAACACCGCTTCGTAATGGACCGGCAACACCGGATCGATGGTGAAGCGCGGGTCGCTGTCGCCGCTGGCGAACAGCACCACCTCATGCCCGCGCGCCGCCAGCCCTTCCGCCAGATACCATCCATGCGCCTCCATCCCGCCCAGAAAGGGCTGGCGGATCGGCTGGCGGACATGCGCGAGCAGCGCGATCCTCATGCCGCGACCTGGGCGTTCGCGGCGCGCTCCTCCAGCAGGCGGATGACGCTGGCCGTGTTGGCATAGGGCTGATGGCTCTGCTGGCCGGTCAAGCTCAGGTCATCGGCGTCGGGGCGGCGCAGGATGCGGATCGGGCGACCGGGCGTGTCGTCGATCAGGCCCATCAGGCGAAAGGCGTGCAGCCAATGGCCCATGGTGCGGTATCCCCATTTCTCCTCGAACAGCTCGGCATTGCGCACCACGCTGTCGAGATGATGGACGGGGGGCATGTGGTGCGGGTGATATTGGTGATAGGCGAGGCCGCCCTTGATCCAGGCGATCGGCACGCCCGCCTTGTCGACCAGCTTGCCGAAATCGGTGTCCTCGCCACCATAGCCCGAATAGCGTTCGTCGAAGCCGCCCGTCGCCAGGAAGGTCGCGCGGCGCATCGCGAAGTTGAGCGACCAGAAGCAGCGATAATCCTCGCAACGCTCGATCCCCTCCGGCGGGGGGCCGCGCCGGTCGGAGTGGCGGACGGCGCGGGCCGCGAAGTCGTCATAGCGCCAATCGCCTTCGGTCGCGCCGCCGGGCAGATACATGACCTCGCCCATCAGCAACCCGTCCATCTCGTCCAGATAGCGGTCATATTGAGCGATCAGGTCGGGCGCGGGGATGCAGTCCATGTCGAGGAAGACCAGCTTGTCCCCCACCGCCGCCTTCGCCGCCGCGTTCCGCGCCTGGGCCAGCGGCAGGCGCGGGCCCGACACCATCATCTGGCGGATCGGGAAGGGCGCGTCGGGCAGGTCATAGCCCTCGTCCTGGATCACCGCGACGATCAGTTCGACGGGGCGCAGCGTCTGACGGCTCAGCCCCAGCACCACGTTGCGCAGATGATCGGGGCGGCCCCCGGCGAGAGTGACCACCGAGATGCTGGATGGCGAGATCATGAATGGGCTCCGGCGGAATCAGGGGTGGGGGAAAGATCGAGCTCGACCGGCCAGAGCCGCGCGGCCAGCGCCTCCAGCCAGTCGGCGGCGTCCTGTGCGGGCGTGTCGGCGATCATCGCGCGCTGGGCGGCGGGGCGATGCTGGCTGCGGGTTTCGGCGAGCGCGGCAGTCCAGCTTTGCGCCGAAGAGGGGAGGTGGGGGCGGACACAGGCGACGCCCGCAGCCGCCAGCGTCTCGGCCTTGCGATGCTGCTCGTCGAAATATCGCCATTCGGGAATGGCGAGCCAGGGGCGGGCGGCGGCCAGGATCTGCTGGCAGGTGGTGTTGCCGGTCGAGGCGATGACCAGGTCGGCGGCGGCGACATGATCCGCCGCGTTGTCGACCCAGCCGCGATGCTCGATATTGGCGGGCTCGGTCGCATGCCAGTCGCGTACGACCGGGCCTATGGTGATCCAGCGCGCGCCCGGACGACTTCGCGCCCCGACGCCCAGGGGGGCCTGTGCGAAGCCTTCGCCGCCGCCGCCCGACAGGACCAGGATCACCTCTTCCTCGGGTCCGACACCGATCCGCTGGCGGGCGAGTTCGCGCTCGGGGACGCGGGTGTCGACGCCCAGGCCGCCCGCGAAACAGGTCTTGGCGCGCATCGCTGCGTCCCATTCGGGTTGGGCCAGCGCCTCGTCGAACGCGGCGAGCAGCCCGGCGGCCCCGTCATAGGCGGCGCGGTGGCCCGGATCGCTTCGGTCGCCATGTTGCAGGATCTTCACATGCGGGACCGAGCAGATGCGCGCGAGCTGTGCGATCTCCGCCGACACGTCGCAGATCATCAGCGCGGGGTCGGCGCGGTCGAACCAGCCCGCGATCATCGCCATGGCGTGCCGGATGCCCGGCCAGCCCAGCGGCGCGCAATGGAGCGTGTCGGGCGTCGGCACCGCGTCCAGCCCGCGTGCCTCCAGCCCGGTCGGCTCGAACAGAGAGGGGATAACGACCAGCTCCACCTGTGGCGGCAGTGGAGGGAAGATATCGTCGCGGGCGCAGAACACCGTTACTGGCCGCTCGGGCGGCAGGGCGTTCAGGATCGCGGCGCAGCGTTCGGCATGGCCGCGCCCCTGATGATGGACGAAATAGCCGAAGGGCCGGATCATGCCGCGCTGGCCCGGATGGCGCTCCGCACCGGGATCGCGGCGGGCTTGGGATCGGCCAGACCCAGCCGCTCCAGTCCCTCCAGCACGCCGCGCGCATGATGGCCCGCGACACGCATCAAGCCCTCGCGCGGGGGCAGTCCGGCCAGTTCGTCGCTGGCATTGCCGACGACGATGGCATGGCCGCACGCTTCCAGCATGTCGACATCGTTGCCGCTGTCCCCCGCCGCGATGCACGCGCCGAGCGGCAGGTTGAGCCGCCGCGCATAGGCCGCCACCGCCGCCGCCTTGCCGCCCAGCGGCGCGAGCACGTCGATCAGCCGGCCATGCGAGAAGACGGTCTTGGCGGCGATCCCCTGTTCGGCCAGCGTCGTGCGCACCCGCATCGCATCCTCCGCCGTACCGAAGAAGCTCAGCTTGTGCGGCCCGGCGGTGTCGCGCGGCTGGGGACGCAGGCGCAGCGGCTTGAGGGCGGCGACCACCGCCTTGCGGTCCCATCCGTGGTTCAACCGGGCGGAGAAGGCGGGACATTCCTGCCAGCCGCGCTGGCTCTTCAGCATGATGCGCGTGCCGACATCGGTGATGAAGGCATCGGGTTCGGGCAGGCCCCATTGCGACAGGATCGCGCGCGCCATCGCGAAGGAACGCCCCGTCGCCACGACGAAGGGCAGGCCGCTCGCCCGCCGCCACTCGGCAAAACCATAGGCCCCCGCCGGGCAACCGGTCAGCGTATGGTCGATATCGCTCGCCAGCAGTCCCGGCGCGCGCGGCAACCGGGCATAGAGGGCGATCGATTCCGTGGCATAGCGCCGCCAGTCATAGCGGGCCGCGCCCGAACGTCCGGCCTCGCTCATCCGCGCATGGCATTCGGGATCGGTCAAGATGGTCAGGCACGCCTCGGCAATGGCGCTTTCGTCGCTCGGCTCGACCAGCAGGCCGTGGTCCAGCGCCCCGACGATCTCGCTTGGGCCGCCATGGCGGGTCGCGACCACCGGGACCCCCGCCGCCGCCGCCTCGATCAGCGTCAGGCCGAAGGGCTCGTGCAGCGCCGCGTTGACGAAGATGCCGCCCTTCGCCGCCCGGTCGTAAAGTGCTGCGACGTCGTGCCCGTCATGTTCGGGCGGCAGCGCGAAGCGGCCTCGCAGCGCGGGGCTTTGCGCCAGCGCCTGAAGCTCGGCCAGCACCGCGCGTTCCTCGGGCGATCCGGGGCCCTCATGCTGTCCGGCCAGGATGACCAGATTGGCGGCATCCCGAAGCGCGGGCGAGGCGGCATAGGCGCGGGCGAGCGCGCCCAGATTCTTCTTGGCGACGGGCCGCGCGATCGCCAGCACGATCGGCTTGGCGGGGTCGGCCAGCATGGTGTCGAGCCGTTCGGACAGGGAGGGGCGGCTGATCGGGCTGGCGTCGCGGCTGGGGACGCCGGGCGGGATGCAGTGGATGCGGCCCGTGACCGGCGCGGCATAGGCATGGACCTGCCGCTCCGCTTCGTCGCGGGTGGAGACGATGATCGCATCGGCCCCGGCGATGGCGCTGCGTTCTGCGGCGATCCGGCCGTCCAATGCGGGGTTGTTGCCCTGATGCTTGCGCTTGTCGATGCCCAGCGCATGGGGGGTGTAGATGAAGGGGATGGCGAAGCGGCGCCGCGCCTCCGCCGCGACGGCGGCGGCGTCGGAGAAATGCGCGTGGATCACGTCGGGCAGGCGCGGCAAGCCTTCCAGATGCGCGCAGAACGCCTCGGTAAAGGCCGCCAGGTCGTTGGCCAGCGCTTCCTTTTCGAGATAGCGGTGATCGCCCGTCGCGATCCGGTCGATGGTCAGCTTGGGCGAAATCCGCTCGCTGGCCAGGCCATGTTCGCGGTCCAGCGCCAGATCCTCGAACAGCCGGGTGACGATCGAGACTTGGTCCGTATCGATATGGTCCGCCTGGGCGATCGCTGCATCGAGAATATAGGCGATATGGCCGCCGGTGTCGGCGGTGATGCCATAATGGACAGGCGGCGATTTCAGGCAGCCGCCAAGTGCCAGATGCAGGATGAACAATCTCGCCCCTTTCGTTATGGAGCAAGAACGTTAGTAATATTGATTGGCTCCCAGCCGTTTCAGGGATTTATCGGGGGGTGGGGCGATGATGGTTTTCGCTGCTTCGATCTTGATCTTTATCAAGTTTGATTGGGCCGATTAGGTGAGCGGCGGTTGACCATTGGCGCTGATCCGCGACGGTGCGCTGGCCGCATCGGAAGCGCCCGATGCGACCAGCGACCGGATCGTGCCGCTCGCCACCCTGTCCCTGCGGCTGGGGTGGTGAGCGGCCCTCCGGGTCAGCGCTTGGTGAAGCCGCCGATCCCGGCGATCGCCAGCTTTTCGGCGGGCTTGGACATTTCCGCGAAGGTCAGCCGCAGATAGCGGACCGGGCGGACGCTGGCGAAGGGCAGGCGCTGGGTGGAGAGCGCATAGGCGATGTTGGAGAATTCGCCCGCGCCCGCCGGGGTCCAGCTTTTCCCATCGACGCTCGTCTCGGCGACATAGCCGCGCGGAGGGGCGGCATCGATCATCACCTGGCGCGAGGGTGTCAGGCTGAAGCCCGCGACGTCGCGGACCTGGCCCATGTCGACCGTCACGCTGGCGGGCTTGCCCGGTGTCGGCGCAAGCTGGACCCAGATGGTCTTGGCGTCGTTGTCGAGCAACTTTTCCGCGCCCGGCGCGCTGGCAGACACGATCCCCCAGCCCTTGGTATCCATGACCGTCGGGTCGCTCGACACGATGGCGGGGATGGGGACCGGCGCGACGCTCTTGAACAACGAAACCTCGCTGATCGCGGGGCACACGGGTGCGTCGGCGATGCGCAGGCGGATGCGGCGTGCGGTGATCGGCGCGGGCAGGCGGATGATCCGCTGCGCGCTGATGCACTCATGCTCGGCGAGTTGCTGCCACGCTCCGTTCACCTCGGCATCGACCGCGAAGCGGGTGACGCGGACACCGAGCGGGAGGTACTCGCGGATACGGATCAGGTCGAAGCTGCGCCCCGGCGGCAGGTCGAGCGTCAGGCTGGGCGTGGTCACGCCGTCGGGGGCGGACCAATAGGTGTCGCGGTTGCCGTCGAGCACCTTGGCCGCTTCATAGCCCTTTCCGCGCACATGGCTTGCGCTCGCCACCGCGCCTTGCGCCAGGTCGGTGGCGAAGCTGGCGCGGATCGCATCGCCGAAACTCTTCAGGATCTTCACATCCTGATCGGGGATGCGCCCGCGCCGGTCGGGCGGCAGGTTCAGGTTCATATTGGTGCCGCGCGCGACCGAGGTGTCGAAATAGCCGACCAGGTTCTCCGGGCTGCGGACCTTGGAGTCCTCGTCGGCGTGATAGAACCAGCCCGGCCGGATCGAGGTGTTGGTCTCGGCGGGCCACCAGAGCGCCCCGCCGCGCACGCCCGAATTGCCTTCGCTCTGGACGTATGGGTGGTTGGGCATGGTCGGCCAGCAGGGATCGCCCGCCACACCGTCCTCATTGCCCACCCAGCGAATATCCGCGCCCAGCGGATCGAAGGTGCAGGCCATGGGCTGATGCTGGTGCACCAGCGCGATGATCGAGGGCCAGTTGTAATATTTGGGCGCGTCGATCTGCCGCGTCTCGCGCGCGCCGCCATAATAGCCGTCGCCGCCGTTCGCGCCGTCGAACCAGAATTCGAACAGCTCGCCATAGCCGGTGCAGAGCTCGACCACCTGCTTGCGGAAATATTCCACATAAGCGGGCCGCCCATATTGCGGATGGTTGCGGTCCCAGGGCGAGAGATAGATGCCGAAGGCAAGTCCCGCCCGCTTGCAGGCGTCCGACATCTCACGGACGATATCGCCCTGGCCGTTCTTGTAGGGCGAGTTGCGGATGCAATGCTCGGTCAGCCTGGTTGGCCACAGGCAGAAGCCATCATGATGCTTCGCCGTCAGGATGATGCCCTTCAGGTTGCCCGCCTTGGCCGCCGCGACGATCTGGTCGGCGCTGAAGTCGGTCGGGTTGAACATCTTGGGGTCTTCGTCGCCATAACCCCATTCCTTGTCGGTGAAGGTGTTCATGGCGAAGTGGATGAAGGCATATTGCTCGCGCTGGTGCCAGCGCCACTGCCGTGCCGAGGGGACCGCGCCATAAGGGGCGGGCGCGCCGACGCCCTTTTGCGCAAAGGCGGGCGCGGCGGAGGCGACGAGCCCGGTTGCGAGGACGGCGCGGCGGGAGAAATCGGACATGATCGGGTCGGCTCCGGGAGGGATCAGGCGGGCTTATGGTCGAAGGACGGCGGCCGGTCCTTGGGATCGCGACCAAAGGCGGGGTTAGGCTTCGCGCCCATGGTGAAGGACAGGGTGCCGCCCTTTGCCAGCGTGGCATGGTCGATCCAGCTCTTCGTCCAGGGGCGGCCATTCCACGCCACCGACTGGACGTATGGCGTGTCGGGGCGATTGCCCTTGGCCTCGACGACCAGGGTCTTGTCGCCGCCCAGCGACACCTGCGCCCGCTCGAACAAGGGGCCGCCGAAGACATACGCCCCGCTGACCGGATCGACCGGATAGAAGCCGAGCGCGGAAAACAGGAACCACGCGCTCATCTGGCCGCAGTCATCATTGCCGATGATGCCGTCGGGGGCGTTCTTGTACATCTCGGTCAGCAGGCGGCGGACCATTCTCTGCGTCTTCCAGGGCGCGCCGACATAGGCGTAGAGATAGGCCGCATGCTGGTCCGGCTCATTGCCATGCGCATACTGGCCGACCAGCCCCGAAATGTCCGGCGGCGCGTTTTTGGGCAGGGTCGAGGGCGCGCTGAACAGTTCGTCCAGCCTGGCCTCGAACTTCGCCTCGCCGCCCGTGTGGCGGATCAGGCCATAGACGTCATGCTGGTTGAGGAAGGTCGCCTGCCAGCCATTCGCCTCGGTATAGTCGCGCCACCAGGGCTTGGGCATATGGCCCAGCTGGATGGGATCGTAATCCTTCCACCAGCTTCCATCGTCGAAGCGGGGGCGGGCAAAGCCGATCGTGGGATCGATGACGTTGCGCCAGTTTCCGGAGCGCTTGAGCAGCCGATCGGCCTCTGCGGTCTTGCCCGCTTTCCGCGCGATGTGCGACGCGGCCCAGTCGTCATAGGCATATTCCTGGGTCCGGCTGACGCTCTCGAACCATTTGTCGGCGGGGACATAGCCCTTGGCGTCGTACAGGTCGCGGCCCTTGCTATTGTCCAGGTCGGGCGCGGAGAAGTCGAAGCTGCGTTTGGCGATGCCGGGCCAGGCTGCGGCGTAATCGGCGGGAATGCCCTTCACCATCGCTTCGGCCATGATCGGCGTGCCGTGCCAGCCGATCATGACGCCGGTTTCCTTGCCCTGCAGCGTCCAGACCGGCGGACCATAGGCGCTTTGCTGTGTCTGGCGGATCACGTCGTCGATCAGCTTCTTGGCCTGGGCTGGCTGGGTCAGGATCAGCCAGGGGTGGAGCGCCCGGTACGTGTCCCAGGTGGAGTAGGTGCTGTAGGCGAACTCTCCGGCAGGCAGCGTATGGACCTGTCCGTCCAGTCCGACATAGCGACCGTCCACGTCCGAAAAGAGCGTCGGCGCGATCAGCGTGTGGTAATTGGCGGAGGCCATGATCGTCTGCTGGTCGGGGGTGCCGCCCTCGACCCGAATGCCGCCCAGCACGCCGATCCAGCGCCCTTGTGCCATTTCGCGTACGCGGTCGAAGTTCCAGTCCTTGGCCTCGGTCGCCAGATTGGCCTTGGCGCCCGCGACATCGACCGCCGAGATGCCGCAGCGGATCAGCAGCGGCGCATCGCCCAACTCGTCGAAGAACAGGGCGGCCTTCAGGCGGTTGCCCCTGACGGTGGTGCCGGTCGCGGGCGTGTCGCCGTCGCCATAAAGCTGGATTCGGGCAGGCTTCTTCGACAGCTGCATCGCGAAGAATATGCGTCGCCCCTTGGCCCAGCGGAACACGCGGCGGGTGCCGGTGATCGTGCCATTGGGCTCGATGGTCAGCTCGGCGTCGGTGATCAGCGGCTTGGCATCGGTCTTGTCGAGGACCAGATGCGACAGGTCGATCAGGACATGGCCCGGTCCCTTGGGATAGGTATAGCGGTGCCACCCCGTCCGCTCGGTCACGGTCAGTTCGGCGAGGACACCGGACTCCAGCTTCACCCGGTAATAGCCGGGTTCGGCCATTTCGTCGGAATAACGCTGGCGATAGCCTTCGTCCGGGTTGGAGAGCGGCCCCGGCACCAGCTTCAACGCGCCGCGCGTCGGCACGACCAGCACGTCGAGCATGTCGCCGATACCGGTGCCCGACAAATGGGTATGGCTGAACCCCATGATCGAGCCGTCACCATGATGATAGCCCGAACAGGTATCCCAGCGCTCGACATCGGTATCGGGGCTCAACTGCACCATGCCGAAGGGCATCACGGCACCTGGATAGGTATGGCCGTCGCCACCGGTGCCGACGAACAGGTTCGGCGGGGTCGGCAGCGGCGGCAGGGTGGCCATCACCCCGCGTATCGGCAGGGCGGCGAGCGCGGTTCCGGCGAGGAGCGAGCGGCGGTTCAGGATCATGCAAACGTCTCCCGCAGGACTTCGGGCCTCGTGGCCGCGACATGGACGACCAGCTCGCCGAACAGGCCATTGGCCCAGGCGAACCAGTCGCGCGTGAACTTGGTGGGATCGTCGATATCGACCCCTTCGTGAATGAAGCCGGTCCCGCCATGCGATCGCCGGATCATGGCGAGGCTCGACCGCAGCAACGCCGGATCGGTCGAGGTCAGCGCGCGGGTGATGACCGACATCGGCCAGACCTGGCCCGGCCCGGTATGCGGGCCGCCGATGCCGCTGATCGCCTTGCCCTCGAAATACCAGGGGTTGTTCCGGCTCCAGCAGGCGGCGACGGTGCGCTGCCACAGCGGATCGGCGGGATCGACGCACCCCAGATAGGCCAGGCCCGAGAGCGAGGGCACATTGGCGTCGTCCATGAAGACGGCATTGCCGAACCCGTCGACCTCATAGGCCCAGACCCGCTCGCCGCTCGGCAGCGTCATCGTGCCGAACTGCTTGAGCGCGGCCTCGACCTCGGCGGCGAGCGTGGTGGCGTCCTGCGCCAGTGCGGCTTCGCCCACCGCGTTCGACAGCGCCGCCAGCTCGCGCAACGTCGTCATCGCGAACAGATTGGCCGGGATGAACTGACCATAGAGACAGGCATCGTCGGAGGGGCGGAAGCCCGAATGGATCATGCCGTTGGGCCGCGTGGGCAGGCCGGTGCCGCGATACAGCGTCTCGGTTGGCTCGGGCGCGGAGCGGCGGAAGCGATAGGGGCCGGGGCCGTCTCTCCGCTGCTGCTCGCAAAAAGTTTTCACGATCAGACGGGCCGAGGCTTTCCACTCCGCATCGAAGGGCGTCGTATCCCCCGTCTCGCGCCAATAGCCATAGGCCAGCCGGATCGCGTAGCAGAGCGAGTCGATCTCCCATTTCCGCTCGGCGACGCCGGGCTTCATGTCGGTATCGTCCTTCAGCGCCCAGCCGAGATTGGTCTTGGCGCTGGGGTCCTGCATGAAGGCGTTGGCATAGGGGTCGATCAGGATCGAACGCGCCTGCCGCCCGATCAGCCCTCGGAACAGCCGCCCGAGCGCCGGATCGCGCTTCACCAGATGCAGATAGGGGCGCAACTGCGCCGCCGAGTCCCGCAGCCACAGGCACGGAATGTCGCCGGTGATGACGAAGGCATCCGGCTTGCCGTTCACCTCGCCCAGCGACAGCACGGTCGTGTCGAGCGTGTTGGGATAGCAATTGCCGAACATCCAGCGGAGTTCGGGATCGGCGATCAGCTTCGAGATGCGGGTGATCTCCGCCTCGACCGCCTTGGATACGAAGCGGCGATCGGCGACGGCCGGGCGGTTGCTGGCGAAACCGCTGGCGGCGAAGGCGGGGGTGGCGGCGAGGGCGGCTGCCCCCGCCATCAACTGGCGACGATTGGGCGTCACTTGGGCAGATCCTGCGCCTGGCCGGTCACGGTGAACTGGGTCCACTGGCCCGCACCGTCACCCGGCTGACCGCCGCCGATATAGAGCCTGTAGGTACCCGGCAGGATGCGGCGCGTACCGTCGCGCCAGACCTGGCTCATCAGGCGCGGGTCGATGGTGAAGCGCGCGGTGCCCGCCTGACCCGGCTTCAGCGCGACACGGGTGAAGCCGACGAGCTGGCGTTGCAGCACGGGGTCGGTCAGCACCGGCTTCTCGTCGGTCGCGGGCGGGACCAGATAGGCCTGCGCCACCTCTTCCCCTGCACGCTGGCCGACATTGCGCAACTGCACCGCGATCTGGACCGGCTGGCCCACCGCCACGCTGGCGGTCACGGTCGGCTGCCCATAGTCGAACTTGGTGTAGCTCAGGCCGTGCCCGAAGCCCCAGGCGGGCTTGCCGGTGAAGTAGCGATAGGTCCGCTCCTTCATCCCGTAATCGGCGAAGGCGGGCAGGTCGGCGGTCGACTGATAGATGGTGACGGGCAGACGACCCGAGGGGTTCACCTCGCCCGACAGGATCTCGGCCAGCGCGGTGCCGCCCTCGGCCCCTGGATAGAAAGCCGCCAGCGTCGCGGCGGGCTTGAAGTCGCCCAAGGACACTGCCGAACCCGAGACGACCACCGCAACCACCGGCTTGCCGGTCGCCTGGAGCGCGGCGAGCAGCTTGCGCTGCATTTCGGGGAGCACGATGTCGGTGCGGTCGCCGCCTGCGAAGCCGGGGACCGAGACGCCCAGCGCCTCGCCCTCCAGATCGGGCGACAGGCCGACCACCGCGACCAGCACGTCGGCGTCGCCTGCGACCTTCAACGCCTCGGCGGTCAGCGCTTCGGCGGGGGGGAGCCATTGCAGGCGGAAACCTTCATCGCCGCCTTTATGGTCGATCTCGACGCGGATACGGCGCGGGGCCGAGCCGTCGATGGTGGTTTCCAGCGTCTTGCCGCCGATCACATCGTCCACGACCAGTTGATCGTCGACGTAGAGCTTAACCGCATCATGCGCCGGGCAGGCATGCCAGCAGGCCGGACCGTCGAGGCGCAGGCGATATTGCCCCGGCCCCGGCGGGGTCAGCGTGCCGGTCCAGCGGCGCTGGAAGGGCGCGGTCTTGGTATAGTTGAAGTCGATGCGGCGATCCTGCCCGGCCGCCGACCATTGGCCGTTCGCACCCATCGTTTCGACCGCCAGGCCGGGCTTGCCGTTCGCCGACAGCGCGGTTTCGGGGACGCCCACGAACGCCCCCTCGGCCAGCACCGAGCCTTGCGCATAACGAATGTCGCGGCCGAACTTGGCGCGGATGCCTTCCAGCGGCGTCACCGGGTCGATCGCGGTGCCGTGGTAATTGCCCTCCAGCACGCCCAGATCGTCGGCATTCGCACCGAACACCGCGAGCTTCTTGCCCTTGAGCGGCAGCAAGTCGTTTGGATTGTCGAGCAGGATGATACCTTTGCGCGCCGTCTCCAGCGCCAGCGCGCGGTTGGCGGGGGTGCCGAGCTGGCTGGGCTTGATCGCATTCCACGGCGAATTGTCGGTCAGCATGTGCCGGACTGCCAGTGCGCGGGCGAGCGCGGTGTCGATCTCGCCCTCGGTGATCAGGCCGCGCGTCACGGCTTCGGGCAGGGCGAGATAGGCCTTGCCGCAATTCAGGTCGGTCCCCCCCCGCAGTGCCGCCGCGGCGGCGGCGGGCGCATCGGGCTGGGCATGGTGGAACATCCAGATATTGCCGACCGCATCGCAGTCCGACACGACCAAGCCGTTGAAACCCCAGTCGGTGCGCAGCCGCTGGGTCAGCAGCATCGGGTTGGCGCAGACCGGCGTGCCGTGGATCGCGTTATACGCGCACATCAGCGACAGCGCCTGCCCCTCGGTGATCGTCGCGCGGAAGGCGGGGAGATAGGTCGCCTCCAGATCGCGCGGGGACACCATCACGTCGAAGCTGTCGCGCCCGCCCTCGGGGCCGGAATGGACCGCGAGATGCTTGACGGTCGCGATGACCTTGGGGTGCTTCAGGTCCGGGCCCTGAAGACCGCGCACGAAGGCGATGCCGATGCGGCTGGTGAGGAACGGATCCTCGCCGTATGTTTCCTGACCCCGGCCCCAGCGCGGATCGCGGAAGATGTTGATGTTGGGCGACCAGATGGTCAGGCCCTGGTACAGTCCACGATCGGCGTTCAGCGGCTGGCTGTTGAACTTCGCGCGCGCCTCGACCGCGACGACATCGCCGACCTTCTGGATCAGCGCGGTGTCCCAGGTCGCGGCCATGCCCATCGCCTGCGGAAAGACCGTCGACGGCCCGTTGCGAGCGATGCCGTGCAGCCCCTCGCTCCACCAGTCATAGGCGGGCAGATCGAGCGCGGGCTCGGCGGGTGCCTCGTTGACCAGTTGCGCCGCCTTTTGCGCGACGGTGAGCTTCTGCGCCTCCGGGGGAAGGGCGGGAGCGGCGGCCTGACCGGCGGCGGCGAGGAGGAGGAAGGGGATCACTGGGCGTCCTTCGGACCGAGGGTGTAGATTTTCAGCTCGCGCGCCAAAGTGGCGGCGTCCGCGTCGCTCTGGATGGTGAGCGTGATGCTCTCGCCGGGCAACAGGTCGAAGCCGTCATCGGACGGCTCGGCGGCGACGGTGCCGAAATTGACCTGCACCTGGCGCGCAAGGTTGCGGGCGGTCAGCGTCAGTTGCTTGCCCTGCCACCGCGCGGTGATGCCGGGCGCGGGATAGGCCATGTCGCGCGGCACCTTCCGCTCGACGATCTGGCGGGCGATCACCTTGTCGCCGTCGAACAGTTCGGCGACGGCATAGCTGGCCTCAGGCGCTGTGCCGGTGAAGAGCGTTGCATCGGGGATCGTCGCGACATCGCTGGCCGAGGCGGGGGCCATGGTCACGCTGCCCGACTGCGAACCCAGCTTGCGGCCGTCCATCGCATAGCCGGTGACGCGCCAGCCAAGTGGCTTCGGCGTCGTCGCATCGGAGACCAGCGCGATCCGCGTCGCGCCTGGCCTGGTCTCCGCCACGATGGTCTGGGGCGCGAAGAAGCGGCGGACCTCGTGCTGGAGCATTTTGTCATGCCCGGTCCAGTCGATGCTCGACCAGCTGATCGCAGGCCAACTGTCGTTGAGCTGCCAGTAGAGCGAACCCAGCGTCACCGGGCGGCAGGCGCGGTGGTGCCGCGCGGCCAGGCCGATGGCCCGCGCCTGCATCGCCTGGGACAGATAGACCAGATCGGCGAAGTCGCGCGGGTCGCGCAAATTCTGCTTCAGGTAGAAGGTGATGCGGTCATTGCCTTCGCCGCTCAGGAACTTCTGGTGCGCCTTCATCACCGGGCTGTCGATGCGGAAGTCTTCGGGCGCGGCAAAGGTGGCGATGGTCGACAGGTCGGGAAAGGCCTGAAAGCCATATTCCGACATGAAGCGCGGGCAGCTATCGGTATAGCGCTCGACCGGCTTGGAGCCCGACCAGACGTCCCAGAAATGGCGGTCGCCATCCTTGTCGGTGTCGGTCGGCCCCTCATAATCGGTCGAGGGCGAGCCCGGCCAATAGGGGATGCCGGGCGCGTTCTTCACCACCGCCTCGCGCAGCACGCGGTCGAACAGCACGGCCATGCCGGTTCCGATCCGCTCCTGCTCGTCCGGACCGACCGCCTTCTTGAAGGCCTTGCGATCCGACCAGTTTTCCCAGCCCGACAGCACCTCGTTATTGCCCGCCCAGATGACGAGCGAGGGGTGCGATTGCAGGCGCGCGACCTGTTCCTCGGCCTCGATACGGACATTTTCGCGGAACTTGGCGTCGGGGGGCGTCACGCTGCCGCCGAACATGAAGTCCTGCCAGACCATCAGGCCCAGTTCGTCGGCGGCGTCGTAGAAGCTGTGCTCCGGGTAATAGCCGCCGCCCCAGATGCGAACCATGTTCATGTTGGCGGCCACCGCCTTTTCGAGCATCTGCCGCTCGGTGGCGGCGGAGACGCGCGCGGGGAAGGCGTCGAAGGGGATGACGTTGGTCCCCTTGGCGAAGATCACGTTGCCGTTGATCTTCAACCCGAAGCTGCCGTCCTTCCGGACCAACTTGACGGTGCGCAGGCCGGTGCGCTTCTCGACCGCGTCCGCGCCCGCCAGCGCGGCGTTGACGGTGTAGAGCGGATGCGCGCCGAAACCGATCGGCTGCCAGCGCTGCGGCTTGGCAATCGAGACGGGGACGACCACGTCATTCTGGCCCGGCTGGAGCGCCACCTCGCGGCGGACTCGGATGCGGCGGCCATCGGGACCGGTGACAGTCACGTCCATTCGCCCCGTCTGCGCACGGTCGGCGACCACCGAGGCACGGGCCAGAATGCGCGCCTCGGCATCGGTCAGTGCTTCCTGCTCGATGCGCAGGCCGTCGATACGCGCGGCGTCCCACGCCTCCAGCCGAACCGAGCGCCAGATGCCGATATCGACGATGCGCGGCGCCCAGTCCCAGCCATATTGGTATTTGGGTTTCCGGATATAGGGCGAGGTCTGGACGCCCTTGGGCTCGTCGCCATAGGGCGAGTCATATTCGCCGGGCAGCGGATGCTTCTCGGCCAGCACCATCGGCTGGAGCGTCTTGATCGGCGAGGCGAAGGTCAAGACGATCTCGTTGGTGCCCGCTTTCAGCAGCGGCTTGGCATCACCCCGCCAGCGGCGATGCGCGTTGTCGGCGGAGAGCAGCGTCTGGCCGTTCACGGTGACCGTCGCGAAGGTGTCGAGCCCGTCGAACACCAGGTCCAGATGATCGCGGCGCAGCATCTCGGCCGTGACGTCCAGCGTCGTGCGATACTGCCAGCCGGTCAGCCCCGCCCATTGGATCGGGGCCTCGTTAGCGCCCTTATAGGGATTGGGCACGATCTTCGCTGTGATCAGGTCCTGCTGCACGCTGCCGGGCACGGTCGCGGCCAGCCAGTTCGCGGCCCGCGGATGCGCGCGCGCGGCCTCTGCGTCCTTCGGATCGATCCGCACCTGCCAGCGGTCGAGCGTCGCCACCGTCTTGGGCGCGGCCAGCGCGGGGAAAGGCAGGGCGAGCGCGGCCAGGATCAGGCCGAGGCGATGTTTCAAGCGGATGCCCCCAAAGGCTGACGGCTTCGCGGGCACTGAGTGCGGCGCGGCGAGCGCGGTGGAAGAGGAATGCCGGTTCCGTCCGGCCATTGGGACCGCGTGCGGCCAGCCGACGGGTGAAATTCCCCTTAATGTCAGGCTCTTCTTCGACACCCGCATCCCCCTTTGCTCACCGGCTTATCGTGCGCCGGTATTCTCATGATATGTTTTGGTATCATGGCAAGGCGGACCAAGGGCGTCCACCCTTTTATGAGGTCGCGCGCATCGCACCGCCAATACAACCGATTGGTGGGCGATTGGCAGGCGATCGGCGGGTTCAGTGCGCGATACCGAGCGCCAGCAATCCGATCACCCAGAGCAGCAGAACGACCTGAGCCATCACGCAGAGTATGATGGTCATGACCAGACCGGACAGCCAGCCCAGCCCATAGGCCCCGCGCGTCTGGAAGAAGAGATGGACCGGGAAGGCGAGCAGTAGAAGGGCCTCGCCCGGCAGATGCGCCAGCTTCGTCCACAGGATCATCATCGCGAGCAACAGGCTGACGAAGCTGAGCGAATAGGTGACGAAGACCGCATGGTCGAACATCGCCACGCCGCGCTTCCAGAGGAAGACCAGCCCCATGAAGGGCATCGACAACAGGATCAGCGCCCAGGAAAATTTATAGCCATTGGCCTCCATCTTGAAGAGGAGGAACTCCGGGTCGCGAATGGCATGGGCCAGCTTTTCGTCGAGCGATTTCCAGCCGGTCATGACCGGGCTTTCCTGCTCCCCATGGCCGGACGCAGTCGCTTTCGTCGCGCCGCCCAACGCGGTGCTGGTCAGTTCGAGTTGGCGATAGCGCTCCGCCAGCCGCGCACGCTCCCGGTCGACCGCCGCGACATCGCCCTTGTCGGCGAGGATGCTCGATCGCTGGCGGTCGAGCGCGGCGATCTGGCCCTGCGTCTTGACCGCCTCCGCGTGGATTTCGGTCGCCGCTTCCTGCGCGTCGGGGGCGTTGATCGACCCGAACCCGCCGAATATCGAATAGGCGATGTAGAGCAGGAAGACGCCGAACAGATACAGCGCCAGCGGCGACAGGAAGCGCCGCCGCTCGCCCGCGATATAGCGCCGGGTCAGCTCGCCGGGGCGGGTGAACAGGAAGGCGATGGTGCGCCACACCTGCCCCTCGATATGCAGGACGCCGTGGCTGAAATCATGCCACCATGCGCCCAAAGTGCGGTGGATATGCGACGACTGGCCGCATGCATGGCAATAATGCCCGACCAGCGCTGCTCCGCAATTCCGACAGCTTTCTCCGACCTGCGCGTGCATCCCATCCCCCCGATGCAAAAGCCCGTTGGCGAGACACGATAATTTTCGCGACCGCGCAAGCGCAAAGATGACGGCGGTGTCAGCTTTGCGCGGAGAGGCGCGTGTCGATCAGGTCGAGTTCACGCCCCAGTTTCTGTGCCGTGCCGGAGCCGATCATCCGCGCATTGAGCATTTCGAACACCACCCGCCGCTCGGCGCGGATCGCGGCGAGGCGCATCTTGCGCTCGACCTCTTCGAAACGCTTGGCATCGGGATCGAAGTCGCCTTCCAGCGTGTCGATCCGACTGCGATAGCCGTCCATCAGGCGCGAGGCGATCTCGACATATTGGTCGGCATCGTCGCGCCCCTCCGCCATTTCGTGCTGGAGCCGCTCCAGTTCGGCGATGGCGGCCTTGGCGGCGGCGACGCGGGTGCGATCGATTTCGCTAGCCCCGTCCTCGGTAGGCAAGGCGAGCCCGCGCAACAACAACGGCAGGGTCAGGCTGGCGATGATCAGCGAGGACAGGATCACCCCGCACGCCAGGAAGATCACCAGGTCGCGCGCCGGAAAGGGCGCGCCGTCGGTCAGGGTCAGCGGCAGGGTCAGCGCACCCGCCAGCGTGATCGCGCCACGCGCGCCGGCCACCGACATGGCGGTGATGATCCGGCGCGGCGGGCTGGTCGGGTTGGGCAGATGCCGCTGGCGGAACAGGGTCAGGCGCAACGCCACCCAGGTCCAGGCGAAGCGCAAAGCCGCCAGCCCCGCGACGATCGCCAGCACGTACAGGCCCAGCCACCAGACGCTGTCATGCCCGGTCAGCATCACCGTGTCGCGTGCGCCCGCGAACACCTGCGGCAATTGCTCGCCGAGCAGCACGAAGATGATGCCGTTCAGGGTGAATTGCAGCATGTCCCACACCGCCTGCCGCCGGATGCGGGTAGCGGCCTTGGCCCCGGAGGAGACATTGGTGAAGGACATGGCGATACCCGCCGCCGCCGCCGCCAGCACGCCCGAGCTTTCGATATGCTCGGCGACCAGATAGGCGGCAAAGGGGATCAACAGGCTGACCAGGATGTTCGACCCGCTGTCATCGCCGAAACGGCGCGCGAACAGCCCCTTGGCGGTGATCGTGCCCCAGGCGATCGCGACGCCCAGGCCGACGCCCGACACCGCCATCCACAGGAAGGTCAGGCCCGCGCCGGTCAGCGAAAACGTCCCCGTCAGCGCCGCCGCCACCGCGAAGCGCAGGCAGACGAGACCCGACGCATCGTTGAGCAGCGATTCGCCCTCCAGAATGTGCATCATCCGCTTGGGGATCGGCGCCTTCTGCGCGATGGCGGACACCGCGATCGGGTCGGTCGGCGACACCACGGCGGCGAGCGCGAAGGCGACCGCATAGGGCATGGCGGGGATCATCCAGTGGATGAACAGCCCCATGCCCAGCACCGTCAGGAACACCAGCCCCAGCGCCAGTCCCAGCACCGCGCCAGCGTCGCGAAACAGCTCGTCCTTCGGAATGCGCCAGCCGTCGAGGAAGAGGAGCGGCGGCACGAACAGCAGGAAGAATATTTCGGGATCGAGCTCCACCCGGATCTGCGCGATGCCCCCGATCACCGCGCCCAGCGCGATCTGCACCAGCGGGCGTGGCAGCGCCGAGGGCAACAGGCGCGAGATGACGCCGCTCAACACCACGGCGAGCAGAAGAAACAGGCTGAGCGTAATGACGTCCAATCGGGGACCTTTCGGGTGCAGCGGTTGGAGCGGCCATGGCGACGAGCGGCACGACCGAAGGATCAGCGACAGGCGGGCCTAACCCGCACCGAATCGCGCGAGGCCCATGAATGACATGGGCGGTAAGGGTGGTTCAACCCGTTAAACGGGTTTTCGGGGTGATGGGGGGTCCTCCCCGGCACGGGGAGGGGAACCAGCGGCAGGCTGGTGGAGGGGGCGTGCGGCGGAGGACGACCTGTGTGGAAGCCCCCCTCCGTCAGGCCTTCGGCCTGCCACCTCCCCGTGCCGGGGAGGAGATTTACGCCGCCGCGCGCAGGCTTTGGTCGATGGGAGCGAGTGCAGCCAGAAACTGTTCGGCGCTCGCCCGCCAGGTGAAGCTTTGGCCGTACGCCGCACATGTCCCGCGATCGAGCGTCAGGGCTTTGGCGATCGCCTGATCCAGCGCCTCGTCCATCACCCCGACTTCGGGGTTCAGCACATCGAGCGGACCCTGCACCGGCAGGGCGGCGACGGGCGTGCCGCACGCCAGCGCCTCGATCATCACCAGTCCGAAGGTGTCGGTCCGGCTCGGAAAGACGAAGACATCCGCCGCGCGGTAGATCGCCGCCAGATCCTCGCCGAACTTCGCGCCCAGGAAGTGCACTTGCGGATATTCCGCCGCCAGGGCCGCGCGCGCCGGGCCGTCGCCGACCACGACCTTCGACCCCGCTATATCGGTCGCGAGGAAGGCGGCGATGTTCTTTTCCACCGCGACCCGGCCCGCATAAAGCTGCACCGGGCCCGGCAAAGCGCGGACGAAGGCGTCGCACGGACCATCGGGGCGGAACAGGCCGGTATCGACGCCGCGCCCCCAATGGCGGCTTTGCGGCAGGCCATGCGCCGCCAGCGCCCGCGCCACGCTGGGCGTCGAGGCGAGGATGGCGGCGGAGGGCGCGTGGAACCAGCGGACATAGCGCCACACCAATTCGGGGCTGACCGCCCGGATGCGTGCCGCGACATATTCGGGGAACTGGGTGTGATAGGCGGTCGTGAAGGGCAGCCCCCGGCTCAGGCACCAGCGGCGTGCCGACAGCCCCAGCGGCCCCTCGGTCGCGATATGGACCGCGTCGGGCTGGAACGCCGCCAGCGTCCGCCCGACCTCGCCCGGCCTGGGCAGCGCCAGGCGGATTTCGGGATAGGTGGGGCAGGGCACCGAGGCATAAAGATCGGGCGAGACGATCGACAGGTCATGCCCCATCGAGCGCAACTCCGCCGCCACCGATTGCAGCGTGCGGACCACGCCGTTCACCTGCGGCGACCAGGCGTCGGTGACGATCGCGATGCGCATGACCCGTCCGTCCCTCTCGTTCAGGCGGCGATGGCGGCGACCGTCGGCAGATTGCGCCGCGCCTCCATCTCGTCGCCCCAGTGAAGGATTTCCATCGTGCCGTCGAAATGCTCGACCAGCGCGGTGCAGCCCTCCACCCAGTCGCCGTCATTATAATAGGTGACGCCGTTGATGTCGCGGATCTCGGCGGTGTGGATATGGCCGCACACTACGCCATCGACGCCGCGCGCGCCCGCCGCATGGGCGACGACCTCCTCGAAATGCGAGATGAAGGCGACGGCGTTCTTCACCTTGGCCTTGGCGTGCTTGGACAGCGACCAATAGGGGCGCTTCATCCACCGGCGGACGATGTTGACCCAGCGGTTCACCTCCATCAGCGCGGTATAGGCGAAGTCGCCGACATGGGCGAGCCAGCGATGGGCGAGGGTGATCGCGTCGAACTCGTCGCCATGCAGGATCAGCAGGCGGCGACCGTCCGCCGTCTCGTGGATCGCCTTGCGACAGATGGCGATGCCGCCGAAATCCATGCCGGTGAACTGGCGGAAAATCTCGTCGTGATTGCCGGGGATATAGACGACGCGGGTGCCGCGCTTGGCGCGCTTCAGCAGCCGCCAGACCACGTCGTTGTGCGCGGCGGGCCAGTAGAATTTCTTCTTCAGCCGCCAGCCGTCGATCATGTCGCCGACCAGATACATGGTCTCGCTGTCGACATGGTCGAGAAAGTCGATCAGCATCTCGGCATTGCAGCCGCGCGTGCCGAGATGGACATCCGAGATCCAGATGGTGCGATAACGGCGGCGTTCATTGCCTTCCGGCTCCGGCGTGACCGGCGCACGCGGAATGAAGTCGAGAATGGCGGCGTCTTCGTGCAATGCGCCATCGATCGGAATGCTGGTCATCGGCATCGGCGTTCCCCCACGCTTGGGCGTCGATGCTGTCATGCCCGTCATCTGTTACGCCCGCATCGCAGATCGGTGACAGAGGCAAAGCAGTTTCGTGACCGGTTCAAGTCATGGGCAAGGAAAAAGCCCGCCGATCCTGAGGAACGACGGGCTGTTTCGATGAACCGAACTTCGTGTGTCTCACGCCCCTCTCGCAAGCGGGAGGGGATGGGGGAGGGAAAGGCCGCAGGCGATAGTCTCTGCGAGACTTCATGCCCTCCCCTCGATCCCCTCCCGCCTGCGGGAGGGGAGGAAGAAGGACTTAGAACCGCACCGCCACGGCCGCGGAATAGGTCCGGCCGTTCTTGTAGAAGGCGGTCGGACGATCCGGCGTCGCGTTATACTGGTAATAGGTCTCGTCCAGCAGGTTCTGGGCGTTGAAGGTCAGCGTGATCTCCTTGGACAGGTTCACGCCCGCCGAGAAGTCGAGCTGGCTGTACGGCGCCACCATCTCGCGCGAGCCCAGGCGACCGATCGTGCGGAAATAGCTCGAACGGTAATTGTAGCTCAGGCGCGCCTGGAAGATCCCGCTTTCGAAATACGGAATCACGTTGACGGTGTGACGCGACAGATAGGGCAGGTTGAGCGCCGCACCCGTCGTGTCGACCGACGAGGTCGAGCTGTCCTGATAGGAATAGTTCGCCTGGATGCCGAAGCCGCCCCAGATTTCGGTCTGGGCCGACGCCAGCGCACCGTTGACCGTCGCCTTGCCGCCGTTGATCGGCTGGTTGATGTTATAGGTGGTCAGCGCGCCCGCCAGCGTGTTGAAATACACCGCATTGGTGCGCGTGTTGATGATGTAGTTCGAGATGTCGCGACGGAACAGCTCGACCGCCAGCAACGTGCCCGAACGCGGATACCATTCCGCCGTCAGTTCGTAATTGGTCGACTCATACGGCTTCAGGTTCGGATTGCCGCCGCCGCCGTCGAGGGTGACGTTGTTGAGCGACAGCGATGCCGCCAGATCCTCATAGCGCGGACGCGAGATCACCCGCGCCACCGCACCGCGCACGATCACCTGCGGGGTGATCGAATAGGCGAGGTTCACGCTGGGCAGAAACTTCAAATAGTCGGTGGTGGTGGTGGTGGGCACCGGCACCGGATTGGCGAGATTGCTCTGCGTCACCGCATAGCGGGACTGGTCGCGGGTATAGACCAGACGACCACCGATATTGCCGCGCAGGCCGCCCTGGTCGAAATTCGCCTGGATATAGGACGCCATGACCGTTTCGCGCACGCGGGTGGAGGCACCGATCTTGTTGACCAGCGGGCTGTTGATCGCCTTGGACAGGATGTCGATCACCGCCTGGTCGGGCAGGTTCAGATACTGGGTCGCATTGCCGGAACCGCCGGTCCCGTCGAACACGCCGCCCGGCGTGACCAGCGTGGGCACGCCCAGTTTGTCCGCGGTCACCGAGGTCGTCATATAGGTGTTGATGCCGCGCGCATCGAGCCGGTTGACGTGGTCGGTCACGCGGCTGCCCAGCAGGATCTGGGTGAAGGGGCCGAACTCGACCGGGATGGTCGCGTCATAGCCGCCGTAAATGTCGCGGTCGGTGGTGACGCTGTAATCCAGCCCGCCGATCTGCGCGGCGTTCAGCGGCTGGCCGTTGACGATGACCGGGCGGCCCTCGATCGTGGCGTCATTGTTGTTCGGGTTGGTGAAGTAATTGGCGGGGTTGGTCGGATCGCCGACATAATTCACCGTCGCCGACTTCGGCCCGAACGCATAGCTGAACGGCAGCCTGGTCTGCACGTTGAACAGATATTCGGGATTGCGGCCGCCGACCGCGCGCGACCAGCCGCCCGCGAAGCTGATCTTGGCGCCGTCATCGCCTTCCCAATCGGCGAAGAAGTTGAGGTTGTCGGTCTTCAGCTTGGTCTTGCGGACCAAAGTGTCGAGCTGCGACGACTGGCTGTTGGCCGCGCCGAAGCTGGCCGAGTTGACCGTGCCGTTGCTGACATTGGCGGTCTGAAGCACGTCGCCGGTCCAGGCACCGGGGATGGTGTACATCGACTGGCTGTAATTGTTGTAGTTGCCGTCGATGTGCAGCCCGTTGAGGGTCAGCGTCAGATTGTCGGCCGGGCGATACTGGATCGTGCCCGACACGCTGGCGCGCTCGCGGGTCTGCTGGAAATAGGCATAGTTGATGCCGAAGGGCAGATAGGCATTGGCCAGATCCTGGCGCGTGCCGCCGGTGACCGTGGCATTGGTGTTCTTCAGCAGCGGCTGGCCGCTGGCGTCGTTGATCAGCAGCGGACGACCATCGGCCCCGCGCAGCGTGTCGCCGTTCGCATTCTTCTGCGTCTGGAAGAAGCGCTCGTCGCCTCGCTCATAGCCGAAAAACTCGACACCCGCGCGGGTCAGGCTCTGACGGTCATAGGTGGCGGCGACCAGGAAGCCGAAATTGTCGGCCTGGTTGTGCCAGCTATACAGGCCCGAGGCGCGGACATTGCCCTTTTCGGAACGGTCATTGTACGAATAGCCACCCGAGGCGAAGACCGAGTTGGGGTCGAGGTCGAGCGGACGACGGGTGCGCACGATGACCGTGCCGCCCAGGCTGCCTTCCTCGATGCGCGGCTCGGGCGACTTGTAGACTTCGAGCCGGTCGACCAGTTCGGGGGCGAGCAGCGAATAGTTGAAGGTACGGCTGGACGGGTCGTTGTCGTTGCCGCCCCAGTCGGCCGAGGCGAGCGCGTGGCCATCGAGCAGCATGCGGTTGAGCGCGGGGTCGGTACCCAGGATGGCGACCTTCTCGCCCTCGCCGAAGCGGCGGTCGATGCTGACGCCCGGGATGTGCGACAGCGATTCCGCGACGTTGCGGTCGGGGAACTTGCCCACGTCCTCGGCGGTGATCACGTCGACGACGGCGTTGGCCTCGCGCTTGACGTTGATGGCGTTGCGAAGGCTGCTGCGGATGCCGGTGACGACGACGTCGCCGCTGCTATCCGACTGATCGCTGCCCAGCGCGGTCTGCGTCGGTGCGTCGGCGGTCTGGCCGGTGGTCTGTGCGAAGGCGGTGCCCTGGATACCCGCGAGTGCGGTCGCGGTCAGGATGATGCTACGAAAGCTCAACACGCTGAAATCCCCCCAATTGCTGTCGCGCCATCTCGCGAAGCCTTGTCGATCCTCGGGTCGGGAGGTGGATGGCTTCCTCCCGTCGGCATCTTTTTTATACAGTATGCTCGAGACACCAACTTGTAACCAAAATGACATTGGTCCGTAAACGGGAAAAATGTGACGTTTGGTTCATGGGACCATTATGCTGGCGCATCGCGTCCCGTGCTGCTTAAATGACGGAATCCCGGCGTTCGCCGTGTCAGGGGCGGAGCGGCCGTAGAGAAGAGACTTGGGGGATGCAGGCCATGGCGATACCACCGTCCCGAATTGGGTCGACGCTGTTGGAGATTTGCGTCGACGATGCCGATGGCGTGGCCGCCGTCGCGGCGGCCGGCGGCGACCGGATCGAGCTGTGCGGGGCGCTGGCGCTGGGTGGGCTCACTCCGTCGGCGGCCCTGGTCGCCTGTGCGGTCGAGTCCGGTGTGCCGGTCCATGCCATGGTGCGTCCGCGCGATGGCGATTTCCGGTACGACGAGCGCGATGTCGCTCTGGCGACGGCGGAAATCGAGCGCATGGTGGCGCAAGGCGTTGCGGGCGTCGTGGTCGGCGCGATGGCGGACGACCGGCAACTGGACCTCGACATATTGGCGCGTTGGCGGGATGCGGCGAAGGGCGTCGCGATCGTGCTCCACCGCGCTATCGATCTGGTCGCGGACCCCGTCGCGGCGGTCGAGGCGGTGGCGCGACTGGGCTATGACCATGTGCTGACCTCGGGCGGCGCAGCGACGGCGGAGCAGGGCGCGGCGGTCATCGCGGACATGGTCGCGGCGGCCGGCGGGCGCGTGGCGATCATCGCGGGATCGGGCGTGTCGGCGGACAATGCGGCGCAACTGATCGCCCGGACCGGGGTCGATGCGGTCCACGCCTCCGCCAGCATGCGCGAGCCCTGGGGGGATTCGCGGGTCGAGGCGATGGGCTTCGCATCGGGCCCCCGACGACGAACCGACCCCGCGCGGATCGCGGCGCTACGACAGGCCATCAGGAGGAAATGAAATCCAATGTATGCCAAATATAATACCTATTGCCCGACCGGTAGGGCTGCGATAGATCAAGTGGCGAAGCGGGGCGTGGCATGAGTGACGCCCAGGCAAAGGGGGATGGCACGGCCATGACATTTTCGGCGCAGGTCGGCTCCTTCCGAAAGGGGAACCCCGCGCCGTTATACCTTCAGCTTCAGCAGCTGTTGCGCGACGCGATCAACGGCAATGTGCTGGCGGAGGACGATGCCATCCCGGCCGAGCGCGATCTGGCGATCGAATATGACGTGTCGCGGATCACGGTGAGGAAGGCGATCGGTGGTCTGGTCGAGGAAGGGCTGCTGACGCGGCGGCGCGGCGCGGGCACCTTCGTCGCCGGGCGTGTCGAGAAGAGCTTCTCCAAGCTGTCCTCCTTCTCCGAGGACATGATCGCGCGCGGGCGCACGCCGAGCAGCCAGTGGGTCAGCCGCGCGCCGGGTACGGTCACGCCGGAGGAAGCGCTGTCGCTGGGCCTGTCGCCGGGCGCGCCGGTCTATCGGTTCCAGCGCGTGCGCTTCGCCGACGAGGTGCCGATGGCGGTCGAGGTTTCGACCATCGCCGGTTTCGCGCTCCCGTCGATCGAGGCGGTCGACCGCTCGCTCTACGCCGCGCTGGATCGGGCGGGACACCGACCGGTGCGCGCGCTGCAACGCCTGCGCGCGGTGCCGTTCGGGGCGGACCATGCCAAGATGCTGAATGTCGATCCGGGCCATGCGGGCCTGTTGATCGAGCGGCGCGGATTTCTGCGCGATGGACGGGCGGTGGAATATACCCAGTCCTTCTATCGCGGTGATGCCTATGATTTCGTCGCGGAGTTGACAGATGTCTGACCTGATGACCGCCGGTAAAGCGGGAACCGGCACCCTGATGGGAGCGGAAGCGGGGGAGGCGCCGGAGGCGATCGCCCGGCTGCTCGCGCGCAATGCGCCGACCGTCCGGGCGCTGGCCGAGCGGCTGCGTGCCGCCCCGCCGCCGGTGATCATCACCATCGCGCGTGGCTCGTCGGACCATGCCGCGACCTATGGCAAATATATCCTGGAAACGAAGACCGGCGTGCCGGTGTCGTCGGCCGCGCCTTCCGTGGCATCGATCTTCGAGACGCCGATGAAGGTGCGAGGAGCCCTGGTCATCGCCATCTCGCAGTCGGGGCGCAGCCCGGACCTGCTGGCGACGGTCGAGGCGTATCGCGCGGGTGGCGCGCATATCGTGGCGCTGGTCAATGACGAGGAATCGCCGCTGGCGACGGGTGCCGACACCTTCCTGCCGCTGTCCGCCGGACCCGAAAAGGCCGTCGCCGCGACAAAGTCCTGCCTGACCGCGCTGGCCGGGCTGGCACAGCTCGCCGCCGCCTGGGCCGGTGACGAGACGCTGGAGGCCGCGCTCGCCGAACTGCCGGGTCAGGTCGAACAGGCGCTGGGTCTCGACTGGTCCCCTGCGGTTGAAGGTCTGCGCGACGTCAGCCAGATGTTCGTGCTGGGTCGCGGTTACGGTTACGGCGTGGCACAGGAAGCTGCGCTGAAGCTGAAGGAAACCTGCTCGATCCAGGCCGAGCCGTTCAGCGCCGCCGAAGTGCGCCATGGCCCGATGCGGATCGTGGAGCCCGGCTATTCGGTGCTGGGCTTTGCCACCTCGGATGTGGCGGGCGAGGATGTGAAGGCGGTCGCCGACCAGTTCGCGGAGCGTGGCGCCAAGCCGTTCGTCGCGGGGCAGGGCGGTGCGCTGCCCATGGTCGCGGGCCACCCCGCGCTGGAGCCGATCGCGATGCTCGCCAGCTTCTACCGCATGGTCGAGGCGCTGGCGCTCGCCCGTGGCATGGACCCCGACTCGCCGCCGCACCTACAGAAAGTGACCCGTACGCTATGACCCGCTTCCGCTTCATCAATGGTCATGTCGCGACGGCGGACGGCGTCCTGCTGGGTGCGGAGATCGTCGTGCAGGGCGACCGGATCGCGTCGATCGGCGCGGTGGAGGGCGCTGGTCAGAGTGGGGCTGACACGATCGACCTGAACGGCGGCTGGGTCGTGCCCGGCTATATCGACACCCAGGTCAATGGCGGCGGCGGCGTGCTGTTCAACGATCGCCTCGACGTGGACGGCATCGCGACCATGGCGGCGGCGCATGCCGTCTATGGCACCACCGCGATGCTGCCGACTTTGGTCAGCGAAACGCCCGACAAAATCGCCCGCGCGCTCGACGGCATCGATGAAGCGATCGAGGCCGGGGTGCCCGGTATCGTGGGTATCCATGTCGAGGGACCGGTGCTCAACCCGGCGCGGAAAGGTATCCACGACCCGGCGCGCTTCCGCGATCTGGACGAGGAGATGGTCGCCGTCCTGACCCGCCCGCGTCGCGGCAAGGTCATGCTGACCATCGCGCCCGAGCGGGTGCCGGTCGCCACGATCGAGCGGCTGGTCGCGGCGGGCGTGCTGGTCAGCGCGGGGCATAGCGAGGCGAGCTATGAGCAGGCGATGGCGGCGTTCGATGTCGGCCTGTCGGGCATCACCCATCTTTACAACGCCATGCCCGCGATGCAGCAGCGGGTGCCGGGGCTGGCGGGCGCGACGCTCGACGATCCGCGTCCCTATAGCGGCCTGATCAT
Source organism: Sphingomonas sp. GM_Shp_1 (assembly GCF_026540895.1). Classification (GTDB taxonomy): domain Bacteria; phylum Pseudomonadota; class Alphaproteobacteria; order Sphingomonadales; family Sphingomonadaceae; genus Sphingomonas. The sequence continues at coordinate 116,105 of NZ_JALNUR010000006.1, read as the reverse complement.
CGACGGTTTCCACGTCTCCGCGCCGATGCTTCGTCTGGCGTTGAAGGCGCGGCCTTTCGACAAGCTGATGCTGGTCACCGATGCGATGTCGTCGGTGGGCGCGGTCGAGAAGGACTTCGTCCTGCACGGGCGGCATATCGACGTGTCGGGCGGCAAGTGCACCTATGCCGACGGCACGCTGGCGGGTTCCGACCTCGACATGGGCTCGGCGGTCGCCAATGCGGTCGAGCAATTGCGCATCACCGTCGATCGGGCCGCCGCCATGGCCGCGACCAATCCGGCGGCGTTCCTGGGCCTCAGCCATGAGCGTGGTTCGCTCGCCCCCGGCCTGCGCGCCGATTGGGTGGTGCTCGACGCCGCGCTGAAGCCGGTCGAGACCCGTATCGCCAAGCCAGAGAGGATTGCCGCATGACCGTCGCGCGCCGCGAACTGCTGCTGCTGGGCAGCGCCGTCGTCGGACTGGTCGGGGGGATCGCCCCCATGCCCGTCTTCGCCGCACGGCGCCGCCCGGCGGATGGAGCCGGCGCGCTTCCCATGCCCGAACCGGTCGACACGCTTCCCGCCGCCCTGCCGGTGCAGGACCCGGCGCGCGTGCTGATGGATCGCGGTTGGATGTTCTATGAGGGCGATGTCGAGCCTGCGCCGCTGGAAACGCATGACGCGACCTATGCCTCGGTCAAGGCGGGTAATGCGCGCGGCGCCGCGGCGGTCGATTTTGACGACAGCGACTGGCAATCGGTCGACCTGCCGCACGACTGGGCCTCGTTCCAGCCGTTCGAGAAGACCGCCAATGTCGCGCAAGGCTATCGCGCGCGCGGCATCGGCTGGTATCGCCGCACCTTCCGGCTGGACCCCGCGCTTCGCGGTCGCCGGATCGAGCTGGAGTTCGGCGGCGTCGCGACCAATGCCACCGTATGGGTCAATGGCAGCGTCGTCTCGCACAATTTCTCGGGCTACAGCGCGATCCGCATCGACCTGACGCCTTTCGCGCGGTTCGGGGACGAGGCCAATGTCGTCGCGGTCCGCGTCGACGCCAATGCCATGGAGGGCTGGTGGTATGAGGGCGCCGGGCTCTACCGCCATGTCTGGCTGGGCGATTATGCGCCGGTGTCGATCGCGACCGACGGCGTGCATGGCGATCCCCGCCGCCGCGCCGATGGCGGCTGGCATGTCCCCGTCACCACGACGCTGACCAGCATCGCCCCCACGGAAACCCCGATCACGGTCGAGGCCCGGCTGCTCGATCCGCAGGGCCGCGTGGTCGCCACGGGTCAGGCGCAGGCGAGCGTGCCGTCGCTGGACGAGGGGACCGCGACGCTGGACCTGCCGGTCAGCGATCCGACGCTCTGGTCGATCGAGCGGCCGACGCTCTACACCCTGCATGTCCGGCTGCTCCGCGATGGGCAGATGGTCGATGAGCGCCGCGTGCCGATCGGCTTTCGCACCATCCGCTTCGATGCGGACAAGGGCTTTTTCCTCAACGAAAAGCCGGTCAAGCTGAAGGGCGTCTGCCTGCATCAGGATCATGCGGGCGTGGGCACCGCGATCCCCGATGCGCTGATCGGCTGGCGGTTGGAGCGGTTGAAGGCGATGGGCTGCAACGCGGTCCGCTCCAGCCACAATGCGCCGACGCCGGAGCTTCTCGACTGGTGCGACCGGCTGGGTCTGGTCGTGATGGACGAGAACCGCCAGTTCAACCCCGCGCCCGAATTTCGCGCGCAACTGGAATGGCTGGTCCGCCGCGACCGCAATCATCCCAGCGTCATCCTGTGGTCGGTCTTCAATGAGGAACCGATGCAGGGCACGCCCTCGGGCGTCGAGATGGTCAAGCGGATGGCCCACTGGGTGCGTGCGCTGGACGACAGCCGCCCGGTGACGGCGGCGATGAACGGGGCGTTCTTCAACCCGATCAACGTCGCGCAGGTCGTCGATGTGACCGGGTTCAATTACTATCAGGGCGATTACGACCGCTATCATCAGCTCAATCCGACCAAGCCGATGACCAGCTCGGAGGATACCAGCGCCTTCATGACGCGCGGCGCGTTCGAGAGCGACCCCGCGCGCCACATCGCCTCCAGCTATGACGACGAGGCGGCAAGCTGGGGCGCGACGCACCGTATCGCATGGAAGAAGATCGCCGACCGGCCCTATGTCGCGGGCGGCTTCGTGTGGACCGGCTTCGACTATCATGGCGAGCCGACGCCCTATGAATGGCCGACCATCGCCAGCTTCTTCGGCATCATGGATCTGTGCGGCTTCCCCAAGACCGCCTTCGATATCCACCGTGCCGCCTGGGTCGATGATCTGCCGGTGGTGGCGATCGCCCCGCACTGGACCTGGCCGGGGCGTGAGGGCAAGCCGACCAAGGTCATGGTCCTGTCCAATGCCGAGCGCGTCGTCCTTCGCCTGAACGGCAAGACGGTGGGCGAGGCGGCGGTCGACCGGCTGATGGGCAATGAATGGACCGTGCCGTACGCGCCGGGCCGGATCGAGGCGATCGCCTATCGCGACGGGCGCGAGGTGGCGCGGACCGCGCATGAGACCACCGGCGCGCCGGTCGCGCTCCGCCTGACCCCGGCGCGCACCGTGATGGCGGGCGATACCGAGGATGCGCAGGCGATCACCATCGACGCGGTCGATGCCAAGGGGCGCCACATCCCCACCGCCAATCTGATGAGCCGCTTCACCATAGACGGCGGGGCGATCATCGGTGTCGGCAATGGCGATCCCAACAGCCACGAACCCGAAAAGGGCAATCAGCGCTCGCTGTTCAACGGTCTAGCGCAGATGATCGTGCGGCCCGATACCGGGCGTGGGCGGATCGTGATACGGGCGACGGCGGACGGGTTGAAGCCGGCCACCCTGCGGCTCGATCGGCTGGGCGTGGTCCCGCGCGCGCAGGTGCCGGTGGCGGCGGGCGACATGGACCTGCGCGATTGGCGGCGGTCGGAGCGGCAGGATACCAGGCCCTCGCCCGATTTCGCCCCCGCCTCGAACGACAATAACGGCTGGGCCTTTGTCCGGGCGGGCACGCCGACCCCGGCGGAGGCGGCGGGATACCGCGTCTATCGCACCGTGATGACGCCGCGCCATGCGGTGGCGGCGCGGGGCGGCGAGATCCGCTTCGCCTCGGTCGGCGGCATGGCCAGCCTGTGGGTCGATGGGAAGATGGTCGCGGAAAAGCGAGATCCGCAGCCCGGCCCGCTCGTCGCGCCGCTGGCGCCGGGGGCGGGCAAGCGGACGATCGTCCTGATCGTCGCGGGGCTGGGCAATATCGAGAGCGGCCTGCTGGGCCGGGTGTCGGTGCGCGACCGCTGACCGGCGGCGCATGTTCGACCGACAGAGGAAGCGATTTGGCGAAAGTGACTGCAATGAGTGACCTGACCGTTTTTGCTCCTCTGGCGGGTTGGGTGACGCCGCTGGCGGATGTGCCGGACGCGGTTTTCGCCGAGAAGATGCTGGGCGATGGCATCGCGATCGACCCGGTGAACGACACGCTCTGCGCCCCCTGCGACGCGGTCGTCCTGACCGTGCACGAGGCGGGGCACGCGGTCACCCTGCGCAGCACCGATGGCTATGAGCTGATCTGCCATATCGGCATCGACACCGTGTCGCTGGGCGGCCAGGGGCTGACCCCGCACGTGCAGGCGGGGGCGAAGGTGCTGGCGGGGCAGCCGCTGATCCGCTTCGACCTCGACCATCTGGTCCAGAACGCGCCCGCGGTGGTGACGCCGATCATCGTCGCCGATGCCACGCGCTATGGTGTCGAGTTGATCGCCAAGGGGCTGGTCGCCGTCGGCGATCCGCTGTTGCGCGTCGTGCCGCTCGCGGGTGAGGCCGTCGAGAGCGTCGCCGGTGGCGAGACGCTGGTGCAGGAAACGGTCGTCGCACTGTCGCACGGCCTTCACGCCCGCCCCGCCGCGCGACTGGTCGAGGCGGTGCGGCGGCATGAGGCGAAGGTCACGCTATACCATGGCGATCGCCATGCCTCGGCGCTGAGCGCGGTCGGATTGCTCGGGCTGGGCCTGGGCCATGGCGCGACGGTTCGGATCGAGGCGAGCGGCGCGCAGGCCGCCGTCGCGCTGGCCGATGTCATTGCGTTCCTGAACGACGCCACGGTGGAAGAGACTCCGATGGAGGCGCCCGAACCTGCCCGTGCCGAGGGGCCGGGGCTGGGCGGCGTCCCCGCCGCGCCGGGGCTGGCGGTGGGACCGATCCACCGCCTGACCCGTGCGGCCATCCCGGTCGAGACGGTCGCCGGATCGGCGGACGAAGAAGCCGCGAAGCTGAACGATGCGCTGGCCCGCGTCCGCGAAGGGCTGGAGCAGGCCGCCACCGCCGGTGGCGCGCGTGGTGGGGTGATGGCCGCGCACGGCGCGATGCTGTCCGATCCGACGCTCGGCGAGGCGGCATCGGCGGCGATCGGCCGGGGCCTCAGCGCGGGCGTGGCGTGGCAGGAGGCGATCGCCGAACAGGTCGCGATTCTTCTGTCGAGCGGCGACCGGCGCATTGCCGAGCGGGCCGACGATCTGCGCGATCTGGAACGTCATGTCCTGGCCGCCCTGGCCGGATTGCCGATCGAGGGGCCCAGCGTCCCCGCCGGGGCGATCCTGGTTGCCGAAGACCTGCTGCCCAGCCAGGTCGCCGCGCTCGACGCCGCCAGCGTCGCGGGCATCGCGCTGGTCCGGGGCGGGCCGACCTCGCACGCGGCCATATTGGCGGCGGGCATGGGCCTGCCGATGGCGGTGGCGTTCGGCGATCCGCTGGCGGTATTGGAGGATAGCCGCGTCATCATCCTCGACGCCGATCGTGGCCTGATCGATCCCGACGCGGATGCGGAGGCGCAAGCGGAGGTGCGCGACACCATCGCCCGCCGCAAGGCCGAGATGGAGGCCGCCCGCGCCGCGCAAGGTCCTTGCCGCACGCTCGACGGCACCCGGATCGAGATGTTCGCCAATCTCGGCTCGGTCGCCGATGCCGAGGCGGCGGTGCGGGAAGGCGCGGAGGGCTGTGGCCTGTTGCGCACCGAATTCCTGTTCCTGGACCGCGCCACCGCGCCGACCCGCGAGGAACAGGCGAAGGATTATCAGGCGATCGCCGATGCGCTGGGCGACAGGCCGATGATCGTCCGGCTGCTCGACGTCGGCGGCGACAAGCCCGCGCCCTATATGGACCTGCCCGTCGAGGAGAACCCGGCGCTGGGCCTGCGCGGCATTCGTGTGTCGCTGGCCGATCCGCAGTTGCTGGAGGATCAGGTCGGGGCGATCCTGTCGGTCCGCCAGCCATGCCGGATCATGGCGCCGATGGTCGCCAGCCTGTCGGAACTGGAGGCGGTCCGTGCGGTCGTCGAGCGACAGGGTGGAAAGGCCGAGGTCGGTGTGATGATCGAAACGCCCGCCGCCGCGATCTCCGCCGATATCCTCGCGCGCAAGGCGGACTTTTTCTCGATCGGGACCAACGACCTGACCCAGTACACGCTCGCCATGGATCGCGGCAACGCGGCGGTGGCGGCGGGGGTCGACGGCCTTCATCCGGCGGTGCTGCGGCTGATCGGTGCGACCTGCGACGGCGCGGCGCGAAACGATACGCCGGTGGGGGTGTGCGGATCGCTCGCCGCCGACCGGCTGGCGGTGCCCATCCTGCTGGGGCTGGGCGTGACCGAATTGTCGGTGCCCCCGGCGCGCGTCGCCGCGATCAAGGCGCTGGTCGGCAAACTCGACCTCGCGCGTTGCCGCGCGGCGGCGATGCAGGCGCTCGCGCTGCCCTCCGCCCCGGCGGTGCGCGCGCATATCACCAAGATGCTTCAGGAGATCGGCGCATGAGCTCGCCCATGGCCTCGCTTCAATCGCTCGGTCGGGCGCTGATGCTGCCCATTGCGGTCCTGCCGGTGGCGGGCTTGCTGCTCCGGCTGGGGCAGCCCGACCTGCTGAACATCGCCTTCATGGCCAATGCCGGCAATGCGATCTTCGACAATCTCGGCCTGTTGTTCGCGGTCGGCGTCGCCACCGCCTTTGCCCGCGACGGCAATGGCGCGGCGGCGCTGGCGGGGATCACCTGCTACCTCGTCACCATCAAGGGCGCCGAGACGCTGGTCGTGCCGCCGCCGGGTACCGGTGCGGGGCTGGCCAAGGATATCGCCGCGACGATCGATGCCGCGTGGCGGACCAAGGCGGTTCACAAATTCGACGTGCCGGTCGGGATCGTCGGAGGATTGATCGGCGGCAGCTTCTACAATCGTTTCGCCACGATCAAGATGCCGGAATATCTGGCTTTCTTTGGCGGTCGGCGGTTCGTGCCGATCATCTCGGGGATTGCGGGCCTTGCGCTGGCGGGCCTGCTGGGCGTGGCGTTCGGGCCCGTCAATGCCGGGATCGATGGCCTCAGCCAGGGCGTGGTGCAGGCCGGTGGCCTGGGGCTGTTCGCGTTCGGCGTGCTCAACCGGCTGCTGATCGTCACCGGCCTCCATCATATCCTGAACACCGTCGCCTATTTCGTGGTCGGCGACTTCCACGGCAAGACCGGCGACCTGAACCGCTTCTTCGCGGGCGACCCGACGGCGGGCGCGTTCATGAGCGGTTTCTTCCCGGTCATGATGTTCGGCCTGCCCGCCGCCTGCCTCGCCATGTATCACGAGGCGCTGCCGGAGCGGAAGAAGGCGGTCGGCGGGATGCTGTTCAGCCTGGCGTTGATGTCGTTCCTGACCGGCGTGACCGAGCCGATCGAATTCAGCTTCATGTTCCTCGCGCCCGTCCTCTACGCCTTCCACGCCGTTCTGACCGGCCTGTCGGAAGCGCTGATGAACGCGCTGGGCGTGCGGCTGGGCTATGGCTTTTCGGCCGGGCTGTTCGACTATGTGCTGAACTTCGGACAGGCGACCAAGCCGTTGCTGCTGATCCCTGTCGGGGCGGCCTATGCGCTCATCTATTATGCCGTGTTCCGCTTCGCCATTCGCCGCTGGAACCTTCAGACGCCGGGCCGCGATGTCGAGGCGGTGGCCGAGGGCGATACGGCGAACGAGGCCGGGTCTGCGGTCGAGGGCGGGCGGGGCGCCTCCTTCGTCGCCGCGATGGGGGGCAGCGCCAACCTGACCGAGGTTGCCGCCTGCACCACGCGCCTGCGCCTGATCGTGGCCGATCCGGCCCAGGTTGACGAGCCCGGATTGAAGCGACTGGGCGCGCGTGGCATATTGCGACCCTCTGCGAACGGGGTGCAGGTCGTGCTGGGTCCGGTGGCCGATACGGTTGCGATGGAGATGCGGGCGGCGATGGAGTCGGGGCCGATCGCGGCGTCGGCGGCGCGTGTAACCGCTTCACCGATTGCCGCCGACCCGGCGGTATCCGCCCCCGTGGCCGCGAAGCCGGAAACTTTGCCCGATGCGCTGGCGCGCGTCCTGGGCGGATCGGACAACATTCTGTCGGTCACCCGATATGCCGGGCGTTGGCGCGTCGAACTGAAGGACGACGCCAAGGTTGCGGCCGAGCTTCCGTCGTCTGCGCGGGGGCTGGCGCGCGTCGGGCGGAACGTCGTTCATCTGCTCGACGGTTAAACTAAGTTGGATTTAAGTTTATGATATTGCCGCCCATTGGGCAATCGGAGTAGGCGTCGCGGAACGTTGCATGGAGCGATTCCGACCGGGCGGTACTGGGATCGCGATGGAGATTCCCGCTTGATTATGGATAGGGTTGCCGACGTTGACGACAAGCGCCTTTACCGCGCGCCGGCGTTGGAAAAGGGGCTGGACATACTCGAACTGCTGTCGGCCGAGGAAAGCCCCCTGACGATGAGCGCCATCGTCAACCGGCTGGGGCGGTCGACAGGCGAGTTGTTTCGGATGATCCAGGTCCTCGAACATCGGGGTTACGTGACGCAGGGTCCCGATGGTTATGTCATGACCTCGCGCCTGTTCCATCTGGGGCTGAAGCGCCCACCGGTCCGCAGCCTGATGGAACAGGCGCTGCCCGAGATGCGACTGTTGTCGGATCGGATCGGCCAATCCTGTTATCTCGCGATCGCATCGGGTGCCGCTTCGTCGGTGATCGCGCGCATGGAGGCGGACACCACCGTCGGTTTCTCCGTACGTGTCGGCTATCGCCGTCCCATGCACGAGACGCCCTCGGGCATCCTGCTTTACGCATTCCAGCCGGAGGCGACCCGCCGGGCTTGGGAGGATATGTTCGATCCGCCCTTATCCGAACAGGCGCTGAGCGAATTGCGGATCGAGGCGGATGCGATGCGGGCACAGGGTTTCGCCCAGGCGGAAAGCGTCGAACTGCTCGGCATGGTCGAACTGGCCGCGCCGATCATGCGGGGATCGCGCGCCTGCGCGGTATTGACGGTGCCCTTCGTCCGCATCATCGACGCAGTCGCCAGCGAGGATGAGGCCCTGGCCGAAATATGCGATGCGGCGAAGCAGGTTTCGGAACAGCTGATCGGCGGCGACCTGCGCGTCTGATCGCGGCTTGTCGCGATCCCGCTTCGCGGCGATAGAGCCCTTGCCCGATGAACAAATCCAGCGGCCCGGACTTTACCGTCCGACCGCCGGATCGCCATGTGCGGTCGGTGCGGAAGCGACAGGGGATTCGTGAGTGCTGCTGAAATATTATAAGGGTTCCTTCCTCTTCACGGCACTCTGCCTGGCGGCGGCGGCGTGGCTGGGTTTCCAGAGCACGGGAAGCCTGCCCGGTACGTTCGGCGTCCTGTGGATCGTCCTGGTGCTGGGCGTGCTGGAGGTCTCGCTGTCGTTTGACAATGCCGTCGTCAACGCGACCGTCCTGCGCGACATGGACGACAAATGGCGGCATCGCTTCCTGACCTGGGGCATCCTGATCGCCGTGTTCGGGATGCGGATCGTCTTCCCGCTCGCCATCGTCGCGATCGCCGCGCATATGGGCCCCATCGAAGCGGTCAAGCTGGCCGCCGGCGACCCCGTCCGGTATGAACAGATCATCACCTCGGCCCATGTCGGCATTTCGGGGTTCGGCGGCAGCTTCCTGGCGATGGTCGGCCTCAACTTCTTCCTCGATGAGGAGAAGGAAGAACATTGGATCGGCCCGATCGAGCGTCCGCTGACCGCATTGCGCCGGATTTCGGGACTGGCGATGGGGATCGTCCTGCTCGCGCTGTACGGTATCGGCCAGTTCATTCCGGCGGAAGAGGCGATGACCTTCCTGACGGCGGGCATCTTCGGCCTGCTGACCTATATCGTGGTCCATGCCATCGGCGTGCTGCTGGAAGGCGATGGCGACGCTGTGACGGGGGCGGCGGCGCGGTCGGGGTTCGCGGCCTTCCTGTATCTGGAAGTGCTGGACGCCAGCTTCTCGTTCGACGGGGTGATCGGCGCCTTCGCCTTGTCGAACAACCTGTTCATCATCGCATTGGGTCTGGGCATCGGCGCGATGTTCGTCCGATCGATGACGATCATGCTGGTCGATAAGGGGACGCTGACCCAATATCGCTATCTGGAACACGGCGCCTTCTATGCCATCGTCGCGCTGGCCGCGATCATGCTGTTGTCGGTACGCTTTCACATTCCGGAGACGATCACCGGCCTGATCGGCGCGACCCTGATCGGCCTGTCCTTCTGGGCATCGGTGCGCAGCAATCGCCGGCATCCCGAACAGGCGCTGGAGGAGGCTCAACCGGTCCGCCCGTCCGGCAAATCGCTCGGCGAGTAATCACTCGCGGTCGGCGACGGAACCCTTTGCCCCGGCCGGGGATTTGCTCGTTGTCTGCCACGGGAGGGATCGCGCCATGTCGGTGTCCGCCATCGATACGCTGAGACAGCCAAGGCCGAGCAAGGATCGCCCCGCGCTGACGAGCCTGTTCCTGAAGGAGCGCGGGCGCGAGACGATGACGCCCGAGGAGATCGCGACGCTGGAAAACAGCGTGGACGAGGTTCGCTCCATCCCCGCCCGCACCATCGTCATCCGCCGGGACGAGCGCGTCCGCAACAGCAGCCTGCTGCTAGAGGGCGTGATGTGCCGTTACATGGACGACCGGCAGGGCAATCGGCAGATCGTGGCGTTTCACGTGCCCGGCGATTTCGTCGACCTGCACGGCTTTGCGATGCGGTATCTGGATCATGACGTCGCGACGCTTACCCCGACGCGGGTGGCCCTGGTCGGGCATGACCGGCTGGAGCAGATCGTCGAGCAGCAGCCGCGTCTGACCCGTCTTTTGTGGTTCTCCACCTTGCTCGACGCCGCGATGCACCGTGAATGGGTGTTCCGCCTGGGACGGCTGGAAGCGGATGGGCGCGTGGCGCATCTGTTTTGCGAGCTTCATGCGCGGCTGGCCATGGTGGACCTGGTGCGGGACGGCATGTTCCGCTTTCCGGTGACCCAGATCGACATCGCCGAGGCGGCGGGCGTCACCCCCGTCCATCTCAACCGCGTCCTGCGATCACTGCGGGAGCGGGGGCTGATGACCTTTCGCGGCGGCGAGGTGCATATCCAGGATATCGCGGCGTTGACCGCGCTTGCCGATTTCGACCCGGCCTATCTTTATGGTGGCGGACCGACGCTGGAAGGATCGGGGTCGTGACGCCGCCTGTCGCCGGAGCGCCGGTGCATAGCGAGGCCGGGCTGGCGACGGCGGAACAGGGGATCGTGATGCTCGACGGGCCCAACGGCGTGGCGGTGTCGATGACCCCGTCCGCCGCGCTGGCGACGGGCGAGGGGCTGGTCGCTGCCGCCCGACTGGCGGAAAAGCAGCAACGCAAGGGATAAACTGTGCCGCCGCCGGACTTTACCTCATGGGCCCGGGGCTTATGGTGATGACGCGTCTTTCATGACCGGGAGTTCACTTTGCGTCATCTGCCCCATGCCGCCGCTCTGGCGGCCCTTATGAGCACCTCCGCCACGGCCAGCCCGCCTCAAGCGGCTCAGGCCCCCGCCACCAACCCGCTGCTCAGCCCCTGGACCGGCCCCTATGGCGGCGTGCCCCCTTGGGACAAGGTGAAGCCCGAGCTGTTCCCGGCGGCCTTCGCGGCGGCGCTGGCCGAGCGGCGGGCGGAGTATGAGCGGATCGCCAACGATCCTGCCAAGCCGAGCTTCGCCAATACCTTCGTGCCGATGCAGAATGCCGGGCAGACGCTGAACCGCGTGATGACGCTGTTCGGGGTGATGACGGGCAATATGAACTCGCCCGCCTATCAGGCGCTGGACCGCGAATGGTCGCCCAAGCTGGCCAAGGCGTCGGACGAGATCACCTTCAACCCCAAACTGTTCGCGCGGATCGAGGCGATCTACAAGGCGCGTGACACAAGCGGCCTGGACGCGCAGCAGAAGCGGCTGGTCACGCGCACCTATGACAGCTTCGTGCGGCAGGGCGCGAAGCTGACCCCGGCGCAGAAGGCGGAACTGTCCGCCTTCAACCAGAATCTGGCGATCAACTTCAGCGAGTTCTCGCAGCGGCTGCTGGCGGATGAGGGCACGGCGATCATCGTTACCGACGAGGCGCGGCTGGCGGGCCTGCCCGACAGCGTGAAGGCGGTCGCCAAGGCGGCGGCGGCCGAGCGCGGACAGCATGGCTGGGCCATCGTCAACACGCGCTCGGCGGTCGACCCGGTGCTGACCTTCGCCACCGACCGGGCCCTGCGCGAGCAGGTGTGGCGTGCCTTCACCAAGCGCGGCGACAATGGCGACATCAACGATACCAAGGCGACCATCGCCCGCATCGTCCGCCTGCGCGCCAGCCGCGCGCATCTGCTGGGGTTCAAGACCCATGCCGACTGGCGGATGCAGGACACGATGGCCAAGATCCCGGCCGCCGCGATGGACCTGATGATGCGCGTCTGGCCCGCCGCCAAGGCGCGCGTCGCCGAAGAGGTCCGCGACATGCAGGCGATCGCCGATAAGGAAGGGGCGAAGATCACGATCGAGCCCTGGGACTATCGCTTCTATCAGGAGAAGGTCCGCAAGAGCCGCTACGACCTCGATCAGGCCGAGCTAAAGCCCTATTTCGAGCTGAACAACATCATCCAGGGTTCGCTCTATGCCGCGAACCGGCTCTATGGGCTGGAGTTCAAGGAGATCACCGGCACGGTCCCGGTGTTCGAGCCGAACATGCGCGTCTGGCATGTCACCCGCAACGGCAAGGAAGTGGGCCTGTTCTACCGCGACGATTTCGCGCGGACCGGCAAGCGTTCGGGGGCCTGGGCGAACACCTATCGCGGCCAGCGCAACCTGCCGCCGGTGCAGACTGTCCTGTCGTCGAACAACAACAACTTCGCCAAGGGCGCACCCGGCGAGCCGGTGCTGATCAGCCTGGACGATGCCGAGACGCTGTTCCACGAATTCGGCCACGCGATCCATGCGATGCTCCAGAACGTCACCTATCCGGGGCTGGCGGGCACGCCGCGCGACTTCGTGGAATATCCCAGCCAGGTGAACGAGCATTGGCTGCTGACCCGCGACGTGCTCGACAAATATGCCCGCCACTACAAGACCGGTCAGCCCATGCCGCAGGCGCTGCTCGACAAGATCGAGGCGTCGAAGACCTTCAACCAGGGTTTCGCGACGACCGAATATCTGTCCTCGGCGATCGTCGACATGAAGCTGCATACCATCCCCGACGGCGTGGTCGATCCAGCGGCGTTCGAGGCGGCGACCCTTCGCGAGATCGGGATGCCTGGGCAATTGGTGATGCGGCACCGCCTGCCGCAGTTCAATCACCTGTTCTCGTCGGACAGCTATTCGGCCGGTTACTATAGCTATCTCTGGTCGGAAACGATGGACGCCGACACCTTCGCCGCGTTCGAGGAAGCCGGGAGCCCTTGGGACAAGGCGACGGCGGATCGCTTTGCGCGCATCCTGTTGTCGACCGGCAACGAAACGGACCGCGCCGAAGCCTATCGCGCGTTCCGGGGCCGCGACCCGGACGTGAATGCGCTGCTCAAGCAGCGGGGTTTCCCGACGAAGTAAACCTGATCCTCCCCAAGCTCGCTTGGGGAGGGGGACCATCGCGCCAGCGATGGTGGAGGGGCGGACGGACCGGCCATGCCCCTCCACCACGCCCTGCGGGCGCGGTCCCCCTCCCCATCAAAGATGGGGAGGAATTGGGGTTACAGCGCTTTCAACCGAATCGCCTGGCCGCCGCCGGGGGCGAGGGACAGCGTCAACGTATCGCCCTTCTTCACCCGCTTGGCCTCGAACGCGATGGAATGGCGGGCTTCCGTGGCATAGGTCGCGCCGGGGCCATCCTTATAGACCTGCGCCTCATACGCCTTGCCCGGCTCTAGGAAGTCGAGCGTCACGGTCAGCTCGCGTGGGTTCTCGTCGGTGATCGAGCCGACATACCAGTCCCGGCTCTTCCGGTCCCGCCGCGCAAAGGTGACGTAATCGCCGACCTCGCCGTTCAGGACGCGACTGTCCTCCCAATCGACCGGCACATCCGCGATGAAGCGGAAGGCTTGGCGGTATTTCGCATAATTCTCCGGCGTATCGGCCGCCATCTGCACCGGCGAGTAGAGCACCACGTACAGCGCCAGTTGTTTGGCGATGGTCGACTGGATCGGGCTGTTGTCGCTGCCGGTCAGGCTGAGCACGCCGGGCGTGAAGTCCATCGGGCCTTCGAGCATCCGGGTGAAGGCGAGGTTGACCTCATGCTCGGGCGGGTTCTTGCCCGGCCACGCGTTATATTCCATTCCCCGCGAGCCCTCGCGCGCCAGCCAATTGGGATAGGTGCGGCGGAGCCCTGTGTCCTTGACCGGCTCGTGGGAATCGATGGAGACCTTATATTTGGCGGCGGCCTCCAGCACGCGCAGATGGTGGTTCACCATCCACTGTCCCTCATGCCACTCGCGCGACACCGAGCCGTCCACGTTTACCCGCTCGATCTGGCCCGCATCGGCGACATAGCCGGTCTTGACGACATGCTCGCCATGATCGGCGGCGAATTTGAACGCCGGGTCGAACTGGCTCTCATAATGGCTGACCGCGCCGCCCGTCTCGTGATGGCCGATCAGCGAGACGCCCTTGGCCTTGGCGTATTTGGCCAGCGCATCGGCATCGAAATCCTCCGCCGGGGTCGCGAACTGCATCGCCGAGCCATTGCCCGCCCAGTCGCCGTCCCAGCCGATATTCCACCCCTCGACCAGCACGCCGGGGATGCCGTATTTGGCGGCGAAGTCGATATAGGTCTTCACATTGGCGGTGGTGGCGCCATGCCGGGGCCCGCGCGCCCAGCTCCATTCGCCCTTGATCATCTTCCACCAGACGCCGACGAACTTACCCGGCTTCACCCAGGACACGTCGCCCAGCTTGTTGGGCTCGTTCAGGTTGAGCATCAAATGGCTCATATAGAGCCCGCCGGCATCGGGGGCGATCAGGAAGGTCCGCCAGGGCGTCGTCCAGGCGCCGGTCTTCATGACCTTGGGCGCGCCCGAACCGGGGGTGAGGATCGCCTTGAACCCGTTCCCCTCGGTCTTCATGACGCCCATGCTGGCATAGTCGACCAAAGCCGCCTCATGGATGGCGATATGGGTGCCGTCGTCCAGCTTCATGGTGATCGGCGTCGCCGCCGTGCCGACCGCGTTGATGGGCGTGCGGTTGTAGAGATACTCCTCGCGGTTCCACAGGAAGGCGGGCTTCCACCAGGCGGTGCCGCCTTGCGCGATGTTGAACTCGGTCAGTTCCTCCGCGATGTTGGTGCTGTGCTTCGCCTGCTGCTCGGGAAATTCGTAGCGGAAGCCGACGCCGTCGTCCTGCACCCGGAACACCACGTCGTAACGACGGTGCAGCGCGCTCGATTCCATCAGGCGGACGCGCATCTCGCGGTGATTGTCGCGGATGGTGCGCCATTCGCCCCAGGGCTGGGTCCAGCCGCTGTCCGATTTGGCGTGGGTTACGCCCTCGATCTTCATCCCGCGTTCGATCTTGGGCGCGTCGGTGAACATCATGCCCAGGCGCGAGGGCGCGATGATCGCCTTGCCGCCCCGTGCGATCATATAGACCGCGCGGCCGTCATTGTCGGTCGACACCTGCACGGTGATCTGGCCGTTGGGCGAGGTCTCGATGGCGTCGGGCTGTCCGGCGGGCTTGGCGAATTTGAACGTCTCGTTGACCGCCGGATCGGCGGGGCCGTTCTGGGCCTGGGCGGCGCTGGCGATCAGGCCGAGCCCGATGGCGATGGTGGTTTTCATGCAGTCATCTCCCGGATCGCCGCCCCGAACGCGCCCAGGCGTTCGTCGGTGGCGTTATTGACATGGACCAGCACTCGCCCGCCGCGTGGCAGGGCGGGCGGAATGGTCACGGGCGTGTCGCCCAGATTGAACAGGCAGAGCAGGCGTTGTGTCCCCTCGCGCCGCTCGAAGGCGAGCAACTGCTCGTCGGCGTGGAGCAGGGTGAGGTCGCCGACCGCGAGTGCAGGCGTCTCCGCGCGCAGCCGCACCAATCGCCGCGTCAGGTTCAGCAGCGAGTCCGGGTCGCCCTCCTGCCGGTTGACCGCCAGCGCGGCGTGATCGGGGCCGACCGGCAGCCAAGGCTCGGCATCCGAGAAGCCACCGTGACGCGCATTGCTGCTCCACGGCATCGGCGTACGCACCCCGTCGCGCGACAGGGTCAGCGGCCAGTTGGCGATGGCCTCCGGGTCTTGCAGCCGCTCGAAGGGCACATCGACTTGGGTCAGCCCCAACTCCTCGCCCTGATAGAGAAAGGCATTGCCGCGAAGCGACAGCAGCAACAGCATCTTCACCCGCGCGAAGGCCTCGCGGTGCTCCGGCGTACTCCAGCGCGACACGGCGCGCGGCGCGTCATGGTTCTCGAATGCCCAGCTCGGCCAGCCGACACCTGGCTCGGCGGGCCATTTCGCCAGTGCCTCCGCGACGATGCGTGGGGCCAGACGGTCGGCGTAGAGGAAGTCGAAGCCGTAAGCGGTGTTCAGCCGATGATCCCCGGCGGTGAACAGCTTCATCTCGCGGTCGGCTTCGTCGCCACCGACCTCGGCCACCGTGAAGCGGTCGCCATAACCGTCCAGCGTCGCGCGGATACGCTCCAGGAAGGGCACGATGTCGGCATGGCTCTGGTTGTAGAGCTTGACCTGGAAATCGAACGGCCGGGTCCGCGTCTTGCCGGTGTCGGGCGCGGGCGGGTTATCGCGAAGGGTCGGCTCGTGCATCATGAAGTTGATCGCATCCAGCCGGAACCCGTCCACGCCCCGGTCCAGCCAGAAGCGCGCGGTCGCCAGCAATTCGGCCTGCACGTCCGGGTGATGGACGTGGAGCTGCGGCTGCTCCTTCAGGAAATTGTGCAGATAATATTGCCCGCGCCGCGCGTCCCAGGTCCAGGCGGGGCCGCCGAACACCGACTGCCAGTTGGACGGCGGCGAGCCGTCGGGCTTGGCATCGGCCCAGACATACCAGTCGGCGCGGGCATTGGTGCGGCTGGAGCGGCTTTCGGTGAACCAGACATGCTCGTCGGAGGTGTGGCTGTACACCTGGTCGATGACGACCTTCAGCCCCAGTTCGTGCGCGCGCGCGACCAGCGCGTCGAAATCGGCGAGCGTCCCGAAGATCGGGTCGACATCGCGGTAATCCGCCACGTCATAACCGAAATCCTTCATGGGCGAGGTGAAGAAGGGCGACAACCAGATCGCATCCACGCCCAGGGCCGCGACATGGTCGAGCTTGGCGGTGATGCCGGGCAGGTCGCCGATGCCGTCGTCATTGCTGTCGGCAAAGCTGCGGGGATAGATCTGGTAGATCACCGCGCCCTTCCACCAGGGGCGGGGGGCGGTGGGAACACTATGGGTCATCAACGGCTCTCCGCCGCGCACACGGCATAGCCGAAGGCGGGCAAGTCAAACATCAGGCTGCCGGGCGCGGCGGCAATCGGGGCGCAGGGGCCAGCCATGGCCGCAAAACGTTGCGATGCCGTTTCGACCTGTACGGCCTGGCGCAGCGGCTTGGCCGAGGTGTTGAAGGCGATCACATATTCGCGCCCCGTGGCGGGATCGAAGCGGGACACAGCGAACAGGCCGGGGGCATCGCCGCGCGCGCGGATCACCTGCCGCCCGCGGGTGAGGGCGGGGTTGGCGACGCGCAGCCGGGCAAGCGTCGCGATCTCGCGGTAGAGGGGATGGGCGGGCACGAAGCTGTCGGTGGCAGTGGTCTTCGACGTGCCGACCAGGCGATTGTCGTTGTAGCTCGCGACCTTGCTGGCGAACATGTCCTCGCGCGCGTCCTGATCGTTGCCGTCGCCCGCAAAGCCCTGTTCGTCGCCCGAATAGATGGTCGGCACACCGCGCAAGGTGAGCAGCATCGCATGGCCCAGTTCGACCCGCTTCAGGATTTCGTCGTCCGAGGCGTCGCGGTTCGCCTGCCGAACATCACGGGCAAAGCGGCCATGGTCGTGATTGCCGAGAAAGGTCGGCAATATGTCCGCCGTGGCCTCACCCTTGGCATAGAGGACATCGCCCTCGAACAGGCTGGCGAGGGTGCGGGTCGGCTTGTTCTCCGCGACCGTCTGAATCACCGCGTTCATGAAGGCGAAGTCGAGGACCGCCGGATAGTCGGCGATCTTGGTCCAGCGCGCGAGATAACCGGGATCCATGCCCGCCGTCACCTCGCCGAAGATATGGAAGTTCGGAATGTCCTTGGCTTGGGCGCGGGTCAGCATGGCGGGGACGAAGCTCCGCCAGAATTCCGGGTTCACATGTTTGGCGGTGTCGATGCGGAAGCCGTCGACGCCGAACCGGTCGATCCAACTGCCGTAGATGTCGATCATGCCCGCGATGACGCGCGGATTTTCGGTATAGAGATCGTCCAGCCCCGAGAAGTCGCCGGTGGTCGAACTTTCGTCCTCAAAAGTCGTGTTGCCGCGATTGTGGTAGTAGATCGGGTCGTTGAGCCAGGCCGGGGTCTTGGCGTTCCGCTCACCCGCCGGGATGTAAGGGGTATAGGCATAGGTCGGGTCGGTCAGCTTCGAGAAGTTCGCCGCCGTCTGCCCATCGTCGCCGACAAAGTCGGGATTGATCGGCTTGCCATCGACACCACCGCTTCGCTGATAGGGGTAGGTCGCCCGGTCGCGATAGGGGCAGGGCGAGCCTTCGACGCATTCGCGATACTGGATCACGTCCGCCGTGTGGTTGACGATGATGTCCATATATACCTTCATCCCCCGCTGATGCGCGGCGTCGATGAAGGCGTGCAGATCGGCCTCGGTCCCCAGATGCGGGTCGACCGTGGTGAAGTCCGTGATCCAGTAACCGTGATAGCCCGCACTCTCCCGGCCCTTGGCGCCCTGGACCGGCTTGTTCTTGAAGATCGGCCCCAGCCAGATCGCGGTCGCGCCCAGCCCCTGGATATAGTCGAGCCGCTGGGTCAGCCCCTTCAAGTCGCCGCCATGGTAAAAGCCCTTGTGCGCCGGGTCGAAGCCGGTGGTGAGCGGCCCGCCCTTCAGGCCACCGCGATCATTGGCGGGGTCGCCATTCTCGAACCGGTCGGGCAGGACGAAATAGATCACCTCGTCCTGCGGCAGGCGTTGGCGATAATCCTGCGCCGCCAATGGCGTGGCGGTGGCGAGCAGGGCAAGCAGCAGCTTTTTCATGCGAGAACCTTGTGATGGGGCGCGGCGCAGTGCGCGGCGAGGAAGGCGTCGTGCGTGGGCAGCCGGGCGGCCACCTGCGCGGCGTGACGCCGGGTGAGACTGAGGAAATCGTCCAGCTCGTCCGCCGACAGCTCATCGGCGAGTGCGTGATGCCCGGCGGGGACGATGCCCTGGCCGATCATCACCTGTATCCAGCCGGGCTCGGCGAAAAGCTCGTCGCCCTCGCGGCGGAACCGGCCATTGGCGCGGAACAGCGCGATGCGGCTCGCGAGGCTGGCGGGCAGCGGCACCGCGCGCCGCTCGGTCCAGAAGGGCTCGGGGCGGGCATTGGCGTGGTAATGGAGGATCAGGAAGTCGCGGATCGCCCGCCACTCGCCTTCGGTCTCGCGATTATAGGCGTCGATCTCGACCGGCTGGAGCGTCTGGCCGGGCCAATAGTCCAGCAGCCGCGCGATGCCCGACTGGATCAGATGGATGCTGGTCGACTCCAGCGGCTCCAGAAACCCCGCCGCCAGTCCGAGCGCGACGCAATTACCCACCCAGGCGCGCCGCCGTCGTCCGGTGGTGAAGCGCAACAGGCGCGGATCGCCCGCCGCTTCGCCGTTCAGTGCCGAGAGCAGCCGGTCGACAGCTTCGTCGTCCGACAGATGGCGGCTGTCATAGACCAAGCCGTTGCCGGTGCGATGCTGAAGCGGAATCCGCCAGCGCCACCCCGCCCCATGGGCGATGGCGCGGGTATAGGGGGGCAGGGGGGCGGCACGCTCGCCCGCCACCGCCAGCGCGCGGTTGCAGGGCAGGAGGTCCGACCAGTCGTCGAACGGCTCGGCCAGCGCTTCGCCGATCAGCAGCGCGCGAAAGCCCGTGCAGTCGATGAACAGGTCGCCCGCATGGCTCTCGCCACCTTCCAGCACGACATGGTCGATCCGACCGCCCCGATCGCGCGCGATCGAGGCGATGCGACCCTCAACCCGTACCACGCCCGCGCTTTCCGCATGGTGGCGGAGCAGCGCGGCATAGAGGCTGGCATCGAAATGATAGGCCCATGCGAGGCCGCTCGGCAGGTCGGGGCGGCCCGGATCGGGGGCGAAGCGTCCGCTCATCGCGGCTTGCGCACTCGCCATATGGCCCCAGAGCGAGGCGGGGTTCGCCGCACCGCCGCCGCGCAGCCAGTAATGGTGGAACGGCACCAGCCCCAGCCCGCGCCCGATGCTGCCGAACGCATGGAGATAACCGCTGCCTTCGCCCGACCAGCCCTCGAACCGGATGCCCAGCTTGAAGCTGCCGTACGTGGCGCGCAGGAACTCGGCCTCGTCCAGGCCGAGCATCTGGTTGAACAGGCGGATACCGGGGATCGTCGCCTCGCCCACCCCGACGGTGCCGATCGCATCGGACTCGATCAGGGTGATGCGGGTCGAGGGGGGCAGGAACCGCGCCAGCGCCGCCGCCGCCATCCATCCGGCGGTGCCGCCGCCGACGATCACGACCTTTCTGGCGATACGGTCTGTGGTGGGGCGGGCGTCCATGCGGCGTCTCACATTCGGGATTCCCGCGCCGGATATGGGGGACCGGCGCGGGAAACTTGTATCAGAAGCGATAGGTAAACCCGGCGAGGAACCGGCGACCATAGCTCTGATAGTCGATCACCTGATCGCGCTGTCCGCCATTGGTCGTGACGAACGGCGTGTCGGTCAGGTTCTGGCCCTGGACGAACAGCGACAGGCCCTTGAACGTGCCGTCCTGGAAGTCATAGCCGATCTGGCCGTCGACGATCGTCTCGTCGATCGCGCGGCGGCGGACGCGGTTGGCGCCGAAGCCCGACAACTCACCCACGAAGGTCGAGCGGTACCGGACCGAGCCACGGATGTTCAGGCCCCATTTCTCGAAAAAGGCGGTGCCGTTCGCCACCCAGCGCGAATAGCCGGGAATATCCTCGGGCTCGCCGCCGGGGGTCGGGGTGATCTCGGTCTTGGTGTACGACCCGCCGCCCGTCAGGCCGAAGCCGTCGAGGAAGCCGACCACCTGACCCAGCGGCAGCGTGCCCGCCAGTTCGACGCCGTAGATCGTGCCGCCGGTTCCGTTGATCGGACGAGTGATCCGGCCCTGAAGCGGGATGCCGACCGGCAGAGACGCGGGAAGCGGCAGGCCGGTATAGTCGTAAGGCTGCTCAAGATTGTAAACGAAGCTCTTGAGATCCTTGTAGAAGCCCTGCGCCGCCAGATAGCCGCGCGTGCCGAAATACTTCTCGATCGTCACGTCGTAGGAATTGGACCGGATCGGGCGGAGGAACGGATTGCCGCCATTGCCCGAGATGATCCCCTGCGCCGTGTCGAAGCCATAGGATAGCGCGACGCGCATATCGTCGAAGCGCGGGCGCATCATCTGGCGCGCCGCCGCGACGCGGAACACCCAGTCGCTGGGCAGGCGAAGCGACAGGTTGGCGCTGGGCAGGATGTCCCAGTAATCGTCGCCCTGGACGATCGCGTTGAAGCCGGTGCCGTTATAGACCAGGCCGCGCGACTTCTGCTCGGTTCCCACCGCCTGCACGCCGATATTGCCGGTCAGCTCCGCCGCGCCCAGTTGCGCGCGCAGATCGGCCTGGAGATAGGCGGTCATCAGATGCTCGGTCGTGGTGTACGCCTTGGCGGGCACGTCCGGGCTGGTGTTGGGCGTCAGCGTATAGACGCCGCCCGCCAGCAGCGCGCGCGGGTCGTAGCTGAGCATCGGTCCCAGACCCAGATAGGTCAGGTCGGTCGGCGTCTGGCGATATTGCTGGGGCAGCGGCGCGATGGTCGCGCCGCCGGGCAGGGTGACGAACGCCTCGTTGGGGGCCAGCGACTTGGCGTGATCGGTGTAGTTCAGGCCGAAGCGGATGGCATGGACGATCGGGGTTTCGACCTCGCGCTCGATCTCGACGCGGTACTGCTTGATCTCGTCGGTGACCTTGCGGTCGTTATAATAGCCCGCCTGGCGCGTCGTGCCGCCCCAGCCCAGCGGATCGGTGAGCTGGATCAGATTGGGGTCGGAATAGTTCAGCGTCGGCTGGAACACGGTGCCGGTGCGGCCCGTGGTGAAGCCCAGCGTGTCGGTCGCGCCATTGCCCTGGCCGTAACCGGTGCCGCTATAGGTCTCCAGCGTCACCTCGTCGCGGTCGGTGCGCGAATAGCTGAGGTCGATGAACGCGCTCCAGCCGTCATCGCCCTTATACTTGCCGTTATAGCCGAACGAATAGAGCTTGGCCTTGCGCTGGAACGAGTCGTTGCGGACCACGCCCTCGACACCGCTGAACGTGCCCGAGGTGACGAGACCGTTGCTGACGGTGGGATTGGTCAGGGTCGTGCCGCTGCCCCAGGCCAGCGGCAGTTCGATCCCGCGCTTGATCTGGTCGTCGTTGAAGTCGGAATAGAAACCGTCGAGCGTGCTGGTGAAGGTGTCGCTCATTTTCCACTGGAGCGTGCCCGAAAGGCCCAGGCGCTTCAGCGTGGTCGAGGTGACATAGGATTTGGAGCCGCCGATGACGTTGGCAGAGGCACCGTTTACCGTGACGGGCGCATAGCCCCAGGCATTGCCTTCCTGAATCTGGTATGGCTCGTTCAGATAGCTGGCCGACAGCGCGACGCCGATCGTGTCGTCCGCGAACTGGTCGACATAGGTGGCCGAAGCGCGATAGCCGAAGTCCTTCGACCCCGCGTTCAGCTTGCCGATATCGGCATAGGTGCCACGCGCGCCGACCGAGAAGACGCGCTTGCCATAGTCGAGCGGGCGGATGGTCTTCAGGTCGACCGTGCCCGACAGGCCCTGGCCGATCAGCGCGGCATTGGCGGTCTTGTAGATCAGCACCTGGTTGACGACTTCAGCCGGATACTGGTCATATTCCACCGCGCGGTTGTCGCCGGTCGAGGTCTGCTCGCGACCGTTCAAGAGCGTGGTCGAGAAGTCGGGCGCGAAACCGCGGATCGAGATGGCGTTGGAGCGGCCGTTGACCCGCTGCGACGTCACGCCGGGCAGGCGGGCGATCGACTCCGCGATCGACGCGTCGGGCAGCTTGCCGATATCCTCGGCCGAGACGGATTCGACGACCAGGTCGCGGTTCTTCTTCTCGGCGACGGCGTTTTCCAGCGCGGCGCGGAAGCCGGTGACGACGATATCGCCCGGTTCGGCATTGTCCTGCGCCTGCTGGGCGGCGGTGTCCGGGGTGCCGGTGTTCGGCGCGGGCACGACCGCGACGCTCTGCGCACAGACCGGCGCGGCGACGACCAGAGCCAGCGTGCTGACCCCGAGCTTCAGGAACGAGCGCGCGGCATCGGCCGGCGCCACAGGGCGAACCGTCATGAAATCCCCTCCAGGAAACCCCGTTTTCTTTCGACGAACGGGTATGGTTGTTGCCGCACCTGTGAAATCGATCGCGATGAAAGGGAATGATGCCGCATACGTATTCAATGCGGCCATATCGGCCTGTTGCATTATTACGACAGGGCTCCCGCTTAACCTGATACAGCAAAGCAGGTATTGGGGGGCAAGGAGGATGCCCTGATCTTGGTCGGCCAGCGAAAGCCCACATCGTTCGATATCGCGCAAATGGCGGGCGTGTCGCAGCCGACGGTCAGCCGTGCGCTCCGGGGAAGTCCGTCGGTCAGCGCCGCTACCCGTGCGCGGATCGAGGCGATCGCCAAGACGCTGAACTATACGGTCGACCGCGCCGCTTCCAATCTGCGCAGCGGGCAGACCCGGACCCTGGCGCTGCTGCTGTTCCGCGATCCTTCGCCGGGGCGGACGCTGATCAATCCCTTTTTCCTCGGCATGCTGGGTTCGATCATGGAGAGTTGTGCGGAGGTCGGATACGACCTGCTCGTCTCTTTCCAGAACCCGACCAGCAACTGGCAGGCCGATTATGAGGACAGCCACCGTGCCGACGGGCTGATCCTGCTCGGTTACGGTGACTATGCCGATTATCGCGAGCAGCTCGATCAACTGGTCGCGCGCGGCACCCATTTCGTGCGCTGGGGCTCGGTCGCGCCGGGCCAGCCGGGGCTGACCATCGGGTGCGACAATCATGCGGGGGCGCTCGCGGCGACGCGGCATCTGGTCGCGCAGGGACGCAAGCGGATCGCGTTCCTGGGCGATGCGACCGACCATTATCCCGAATTCCACGACCGTTATCGAGGCTATCGCGATGCGCTGGCCGAAGCGGACCTGCCCTGCGATCCCGCGCTTCAGGTCGGGGCGATCTCCAGCGAGGAGGAGGGCGAACGCGCCGCGCGCGAATTGCTGGCGCGGGGGCGGCCCTTCGACGCGATCATGGCGGCGAGCGACCTGATCGCGCTGGCGGCGATGCGCGTACTGGCCGAGGCGGGATTGCGGGTGCCCGACGATGTCTCGCTGGTCGGGTTCGACGATATTCCGGCGGCCAGCTTCGCGCATCCGCCGCTCAGCACGGTGGTGCAGGATGCGGCGGCGGCGGGGCGGCTGCTCGTCCGCGCGCTGCTTGCCGAGATTTCGGGCAAGCCCCGGACGCCGACCCTGCTGCCCGCCACGCTGGTCGTGCGCGGGTCTAGCATCCGGCCGTAAAACACAACGATAACAGAATATTGGGAGAGGTTATGGAGAAGCCGCGTCAGGGCTTTTGGGGGCTGTGGAACACCTCGTTCGGCTTTTTCGGGATTCAGATCGGCTTTGCCCTGCAAAACGCCAATATCAGCCGCATCTTCCAGTCGCTGGGCACCGCCGAGAAGGACCTGGCGTTCCTGTGGATCGCGGCACCGCTGACCGGGCTGCTCGTCCAGCCGGTGATCGGCCATTATAGCGACCGGACCTGGGGCCGGTTCGGGCGGCGGCGGCCCTATTTCCTGGCGGGCGCGGTGCTGGCGACGCTGGCGTTGGTGGGGATGCCCAATGCGGGCGGGCTGCTGGGCGCCGCGATGCTGCTCTGGCTGCTCGACGCCTCGCTCAACGTGTCGATGGAGCCGTTCCGCGCCTTTGTGGGCGACATGCTCCCCAGCCGCCAGCGGACGGCGGGCTATGCCTTCCAGACCGGGTTCATCGGGGCGGGCGCGGTGCTGGGGTCGCTCGCGCCGATGGTGCTGACCGATGTCTTCCATGTCGCCAATGTCGCCGGGCCGGGCGAGGTGCCGCCATCGGTGCGCTATGGCTTCTATATCGGGGCGGCCGCCCTGTTCGGCGCGGTGCTCTGGACCGTGCTGACCACCCGCGAATATTCGCCCGAGCAGATCGCGGCCTTTGCCGAGAGCGACGAGGGGCGGGTGGTGCATAGCGATGCCGTGCCGTCCGACCGGATCGGCACCGCGCCGCTCTGGATCGTCGCAGGCGTGCTGGTCGTCGCGGGCGTGGGGCTGCTGGGGCTCGACAAGCCGGTCTATCTGCTGGGCGGTGGATTGATCGCCTTCGGTCTGGCGCGGATCGTCAGCGCGGCGCTGGTGCGGGGCGGGCGAGGGGCCAATGCGCTCAGCCAGATCCTGGCCGATCTGGCGGCGATGCCCGCGACGATGAAGCGGCTGGCGCTGGTCCAGTTCTTCACTTGGTCGGCGCTGTTCATCATGTGGATCTACACCACGCCGATCGTTGCGGCGCGGGTCTTCCACACCACCGACGCCTCCAGCGCGGCCTTCAACGAGGGGGCCAATTGGGTCGGCGTGCTGTTCGCGGTCTATAGCGGCGTGGCGACACTTTGGGCCTTTGCGCTGCCATGGCTGGCGCGGGCGATCGGGCGGCGGAACACGCATGTCGTCGGCCTGCTGTGCGGCGCGGCGGGGTTCGCGTCGTTCCTGGTGATCCGGGACGCCTGGTGGCTATTGGGGGCGATGGTGTTCGTCGGCGTCGCCTGGGCGTCGATCCTGACCATGCCCTATGCGATCCTGTCGGCGGCGCTCCCGGCGGAGAAGTTGGGCATTTACATGGGGTTGTTCAACATCTTCATCGTGCTGCCGCAACTGATCGTGTCGTCGATCATGGGGGCGGTGGTCGGCCATTTCTTCCCCGGCGATCTGGTTTGGGCGATGGCGATCGCGGCGGGGGTGATGGGACTGGCGGCACTGGCGATGCTGAGGGTGGCCAAGGACGCCTGAGCCCAATCCTCCCCGTGCCGGGAAGGATTATCTCGGCAGCGTGATCGTTGCGGCCAACCCTCCTTCGGGCTGGTTGGAGAGGCGGATATCCCCGCCCGCCTCGCGCACGATCGAACGGGCCAGCGCCAGGCCCAGTCCGATGCCGCCCGTATCCCGGTTGCGCGAGCTTTCCAGGCGGATGAAGGGATCGAACACCGCCTCCAACTGATCGGCGGCGATGCCGGGGCCTCGGTCGGCGACGATGATCGCGACATGATCGGCCTGCGCATCGATGCGCACATCGGCGGAATGGCCATATTTGACCGCATTCTCGATCAGGTTGCGCACCGCGCGCCGCATCAGCGTGGGGCGCAGCTTCAGCCGGAGCCGCCCGCCTTCCTCGAAGGTCACATCCTGTCCCAGGTCGAGGAAATCGGCGACGACCGCATCGACC
Source organism: Sphingomonas sp. GM_Shp_1 (assembly GCF_026540895.1). GTDB lineage: Bacteria > Pseudomonadota > Alphaproteobacteria > Sphingomonadales > Sphingomonadaceae > Sphingomonas. The sequence continues at coordinate 90,048 of NZ_JALNUR010000006.1, read as the reverse complement.
AGCGCGTTCAGGTCGACATCGGTCTCCGCTTCGCTCGGTCGCCCCGCACGGGCGAGCGAAAGTATGTCCTCCAGCGTCTTGTTCATCTCGGCGATGGTGTCCGCCATGCGCAGCCGGTCCTGCTCGTCCTCGACCGACTCGATGCGCACCCGAAGCGCCGCCAGTGGCGTCCGAAGGTCGTGACCGATCGCGCCGAGCATCCGATCCTTTTCCTCCAGCATCGCCCCGATCCGCAGCCGCAGCGCGTTGAACGCCGCGATCAGGCCGGAGACGTCGAGCGGCCCCTGTTCGGGAATGGGCTCGCCGGGCTCGCGCGGGTCGAAACGTTCGGCGGCGCGGGTCAGGTCGCGCAAGGGGCGCGATATGCGCCGTCCGATCCACAGTACGGGCAGCAGGATGACGCCGTACAGGATCAATGTCTGCGCGATCAGCCGCCAGACCAGGAACATCCCGTCATTGGGCCAGAAGGAGCGCGTGACCAGCCAGCCGCCGGTCTTTCGCTCGACGGCGATCAGCAATTCCTGCGCCGGGGGACGGCGCCGGTCGACACGGCGGCGGGCCCAATCGAAATCCTCCGGGCGGAACGGGCGGATGCCGGTGACGACGCGCAGCACCGGATGCCCCGATTCGACCAGCCCCTCGCGCACCAGCGCCTCCACCGCGGGCACGCGCGGCAGGTCGGGGCGGATCGGATTGTAGAGCGACATACGCACCCGGCCGCGATCGGGGGCGGGCGGGCGGCCATTGGCGGCGCGGTCGATCGCGTCGGTCAGCCGCGCAATGGCGGGCCCCGATGTCTGTTCCAGCAGCAACGTTCGCCGCTCGTGCAACAGCAGCGCGAAGTTGATTGCCTGTGCCACGAACAGCGCGATGGCGAGCAGCAGCGCCATCTGCGCCGCCAGCCGACGCGGCCAGAAGCGGAGTCTCACAGGCGCGTCACTTCGGCGGCCAGCGTATAGCCGCCGCCCCAGACCGTCTTGATGATCTCGGGCGATTTGGGGTCCGCCTCGATCTTGCGGCGCAGGCGGCTGACCTGATTGTCGATCGCTCGGTCGAAGGCGGCGGCCTCGCGCCCCTGGGTCAGGTCGAGCAGCTGGTCGCGGGTCAGCACCTGGCGCGGACGGCTGACCAGCGCGAGCAGCAGATTATATTCGCCGGTCGACAGCATCACCGACACGCCCTCGCGATCGACCAGCGACCGCTCGCCCGATTTCAGCACCCAGCCCGCAAAGGCGTAGGAGCCGCTGTCCGGCGCATGGAGCCGCGCGCCGCCCGCCTGGGTCCGGCGGAGCACGACCTTGGCCCGGGTCGCCAGTTCGCGCGGGGAGAAGGGCTTCACGACATAATCGTCCGCGCCCATCTCCAGCCCGACGATCCGGTCCGTCTCCTCCGCACGAGCGGTCAGCAGGATGACCGGCACCTCGCTGGTCGCCGCGATATGGCGGCACAGCGATAGCCCGTCCTCGCCCGGCATCATGATGTCGAGGATGACCAGGTCGATGGCATAGGCCGCCAGCCGGGTGCGCGCCGAGGCGGCATCGCCCGCCTGGGTCACGCGGAACCCCTGTTTGGTCAGATAGACGGCGAGCGGCTCGCGGATGGAACGCTCGTCATCGACGAGCAGCAGGTGCGGCGTGTCGGACATGGGGGAGGGGTCTAGCATGGCAAGCGCGGCTCGCAAGCGGGGCGACCGATGGGGGGATCGGTCGCCCCGCCCGACGGCTCAGTCGTCCTGCTGGGGGGCAGGCTGAGCTCCGGGGGCCATGCCGCCATGGCGGCGGCCACTGAACCGGGGGGCGGCGGCGCGCTCGGCCGCGTCGATCTTGCCGTCATGATTGGTGTCGAGACGGTCGAACATCGCCACGGCACGGGCGCGGAAGGCGTCGGCGGTGATGGGTTGCGGGGCGCGACGGCCGGGGCGGTCACCGCCGCCCTGGCGACGCTGTTGCCACTCGGTACGGCGCTGCTCGCGATAGGCGCGCATTTCGTCCGGGGTCACGGTGCCGTCGTGATTGGCGTCCATCGCGGCGAAGCGCTGGTCGGCAGCGGCGATGGCGGCGGCGCGGGTGATGTTGCCCGAGGCATCGGGCTGCATCCCCATCATCGCACCACCCATCCGGCCGGGCGGCGGGGGAGGGGGGGCCGAGGTCTGGGCCTGCGCGGCGGTGGCGGTCAGCAGGGTGGCGAGGGAAAGGCCGATCAGGGTCTTTCGCATGGGTTTCGGGTCCTTTGCGGCGGAGCGGAAAATCCCCTCCGATCGATGGCCCTTCTCGCCCAGGGCTGTCGCCCGATCATGTCGGGCGACAGCCGCAATTGTTGCAAATTGTGCGCCCCAGGCCGGATCGACATTCCAATATGCCCTTACTTTCCCTCGCCCCTCATAGAGGGGAGAGGGTTGCGCAGACTTGGTCTTTGCGAAGCAAAGGCCTAGTCGGAGCTGGGTGAGGGGTGCTGCGCTTGCGCAAGCGAGCGCGCGAGCCTTTGGCTCGCTCAACCCCTCACCCAAGCTGCGCTAGCCAGCAGGCTGGCAAGCTCCTTCTTCCCTCTCCCCTGTCCAGGGGAGAGGGAAGAAGGAGTGGCATGAATGCCGCAGGAGCTAGTCCAGGAAACGGTCGTCGAACATCCCGTAAAGAATGGTCGAGGCATAGAGCGCGATGGCGTGGGGGCGCTCCATCGTGCCCGCCCATTTGCGCATGTCGAAGGCCGCATTCTGGATCGCCATCAGCGCCTGCGCCGCGATCAGCGCATCGACCGCGCGCATCGATCCTTCCGCCACGCCATCCATGATCGTGCCCGCATAGCGCCGCGCGATCCCGTTGGACCGCTCGACCATCTGCGCGCGCACGTCGCCCGGCAGGCTGGCCAGCGCGGTGGTGCGGAGAAGCGGCCCGCGCTCGGCGAACTGGACGTCCAGCAGGGTCGCGATCGCGCTGGACAGCCGGTGCCAATGGCTGCCCCCGGCCGCATCGGCCAGTTGCTGCGCGGCGGTGATCGTGTCGAAGCTGCGGCGGTAACATGCGGCGACCAGATCGTCCTTGGCGTCGAGATGGTGGTAGAAGCTGCCCTTGGTGACGTTCAGCTCGCTGGCGATCCGCTGCACGCTGGCCCCGCGATAGCCGAGCTGGTTAATCAGCCGGGTCGCGGCCAGCAGAAACGCCTCGCGCCCCGGCTCGGTCCGCTGCGCCATCCGCGCGTCCAGGTCGAGCATGGCGGGGGACCAGGTCGATCCCCCCGCCGCGATGCCATGGGTCAACACGTCGAGCAGCCGTTCCTCGACGCGGGGAAACTGGTCCAGTTCGTAGCGGACCAGCCAGATCGGCAGCCAGAAGGTATTTTCCAGTAGGACATGCGCCCGCGCGCCGTGCAGGTCGGTATGCGCGCGGCTGGGGGCGGGACCCCATAGGCTGCGCGTGGCGCGGAACACCTTCTGCCACCCGGCCATCAGGCGACCGCGGATCGGCTCCTCCATGGCCCTCAGATCGGACAGGACGGCGAAGGGCGCTTCCTCGCCCCGCTCGATCCGGGCGAGCCGGGCCATGTTGATCGACAGATAGCGCGCGACGCGGGCCTGTGGCGTGGGTGCCTCGGCGGCGAGCGCCAGCATCTCCAGCAGCCGATCCAGCGTATGCTCGAACGCCGCCGCCGCCAGTTCGTCCTTGCGACGGAAATAATAGGTGACGCTGGTGGTGTTCAACCCGACGCGCTGCGCCACATCGGCGAAGGTCATGCCCTTGGCCGATTGTTCGTTGATCGCCTGGGCCGCCGCCGCCAGGATGGCGTCACGCTTCTGTCGATAGCGTTCGGTACTCTGTTCTTCCTCGACGGACGTTGCCGCCATTGCCGTCACCCTCTCGATACTCGCCCGTCGGACCGTCGATCCGCGTCGGACCGATATTCCTATCGCGAAAAGCGACGCCGGTCATCGCTTTTTGCGGAATCGAGGATCGGGTGGCGGTTCTACCCTGTCAAATCCGAAATCGGGTATGGCCGAAACGGCTTGGGCCTAATTTAGATCATATCGCATCGGCAACGAAATATTAACAGAGGTTTAGGTCATCTTGGGCAATGTAGGCCCATGGGTATCGAACTTTTCCCCGCGAAGGTCGGCCAGATTTGGCAGCGGGAGGACATGATGTTCCGGTCGATCGATCGGGCGCATCTGCTGGTGGTGTTCGATACGGATGGCGTCATCCAATGGGCCAATGACAATTTCCTTCACGTCTTCGGTCATACCGCTACCGAATTGGTGGGGCGGTCGCATGCGATGCTGTGTCAGCCCGATATCGCCAGGTCGGCGGATCATGAACAAATCTGGTCGGATGTGCGTCGGGGTGTGCCCCATAGCGGGGTCTATCGCCGGGTGGGACGGCAGGGGCGGTCGATCTGGCTGGAGGCGCGCTATCTGCCCGTCCTGGATGCGGACGGGACCGTCACCCAGGTCCTGATGATCGCGACCGATATCACCGGGCGCTGCCTGACCGATGGGGAGGCGCATGGCAAACTCGCCGCCATCGACCTGTCGCAGGCGGTGGTGGAATTCGACCTGAAGGGCCATGTGCTGGCCGCGAACGACATCTTCCTGTCGTTGATCGGCTATTCGCGCGCGGCGACGGTCGGGGTGCATCACAGCCGCTTTTGCAGTGCCGATCATGTCCGGTCGCCTGCCTATGCCCGCTTCTGGGCCGATCTGGCGGCGGGGCGGTTCATCGCCGGGCGGTTCGAGCGGCGGCGCGCCGACGGGATGGCCCTCTGGCTTCAGGCCACCTACACCCCGATCCTCGACGCCGAGGGCGTGCCGTACAAGATCGTGAAGTTCGCCACCGACATGACGGACCGGGTCCGGCTGGAGGCGGAGGCGGGCGAGCGGCTGGATCAGGCGGAGCGGTTTCGCCTGATGGCCGAGGATCGCCAGACCGCTTTGGAAACCATGCTTCGCGACATGGAGGGCCTCGTCGACCGTATCGCCGCCATCGCCGGACAGACCAACATGCTGGCCCTGAATGCGAGCATCGAGGCGGCAAGGGCGGGCCCCGCCGGGCGCGGCTTCGGCATCGTCGCCGCCGAAGTCAAGAAACTGGCCGAGGATACCCGCAGCGCCACCCAGTCGGTCCGCGAGATGCTGCGCCGTTAATCGCTGGCCTTGGGCGTGCGCAGGCGGATCAGCCCTTCCTGCGCGACGCTGGCGACCAGCCGTCCGTCGCTGGTGAAGATGCGGCCCCGGTTGAACCCGCGCGCATGGCCCGCCCAGGGGCTGTCGGTCGTGTAGAGCAGCCATTCGTCCGCCCGGAAGGGCTCGTGCAGCCACAGGGCGTGGTCGAGGCTGGCCGTCTGCATATCGTCGATCAGCCAGTGGACCGCGTGCGGCAGGGTCGAGGTGCCGAGCAGCGCGAAATCGCTGGCATAGGCCAGGATCGCGCGGTGCAGGGCGGGATCGTCCCCGACCGGCGCGACGAGGCGGAACCAGATCGACTGGGACGGCGCGCGCGGCTCGGGCTTGAGCAACTGCCGGGGATCGACGGGGCGCAGTTCGATCGGGCGGGGACGCGAGAGAAAGGCGCGGAGCGGCGCGGGGATCTGGTCGCCCAGCGCTGCCAGCAACTCCCGTTCGGGCGTCAGCGTATCGGGCGCGGGGACGTCGGGCATCGCGTCCTGATGATGCAGCCCTTCCTCCGGCGTCTGGAACGAGCAGGCCAGGTTGAGGATCGGCTTGCCCTTCTGCATCGCGATCACCCGCCGGGTCGCGAAGCTGCGCCCCTCGAAATCGCGCTCGACGCGGTAGACGATCGGATAACGTTCGTCGCCCGGCCGCATGAAATAGGCGTGGAGCGAATGGGCGGTGCGCGGCGCCTCGGTCGAGCGTTGCGCGGCCTGGAGCGCCTGTGCGATCACTTGTCCGCCGAAGACCCGCCCCTCGCCGCCGGGGCGCCGCGCGCCGCGATAGAGGTCGGTGTCGATCTCCTCGACATCCAGCAGCGCGACAAGGCCCTGGGCCATGATTTCGGGGGAAGGGGGTGGTCGATGATCCATGGCTTGGTGATGGTTATCCTTGACGTAAACGTCAACCGCTGATCCCTTGTGCAGAAAAGATACTTTCACCGGTGCCTGGGCATCGCTACACAGTCGCGGTCGATCAGATCCGGGAGTTGGCGATGGACGCATTGAACGAAGACGGCGCGTCGGAGCGTGCGGAATTGCACTTTCTGGCGGCCCTGACCGAAGAACTGATGCGTCACCTGATGGAGGCGGGCGTGCTGTCCCGCACGCAGCTCCAGTCGATCGAGAATGCGGTCGCCGAGCGGACCGGCGGCATCCCGCGCGCCTGGTAAGGCCGTGCGCGCCGGTGATCGGTGCGCTTCATGACACAAACGTCATCCCCGCACGGCGTTAGCGGCTTTCCTGACCGGGGAAAGCCGCTAACGTGATCGTCATGAGTGACGTGCATGACGACGCGACCGCCAAGGCTCCCATGGCCGGCGATTCGATCCTGGGGACCCCGGCGGGCATGGGCTCGCGGGAGGCGATGCGGATCGCGATGCGGCGTGACCGCCTGCTCGCCGGGCTGACGCTGACGGCGGGGGCGGGGTTCACCCTGGCGCTGCCCTTCGCCCTCAAGGAGGGGGCGGAGTTCTTCCTGCCGCTGACCACCGCGCTGGTCATCGCGATCGCGCTGGTCCCCATTCTCGAATGGCTGGAGCGGCGGCGGGTGCCGTCTCCGCTGGCGGCTCTGTTGTGCGTCTTGCTGTTCCTCGTCGTCGCCAATATCGCGCTGGCCGCGATCATCGTGCCCGCGACCGATTTCTTTCGCCTGCTCCCCAGTCGGATCGGACGCATCCAGGACAATCTGGCGCCGCTGCTCGACCTGTATTCCAACCTCGAACGCTATGTGAACAAGGCGCTGCGGCAGGTCGCCTCGACCCCGATCCGCCAGCCGCAGACGAGCGCGGTGTCGCCGCCCAGCTCGATCCTGGAGCTTGCCGCGACCTCGGCACCGACGCTGATCGTCCAGTTCCTGTTCGGCGTCCTCGTCGTCTTCTTCGTCCTGTCGGGCTGGACTCGGATGCGGCGCGAGACGATCCGGGGGCGGACCAGCTTCGACGGCGCGATGGCGACCGCGCGAGTGATCCAGGAGGTGGTCGACGACGTATCCGCCTATCTGGGGACCATCACCATCATCAACCTGGCGCTGGGCGGCGCGGTGGCGGGGGCGCTGTCGCTGTTCGGCATGCCCTATCCGTTGATGTGGGGCGGTATCGTCGCGCTGCTCAACTACATCCCCTATTTCGGGCCGGTGATCGGCGCGCTGCTGCTCGCGGTCGGGGGGCTGATGACGTTCAGCGACATCTGGGTCGCGCTCGCCCCGCCCGCGATCATGTACGGGATGCACCTGATCGAGGCGAACCTGATCACCCCGCTGATCGTCGGGCACCGCCTGACCATCAGCCCGGTCATGATCCTGGTCTCGCTCAGCTTCTGGGGATGGGTGTGGGGGACGCTGGGCGCGCTGCTGGCCGTTCCGCTGCTGATCATCCTGCAAACCGTGCTGAAGGCGGCGGGCAAGCCGGACATTGCGGGCTTCCTGTTCGAGCATGGCACGCTGACCTATCTCGACCGTGACAGCGACCCGGAGGACGTTCCGCAAGAAAGTTCGAAATGAAGCGTTGACAGGGTCGGGAGGCTCGCCTAGTTGGCGCGCCTCGACGCTTTCAGCGGGTGTAGCTCAGTTGGTTAGAGCGCCGGCCTGTCACGCCGGAGGTCGCGGGTTCGAGCCCCGTCACTCGCGCCATTCCTTCCTGGGAATGGTGGAAAATATCGAAATCCCCGAAAGGGCCGATGCCGGATATATGCGGCATCATATGGCTTTCAAGCGGGTGTAGCTCAGTTGGTTAGAGCGCCGGCCTGTCACGCCGGAGGTCGCGGGTTCGAGCCCCGTCACTCGCGCCATCCTTCGGGATGGCGTTTTCGTTTCCGGGTTACGGGGACGTTCCATTTCTCCCGACATTCCATTCGTCATCCCAGCGAAGGCTGGGATCTCTGGCGACGGGCCACTGCGATCGAGAAAGACCCCAGCCTGCGCTGGGGCGACGCGATTGGATCTCCGCTCAGGATAAACTCCGGCGCGCTGCCAAAGTCGAAGGGAAGCCCTAACCCCGGCCCCCCTCCATCCACCGCAACAGCGGCTTCATCGGCGTGATCCACACGATCCCGGCGACCACATAGAACGTCAGTTGCAACACCCAGTGCCACTGGCCCACCACGCCCGACAGGCTGGCGACCAGCACCGCCCACAGCACGATGATCGCGACGATCAGCAGCATTCCGGCGGGTTTGCGCCAACTGGGGGTCATGGGACGATCCATTCCGATTCGGTGGCGATGGCGTGGAGCGGTACGTCCCACGGGTCTGGGGTCAGCACCTCGACCTCCTGCAAGCTCCAGGCGATGCCGACACGCCAGGTATCGGGGTGCGCGGCGAAGGCGCGGTCATAATGCCCCGCGCCCTGTCCCAGCCGGTTGCCGCGCCGGTCGAAGCCCAGCAGCGGCGTCAGGATGATGTCGGGGGCGCATTCGGGGCCATGGGGATCGGGCTGGTGAAGGCCGAACGCGCCGATGTGCAGATCCTGCCCTTGCGCCCATGTCAGGAACCTGATCGGGCTTGCGCGGTCGACGACATGGGGCAGGGCAATGGTCGCACCGGCGTGCAATGCCGCCTCGACCCACAGCGCCGGGTCGGCCTCCGCCCCGATCGGGCGATAGGCGGCGACGATCTGTCCAGGCAGCAATCGGTCGAGAAAGGGGCGCGCCACCGGCAGCAGGCCGGGGCCGTGCGCGTCACGCGCCGCCCGCATCCGGGCACGAAGGGCGCGCTTGTCCGTCATGGACGAGGAAGGCAGGTGGCGGGACCGCCATGGCCGTTTGCCGTAATATCCACCGACGCCCGATACGTCAGGTGGGGACCATGTACGTCGGACCAGGGTCCGGGCAGGGACAGCCCCCTTGGATGAAGAATAGCCTCAGGGATTATCGTGGCTCGTACCGGGCAGAGCCCGCCACTGACCCATGTAGGGGAGAGGCGCGGCTTACTCAAGGGGCCCGCGTCCTTCGGAATCCAGCGCATCGGCCAATCCCTCCAGCCGCTCGGCGATCCGGGTGAGCGCGGCCTCGCTGACCGCGGCTCCGGCGGGCGGGCGCCGCTCCGCCTCTTCCAGCGCGTCGGCCAGCATCAGCGCGACGAACAGCAGCGCGCGTTCGCCATTATGCCCGCCCGAGGCGCGCATCGCCGCCGGCCAACGCTGGTCGAGCATCTGGCCGAGCATTCGGACCCGCGCCTCGCCGCCTTCCTGGCAATAGACGGTATGGGGGCGGTCGCCGATCGTGATCGTGACTTCGGCCATCAGACGGCGCTCCCCCGGCTGATCACTTCGTCCAGCGCGGATACGGCGTCGGCCATGCGGGCCTTGAGGGCGGCATGGCGTCTCGCGAGCGCGTCTTCCTTGGCTGCGCGGGTGCGGATCGTCTGTTCGATGCGGGCGATCGCGCGGTCGATGCGCTCGACGGAGGAGAGGACATCGTCGGCAATAGGTTCGGGCATGGGATCGGCTTAGCAGGATGACCTCTCGCGGCAACCCGCAATTGGACGATGCGAGGCCGAGGGGCGGTTGACAGCGAACCCGTCGGCTCCGAAAGGCGTGGCGCGAGAGGAATCACTATGATGGTGACTTCCATCCTACCGGGGCGGTGCCGTTCAGGCATCGCGGCAAAGACACACAGGAGCTTGCTGGCATGACGGTCAAGGTTGCAATCAATGGTTTCGGCCGCATCGGTCGACTGGTCGCGCGCGCCATCCTGGAGCGCGGCGGCGATGCCCTGGAACTGGTCGCGATCAACGATCTGGCCGACGCCAAGTCCAACGCCTGGCTGTTCAGCCGCGACAGCGTCCATGGCCGCTATCCGGGTGAGGTTTCGGCCGAGGGCAACGACATCGTCATCGACGGCAAGCGCATCCGCGTCACCGCCGAGCGCGATCCCGCCAACCTGCCGCACAGGGAACTGGGCGTCGACCTGGTCCTGGAGTGCACCGGCTTCTTCACCGACAAGGCGTCGTGCGAGAAGCATCTCGCGGCGGGCGCCAAGAAGGTGCTGATCTCGGCGCCGGGCAAGAATGTCGACCTGACCGTCGTCTACGGCGTCAACCACGACAAGCTGACCGCCGAGCACACCATCGTCTCGAACGCCTCGTGCACCACCAACTGTCTGGCGCCGGTCGCCAAGGTGCTGAACGACGCGATCGGGATCGAGCGCGGCCTGATGACCACGGTCCACGCGTACACCAACGACCAGAAGATCCTCGACCAGATCCACCCCGACCTGCGCCGCGCCCGCGCCGCCGCCATGTCGATGATCCCGACCACCACCGGCGCTGCCCGTGCGGTGGGTGAGGTTCTGCCCGAGTTGAAGGGCAAGCTGGACGGCTCGGCCATCCGCGTGCCGGTGCCGGACGTCAGCCTGGTCGACCTGACCTTCACGCCCGCGCGCGACACGACCAAGGAAGAGGTCAACGCCATCCTGAAGGCGGCCGCCGAGGAAGGCCCGCTGAAGGGTGTGCTGGTCTATACCGACGAGCCTCTGGTCTCGATCGACCTGATGCACTCGCCCCAGTCCTCGACCGTCGACAGCCTGGAGACGGCGGTGATCGACGGCAAGCTGGTGCGCGTCGTGTCCTGGTACGACAATGAATGGGGCTTCTCGAACCGCATGGTCGACACCGCGACCGCGATGGCGAAGTTCCTGTAATGAACGAGGGGCGGGGGATGACCGGGCGTCTGGCCGGCATCGCCCGCCACGCCGTGCCGAAGGGGCCGATGGAGGTGATCGACACCGCCATCGTCACCCTGGACGGCGGGGTGGAAGGCGATGCGCGCGGGCGGCTGAAACATGGTGGCCGTGGGCGTCGGCAGGTGACGCTGATCGAGCGTGCCGACTGGGACGCCGCACTGGCCGAGATCGGCCGCGACATCCCCTGGCAGGAGCGCCGCGCGAACCTGCTGGTCGAGGATTTCGACCTTCCCCAAATAGCGGGCACTCGGTTACGCATCGGGCCCGTGCTTCTGGAAATCACCATCGAATGCGATCCGTGCCACCGCATGGACGCGATCGCCGACGGCTTGCAGGCGGCTCTTAAGCCCGACTGGCGCGGCGGCGCATGTGCCCGCGTGATCGAGGGCGGCACGATCCGCATCGGCGATAACATCAGGATCGAGGAATCATGACCAAGGCTTTCAAGACGCTCGACGATATGGGTGACGTGTCCGGCAAGCGCGTGCTGGTCCGCGAGGATCTGAACGTGCCGATGGCCGATGGCCGCGTCACCGACGACACCCGCCTGCGCGCGACGATCGCGACCGTGACCGAACTGGCCGACAAGGGCGCGATCGTCCTGATCCTGGCCCATTTCGGCCGCCCCAAGGGGCAGCGTAACCCCGAATTCTCGCTGGCGATGCTGACCCAGCCCTATAGCGACGTGCTGGGCCGCCCGGTTCGCTTCATCGACGATGTGGCGGGCGAGGCGGCGGAAGCCGCGGTCGCGACTCTGAACCCCGGCGATATCGCGATCCTGGAAAACACCCGCTTCCATGCGGGCGAGGAAAAGAATGATCCCGAACTGGCGGCGGCGATCGCCAAGCTGGGCGACTTCTACGTCAACGACGCGTTCTCGGCGGCGCACCGTGCGCATGTCTCGACCGAAGGGCTGGCGCGCCAGCTTCCGGCGTTCGCGGGCCGAGCGATGGAGGCCGAACTCGACGCGCTGGAAAAGGCGCTCGGCAACCCTCAGCATCCGGTCGCGGCGGTCGTCGGCGGGGCCAAGGTCTCGACCAAGCTCGCCGTGCTCAAGCATCTGGTCGGCAAGGTCGATCACCTGATCATCGGGGGGGGCATGGCCAACACCTTCCTCGCCGCGCGCGGGGTCGATGTGGGCAAGTCGCTGTGCGAACATGACCTGACCGGCACCGCCGAGGAGATCATGGATGCCGCCGACAAGGCGGGCTGCACCGTGCACCTGCCCTATGACGTGGTCGTCGCCAAGGAGTTCAAGCCCAACCCCGCGACCCGCACCGTCAATGTGCACGAGGTCGCCGCCGACGAGATGATCCTCGACCTCGGCCCCAATGCGGTCGAGGCGCTGGGCGATGTGCTGAAGAATTGCCGGACGCTCGTCTGGAACGGTCCGCTCGGCGCGTTCGAGACGCCGCCCTTCGACATGGCGACCGTGGCGCTCGCCAAGACGGCGGCGGCACTGACTCAGGATGGCAGCCTCGTCTCGGTCGCTGGCGGCGGCGATACGGTCGCCGCGCTCAACCAGGCGGGTGTGGGGGCACAGTTCAGCTTCGTCTCGACCGCCGGTGGCGCGTTCCTGGAATGGATGGAAGGGCAGGACCTGCCCGGCGTCGCCGCGCTGACGGCCTGATGCTTCACTGACCGTCCCTCTTAGCAGGGACGATCCGACAGAACCCCGTCGCCTTCCGGGCGGCGGGGTTTTTTCGTGGGCGCTCGACAATGCTTGAATCCACTTGTCGGACTTGCTAGGTTTAACGCGTTAAACGAAGGAATGGGCAATGCTTGGCGTCCGCCTCGACACCGAATTGGAAGAGCGGCTGGCGGCCGTGGCGCGCACCCAGGGGCGCAGCAAGAGCGACATCGCGCGTGAAGCGGTGCGCCGCTATGTCGACCTGCACGACGAAGCCTATCGCCGCGAGGCGCGTCGCCAGTCGACCCGCGCCTCCAAGCGCGACACGGCGGAGGATTTCGCCTTCTGGAACGCGCTCGCCACGGATTCGGCGGCGCAGGAGCCGGACGCGTGAAGATTTCCCACGCCGCCATCGTACTTGCGACCACGGGCGAGGGCAGGGATCACCGTCCCTTCCTGGTCGTCCAGTCGGACCTGTACAACGAGACCCACAACACCATCACCGTGTGCCCGATGACCTCGGTGGTCGGCGGCGAGGCGCTGTTCCGTGTCGCCTTCTCGCCCCGCGAGCATACCGGCCTGACCGTCGAGTGCGAGGTACAGGTCGACAAGATTTTGTCTATTCCGCGCAATCATATCGTCAAGGTGCTGGGCCATGCTTCGCCCACCCGGATGGAGCAGGTCGAGCAGGCCATGCGCCGCTGGCTGATGCTCTGACGCCCCGTTTTTCCGACCCAACGACCCGATCTGGAGAGAATTCATGACCCCGACCGTGAAAGCCATTCTCGACAAATATGAAGGCACGCCCGCCGCGGTGAAGGCCAATCTCGCCCGTATTCTGATGCAGGGCAAGCTGGGCGGCACCGGCAAGCTGATCATCCTGCCGGTCGACCAAGGTTTCGAGCACGGCCCGGCGCGCAGCTTCGCGGTCAACCCGTCCGCCTATGACCCGCATTACCATTTCCAGCTGGCGATCGATGCCGGGCTCTCCGCCTATGCCGCGCCGCTGGGCATGCTGGAGGCGGGGGCCGACACCTTTGCCGGGCAGATTCCGACGATCCTGAAAATCAACAGCTCGAACAGCTGGGGCACCTCGATCACCCAGGCCGTCACCGGCAGCGTGCAGGATGCGGTGCGGCTGGGCTGCGCGGCGATCGGCTTCACCATCTATCCGGGCTCCGACGGGATTTTCGATGCGATGGATCAGATCGCGATCCTGTCCGCCGAAGCGCGCGAGGCGGGCCTCGCCACGGTCATCTGGAGCTATCCGCGCGGCGGCAAGCTGACCAAGGACGGCGAACTGGCGCTCGACGTCGGGGCCTATGCCGCGCACATGGCGGCGCTGCTCGGCGCGCATATCATCAAGGTGAAACTGCCGACCGACCATATCGAACAGCCCGAGGCCAAGAAGGTCTATGAGGGCACCGACTGGTCGAACCAGGCCGACCGCGTGCGCCATGTCGTCCAGTCGAGCTTTGCGGGCCGCCGCATCGTCGTCTTCTCGGGCGGTGCCGCCAAGGGGGCCGATGCCGTCTATCAGGACGCGCGCGACATTCGCGACGGTGGCGGCAACGGCTCGATCATCGGCCGCAACACCTTCCAGCGTCCGCGCGACGAAGCGCTGGCGATGCTCGACAAGCTGATCGCGATCTACAAGAACGAAGAATAAGTTCTTGCAGGGCTGGGCGTTTCGGTTGGGGAACCGGGACGCCCATTCCTTCCGCCGCCGTCACAGGTGACGGGGCGTGCGTCAGGCGCTAGGGAAGGCGGCATGACGCTTGATGACGATCCCCTGGGCCCCCTCGATCCCGATTTCGCGCGCGCCTTTGTCCGCGACATGCGGCGGCCCCCTTGCCAGCTCTACCTCATCTCGCCGCTCGACGTGACCGGCGGTTTCGCCGACCGTCTGGCGCGCGCGCTCGATGCCGGGCCGGTCGCGGCCTTTCAGTATCGCGTGAAGGACATGGATCAGCACGCCGCCGCCAAGCTGGCCGAGCCGCTTCAGCGCATCTGCGCCGACCGCGAGGTGGCGTTCATCGTCAACGACAGTATCAGCCTGGCCAAGCGGCTGGGTGCGGACGGGGTCCATCTGGGCCAGGAGGACGGCGACGCCCGCGAGGCGCGCGACGTGCTGGGACCGGCGGTGCAGATCGGCGTGACCTGTCACGACAGCCGCCATCTGGCGATGGAGGCCGGCGAGGCCGGGGCGGACTATGTCGCCTTCGGTGCCTTTTATCCGACGACGACCAAGGAAACCAAGCATCGCGCCGAACCCGTGGTGCTGTCCTGGTGGTCGACCCTGTTCGAACTCCCCTGCGTCGCGATCGGCGGGATCACGCCCGAGAATGCGGGAACGCTGGTCAAGGCGGGCGCGGACTTCCTGGCGGTGTCGGGCGCGGTGTGGAACGGCGACGAGGCGGCGGCGGTCAAGGCCTTTGCCGAGGTGTTGAAGTAAGGCGCTTCGGTCGGGGCATGGCATTGGTCCATGTTCGATCGCGATCGGCCGGATCGACATTCGCAGATGCCCTTCTTTTCCCTCTCCCCTCATAGAGGGGAGAGGGTTGCGCAGACTTGGTCTTTGCGAAAGCAAAGGCTTAGTCGGAGCTGGGTGAGGGGTGGGCGCTCGAAGAGCGCGCAAGCCTTTGGCTCGCTCAACCCCTCACCCAAGCTGCGCTAGCCAGCAGGCTGGCAAGCTTCGCTAACCCTCTCCCCTATCCAGGGGAGAGGGAAGAAGAGGTAGCTTGAATGTCGATTGGCCGCAGGCCCTGCGGGGCCCCGCCTGTATAATCGCCCATCCGTTGCGCATCGGAAACAAGCGTCCTTCGCCTGCGTTCAACAGACAGTTTACGAACGGCGCGGAGGAGCGGCGCATGAAGAGACTGGCGATCGCCCTGGGGACGGGGGTGGCCATGGCATTGGTGGCGGTGGCGACGCATCCCACGCCCGCACCCGCCTATCCGATCGAGCCGGGCACCGGGGCGGCGTCGCCGAGCGGCGTCGGCTCTCCTCCCGCAAGCGCGATCGCGCCACCGGGCACGCGCAAAGTGCCGCAGGAATGAGGCGAAGCGCGGGCAGGGGCCCGTTGTCGCGTTTCGGCTGGGTGATGCTGGGCCTGATCGTGGTCGGGGTCGGCGGCTTTCTGTCGATGCTGTCCTTCGGATCGGGCGATGTCGTGGTGCCCGAAGCACAGGCGCCGGCCTCCGGCGGCGTGACGGGCGGCGCGGCGGCGCTGATCATGCCGATCGCCGACTATTCGGTGACTTCGCTCCGCCACGATTGGGGCGACCCGCGCGAAGGCGGCGAGCGCCAGCATCGAGGGATCGACCTGATGGCCCCCGGCGGCACCCCGGTCGTGGCGGCACTGCCCGGCACGGTCGAGAAGCTGTTCGACAGCGCGCGGGGCGGCCACACGCTCTATATCCGCTCGCTGGACCGGCGCTGGAGCCTCTATTACGCGCATCTGAAAAGCTATGCGCCGGGCCTCGCCGAAGGACAGCGGGTCGCGCAGGGGCAGGTGGTCGGCTATGTTGGGGATACCGGCAATGCGGGCGCGGGCAACACCCATCTCCATTTCGGGATCAGCTGGATGCGCGCGGGCGACGCCTGGTATCAGGGCGAGCCGGTCGATCCCTATCCGCTGCTTGCCGGAAAGACCGCTTCGAGTTAAAGCGACGTCCACGGACCGCCGGGCCGCGTTCACGCCCCGGCATCCTTCGCTCTTTCCAGCAGGTTGAAGACCCATGAAGATCAGCGGCGTGGACATTCGTCCCGGCAACATCATCGAGTATGAAGGCGGCATCTGGCGCGCCGTGAAGATTCAGCACACCCAGCCCGGCAAGGGCGGTGCGTATATGCAGGTCGAGATGAAGAACCTCATCGACGGCCGCAAGACCAACGTCCGCTTCCGCTCCGCCGAGACGGTCGAGCGCGTTCGCTTGGATACCAAGGACTTCCAGTTCCTGTTCGCCGAGGGTGACGACCTGACCTTCATGGACAAGGAAACCTATGAGCAGATCACGCTGCCGCGCGACCTGCTGGGTGATGCCGCCGCCTTCCTTCAGGACGGCATGGACGTGGTGATGGAACTGCACGAGGAGCGCCCGATCTCGGTCCAGCTTCCCGATCAGATCGAGGCGACCATCGTCGAGGCCGACGCGGTGGTGAAGGGGCAGACCGCTTCTTCGTCGTACAAGCCCGCCATCCTCGACAATGGCGTCCGCGTGATGGTGCCGCCGCACATCGCCAGCGGCGTGCGCATCGTCGTCGACGTGTACGAACAGACCTACGTCCGCCGCGCGGACTAATCGGTATCGGCGGATGACCGGCGCGATATAAGCGCGACCCCGTCATCCGCCGTCCCGGCCCGTCGTTCGCGGCGGGCCTTTTCACTTCCGGCGCCGTGGAGATGCAGCGGCGCGATCGAAAGGACGATCATGGCCTCGCACTCCGGGCTTCTCACCATCATGGAACGCGCGGCGCGCAAGGCCGCCCCGCGTCTCCGCCGCGACTTTAACGAGGTCCAGCACCTCCAGGTCAGCCGCAAGGGTCCCGCTGACTTCGTGTCGATGGCGGACAAGCGCGCCGAGGAAACCGTCTTCGAGGAATTGAAGAAGGCGCGTCCCGACTGGAACTTCCTGATGGAGGAGGGCGGCGAGGTCAAAGGCGATCCGTCCAAGCCGCGCTTCATCATCGATCCGCTCGACGGCACCTCGAACTTCCTCCACGGCATCCCGCACTTCGCCATCTCGATCGCGGTCGAGGAGCAGCTCGCGAACGGCAAGCGCGAGGTCACGACCGGCCTGATCTATCAGCCGCTGACCGATGAGAGCTTCTGGGCCGAGAAGGGCCGGGGCGCCTGGTTGCAGGACGGCCGCCTGCGCGTGTCGTCGCGCCGCGATCTGTCGGAAGCACTGATCTCCACCGGCATCCCGTTCCTGGGTCATGGCGATTTCGTCCAGTGGAGCCGCATTTTCGGTGCGATCGCGCCGCAGGTCGCCGGCATCCGCCGCTTCGGCTCGGCCGCGCTCGACCTCGCCTGGGTCGCCGCCGGTCGCTATGACGGTTTCTGGGAGTCCGGGCTGAAGCCCTGGGACGCGGCGGCGGGCATGCTGCTGGTGCGAGAAGCCGGCGGTTTCGTCAGCGATTTCCGGGGCGGCGACAAGTCGCTCGAGCGCGGCGAGTATCTGGCCGCCAACGAAGGGCTGCATTCCAAGCTGCACAAGCTGCTGGCGAACGCCCTGCGATAAGCGATTTTCGGGAATTTGGGCGCAAGAGGGCCTGCCTCTTGCGCTTAACACACGAAAATACCATGTAATTTCCTGTCGGTGGGGATGAGTGGCACGGTTCAGTTGCGATTCATTCTCATGCCTCCGCTGGCTTGCTCCGGCCGACCCATCGGCCTAAAGCCATCCGCATCCAGTTCCGCATCTGCGAGAGAAAACTTGGTCGATCTGTCGCAATATCTGCCGATCCTCCTGTTCCTGGGCGTTGCCCTGGCACTGTCGACGGCCTTTGTGTTTCTGCCCATGCTCGTGGCGCGCCTGACGGGCGCACATCAGCCCAACGAGCAGAAGCTGTCCGAATATGAATGCGGCTTCCCCGCGTTCGAAGACCCGCGCAGCCAGTTCGACGTGCGTTTCTACCTCGTCGCGATCCTGTTCATCATCTTCGATCTGGAAGCGGCGTTTCTGTACCCCTGGGCGGTGAGTGTCTTCAGCCTCGGCTGGACCGCCTGGTTTTCGATGATGATCTTCATTGGCGAGCTCGCGCTCGGGCTCGTCTATGCGTGGAAGAAGGGAGCATTGGATTGGGAGTAAATCTTCACTCCGGTCCGGTCGAGTTCAAGCCGCAGGCCCATGGCGGAGTCGTCCATGACGGCCAGGCCGTCATTCAGCCCGACCAGGGCTTTTTCGACGGGTTGAACGGCGAACTGACCGACAAGGGCTTCCTCGTCACCTCGACCGAGGAACTGTTCCAA
Organism: Sphingomonas sp. GM_Shp_1; assembly: GCF_026540895.1. Taxonomy (GTDB): domain Bacteria; phylum Pseudomonadota; class Alphaproteobacteria; order Sphingomonadales; family Sphingomonadaceae; genus Sphingomonas. The sequence continues at coordinate 71,609 of NZ_JALNUR010000006.1, read as the reverse complement.
TGGGCGCGCACCGGCTCGCTCTGGTGGATGACCTTCGGCCTGGCGTGCTGCGCGGTGGAGATGATCCACGTCAACATGCCGCGTTACGACATGGAACGCTTCGGCGCCGCACCGCGCGCGTCGCCGCGCCAGTCGGACGTGATGATCGTCGCAGGCACGCTGTGCAACAAGATGGCCCCGGCGCTGCGTCGTGTGTACGACCAGATGTCGAACCCGAAATACGTCATCTCAATGGGTAGCTGCGCCAATGGCGGCGGCTATTATCATTACAGCTATTCGGTGGTGCGCGGCTGTGACCGGATCGTGCCCGTGGACATCTATGTCCCCGGCTGTCCGCCGACTGCCGAGGCGCTGCTCTATGGCGTGATGCAGTTGCAGCGGAAGATCCGTCGCGCCGGGAGCATCGAACGGTGAGGGCGCCTGCTCCCCGTTTCGCCTCGAACGACGGCGTGATCGATGCGGCTGGCGCCGCGCTCGGCCCCTGGCTGATCGATGCGCGTGAGCATGTCGGTGAGGTCGCGCTGGTCGTCGACCGTGCGAACCTCGTGCCCGCCATGATCGCGCTGCGCGATACCAAGGGGCTGGAGTACCAGCAGCTCATGGAAATCGCGGGCGTCGACTATCCCGAGCGCGACGAGCGTTTCGAGGTGGTCTATTGCCTCCTTTCGCTGACCCGCAACCATCGCCTGCATGTCCATGTCTCGACCGACGAGGACAAGCCGGTGCCGTCGGTGACGGGCCTGTGGCCGGTCGCGGGTTGGCTAGAGCGCGAGGTCTATGACCTGTACGGCGTGCTGTTCTCGGGAAATAGCGACCTGCGTCGCATCCTGACCGATTACGGCTTCCGCGGCCATCCGCTGCGCAAGGACTTCCCGCTGACCGGCTATACCGAGCTGCGGTACTCGGAAGAGGAAAAGCGCGTCGTCTATGAGCCGGTGAAGCTGGCGCAGGACTTCCGCAATTTCGACTTCCAGAGCCCGTGGGAAGGCGCCGAATATGTGCTGCCGGGCGATGAGAAGGGCGCGCAGCCCGAGGGCAAGGGCGCACAGACTCCGGCGAGCGCCGATGCGGTGAAGAGGGCGGGCGCTGCCCCCGACAAGACCGCCGCGGCCAACGCGCCCGAGAGCAAGACCACCGAGAGCCCCAAGCAGACAGGCGCGGGCCAGCCGCATCCGGGCAACAAGGCCGAGGACAAGCCCAAGGACCCGGACGTGGTGCCTAGCAAGGGCGGAGGACAGAATCAGTGAGCGACTATGTCGACGAACTGCTCAACAAGACGGATGCGGCCGACCCGACCACGGGTGACGTGTCGATCCAGAACTATACGATCAACTTCGGCCCGCAGCATCCGGCGGCGCACGGGGTGCTTCGCCTCGTCATGGAGCTGGACGGCGAGATCGTCGAGCGGGTCGATCCGCATGTCGGCCTGCTGCACCGCGGCACCGAGAAGCTGATCGAATACAAGACCTATTCGCAGGCGCTGCCCTATTTCGATCGCCTCGATTACTGCTCGCCGATGTGCATGGAGCATAGCTATGTGCTGGCGGTCGAGAAGCTGCTCGATCTGGAAGTGCCGATCCGCGCGCAATATCTGCGGACGTTCTTCGCCGAGCTGACGCGCATCTCGAACCACATGCTCAACCTGGGCAGCCACGTCATGGACGTCGGCGCGATGACGCCGAACCTGTGGATGTTCGAGATTCGCGAAGACTGCATGAACTTCTATGAGCGGGCCTCGGGCGCGCGCATGCACGCGAATTACTTCCGCGTCGGCGGCGTCCATCAGGACGTGCCGCTCAAGCTACTGACCGATATCGCCGATTGGCTCGACACCCGTCTGCCGCAGCTTTTCGAGGATGCGATCGGCCTGGTCGCCAACAACCGCATCTTCAAGCAGCGCAACGTCGATATCGCGGTGGTGAACCGCGAGGACGCGATCAAGTGGGGCTTCTCCGGCCCGATGATCCGCGGCTCGGGCATTCCCTGGGATCTGCGCAAGTCGCAGCCTTACGACGCCTATGACAAGGTGGACTTCGACGTGCCGGTGGGCACCAGCGGCGACTGCTATGACCGGTTCATGGTGCGCGTCGAGGAAGTGCGCCAGTCGGCCCGGATCATGAAGCAGTGCCTGGCGCAGATGCCCGAAGGTCCGGTGCTGGCGACCGACCGCAAGGTCACGCCGCCCAAGCGCGCCGAGATGAAGCGCTCGATGGAAGCGCTGATCCACCACTTCAAGCTCTATACCGAGGGCTATCACGTCCCCGCCGGCGAAGTGTATGTCGCGACCGAAAGCCCCAAGGGCGAGTTCGGCGTGTATCTCGTCTCCGACGGATCGAACAAACCCTATCGCTGCAAGATCCGCCCGACCGCGTTCAGCCACCTCCAGGCCATGGAATTCATGTCCAAGGGGCATATGCTGGCCGACACGACCGCGATCCTGGGCGCGATGGATATCGTGTTCGGGGAGTGCGATCGTTGAGCGCGATCGATACTCCTGCGCGCATCGCGATCGCACGCCAGATGGTCGCGCATTACAACGCACAGGACGCCGACGCCTATGTCGCGCTGATGACCGAGGATGCCTGCGAAGCGGGTTATCGCGGGGCCGTCCTGCGCGAAGGGCGCGAGGGCGTTCGCTCGGGGCTGAAGGCGATGTTCGCACAGTTCCCGCAGAACCACGCCGAAATCGTCTCCGAACAGGCGTTCGGTGAAACCGTGCTGCTGCATGAAAAGGTCGAACGCGCGCCGGGTGGCGAGGCGTTCGAGGTCATGTCCATCTATTCCTTCGAGAACGACAAGGTGTCGCGCGTGGAGTTCATTCGCTAATGGCCGACGCAGCCATCATTCCCGACGAGGCCGAAGTCCGCGCCCGCTGGGGCAATTTCGCCTGGACGGACGAGAACCAGAAGAAGGCGAACGAGATCCTCGCGCGCTATCCCAAGGGTCGCGAACAGTCCTGCTCGATCCCGTTCCTCGACCTGGCCCAGCGTCAGGTCGGCGCCGAGACGCAGACGCAAGGTTGGTTGCCCGTGCCGGTGATCGAGTTCGTCGCGCGCCAGCTGGGTGTCGCCTATATGCGCATCTATGAGGTCGCGACCTTCTATACGATGTTCAACTTGGCGCCGGTCGGTCGCTATCATGTCCAGGTGTGCGGCACGACGCCGTGCATGTTGCGCGGGTCGGACGACGTGCTGGCGGCCTGCAAGAACAAGGGTCTGATCAAGGGGAAGACCACGCCTGACGGCCTGTTTACCCTGACCGAGGTCGAGTGCATGGGCAATTGCGCCTCCGCGCCGATGGTCCAGATCAACGACGACAATTACGAAGATCTGGACTACGATCGCACGGTCGCGATCCTGGAGGCGCTGGCCAAGGGTGAGAGCCCCAAGACCGGCACCCAGGAGCCGGGTCGCCACACGGTCGAGCCGCTGGGCGGTCCGACCACGCTGACCGCCATGGTCGGCGACAATCACGACTATCGCGGGGAGTGGGGCGCATAATGCTCGCTGACAAGGACCGCATTTTCACCAATCTCTACGGCTATCAGCCGTGGAACGTCGACGCGGCGATGAAGCGCGGCGATTGGGACAATACCAAGGCGCTGCTGGAACTGGGCCAGGACAAGATCATCGACGTCATCAAGGCGTCGGGTCTGCGCGGGCGCGGCGGTGCGGGCTTCCCGACCGGCATGAAGTGGAGCTTCATGCCCAAGGAACCGCGCCCCGACCGGCCGAGCTTCCTGGTCATCAATGCCGACGAGTCCGAGCCGGGTTCCTGCAAGGACCGCGAGATCATCCGCCACGATCCGCACAAGCTGATCGAAGGCGCGCTGGTCGCGGGCTTCGCGATGCGCGCGCGGGCGGCGTACATCTATATCCGCGGCGAATATATCCGCGAGGCCGAGACGCTATTCGCGGCGGTCGCCGAGGCCTATGATCGGGGTTTCCTGGGCAAGAATGCCTGTGGCTCGGGTTACGACTTCGACGTCTTCGTGCATCGCGGCGCGGGCGCGTACATCTGCGGCGAAGAGACCGCGATGATCGAGAGCCTGGAGGGCAAGAAGGGCCAGCCACGCCTGAAGCCGCCTTTCCCGGCGGGTGCGGGCCTCTATGGCTGCCCGACCACGGTCAACAATGTCGAATCGATCGCGGTCGCCCCGACGATCCTGCGGCGCGGGGCCGAATGGTTCTCGTCCTTCGGGCGCGAGAACAACAAGGGCACCAAGCTCTTCCAGATTTCCGGCCATGTCGACCGCCCCTGCGTGGTCGAGGAGAGCATGTCGATCACGTTCCGCGAGCTGATCGAGCGGCATTGCGGCGGCATTCGCGGCGGCTGGGACAATCTGCTCGCGGTGATCCCGGGTGGCTCGTCGGTGCCTTTGGTGCCCGCTGCCGAGATCATGGACGCGCCGATGGACTTCGACGGCCTGAAGGCGGTCGGTTCGGGCCTCGGCACGGCGGCCGTCATCGTCATGGACAAGTCGACCGACATCGTCCGTGCGATCAGCCGCCTGTCGTACTTCTACAAGCATGAGAGCTGCGGCCAGTGCACGCCGTGCCGTGAAGGCACCGGCTGGATGTGGCGCGTGATGGAGCGGATGCGCACCGGCGATGCCGATGTGGCCGAGATCGACACGCTGTTCCAGGTGACGAAGCAGGTCGAAGGCCACACCATCTGCGCGCTCGGCGACGCGGCGGCCTGGCCGATCCAGGGCCTGATCCGCCACTTCCGCCCGGAGATGGAACGCCGCATTCGCGAACGCAAAGGCGAGACGGGCGGCAACGCCCCGATGATGGAAGCTGCCGAATAATGCCTAAGGTCAAAGTCGACGGCGTCGAGATCGAGGTGCCCCAGGGCGCCACCGTGCTCCAGGCCTGTGAGCTGGCGGGCAAGGAAATCCCGCGCTTCTGCTATCATGAGCGGCTGTCCATTGCGGGCAATTGCCGCATGTGCCTGGTCGAGGTGAAGCCTGGGCCCCCCAAGCCGCAGGCGTCGTGCGCGCTGCCGGCGGCGGAGAATCAGGAAATCTTCACCACCACCCCGATGGTGAAGGCCGCGCGCGAAGGCGTGATGGAATTCCTGCTGATCAACCACCCGCTGGACTGCCCGATCTGCGACCAGGGCGGCGAGTGCGACCTGCAGGATCAGTCCATGGCCTATGGCAAGGGCCATAGCCGCTATGACGAGAACAAGCGGGCCGTCACCGAGAAGTATATGGGGCCGATCGTCAAGACGGTCATGACCCGCTGCATCCAGTGCACCCGCTGCGTCCGCTTCGCCGAAGAGGTTGCGGGCGTGGAGGAGATCGGCGCGATCTATCGCGGCGAGAACATGCAGATCACGTCCTATCTCGAACAGGCCGTGTCGAGCGAACTGTCGGGCAATGTCGTCGACCTGTGCCCGGTGGGCGCGCTGACGTCCAAGCCCTATGCGTTCGAGGCGCGTCCCTGGGAGTTGAAGAAGACACTGGCCATCGACGTGATGGACGCGGTGGGGACGAACATCCGCCTCGACAGCCGGGGTCGTCAGGTGCTGCGCTGCGTGCCGCGCATCAATGACGAGGTGAATGAGGAGTGGGCGAGCGACAAGACGCGTCACGCGATCGACGGCTTGGTCCGTCGCCGTCTCGATCGTCCCTTCATTCGCCGCGATGGCAAGCTGGTGCCCGCGACCTGGGACGAGGCCTTCGCCGCGATCCGTGACGTGAACGCCGGTTCGAGCGTCGCCGCCATCGCCGGTGATCTGGTCGATTGCGAGACGATGTTCGCCGCCAAGGCGCTGCTCGGCAAGATGGGCTCGACCCTGCTCGAGGGCCGTCAGACCGGCATGGATTACGACACGTCGAGCCTGGCCGCGGTCAACTTCAACACGACCATCGCTGGCGTCGAGAAGGCCGATGCGATCCTGCTGATCGGCACCAACCTGCGCTGGGAAGCGCCGCTGGTGAACACCCGCGTCCGCAAGGCGATCAAGAAGGGCGCCAAGGTCTTCGCGATCGGCCCCGAGACCGACCTGACCTATAAGGTCGAGTGGCTGGGCGCCGACCTGTCGGTGCTGGGCAACCTGCCCGAGGCTGTCACCGAATTGTTGGGCAAGGCCGCGCGTCCGATGGTGATCGTCGGTGGCGGTGCGCTGAAGGGTGCGCATGGCGCGAGCCTGAAGCTGGTCGACCAGTTCAATCTGGTGCGGACGCTGGAGGATGGTTCGGCCTGGAATGGCTATAACGTCGTTCACATGGCGGCTGCGCGCATGGGCGGGCTGATGCTCGGTTATGCGCAGAAGGGCGGCATCGCCGACGTGGTCGCGGCCGCGCCGAAGCTGGCCTTCTTCCTGGGCGCCGACGAGGTCGATTTCGCCAAGTTCGGCAGCAGCTTCAAGGTGTTCGTCGGCCATCATGGCGACAAGGGCGCGCATCACGCCGATGTCATCCTGCCGGGCGCCACCTATGCCGAGAAGTCGGGGACCTGGGTCAATCTGGAAGGCCGGGTGCAGCGCGGCGAGCGGGCGGTGTTCGCTCCGGGCGATGCGCGCGACGACTGGACGATCTTCCGCGCCTTGTCGGAAGTGCTGGGCCAGACGCTGCCCTTCGACACGCTGGACGAACTGCGCGCTGCCATGGCCGCCGAGGTTCCGGTGCTGGGCAAGCTCGACCTGGTGACCTTCGACTGGGCTGCGCCATCGCTCGACGCGACCGCGACCGGTGTGATCGAGGGTTATCCGATCAAGGACTTCTACCTCACCAACGCGATCTGCCGCGCCAGCCCGACGATGCAGCGCTGCTCGGCCGAACTGGTCCATGGTGAGAGCTATGCGGAGGCAGCGGAGTGACCGCGTTTTTCAACACGACGCTCGGCCTTCCTTATGGCTGGGCCTGGGGAATCGCGACCTTGGTCGGGATTCTGGCGATCGCGCTGCCGCTGATGCTGGCCGTCGCGATGGTCATCTATGTCGACCGCAAGATCTGGGCGGCGATGGCGCTGCGCCGCGGTCCGAACGTGGTCGGCCCCTTCGGTCTGCTCCAGTCCTTCGCCGACGGTCTGAAGGTCTTCCTGCAGGAAACCATCGTTCCGGCCGCCGCCAATCGCGGGCTGTTCCTGCTGGCGCCGATCATCACCTTCACGGTCGCGCTGATCGTCTGGGCGGTGGTGCCGTTCCAGCCGGGCGTGGTCGTCGCCGACATCAATGTCGGCCTGCTCTATGTCCTCGCCGCCTCGTCGCTGGGCGTGTACGGCGTGATCCTGTCGGGCTGGGCGTCGAACTCGAAATATCCTTTCTACTCGGCGCTTCGTGCGGCCGCGCAGATGGTGTCCTATGAAGTGGCGATCGGCTTCATCCTGATTTCGGTCGTGATGTGGTCGGGCAGCTTCAACCTGACCGACATCGTCGAGGCACAGCGCAGCGTGTTGGGGATTCCGGTCAACGGCTTCTTCCTCAACCCGCTGCTCTTCCCAATGGCGATCATGTTCTTCATCTCGGCACTGGCCGAGACGCAGCGCGCACCGTTCGACCTGACCGAGGCGGAGTCGGAGTTGGTCGCGGGCTACCAGACCGAATATAGCTCGATGTCGTTCGCGCTGTTCTGGCTGGGTGAATATGCCAACGTCATCCTGATGTGCGCGCTGAACGCGATCCTGTTCTGGGGTGGCTATCTGCCGCCGTTCGACTGGGCGCCGCTCTATGTCGTGCCGGGCATCGTCTGGCTGCTGCTGAAGATGTGTTTCTTCTTCTTCGTCTTTTCCTGGGTGAAGGCGACCGTGCCGCGTTACCGGTACGACCAGCTGATGCGGCTGGGCTGGAAGGTGTTCCTGCCGGTGTCGCTGTTCTGGGTATTCTTGGTGTCTGGCGTGCTGATGTATGCGCGCGTGGGAGTTCCGGCATGAGCGTCGCTCAGTACGTCAAGGCTTTTACGCTGTGGGAGTTCGTGAAGGGCCACGCGCTGACCCTTCGCTACTTCTTCAAGCCGAAGGCGACGATCAATTATCCGTTCGAGAAGAACCCCATCTCTCCGCGCTTCCGGGGCGAGCACGCATTGCGTCGCTATCCCAATGGCGAGGAGCGGTGCATCGCGTGCAAGCTGTGCGAGGCGATCTGCCCTGCTCAGGCGATCACGATCGAGGCGGAGCCCCGCGACGACGGCAGCCGCCGCACGACACGCTACGACATCGACATGACCAAGTGCATCTATTGCGGGCTGTGCCAGGAGGCCTGCCCCGTGGACGCCATTGTCGAGGGTCCGAACTTCGAATTTTCGACCGAGACCCGCGAAGAGCTGATCTACGACAAGTCGAAGTTGCTCGATAACGGTGACCGCTGGGAAAGCGCCATCGCGGCGAACCTTGCCGCCGATGCGCCGTACCGTTAAAGCCCGCGACCAACGGTTCGGGGCGGACAGAAAAGGGGCCTGACAGGCAGTGATACAGGCTATCGCCTTCTATATTTTCGCGACCGTGGTGATCGTGTCCGCAGGGCTTACGATCGCGTCGCGTAATCCGGTGCACTCGGTCATGTGGCTGATCCTGGCGTTCTTCAACGCCGCGGGCCTCATGGTGCTGTGCGGGGCCGAGTTCATCGCGATGCTGCTGGTCATCGTCTATGTGGGCGCGGTCGCGGTGTTATTCCTCTTCGTCGTCATGATGCTCGATATCGAGGTCACGGCGATGCGGGCGGGCTTTGCGCGCTACCTGCCGCTGGGCCTGGCGCTCGCGGTGGCGCTGCTGGCCGAGGTCATCATCGCGTTTCAGGCGTGGAGCGTCGGGGGTGTCCAACTGGCCGCCCGTGCCGCGCCCATCGCGCCGGAGGTGTCCAACATCCAGGCGATCGGCAACCTGCTGTACACGCGCTATCTGTTCATCTTCGAGGGTGCAGGGCTCGTGCTGCTCGTCGCGATGATCGGCGCGATCGTGCTCACCCACCGCAAGCGCGGCGGCGTCCGTCCGCAGAACATCGCCAAGCAGAATGCGCGTCAGCCGCATGAGGCGATCCGCAACATCAATCAGCCCATCGGGCAGGGGGTGGAACTGTGACGATCGGTCTCGTCCATTATCTGGTCGTTGCGGCGATCCTGTTCACCATGGGGGTGCTGGGTATCTTCCTGAACCGGAAGAACCTGATCGTCATCCTGATGGCGATCGAACTCATCCTGCTCGCCGTGAACCTGAATCTCGTCGCCTTCTCGGCCGCGCTTCAGGATCTGGTGGGTCAGGTCTTTGCCATGTTCGTGCTGACCGTGGCCGCCGGTGAATCGGCGATCGGTCTGGCGATCCTGGTCATCTATTTCCGTGGCCGCGGCACCATCGCGGTCGACGACGTCAACCGGATGAAGGGGTAATCGGGTTGATCCTCGCTATCGTCTTCCTGCCATTGCTGGCCGCCGCCATTGCGGGGTTCGGCAACAAGGCCATCGGGAACGTGCCCGCCAAGGTCGTCACGACCGGCGCACTGTTCATTTCCTGTGCGCTGTCATGGCCGATCTTCATCGGCTATCTGTCGGGCGCCAATGTCGCGACCGTCACGCCGGTGCTCCACTGGATCACCAGTGGTGACATGTCGGTCGACTGGTCGCTGCGCGTCGACTCGCTGACCGCGATCATGCTGGTGGTCATCACCAGCGTCTCGGCGCTCGTCCATCTCTATAGCTGGGGCTATATGAGCGAGGAGCCGGATCAGCCGCGCTTCTTCGCCTATCTCTGTCTCTTCACCTTCGCGATGCTGATGCTCGTGACGGCGGACAATCTGGTCCAGATGTTCTTCGGCTGGGAAGGCGTGGGTCTCGCGTCCTACCTGCTGATCGGCTTCTGGTTCCGCAAGCCCTCGGCCAATGCCGCCGCGATCAAGGCGTTCGTCGTCAACCGTGTCGGCGATCTGGGCTTCATGCTCGGCATCTTCGGCACCTTCCTGGTCTTCGGCACCGTCTCGATCCCTGCGATCCTGGCCGCCGCGCCCGGCATGGCGGGTTCGACCATCGGTTTCCTCGGATACCGGTTCGATACGATGACCGTGCTCTGCCTGCTGCTGTTCGTCGGCGCGATGGGCAAGTCGGCGCAGCTGGGTCTGCACACCTGGCTGCCGGACGCGATGGAAGGCCCGACCCCGGTGTCGGCACTGATCCACGCGGCGACCATGGTGACCGCGGGCGTGTTCATGGTGTGTCGCTTGTCGCCGATGTTCGAGACCTCGCCGACCGCGCTCGGTGTGATCACCGTGATCGGGGCCTGCACCTGTTTCTTCGCGGCGACCGTCGGCACGGTGCAGACCGACATCAAGCGCGTCATCGCCTATTCGACCTGTTCGCAGCTCGGCTATATGTTCTTCGCGGCGGGCGTCGGCGCTTACGGCGCGGCGATGTTCCACCTGTTCACCCACGCTTTCTTCAAGGCGCTGCTGTTCCTGGGCGCAGGCTCGGTCATCCATGCGATGCACCATGAGCAGGACATGCGTTACTATGGCGGTCTGCGCCGCCACATCCCGCTCACCTTCTGGGCGATGATGATGGGTACGCTGGCGATCACCGGCGTCGGTATCCCGGCTCTGTTCGGTAATCCGATGGCGTTCGGCTTCGCGGGCTTCCATTCAAAGGACGCGATCATCGAAGTCGCCTATGCGGGTGGTTCGGGCTTTGCCTTCTGGGCGGGCGTGATCGCCGCGCTGCTGACCAGCTTCTATTCGTGGCGCCTGATGTTCCTGACCTTCTGGGGCAAGCCCCGCTGGACCGGTTCGGAGCATATCCAGCACGCGATCCATGACGCGCACGGCCATGGCCATGACGATCATGCGCATGCTCATGATGCGCATCATCACGACGAGGCGCATCACAATGTCGCCCATGCCGAGGATGCCGGCGATGAGCCGCACGTCCACGGCGCGGCGCATACCGACCTGCCGGAGGGCACCGGTGGATATCATCCGCATGAGAGCCCGCTGGTCATGCTGATCCCGCTGATCGTCCTGTCGATCGGGGCGATCGCGGCGGGCTTCGTCTTCCACGGCTGGTTCATCGAGCCGGAGTCGGGAGAGAGCTATTGGAAGGGCGCGGTCGCCTTCAACGAGCATCTGATGCATGCGATGCACGGGGTGCCAGTGTGGGTGAAGCTGTCGGCGACGGTGGTGATGCTGCTCGGTCTGCTGACCGCGTATCTGACCTATATCCGCGCACCGGAATTCCCGGCCAAGTTCGCGGACCAGTTCCGCATCCTGTACCGCTTTCTCCTCAACAAATGGTATTTCGACGAGATTTACCATTTCCTTTTCGTGCGCCCCGCCTTCGCGATCGGCCGGTTCCTGTGGCACCGTGGCGACGAGAAGACGATCGACCGCTTCGGCCCCAATGGTGTCGCCTGGCTCGTCCAGCTCGGCAGCAAGGGTGCGGCGCGCTTCCAGACGGGATACCTCTACAGCTATGCCTTCGTCATGTTGATCGGCCTGACCGCGGCCGTCACCTGGGCCATTTTGGGTTGATCGCGTGATGCAGGGCTTCCCGATCCTCTCCGTCATGCTGGCGGTCCCGGCTGTTGCCGCGATCGCCTGCCTCTTCCTCAACGCGCAGGGCGCGCGCATGCTGGCGCTCGCCGCCACGCTGGTCGACTTCGCCCTGGGCATCGTGCTCTGGACGCAATTCGACGTGGGCGGCGCCCAGTGGCAATTCGTCGAACATGCGCCGGGCATTTTCGGCCCGTTCGGCTGGTCGCTCGGCATCGATGGCTTCGCGCTGCTGCTGATCATGCTCAGCGTGTTCCTGATGCCAATCTGCATCGGCGCCAGCTGGCGCGCGATCGACAAGCGGGTGCCCGAATATATGGGCCTGTTCCTGTTCACCGAGGTGCTGATGATCGGCACCTTCGCGGCGCAGGATCTGTTCCTCTTCTACGTCTTCTTTGAAGCCGGCCTGATCCCGATGTATCTGATCATCGGCATCTGGGGCGGGGCGAACCGCATCTACGCGTCGTACAAGTTCTTCCTGTACACGCTGCTCGGCTCGCTCCTGATGTTCGTTGCGATGCTCTATATGGCGCGCACGGCGGGCACGACCTCGATCCCGGCGCTGCTCGCCTATGACTTCCCGGCCTCGGTCCAGACCTGGTTGTGGATCGCCTTCTTTGCTTCGTTCGCGGTCAAGATGCCGATGTGGCCCGTCCACACCTGGCTGCCCGATGCGCACGTGCAGGCGCCGACGGCGGGTTCGGTCATCCTGGCGGGCGTGCTGCTGAAGCTGGGTGGCTATGGCTTCCTGCGATTCCTGCTGCCGATGTTCCCGGAGGCGAGCGGACAGCTGACCTGGCTGATCTTCGCGCTGTCGGCCGTCGCCGTGATCTATGCCTCGCTGGTCGCGCTGGTGCAGTCCGACATGAAGAAGCTGATCGCCTATTCGTCGGTCGCGCACATGGCGATCGTGACCATCGGCCTCTATGCCTTCAACCAGCAGGGCATCGAAGGCGCGATGATCATGATGCTCAGCCACGGCCTGGTGTCGGGCGCGCTCTTCCTGTGCGTCGGCGTCATCTATGACCGTCTGCACACCCGCGAGATCGCACGCTATGGCGGGCTGTCGATTAACATGCCGAAATATGCCGTGCTGTTCCTATTCTTCACCATGGCGTCGATCGGTCTGCCGGGCACCAGCGGCTTCGTCGCCGAGTTCCTGTCGCTGATGGGCACCTATCAGGTGTCGACCTGGACCGCGCTGCTCTGCACGACCGGCATCATCCTGGGCGCGGCGTACATGCTCTACCTCTACCGGCGGGTCGCGTATGGCGAGATCAAGTCGGACGAGGTGGCGGCGATGCCCGACCTGTCGGCGCGCGAGTTGTGGCTGCTGGCCCCGATCGCGGCGGTGACGCTGTGGATGGGCGTCTATCCGGAGAGCTTCCTGGCGCCGATGCGCAAGGACGTCGCCGTGCTGTTGCAGCGGATCGACCGGGCGAACCCCGGTTCGGACAGCCGCCCCACCGCCGGTAACCCTGCGCTTGTGACCACCCATGCCCCTGAGCACCAAGCTGCGCACGGGGAGGCGCACTGATGAGCTATTCGTTGAACCTTTTGATGGTCCTGCCCGAGCTGGTGCTGACCCTCGGCGCGATTGCGCTGATGCTCGTCGCTGCCTGGGGCGGAACCGCCTCGACGCGTGGCATCTCGATTGCGGCGGTGTTCGTGCTGGCGGGGGCGATGATCGCGCTCGCTGGCCCGGCAACCACCGGCGGCCTGGCTTTCGGTGGCCTGTACCGGGCGGATGCCTTTGCCGGTTTTGCCAAGGTGCTGATCTATCTGGCGACCGCAGTGGCGATCATTATGGCGCCGCGCTTCTTCACCCGCTCGCCGGGTGAGGATCTGCGGCCCGAATATCCCATCCTGATGCTGCTCTCCTCGGTCGGCATGGGAATGATGGTGTCGGCGGGCGACCTGTTGACCCTCTATGTCGGTCTCGAACTGCAGAGCCTGTCGGCCTATGTGCTGGCGAGTTTCATGCGTCGCGACAGCCGTTCGGCGGAAGCGGGCCTGAAATATTTCGTCCTGGGCGCGCTGGCTTCGGGTATCCTGCTCTATGGCATCTCGCTGGTCTATGGCTTCACCGGTTCGACCGACTTCGCGCAGATCGCGGGCGCCTATGGTCGCGACGCGGCGATGGGGACGCGCTCGCTGGGCCTGATGTTCGGCCTGGTGTTCGTGTTTGCGGGGCTGGCGTTCAAGATGTCGGCGGTGCCGTTCCACATGTGGACCCCGGACGTCTATGAAGGCGCACCGACCCCGGTGACGGCCTTCTTCGCCTCGGCCCCCAAGGTCGCGGCGATGGCGCTGGCCATCCGCGTCGCCGTCGAGGCGATGGGCTCGGCCGCGCAGCAGTGGCAGCAGATCGTGACCTTCGCGGCACTTGCGTCGATCATCCTGGGTGCGGTCGCGGCCATCGGGCAGACCAACATCAAGCGGCTGCTCGCCTATTCGTCGATCAACAATGTCGGCTTTGCGCTGATCGGTCTGGCGGCGGGCACGGCGCAGGGCGTCGCGGCGGTGCTGACCTATCTGACCATCTACGTCATCATGACGCTGGGTGCGTTCCTGATCGTCATCCGTATGCGCGATGAGAACGGCAATCCGCTGGAGTCGATTGCCAGCCTGTCGGGCCTGTCGCGGACGCGTCCGGCGCTGGCCTGGGCGATGGCGTTCTTCATGTTCTCGGTCGCGGGCATTCCGCCGCTGCTCGGCTTCTACGCCAAGTTCGCGGTGTTCAATGCGGCGGTCGCGGCGGGCCTGTTCCCGCTGGCGGTGATCGGTGTCGTCGCCTCGGTGATCGGTGCCTATTATTACCTGCGCATCATCAAGACGATGTTCTTCGATGAGCCAGCCGGGGTTTGGGACAATAGCGACGTCCAGCCGGTCGAGAACGGCCTGATCGCCCTGTCGGCGCTGTTCGTCTCGCCGGTCGGGTATCTCGCGATCCCGCTGCTCGGCGCCTGGTCGCTGGCGGCGGCACGGGCGCTGTTCTGAGCCGATTGCTGCACGTCCCGGAAACGGGATCGACCAATGCCGATCTTCGCCAGCTTGCGGAAGCGGGCAGTGAAGACGGCCTTTGGCTCCGCGCCGATCGCCAGACGGCGGGGCGCGGACGCCAGGGGCGGGACTGGTCTTCGCCTTCGGGGAATTTCTATGGGTCGACGCTGGTGCGATTGCGCGCTGGCGACCCCGTGCCCGCCACGCTAGCGCTGGTTGCCGCCGTCGCGATCGAGGAGGCCGTTCGGGCCTGCCTTCCCGATATCGGCACGCGGCTGAGCCTGAAATGGCCCAACGACCTGTTGATCGACGGCGCCAAGCTGTCGGGTATTTTACTGGAGCGTAGCGGCGATGCGGTCGTCATCGGCATGGGGATCAATCTGGCGTCGGCCCCGCAGCTTCCCGACCGCGCCACGACCGCGCTCGGCGATCATGGCGTCGATGTCGCGCCCGCGACGATGCAGGCGCTGCTCGCCGACGCGATGACCCGCTGGGTCGCGATCTGGCGCGAACATGGCCTGTCCGCCGTCATCGAACGCTGGGAGGCACGGGCCCATCCGCGCGGCACTTCGCTGACCGCGAAGCTGCCCGACGGGCAGGTGCTGACCGGCGCGTTCGAGGGGCTGGCAAGCGACGGGGCGCTGCGGCTCGGCTTGGCGAATGGCGTGACCCATGTCATCCACGCCGGTGACATCTTCCTGGTCTGAGGGACGAACCATGCTGCTTGCGATCGATGCCGGGAACACGAACGTGGTCTTCGCGCTGCTCGACGGGCGGACGATCAAGGGGCGCTGGCGTATCGCAACCGATCCGCGCCGCACGGGCGACGAATATGCGGTGTGGCTCAGCCAGTTGCTCGCGCTCGAAGGCTATGCGCGCGAGGACGTGACCGGCGTCATCATCGCCACCGTCGTGCCGCGTGCGCTTCATAATCTCCAGGTTCTGGCGCAGAAATATTTCAAGGTCGAGCCCCTGATCGCGGGGCGTGCGCCGGTGGAATGGGGGATCGCGATCGACGTCGACGAGCCCGCTTCGCTCGGCGCGGACCGGGCGGTCAACACCATCGCAGCGCATGAGCTTCATCCGGGCGACCTGATCACCATTGACTTCGGCACCGCAACGACGTTCGACATCAGCGATTATCAGGGGGCCTATAAGGGCGGGATCATTGCGCCGGGCATCAACCTGTCGCTCGACGCGCTCGTCACCGCCGCCGCCAAGCTGCCGCGTATCGCCATCGAGGCACCGGCGAGCCGGAGCGTGATCGGCCGCAACACGGTGGACCAGATGCATATCGGCATCTTCTGGGGCTATGTCGCGATGATCGAGGGGCTGGTCGCGCGGCTGAAGGCGCAGGTCGGGCGCCCGGTCAAGGTGCTGGCGACCGGCGGCCTGGCGGCGTTGCTCAGCCCGCATACCGATGTTTTTGACCATATCGAACCCGACCTGACCATTCAGGGGCTGGCGATCCTGTGGGAACGCGCCCATATTGGACGCTGAAGTTTCGGATCGGACAGCCCGCGAAAAGCCGCAGGGCGTCCGTATCCGCGAAGGAATGACCGCGCCCTGACCGGCGCAATCCGAAATGCCCCTGGGCCCCGCTTTCAGCGGGGAGGGGCTTCCATTGTCAGGAAGTGAATGACTCCCAAGAAAGAATTGCTGTTCTGCGCGCTCGGTGGCTCGGGCGAAATCGGCATGAACGTGAACCTGTACGGCACCGAAGGTAAGTGGGTGATGGTCGATTGCGGCATCACCTTCGCCGATCCGGCCTATCCCGGCATCGATGTGATCCTGCCCGATCTGAGCTTCATCGAGGACCGGCTGGACGATCTGGTCGGCATCGTGCTGACCCATGGTCATGAGGACCATATCGGCGCGCTGCCCTATCTGGCCGAAGACCTGGGCGTGCCGATCTATGCCACTGCCTTCACCGCCGGGCTCGTCCGCGGCAAGCTGGAGGAAGAGGGCAGCGCCAACCGCGTCAAGATCCGCGTGATGGAAACGGCCAAGACCTTTGAGGTCGGTCCGTTCGACTTCACCTTCGTGCCGCTGTCGCACTCGATCCCCGAGGCGAATGCGCTGCTGATCGAAACGGCCGTCGGGCGGGTTTTCCATACCGGTGACTGGAAGCTTGATGCGACCCCGGTGATCGGCAAGCCCGCCAGCCCGGCGCAACTGTCGTCGATCGGCGACCGTGGGGTCGACGTGTTGGTGTGCGATTCCACCAATGCGTTCAACACCGAGGCCTCGGGCTCGGAAGCCAGCGTCCGCCCCGGCATCGCCGAGACGGTCGCCAAGGCCAAGGGGCGCGTGGTCGTCACCACCTTCGCCTCCAATGCCGCGCGTCTGGTGACGTTGGGCGAGGTGGCCAAGGAGACGGGGCGCAAGCTGTGCGTGACCGGCCGTTCGCTCGACCGGATCCTGAAGGTCGGCAAGGCCTGTGGTTACTTCAAGGGCTTCCCGGAGACGGTCGATCCCGAGACCGCGATGCGCCTGCCGAAGGACCGCGTCCTGATCGTCGCGACCGGCGGCCAGGGCGAGCCACGCGCCGCCCTGTCGCGCATCGCCGAGGGCAGCCACACGATCCGCCTCGACACCGGCGACACGGTGATCTTCTCGGCGCGCCAGATTCCGGGCAACGAGACGGCGGTCGGTCGTATCCAGAACATCCTGGCGGGCAAGGGCGTCCGCATGGTCACCGAGCGCCAGGCGCATGTCCATGTCTCCGGCCATCCCGGCCAGCCCGAACTGGCGCAGATGTACAAATGGCTGCGGCCACGCACGCTGATGCCGGTCCATGGCGAGATGCGGCACATGATGGAACATGCCCGCTTCGCGACGACGCAGGGCGTGCCGCAGACGCTGGTTCAGTCGGACGGCGATATGGTCCGCCTGCTGCCGGGCAATGCCACCAAGATCGGCAATGTCCCGGTCGGTCGGCTGGTGCTGGACGGCGACGTCATCCTGCCCTCGGACGGCTCGACCATGAACGAGCGGCGCAAGCTGGCGATCAACGGCCAGATTTCGGTCGGCGTCGCGGTTGCCAAGGGCCGGCTGGTCGGCAGCCCGCAGGTCCGTGTCCAGGGCGTGCCGGTCGAGGACGAACGCGATGCGTTCATCGCCGAGGCGATCGCCGCCGCTGCCAAGGCGGTGGACGGCCCGCGCCGCGCCACCGACAAGCTGCGCGAGGACATTCGCCTGTCGGTGCGCAAGGTCGCTACCCGCTGGACCGGCAAGAAGCCGATCGTCGACGTCCTGCTGATCGAGGGATAAGCCATGCACTGGACGTCGGCCCTCGCGATCTACGTCCTGTTCTGGTTCCTCGCCGTGTTCTTGGTCCTGCCCTTCGGGGTCAGGACTACGCACGAGGTCGGTGCGGAACATATCCCCGGCACCGCCGAAAGCGCGCCGCATGTCTTTCTGATCGGCCGCTTCTTCCTTCGCACCACGATCGTCGCGACAATGATGTTCGGGCTGTTCTACCTGAACTATGTCTATGGCTGGATCACCGCCGATATGCTCGACTGGAGCGGGGTGAGCCGGGGCGTCTGACATGGCGCGCGCGTCCCGCCTGTTCGACCTGCTGCACCTGCTCCACCGCCAGAGCCGCGTCGTCAGCGGGCGGCATCTGGCCGAGCAACTCGGTATATCGCTGCGCACCCTGTATCGCGACATCGCCACGCTTCAGGCGATGGGCGCGGATATCGAGGGCGAGGCGGGGCTGGGCTATCGCCTGAAACCCGGTTTTCTGTTGCCCCCGATGAGCTTCCCGGTTGAGGAGGTCGAGGCGCTGGTGCTCGGCGCGCGCTGGGTGGCCGAGCGAGCGGACCCGGCCATGGGGCAGGCGGCGCGCAGTGCGGTCGCGCGGATCATGCGCGCGATGACGCCGGAACAGGCCGAGGCGATGCGCGGCACCCATTTGTTCATCGCCTCGCGCTCCGAGGCGTATGAGGCGGAGGTCGATCCCGCGCCCTTGCGCGCAGCGATCCGCAGCGAGCGCCGCCTGTCGTTGATCTACCGCGATGCCGAGGGGGCTGCGTCCGAACGGATCATCTGGCCCTTCGCGATCGCGCTGTTCGACCGGGCGGACGTGCTGCTCGGCTGGTGCGAGTTGCGGGGCGACTATCGCACCTTCCGCATCGACCGGATCGTCACCGCCCGCCCGTTGCCCGATCGCTATCCGCGTCGCCGTGCGGTGCTGCTGCGCGAATGGAGCGAGGCCCAGGGCATTCCGCAGGAGCGTTTCCTGCTGACGGAAACTGACGCGGGTCCCGACTAGGCAAATCTCCTCTCGAACCAAGGAGCCTCGTCATGGAATGTCCCACCACCACCATCCTGCTGCACGTCGCCGATCCGGCCGTCAGTGCCGACTTTTATCGCCGGGTCTTGGACCGCGAGCCTGTGGATGCCAGCGAGGCCTTTGTCCTGTTCCTCCTGTCGTCCGGTCAGGCGCTCGGCCTTTGGCGTCGCGACGTGATCGATCCGCCCGCGACCGGGGTGACAGGCAGCATCGAGATCGGGTTCAAGCAGAGCACTGAAGGTGTCGACCGGTGCCACGCCGACTGGGTCGAGCAAGGCGTGACCATGCTGATGCCGCCGACCGACCGGCCTTTCGGGCGAAGCTTCGTCGCGCTCGATCCGGACGGGCATCGGTTGCGGGTCTATGCGCTGAACGGATGAGGCGAGGGCGGGGCGTGGTCTTCGACTTCGCTCAGGCTGAGCGGGGGGTGGCTGGCCCGCTTGATCCCTTGCGTGTCTCGAACCTCGGTTCGCACCGAGCCTGGTCGGAAGTCCGCCCCGTTACCGCAATCGCTCGATCGCCTGGGCGAGCGCCACGTAGAGCTTGCCCATGTCCGACGACAACAGGGTCACGCCCAGCGGCGATCCGTCCCGCTGGGCAAGCACCCCGCGCAACATCGCTTCGAAATCATGGATGTAGCGGTTCACATGGTCGCGGAACTTGGCATCGTCATCGTACAGATCGGCGATGTTGCGCGCCTGATGCGAGTCGAGGATCCGCACGGCCCGCCGGGTGAAGACGCCGCGATCGCCCTTCAGATAGGCGGCCCAGGCGCTGTCGGTGACTTCGGGCGCATAGATTTTCGCGATGTCGATAGACGCCGAGTTGAGCGATTCGACCAGCAGCGAGGCGCGACGCGCAAAATTGTCGCGTTCGGCTTCCTCGCGCTCGGTCCGTGCTTCCTCCAGCCGGGATTCGACGATCGCGGTCTTTTCGACGATGAGATCGGCCTGCTTGGCCAGCCGCTCGGTCGCGCGGGTGGCGGCTTCGACCGCGCCCTGTGTCGCGTCGACGATGGCATGGACCTGACGCTCGACCGTGTCGCCGGTGGCGCGGCGCATCGCCTCGGCGCTGGCGAGTTCCAGCGCATGGGCGGCCTCGGGAATGACGTCGGCCAGCGTCTCGCGCGCCTTTTCGGCGGCGGTCGCGGCGGTTTCGCGCACCCGGAGCAGCGCATCGACCAGCTTGGGGGCGGCTTCGTCAGCGAAACGGTGCGAGCGTTCGATGGTCTCGTCCACCATCATGCCCAGCGCATCCGCCTTGGCGCGCCCGCTCGACAGGGTTTCGATCAGCGAGCCCGACAGCGTTTCCAGCGTCTGGCGCTGTTCGGCGATGACGTCGGCAATCGCCTCGATCGCCTCGTGCGTGCTCTCCGCCGCGGCGACCAGCGCCAGCAGTTCGGGCTTGGTCCGCACGACGATCTCGTGACTGCCCAGAATCCGCTGGTCCAGCCGGTCGAGCGCTTCGGGCAGGGTCTCGTCCATCTCGCGCGCGGCGGCGTCGAGCGCGATCAGCAGCGTCTCGGTCGTGCCGATGACGCGGTTGGCCATCTGTTCGCCCGCCTCCAGCGCGCCGGTCATCGCATCGGCCGATCCACCGAGCGCACTGATCGAGGCGGCCAGCATCTGCGACTTTTCGGTGCCCTGCGTATGGAGCAGCGCGATCCGCGTCTCGACCCGTTCCAGTTCGCCGTCGAGCGACTGGACGATCGCCTCGCCCGCGATACGCTGGGCATCCAGTTCCTCGGTCAGCCGGGCGACGGCGGCATCGACACCGGCGATCCGCTCGGCCAGCGCTTCGGCGCTGTCGCGCGCCGCACTGTCCAGCGCCGTCTGGTTCGCGCCGATCATGGCCAGCATCGTTTCGCTTTGCGTACCCAGACTCTGGCCCAATCGATCGATGGCCTGGGCGGTTCGGTCGAGCAGGGCGTCGATGGTCGTCGCAACGGTGGCGGTGATCTTCTCCAGATGCTGGCTGGCGGAGCGGCTGGTCGCCTCCATCTGTTCGATATGGGTGGCCAGGCGCATCGCCGCGCCGCTGGCGATGGTGTCGGCATCCTGTCCGCGCCGCCCCAGCGCGACCAGTTGCGCGTCCAGCGCGGCGACATGCGTTTCCGCCGCGCGGACGATATCGGCCATCCGGTCGCTCGCCTCGCTGACATCCTCCGCAGCCTGGGGCAGCGCGCCGAGTAACTGGGTCAGGCTGGCTCCGCTGGTCGCGGCGACATCGGCCAGGGTGCGGCCATGTGCCTCGACCATCTGGATATCGTCGGTCAGGTCGCGCGCGATGGTGGTGAAATGCCTTTGCGCCAGTTCCATCATGTCGGACAGGCTTTCCGCCTGCGCCGCGAGTTCGCCCCGGTTCGTGGCGAGCGCCTGGCCGATGGCGGCGACCGCGCGTTCCAGCGCCGCCGCCTCCGCCCGCATCTCATGCGCGGTCAGGGCGAAGCGGCGCTGCTCGGCGCGACTGTTGCGCTGGACGATCAGCCATAGGACGGCGATCGTCATCGGCCCCGCCAGCGCGAGCGTCATCAGGGGCGGCAGGGTGGCGATCGACAATTCGCCCGAGCGCGACAGGCCCCAGGCGGCGACCGCCCCGACCCAGCCGATCGCCCCCGCCAGTGCCAGCATCATCGGCCAGCGCGCGGCGGGCTCCTCGGCCACGGGATCGGGGCCCGCCCCTTCGTCCAGCCAGGGGCTGCCGGTCATCGCGGCCATGTCCGGCGCGTCATTATGGGCCGTATACGGCGCGCCATGGTCGGCCATATCCGACGCCGTTTCCGGCATGTCCGACCTGTCCTGACGCTCCGCGCGCACATCCACGATCATCAAAGCCCCCGTGTCACAATGGGTCGGTTTATCACGTTTGCCCGCCGCAGGAAGCGATTTGCGCTATTCCGTGGCGGGCGGGTTCCGGTTTATGAGGGGGCAATGACTTACGAACATGGAACGATCGACTCCGCCCTGGCGGCAGTTGCCGGCGATGAGCCCGCCGTCATCCAGGATCTGCGCCGTGCTTTCGTCGAGGGCGTCACCCATGTGCTGGAGGTGATGCACCTGGCGGAAAACGGTCAGGAATGGCGTGAGGCCGCCCTGCGGCTGAAGGGACTGGCGGCGAGCGTCAACGCCCTGCCGCTGATGACCCTGGCCGCCCAGGCGGCGGAGCGCGACGGCCGCGACGCCGCGCTGCTCGACCAGATCGGGAAGCTCGTCGCCCGCCTTTGAATCCCGCGTTTTAGCGAGGTGGGCGAGGGCGTGCGGTCGGGGCTGGCAAGGACCGCCCCGAGCGCCTAACAGCGGACGATGCTGTCCGGTCTTCTTTTTGCGATTGACGACGCCGACGACCGCCCCGGGCGGTTGACGGCCACCTTGCCGTTCGCCGGCGTGACGCTGATCGAATATCAGGCCCGGCTGCTGATCGCGGCGGGCGCGGCGCAGATCATCATCGTGGTCGCCCGGCTGACCCCCGAATTGCTGGGCGCCATCGCCCGTATCGCCCAGCGCGGTGTGGTGGTCGACACGGTGCGCAGCGCGGTGGAAGCGGCGGAAAAGCTGCATCCCCTGTCGCGACTGGTGGTGCTCGCCGACGGCCTGATCACCACCGAGGACACGATCGCGCTCGTGCTGCGCGACACCGGCCATGACGCGCTGGTCGTCGTGCCGGAGGCGGGGGCCGAGGCGGGGCTGGAGCGGGTCGGCGGCCAGATGGCCTGGGCGGGCGTCGCGCGGGTCGATCCGCGTCGCGTGGCCGAGGTCGCCGCCCTGCCGCGCGATTACGACCTGCAATCGACGCTGCTAAGGCTCGCGGCACAGGCGCATGCGACCCATATCCTGCTGCCCGGCGATGCGCAAAAGGCCGGGCATGGCATCGTCCACCGCGCCGAGGCCCTGGATGCACAGGGGCGCGCGGTGGTCGCCCGGCTGGTGTCAGGGCGGCGGAGCTGGTTCGATCGTTATATCCTGGCCCCCATCGCACGGTTGAGCCTGCCGCGTCTGGTCGAGCGGGCCGTGCCCGCGCATGTCGCGGGCGGAGTGGGGACCGGACTGGGCCTGTTGGGCCTGGTGCTGATCGGTTTCGGGCTGCCCGCTTTCGGACTGATCGTCACGATCATCGGTACGCTGGGTCTGGGGCTGGCCGAGACGCTGGCGGGGCTTCGCGACGAACAGGGGGCGGTGCGGGCGCATTCGGCGCTGATCGCCGGGCTGGCCGCGCTCGCCATCGCCGTGCTGGGGTGGCAGCATTATCGCCTATGGGCCGACGATCTGGCGCCGATGTTCGCCATCATGCTGATCGTCCTGGCGATTCTGACAGAGCGGGCGGCGCTGTATCGCTTTCGGCGGCGCTGGTGGGCCAGCCCTCCGGCCTATCTCCTCGTCGTCCTGCCCGCGACCATGCTGGGCATGACGCTCGGCGGACTGGTGATCGCGATCATCTATGCGATTGTCACTTTGGCGTCCGCAATCGAGACATTACGCGCGCAAGTTTAGTGTCGCTTTAACATCAAAGGCATTAGCGATGCCGGATGGCGGTCGCACCGGACCCATTTGATGCCCTTGATTGGCAGCACGCTCGGCTATCCGAGCGGGTGGCCATGGCGCGTATGCGTGCCGCCGCACGGCGTCAGGGCGCGGTGGCCGACCTGCGGCTCGACGATGATTCGCGACTGACCGACCGGATACGGTTCGAGGTCGCGGCGCGGTTGAACGCGTTGGTCGAAACGACCGCCGCCGACCTGCTGCACCAGGCCGAACGGCTGCGCGCCGAGGACGATGGCGAACGCGATCCCGTCGCTCCGCCTTCGCCAGCGGAGGCGATAGCGCGAATGCGGCGCGCGGGATTGCTCCACGCCCCCGATCTGGTCGCCGAACTGGTCGCGCAGGTCCGCCAGCAGATGCTGGCCGAAGCGCTGCCCATGGAAAACATGGCGGGCGACGCGCCCAGCCTGCTCGTTCGCCTGATCGAAGCGCCGGACCGGATCGTCGCCGCGTCGGCCCGCGCCGTACTGGCCGCCGAGGGCCGCGCGCGCATGGTGGAAGCGGATGGCGAGGCGATCGCCTTGCCCGGCGCGGTGCGTCGCAATCTGGTCTGGACGGTCGCCGCCGCGCTGCGTCAGGGCGACGATGCGGGGCTGGACCGTGCCCTGGCGCAGGCGGCGGAGCGGGTGCTGGCCGCGCATGGCGAGGCGGAGGGCCCGGGGGCCGCGGTCCTGAGGCTGGCCGAGGCGATCGATGCGCGTCCCGCCGAACTGCCCGACCTTCTGCTGGAAAGCCTGTCGGATCGGCAACTCGGCCTGTTCATCGCGCTGCTCGCCCATGCCACGGGCATTGAGCATGAAGAATTGCGCGACATCGTGCTGGAGCCGGAGGGCGATCGGCTTTGGCTGGTCCTGCGGTCGCTCGACCTGGGCCGCGCGGCGGTGGCGCGGATCGGGCTTGCCCTGTCGGAGGCGGATGGGCGACGCGACGTGGACGGCTTTGCCGAGGCGCTGGATGCGATCATGGCGATCCCGGCGGCGGACGCGCGGCGCGCCATCGCCACGCTGGGCCTGCCGCGCGCCTTTCGCGATGCCATGGCGCGGCTGGACGAGGGGGCGGCGCGTTGACCTCGATCGACGGCCCCGGCGAATCGATGGTGGCGCGCGCCATATTGGACGCGGGCGATCATCTCCTCTCCGCCGACCCGCCCATCGAGTTGCTCCACATGCGCGCTGGCGGCGGCGCGGACGATCCGATGGCGGTCGCGCCCATCGCGCGGATCGCACGCCTGGCGCGCCGTCTGGGAATATCCGTGTCGCGCAAGGTGCGGGTCGCCGATGACGAAGGCGATCTCGACCTGTGGGTGCAGGCGCGACCCGAGACGGGGCAGATAAGGCTGAGCGTCAGCGGCTGGCGAGACCAATCCGCCTGGCGGCCCGTCGCGACGCCGCCCGACCATGCCGCGATGGGAGCCGATTTCCGCTGGGAGACCGACGCCGCGCTGCGCCTGACCTTCCTGTCGCGCGAGGCGGGGATGCGATACGGCTTCGATCCCGACGCATTGCTCGGGCAGCCTTTGAACGCGCTGTTCGCCTTCGATCCCGCGACGGGGGATTCCCATGCGTTGATGCGCGACGCCGCGCCGCTCGACGGTCGCTGCGCCCGGCTTCGCCCGACCGATGCGCCCGTCCGGCTGTCGGCGGCGATCCGGCATGACGGGATGGGCGGCATCGCGGGGCTGACCGGTGCGACCTTCCTGATCGATCAGCCGGGCGAGGGGGAGGGCGACACCCCGTCGCCGATCCATCAGCCGCCCTTGACCGAGAGCTTCACCGCCGGGCTCGACCGAGCGCTTCGCACGCCGCTCGCCCGGATCGTCGCGAACGCCGACAGCATCGCGGCGCGTGCCGACGGGCCGATCGCGGCGGACTATGCCGAATATGCCGGGGATATCGCCCATGCGGGGCGGCATCTGCTGGGGCTGGTCGACAATCTGGTCGAGTTGCAGGCGATCGAGCAGCCGGACTTCCGCCTGGCCGCGACACCGCTCGATCTGGCCGATGTCGCGCGCCGTGCCGCCGGACTGCTGGCCGTGCGTGCCGATGCGGCCGGGGTGACGATCCGTCGCCCCGGCATGGCGGAGGGGATGAGCGCGATCGGCGATTTCGGCCGCTCGCTTCAGATCCTGATCAACCTGATCGGCAATGCCCTGCGCTACTCCCCCCATGGCGGGGAAGTGGTGGTCAGCGTCGCGCGGGAGGATGACTGGGCGATGGTCCGCGTCACCGATCACGGCAAGGGGATCGCCCCCGAAGACCAGCCGCGCATCTTCGAGAAATTCGAGCGGGTCGATCCGTCCGAGCCCGGCGGCAATGGCCTGGGGCTCTATATCGCGCGGCGGCTGGCGCGGGCGATGGGCGGCGACCTGACGGTCGAGAGCGAGCCGGGGCTGGGCGCTACCTTCACTTTGGGCCTGCGCGCCCGATAGAAAAAGGGCCCCCGAAGGAGCCCTTTTCCACATCCGCCGGATCGATCAGCGCCGCCTGGGCAAGCGCCGCGCGACCAGGATCAGCACCAGTCCGGCGATCGCGACGAACGCGCCGCGATCGGCCCATTCGCCCTGGCCGAGCATGAAGCTCTCCTGTGGCCAGCGGATATAACCCAGGCCCTGACCGATCCACAAAAGCCCCGTCAGCGCCAGAAGGACGCCGATGGCGATCAGGATCGGCCGGGCCCGGTTCATGACTTAGCGCTGCTCGACCGGAACGTACGAGCGCTGCGTCGGGCCGGTGTAGAGCTGACGCGGACGGCCGATCTTCTGGTCGGGATCGGTGATCATCTCGTTCCACTGCGCAACCCAGCCGACGGTGCGGGCCAGGGCGAAGAGCACGGTGAACATCTCGGTCGGGAAGCCGATCGCCGACAGGATCACGCCCGAATAGAAGTCGACATTCGGGAACAGCTTCTTCTCGACGAAATAATCGTCGTTCAGCGCAATCTCTTCGAGGCGGAGCGCCGTCTCGAACAACGGGTCGTTGACCTTCAGCGCGTCGAACACCTCGCGCACGGTCTTCTGCATCACGGTCGCGCGCGGATCGTAATTCTTGTAAACGCGGTGACCGAAGCCCATCAGGCGGAACGGATCGTTCTTGTCCTTGGCGCGCGCGATGAACTCGGGGATGCGCTCGGGCGTGCCGATCTCGCGCAGCATGTTGAGCGCGGCTTCGTTCGCGCCGCCATGCGCCGGACCCCAGAGGCAGGCGATGCCCGCCGCGATGCACGCGAACGGATTGGCGCCCGACGAACCCGCCAGACGGACGGTCGAGGTCGATGCGTTCTGCTCATGGTCGGCATGGAGGATGAAGATGCGGTCCATCGCCTTTTCGACCGCCGGGTTCACCTCATAGGGCTCGGCCGGAACGCCGAAGGTCATGCGCAGGAAGTTGCCGGTGTAGGACAGCGAGTTGTCCGGGTACAGGAAGGGCTGGCCCACGCTGTACTTATACGCCATCGCCGCGATCGTCGGGATCTTGGCGATCAGGCGGTGCGAGGCGATGGTCCGCTGCACCGGATCGTGGATGTCGGTCGAATCGTGATAAAAGGCCGACAGCGCACCGATCACGCCGCACATGATCGCCATCGGGTGCGCATCGCGGCGGAAGCCACGGAAGAACGCGGCCAACTGCTCATGCACCATGGTGTGGCGCGTGATCGTGGTGTTGAAGCCCTCCAGTTCCGCCTTGTTCGGCAGTTCGCCGTTCAGCAGCAGATAGGCCACTTCCATGAAGCTGCTATTCTCGGCCAGTTCGCCGATCGGGTAGCCGCGGTGCAGCAGCACGCCTTCGTCACCGTCAATATAGGTCAGCTTCGACTGGCACGACGCGGTCGAGGTGAAGCCGGGATCATAGGTGAAGGCGCCCGTCTGGGCATAGAGTTTGCGGATGTCGACCACGTCCGGGCCGATCGAGCCCGACATGACCGGATAGTCGAAGCCCTTGCCGCCGATGTTGAAATTCGCGGTATCGCTCATGCTCAGTGATCCTTCCTATCTGCGGTCATTTGGTCCGCGATCCGACCCAGGCTTTCCTCACGGCCCAACAGGCTGAGCACGTCGAAGATCCCCGGAGACGTCTTGCGTCCGGTCAAAGCGGCGCGGAGCGGCTGGGCGACCTGGCCGAGCTTGACGCCCTCTGCCTCGGCCACCTTGCGTACCGCGTCTTCCAAAAGCTCCGTATCCCAGTTGTGCACCGCGTCAAGCGCGGTGTGTACCGAAACGAGAATGTTGCGTGCCTTTTCGTCGAGAAGGCCCTGCGCCGCCTCGTCCATGGTCAACGGACGGGTCGCGAAAAGGAAACGCGCGCCATCGGCCAGTTCGTTGAGATTCGCGGCACGCGGTTTCAGCGAGGGCATCGCGGCGGTCAGCAGCGCGACATTCTCGACGCCCATCCGCTGGGCGACGAGGTCGGCCAGGCGCGCATCATCGGCTTCGCGGATATAATGGCCGTTGAGGTTCTCGAGCTTCTTCAGGTCGAAGCGCGACGGGGCCTTGCCCACGGCGGACAGGTCGAACCACTTCACCGCATCCTCGCGCGCGATGATTTCGGCATCGCCATGCCCCCAACCCAGGCGGAGCAGGTAATTGTCGAGCGCTTCGGGCAGGATACCCATCTCGTCGCGATACGCCTCGATCCCCACCGCGCCGTGCCGCTTGGACAGCTTGGCACCGTCCGATCCGTGGATCAGCGGGATATGCGCGTAAACGGGCTCGGCCCAGCCCATCGCCTTGTAGATCGGCAACTGGCGGAAGGCGTTATTCAGGTGATCGTCGCCCCGGATCACATGGGTCACGCCCATGTCGTGATCGTCGACCACCACCGCCAGCATATAGGTGGGCGTGCCGTCCGAGCGGAGCAGGACCAGGTCGTCCAGTTCGGCATTCTGGACGGTGACGCTGCCCTGTACCCGGTCCTCGATCGTCACGGCCCCCTCACGCGGCGCACGCAGGCGGACGACGAAGGGCTGGCCTTCGGGGGCGGTCGCGGGGTCAGCGTCGCGCCAGGGCGAGCGGATCCGCAACGGCTGCTTGGCGGCCTGCGCCGCTTCGCGTTGGGCGGCGATCTCCTCCTGGGTCATGTAGCAGCGATAGGCGTGGCCCCGCGCCATCATTTCCTTGGCCACCTCGGCATGGCGATCCGCGCGGGCGAACTGGAACACCGCCTCGCCGTCCCAATCCAGGCCCAGCCAGCGCATGCCGTCGAGGATCGCGTCGATCGCGGGCTGGGTCGAGCGGGCGCGGTCCGTATCCTCGATACGCAGCAGGAACTTGCCGCCATTGGCCTTGGCGAACAGCCAGTTGAACAGCGCGGTGCGCGCGCCGCCGATATGCAGGAAACCCGTCGGCGAGGGCGCGAAGCGGGTCACCACGGGCGTGGCGTTCGATCCGGCGGCGATATCATCTGTTGCGCTCAACCGCGCATACTCCCAATCATGAAATCCGATGGCCCATTCAGCCGCCGCAGCCCCTAGCATCAAGCGTCCGCGCCGCCAAATGCCGCGCCTTCGCGTGTTGGAACATTGGGCCGAGGCGGAGCGGAACCAGTTGCCGCTATGGCTGCCGGTGATGCTGGGCGTCGGGATCGCCGCATGGTTCATGCTGCCCGATCCACGTGCGTGGATCGCCGTGGTGCTGGCGCTGGCCGGAATGGGGCTCGGCGCGGCGACGCTGGCGGATGGCGGACGGGTGCCGCGCATGCTGGGGATGGCGGCGTTGCTGGTGAGCGCGGGGGTGTTGCTCGCCTGGGCGCGTGCCGAATCGGTGGGGGCTCCGGTGCTCGGCCGACCGACCATCGCGACATTGGTGGCGGATGTGGAGGGGGTGGATCGGCTGGCGGCACGGCGGGTCGTGCGGCTGATGCTGCATCCGCTGGCCGCGCGCGATGGTCGGGGACGCGCATTGACCTTGCCGCCGCGCATCCGGGTTTCCTTGGCGGAGGAGGATGCGATCGAAGGGCTGGGCGCGGGCGCTCGGGTGTGTTTGCGGGCCCGGTTGATGCCGCCTGCGGGTCCGGTCGCGCCGGGCGGGCATGACTTTGCGCGGGCCGCCTGGTTTCAGGGGATCGGCGCGACCGGGCGTGGCTTCGCCCCGGTTACGCTGTTGCGTCCCGCACCCAAGGCCATGGGGCTTCGGCAGCGTCTGTCGGCGCGGATCACGGCGCGGATCGCGGGCAGCGAAGGCGGCATTGCGGCGGCGCTCGCCACCGGAGATGTGGGCGCGATCGATGATTCGGATGCGGAGGCGATGCGCAGGGCGGGGCTCGCCCATCTGTTGTCGGTCAGTGGCCTGCATATCACCGCCGTGGTCGGGATCGTCATGGTCCTGACCGTGCGGCTGTTGGCGCTATGGCCTTGGCTGGCGTTGCGGGTCCGCTTGCCGTTGCTGGGGGCGGCGGCGGGGGCGGTCGCGGCGATCGGCTATACCTGGCTGACCGGGGCGGAGGTGCCGACGATCCGGTCCTGTGTGGCGGCGATGCTGGTGCTGGCGGCGCTCGCGCTGGGGCGGGAGGCGATGACCCTGCGGCTGGTGGCGGCGGGGGCGCTGATCGTCCTGCTCTTCCGGCCCGAGGCGCTGATGGGGGCGAGTTTCCAGCTTTCCTTCGCGGCGATCACCGCCATCGTCGCGCTGCACGATCATCCCGCGATGCGGCGCTGGTTCGGGCCGCATCCGGACTGGCGGTGGTCGGCGCTTCGCCATCTGGCGGCGCTGCTGGTGACCGGGCTGATGGTCGAGCTGGCATTGATGCCGATCGCGATCTTCCATTTCCACAAGGCCGGACTTTATGGCGCGATGGCGAATATCGTCGCCATCCCCTGGACCACCTTCGTCGCGATGCCGCTGGAGATGATCGCGCTGCTGCTGGAGCCGTTGGGGGTGGCCGGACCCTTCTGGTGGCTGCTCGGGCGGTCGCTGGGCCTGCTGCTGGCGCTGGCGCACCAGGTCGCCGCGATGCCCGGCGCGGTCGTCGCGCTGCCGGTCGCCCCGGGCTGGGCCTTTGCGGCGGCGGTGGGCGGCGGTCTCTGGGTGGCGCTGTGGCGGACCCGCTGGCGGTGGCTGGGTCTGCCGATGCTCGCCCTGGGCTTCATCGCGATGCTGCTCGCCCCGACGCCCGACCTGATCGTCACGGGGGACGGACGCCATGTCGCGATGGTCAGCGGCAAGGGAGTCGCCCTGCTGCGCGACCGGGCGGGCGATTATATGCGCTCGGCTCTGTCGGAAATGGGAGGGGCCGACGGGGAACCGCAGGCGCTCGCCGATCGACCCGGTGCACGATGCGGGCCGGATATGTGCGTCACGCGGGTCGAGCGGGACGGCAAGGTCTGGCGGATCGCCGCAACCCGGAGCGGCTATGCGGTGCCCTGGCGCGACCTGATCGCGCTATGCCAACGCATGGACATCGTCATCGCCGACCGCCGCTTGCCGCCCGATTGCCGTCCGCGCTGGCTGAAGCTCGATGCGCCAGCCCTGCGACGGACGGGCGGAGTGACCATCCGGCTTGGTCCGCCGCAGGTCGACATGGTGCATCGACCGGGCGACCGTCACCCCTGGATCGAGGCCGCCGCGACAGCGACCCCTCCGGCTCAGTCGTAGCGGCGCAGGATACCCGACAGCCTGCCCTGCACCCGCACTTGCGCGGGGGCGTAACGCTGGGGATCATAAGCGCGGTTGGCCGGATCGAGCCGAACCATCGAACCCTCGCGACGGAAATATTTGAGCGTCGCTTCGGCCTCGTCGATCAGCGCGACGACGATCTGGCCGTCGCGTGCCACATCGGTCCGGCGGATCAGCGCATAGTCGCCGTCGAGAATCCCCGCCTCGACCATCGAATCGCCCGAGACTTCCAGCGCATAATGCTCGCCCGAACCCAGCAGAGCGGCGGGCACGGCCAGGGTCGAGCTACCCTCGAACGCCTCGATGGGAAGGCCGGCGGCGATCCGGCCGTGCAGCGGGATTTCGACCACGTCGTTGGCGGGCTCCGCCACGGGGCGGAGCGACGGGCCGCGGACCGTGTCGGAGGTCGCAGCCGATGCCGAAGCCGCCAGGGGCTTTTCGGGCCGATCGGGCATCCGCAACACCTCCAGCGCGCGCGCGCGATTGGGCAGGCGGCGGATGAAGTGGCGTTCCTCCAGCGCGGAGATCAGGCGATGGACGCCCGACTTGGACTTGAGGTCCAGCGCCTCCTTCATCTCCTCGAAGGACGGCGACACGCCGGTTTCCTTCAAACGGTCATTGATGAAGCAGACAAGCTCATGCTGCTTTGCGGTGAGCATCGCGATCCTCCGTCCAGAACAGACGTGGAACTTATATGGAACGTTTGGGCTTGCGTCAAGCGAGCATCAGGATTTCCGCCGAGTCGCCCACCAGAGCCGCCGGGGCATGCGGCGGGCGGATCACCAGGCAGGTCGAACGCGCCAGAGTGAGCAGCATCGAGCTGTCCTGGATCGCCGCCGCATGGACCCGTCCGTCGATCATCGCGGCGCGGAGATAGTCGATGCGCGGCCCGTTGGTGGGCAGATCCTCTCCCAATATCGCGGGGATCGGCGCGGGGAAGGGGTCCGCCGCGCCCGCCATGTGCGCGATCAGGGGACGAACGAACAGCGTCGCGGTGACGAACGCCGAAACCGGGTTGCCCGGCAGGCTGAGCACCACCGTCTCGCCCAGCCGCCCCGCCATCATCGGCTTGCCGGGGCGCAGCGCGATGCGCCAGAAATCGATGCTCCCCCCGGCGGCCTTCAAGGCGGGCTGGACCAGGTCATGATCGCCCACCGACGCGCCGCCGGTCGTAACCAGCAGATCGGCGTCCACCCCCGCGAAAGCGTCACGCAACCGCCCCAGATCATCGGGCAGGATACCCAGATCGATGATGTCGACCGGCAGGTCGGCCAGCATCGCGGCGAGCATCACGCCGTTCGATTCGGGCAGGGCGTCGGGGTCGCCAAGTCCCGGTGGCACGAGTTCGTCCCCGGTTGCGGCGATGGCGACGCGGATGCGCGGGCGGACGGGCAGGGTGCCATGCCCCCCGGTCGCCGCCACCGCGATGCGGGCCGGGGTCAGGCGCTGCCCGGCGGCGATCAGCCGGTCGCCCGCCGTGAAATCCAGCCCCCGCCGCCGGACGTTGCGCCCGCGATGCGCAGGCCCCTCGCCGGTCAGGGTCAATGTCGCGCCGTCACGGCCCGCTTCCTCCTGGATCAGCACCGTATCGGCTCCGGGGGGCAGCGCCGCGCCGGTGAAGATACGCGTTGCCTGACCCGCTTCGATCGCATGGGGAAAGGGCCGCCCCGCCGCGCTTTCGCCGATGACGGTCCAGGGGCCCGGCATATCGGCGAAGCGGATCGCATAGCCGTCCATCGCCGACAGGTCGCTCGCCGGTTGGGTCCGTATCGCCGCTATGTCGCGCGCGGCCCAGCGACCGGCGGCCTCGCGCAAGGGCAGTTCGACGATGGGACGCTCGGTGGCGAGGGCGAGCAGGCGCTGCTGGGCTTCGGCGACGGGTAGAAGAATGACGGTCACTCCTGTTGGCCCAAGGACGCTTAGACCGCGATCCGCGTTCCCGGCCGCGTTCCCGGCGTCAGGCGTGCCAGTCGCCGGACTTGCCGCCGGTCTTCGACAACAGGCGAATGTCGCCGATCGTCATGCGCTTATCCAACGCCTTGGCCATGTCATAGACGGTCAGCAGCGTTACCGTAACGGCGGCAAGCGCCTCCATCTCCACGCCCGTCTGCCCCGCCGTCGCGGCGGTGGCGGTGGCGGTGACTCCCTCGGCATCCAGCGCCAGGTCGATCTCGACCTTGCTGAGCGGCAGGGGGTGACACAGCGGGATGAGGTCGCTGGTCTTCTTGGCGGCCATGATGCCCGCGACGCGCGCCACGGCCAGCACATCGCCCTTCTGGACGCTGCCCGCGCGGATCGCGGCGGCGGCCTCGGGCGACATGGTGACGCGCCCTTCCGCCACCGCCTGCCGGGCGGTCACCGACTTGGCACTGACATCGACCATCCGCGCCGATCCGCTATCGTCCAGATGGGTAAGGCCGCTCATCCGATCAGCGCGCGGGTCGCCGCCTCGACATCATGTTCGCGCATCAGGGCTTCGCCGATCAGGAAGCAATGGATGCCATGCTGGGCCATCGCGTCGAGATCGGCGCGGGTCGTCAGGCCGCTCTCGGCGACGAAGGTGCTGCCCTCCGGCGCGCGCCCGACCAGTTCATAGGTGCGTTGGAAATCGACCGTGAAGTCGCGCAGATCGCGGTTGTTGACCCCGATCAGCCGCGACTTGAGCCGGGCGGCGCGCTCCATCTCGGCGGCGTCATGGACCTCGACCAGCGCGTCCATCCCGCATTCGATGGCGGCGGCCTCGATCTCCTGCATCTGCGTATCGTCGAGCGCCGCGACGATGATCAGGATCGCATCGGCGCCCAGCGCGCGCGACTCATGCACCTGCCACGGATCGACCATGAAGTCCTTGCGCAGCACCGGGATCGACACCGCCGCGCGGGCCTGCTCCAGAAACGCGTCTGCCCCCTGGAACCAGCGTTCGTCGGTCAGCACCGACAGGCAGGCGGCGCCCCCGGCCTCATAGGCGCGGGCATGGGCGGGGGGATCGAAATCGGCGCGGATCAGGCCCTTGGACGGGCTGGCCTTCTTCACCTCGGCGATCAGCGCATGGCCGGTCTTGGCGTCCAGCGCGGCGCGAAAGCCGCGGGGCGCGGAGACGGTTTCGATCTTGGCGTCGAGATCGGCGAGCGACATCGTCGCCTTGCGCGCGGCGACATCGGCGCGCTTGGTTTCCAGGATGCGGTCGAGCATCGTCATCGGTAGGCAATCCATCGATCGAGAAGCGCCGCGGCATCACCCGTATCGATCGCGCGAGCAGCGGCCACGGCCCCTTCGGACAGGTCGGCGCTATGCCCGGCGACCAGCAGGGCCGCGGCGGCATTGAGGAGAACGGCGTCGCGATACGCGCCCGGCTCTCCGGCGAGGAGACGGCGAAGCGCCTCGGCATTGTGCCGCGCGTCGCCGCCACGGATGGCGGTGATGGGATGGCGGGGCAGGCCCGCATCCTCCGGCGAGATCGTGGCGGGCGCGTCGATGCCGCCCACCGACACCGCGATGCTGGGCCCCGCACCCGACAGCTCGTCAAGGCCCTCTTCGCCCGACACGACCAGCGCGGCCTCCGCGCCGAGCTGCTCCAGCGCTTCGGCATAGACCGTCGCATAATCGGGCCGCGCGATGCCGATCAACTGACGCCCGACATGCGCCGGATTGGCGAGCGGACCCATCAGGTTGAAGATCGTCCGCCGCCCGATCCGCCGCCGGATCGGGGTGATCCGCGCCATGGCGGGATGGTGGTTGGCGGCGAAGAGGAAGGCGATGCCGATATCGGCTAGACTCGCCTGCGCCACCTGTCCGGCACGCTCCATGTCGAGGCCCAGCACCTCCAGCGTGTCCGCCGCGCCGGCCTTGGACGAGGCGGCGCGGTTGCCGTGCTTGGCGACCGGCACGCCCAGCGCCGCGACGACCAGCGACACGGCGGTCGACACGTTGAGCGTGTGATGCCCGTCGCCGCCCGTGCCGCACACATCGATGGTGCCGGGCGGCGCTTCGATCGGGATCAGCCTTTGCCGCATGGCACGGGCGGCCTCGGCTATCTCGATCGAGGTTTCGCCGCGCTCGGCCAGCCGGGTCAGGAAGTCGGCGGTCGCCTCGTCATCCGCCCGCCCGTCGAGAATGTCGGCAAAGGCGGCATGGGCCGTCTCGCGCGACAGCGGGCTGACGGGATCGGGCAGCAGCGCGATGGTGGTCACGCCGCACGCTCGACCGGGGGACGAAGCCGTTCGGGCAGGTCGTGCGCGATCCCGGCCTCGCGCAGGAAATTGGCGAGCATCGCATGGCCATATTCGGTGGCGATGCTCTCAGGGTGGAACTGGACGCCGTGGATCGGCAGCGTCGCGTGACGAAAGCCCATCACCGTCCCATCCTCGGCCCGCGCATTGACGACCAGGCTGTCGGGCACGTCGTTGACGATCAGCGAGTGATAGCGGGTCGCGGTGAAGGGGGAGGGCAGGCCCCGGAACAGCCCCGTGCCGTCATGATGGACGGGCGAGGTCTTGCCGTGCATCAGCCCGCCGCGTTCGACCAGCCCGCCGAAATGCTGGCCGATCGCCTGATGGCCCAAGCATACGCCCAGCAGCGGACGGCCCGCATCGGCGGCGGCGGCGACCAGGTCCAGGCTGACGCCCGCTTCGGTCGGCGTGCAGGGGCCGGGGGAGATGAGAAAGGCTTGCGCCCCCGACGACAGCGCTTGGCCCGCCGAGATCGCGTCGTTGCGGACCACCTCCACCTCGCTGCCCAATTCCTGAAGATAATGGACGAGGTTCCAGGTGAAGCTGTCGTAATTGTCGACGACCAGGATCATGGGGACCGCCATAGCCGATCGTGCGGGCGGTGCAACGCCTGCTTGACGCAATCGGGATGTGGGGCGGTATGCCGGGCCCGGACGGACTTGACGATACATGGCCGCAATTTCGCCCGAAAGACGCCGTTAGGGCGAACCGTTCAGCGTGGAGCCATGCGCCGCGTTCGACGTTGATGTCTCAAAGGAGTCCTGTTGCCATGGTCCGAGCCGCCCTGATTGCCGCCCTCTTGCTGACCCCGGGCGCCGCGTTTGCGCAACAGGCGACGCAGGACCAGCAGGCCGCGACCGGCCAGCCGCCCAAGCGGGTGCGGCAGGTGACGCTGACCGGCGATCAGAAATGCCCGGAAAGCACCGCCGAGGAAGTGGTGGTCTGCGGCCGCGACGACGAACCCTATCGCATCCCCAAGGGCCTGCGTGACGACAAGCCGATCCCGGCGCAGAACCAGAGCTGGGTCAACCGCGCCGCGACGATGGACCAGGTCGGGCGTGTCGCGGGCGGCATCCCCGATACCTGCTCGCCGGTCGGCACGGGCGGGCAGAGCGGATGCAGCATGACCTGGAACCGCCAGTTCGCCGACGAACGCCGCGCCCGCCGCGCGGAGCAGACCCCGCCGGCTGCCGACGGGGATTGAGGCGGTCGTCGCCCCTGACGCCATTACTTGATCTCGAAACACCTCGGCGAAGGCCGGGGTCTGGAACCGGTCCGGATACATTTTCACGCGAAGACGCGAAGAATGTGTTCGCGCGGAGGCGCGGAGGACGGAGAGAGGTTGAGCCTGAGGCGACGGCAGTCCGCTTTTGCCATCTGAGGATTCATGAAGCGCGCTACCGGGCGTGTATGATATCTCTGCGTCCTCCGCGCCTCTGCGCGCAAAAAAGGATTGGCGTGTTCGTTTGAATTCTTGGGCCTGATCGACATTCAGGCGGCGGTGTCCTCATTCCTCCCCTGCAAGGGGAGGGGGACCATGCGCAGCATGGTGGAGGGGTGTCCCCCTCTCGATAGTGCGACACCCCTCCGTCAGGCCTGACGGCCTGCCACCTCCCCTTCCAGGGGAGGAATGGGTGAATGTCGATCGGCCCTCGCCGGGGTGGTTCGAGGGTGTGGTCGGGCTACCTCTCGCTCATCGGTCTTAAAGAGGCGTCCGGCCCAATCGGCAAACGCCCGAACCGCCCCTATTGCCCGAAACCGCCTTCGCCCGCCCGCGCCACCGCGTCCCTGGCGGCGGCGAGCATCGCTCCGGCCTTGGCTTCGCATTCGCGCTGTTCATAGGCGGGGTCGCTGTCGGCGACGATGCCCGCGCCCGCCTGGACGTGGATGGTCCCGTCCTTGACCACGGCGGTCCGCAGCACGATGCACGAGTCCATCGACCCGTCCGGCGAGAAATAGCCGACGCCGCCCGCATAGGCGCCGCGCCGCTCGGGCTCCAGTTCGGCGATGATCTGGCAGGCGCGGACCTTGGGCGCGCCGCTGACCGTGCCCGCAGGGAAGCCCGCGAACAGGGCATCCAGCGCGTCCTTGTCGTCGCCCAGCCGTCCGACG
This sequence comes from Sphingomonas sp. GM_Shp_1, assembly GCF_026540895.1. Classification (GTDB taxonomy): domain Bacteria; phylum Pseudomonadota; class Alphaproteobacteria; order Sphingomonadales; family Sphingomonadaceae; genus Sphingomonas. The sequence goes on along the minus strand of NZ_JALNUR010000006.1, from coordinate 34,349 downwards.
ACGTTGGAGACGATGTGCATGACATGGCTGTAGAATTCGACCGTATAGCTGTCGGTCACCCGCACGCTGCCCGCCGATGCCGCTCGACCCACATCGTTGCGGCCCAGGTCTAGCAGCATCAAATGCTCGGCGCGTTCCTTGGGATCGGCGAGCAGGCTGTCGCGGTTCGCGGCATCCTCTGCCCCGGTACGTCCACGCGGACGCGTGCCCGCGATCGGGCGGATCGTCACCTCGCCATCGCGGACGCGGACCAGAATCTCGGGGCTCGACCCGATCAGCGAGAAGCCGGGCAGGTCGAGATGGTAGAGGAAGGGCGAGGGGTTGATCCGCCGCAGGCTGCGGTACAGTTCGAAGGGCGGCAGCGCGAAGGGCGCGGAGAAACGCTGTGCCAGCACCACCTGAAATATGTCGCCCGCGACGATATAGTCCTTCGCGCGGGCCACCATCTCGGCATAGCGGCCCTGCGGCAAAGCGGGGATGTAGGCGGGCTCGGGCAGGTCGGCGCGGACGGGCGAGGGAAGCGCCGTCGTCGCCAGCCGGGCGGCGGTCGCGTCCAGCCGTTCCTCCGCCTCGGCGATCATCCGGCCGGCATCGCGTGCGGCATCGGGCCAGACCGGCGCGACCAGATAAAGCGCGTCGGCCAGCCGGTCGAAGACCAGAATCACGGTCGGCCGCACGAAGATCATGTCGGGCAGGCCGAGCGGATCGCTCTCCGGCTGGGGCAAATCCTCGACCAGCCCGACCGTCTCATAGCCGAAATAGCCGACCAGACAGGCGAGCGCGGAGGGCAGCCCCTCCGGCACGTCGGCGCGGCATTCGGCGACCAGGCTGCGGAGCGCGGCGAGCGTTGCCTGCGAACAGGGCTCGAACGCCTCGCGATCGGTGGCCCAGCGACGGTTGATCGCCGCCGCATGGCCGTGCGCACGGAACACCAGATCGGGGGCGAGGCCGATCAGGCTGTAGCGCCCGCGCGTCGCGCCGCCCTCGACCGATTCGAGCAGGAAGTCGCCGCGACCCGGCTCGATCAGCTTGAGCGCCGCCGCCACCGGGGTTTCGGTGTCGGCGATCTGTCGCCGCCAGATCAGCACCGGGCGACCGGCGTTAAGCCGGTCGGCGGCGCCGTCGGCGGCGTTCGCCTCAGTTGCCGCCATTGTTCAGCAGTTCTGCGCGGACCTTCGCCACCGCCTTGGGATCGGTCTTCACGCCGACCGAGTCGCGGACGGCGCGGGCGAATTGCGAGACATATTCACGGCCGATCAGGCGACCGATATCGGCGCGCGCGGCGCGGATCGCGGCTTCGTTACCCGCGGCGTTGCCCGCCTCGATCTTGTTCACGCGCAGGATGTACCAGCCCTCGTTCTGCGGCGCCTCCAGCGTGCGCGCCTTGTTCTGCGGCATCGAGAAGAGCAGCGCGAGCGGCGCGGCGGCGGGGGTGTTCTGCGCGGCGGCCAGATCGCGGCGCGACGCGGCGATCGGGCGGACCGGCGGCACGGCCAGGCCGGTTTCCTTCAACGCCTGCGCCATCGGCATGCCCTTGTTCACCTTGGCCAACACTGCATTGGCGAGCTTGCGCGCGGCGGTACGGGCGCGGTCGGCGTTCAGGTCGGCGAGGACCTGGTTGCGTACCTGCGCCAGCGGACGCGGGGCGGAGCGCTGGATCTGGCCGACGCCGACGACCGCGAAGCCGCCATCCTGTCCGACCGGCACGATCTGCGGCGCATCGCCTTCCTCGGCGGTGAAGGCGGCGGTGATCATCGCGCGCTGCTCCGGTGTGGGCTGGAAGGTCGGCGCATCGGGGGCGGCCCCTTGCGCGGTCACCGCCGGGGTGGTCTGCGCCTGAAGCTTGCGATCGGTAACGACCTCGTCGAAGGTCGCATTGCCCGACAGCGCGTCCTCGATCGTGTTGCGCATCTCGCCCAGCGCTGCGGCCTGCTTCTGCTTGGCCAGTTCCGCGACGATCTCGGGCCGTGCCTGCGCCAGCGTCTTGCCGGGAACCTGGGTGATCGCATCGACCTTGGCGACGACGAAGCCCAGCGTGCCGCGAACCGGACCGACGACCGACCCTTGCGCGGCGCCGAACACCGCGTCGGCAACGGCGGTGGAGGCCTGCGTCGTGTAGGCAGCCTTGTCGACGCCCTTCTGGGTCGAGGCTTCCAGCCCGGCGGCGCGGGCGGCATCGGCGAGCGAGGCACCCCCCTTCGCCTTGGCCGCCAGCGCGTTGGCGCCCGCCTGATCGGCGACGATCACCTGGGTCACATCACGCTTCTGGGTCGCGGCATAACGCGACTGGTTGGTCTGGTAATAGCGGGCGATCTCCGCCTCGCTGGGCGTCGCGCTGGCCGCGACGGCGGCGGGCGTCACCAGCGCATAGCGGACGACACGGCGCTCGGGCAGCGTGTAACGCTGAACGTTGCGCTGATAGAAGGTCTGAATCTCGGCATCGGTCGGCGCGGCCCCGGCGGGCACCAGACGGGTCGGGATATAGCCGACCTCGCCCTCACGCTTTTCGAGCAGCAGCGAGGCATAGGGCAGCGCCATCTGCATCGCGAACTGGGTGGCGCCAATGGTCGGCACGGTCAGTTGCTGCGCATAGCTGGTCCGCTCGATATCGGTCCGCACCTGCGCGTCGGTCATCTTCCGCTGTGCCAGAAGCTGCTGATAGAGCGCCGGATCGAACTGCCCATTGGGCCCGCGAAAGGCGGGGATCGAGGCGATCTGGCCGTCGACCAGGCGGCGGGACACGACCATGCCCTGATCCTTGCCGAACTGTTCGAGCGACAGGCCGGTGATCTCGCGCTGGAGCACGCCTTCGAACCCGCCCGCCGCGATGAACTGCGCCATGTCGAGCGTCGGCTGTTCCTGGCGATAGGCCGCGACCTCGTTCTGCGCGGCGGTGCGCAGGTCGTTGGCGGTGACCTTCGCGCCGCCGACCTTGGCGACGTCGGAGCCGCCCAGACCGCCCGCCATGCCGGCGATGTTCGACACGTCGCCCGCCGCGAACGCGATCGCGATCACGCCGAGGACGATGAAGGTCACGACGACGCCGGCCTTGGAATTGATGATCCGGCGGAAGAAGCTGAGCATGGACGACCGATCGGCAAGAAAGAAAATCGGGACGTGCTTTAGGGGCGAGGCGGCCCCGCATCAAGCTTGTGCGACAAGCGCAATACGCTATCGGTGTTGAACACGTAAAACAGACGACTCAATGGGAGCCTCAATATGGCAAGGCGCAAATTGGTGGCGGGCAACTGGAAGATGAACGGCTCGCGCGCCGCTCTGGCCGAGTTGGACGCCATGGCGCGGGCGGCGGAAGCGGCCCCGAACGTCGATGTCGCGATGGCGGTGCCTTTCACCCTGATCGGCCCCGCCGCCGAGCGGGTGCCCGGACTGTCGATCGGCGCCGAGGATGTGCACGAGGCCGATTCGGGCGCGCATACCGGCTGCGTTTCGGCGGCGATGGTCAAGGAAGCGGGCGCCCGCTTCACCATTGTCGGCCATTCGGAGCGTCGTGCGGACCAGGGCGAGACCAGCCAGGACGCCTGGGCCAAGGCGGCGGCGGCGCATCGCCAGGGGCTGAACGTCATCCTGTGCTGCGGCGAGACCGAGGCGGAGCGCAATGCGGGCCGCGCCGAGCGCGTGGTGCAGGCGCAGATCGAGAAGTCGGTGCCCGACAATGCGGATGGAAGCTGGTTCACCCTGGCCTATGAACCGCGCTGGGCGATTGGCACGGGGCGCACGCCGACGCTGGACGAGATCGCGACGATCCATTCCATCGCGCGCGCCAAGCTGCGGATGCTGATCGGCGATGCGGCGGACGGGGTGCGGATTCTCTACGGCGGATCGGTGACGGGGGAGAATGCGGCGACCTTGCTGGCGGTCGAGAATGTCGACGGCGCGCTGGTCGGCGGCGCGAGCCTGACCGCCGCGAAGTTCGTGCCGATCATCGAGGCGGCGGCGGGGTTGTAACGCCGGGAGGCCACCGTCGCCCCAGCGAAGGCTGGGGCCTTTTGCGGCGGATCGGTATGGCCGCAAAAGATCCCAGCCTTCGCTGGGATGACGGTTGGGGACTGGTCGTCAGCCCGAATACCGCCCCTTCAACATTCGATACGCCGCGCGCAGCGCATAGGCGTCACCCCCCTTGGGCCGTCCCGGCTTGGTGGATGGCCGCCACGCGAACACGTCCAGATGCGCCCAGGCCGTCTCCCTCGGCACGAAGCGCCGCAGGAACAGCGCCGCCGTGATCGCCCCCGCGAAACCGCCGTCCGGGGCATTGACCATGTCGGCGATGTCGGACTTCAGCATCTCGTCATAACCGTCCCAGAGCGGCAGCCGCCAGACCGGGTCTTCCTCGGCGACGCCCGCCGCCAGCAGGTCCGCCGCCAACGCCTCGTCATCGGTGAACAGCGGCGGCAGGTCCGGCCCCAGCGCCACGCGCGCCGCGCCGGTCAGGGTCGCGAAGTCGAGGATCAGTTCGGGCTTCTCCTCGCCCGCACGGGTCAGCGCGTCGCCCAGGATTAGGCGACCTTCGGCATCGGTATTGGTGTTCTCGACCGTCAGGCCTTTGCGGGTCTTCAGCACGTCGCCGGGGCGGAAGGACGCGCCGGACACGGCATTCTCGACCGCCGGGATCAGCAGGTGGAGCCGCACCGGCAGTCTCGCCGCCATCACCAGCCCGGCCAGCGCCAGGGCGTGGGCCGCCCCGCCCATGTCCTTCTTCATCAGGCGCATGCCCGCCGATGGCTTGATATCGAGCCCGCCGGTATCGAAGCACACGCCCTTGCCGACGATGGCGATGCGCGGATGGCCGGGATCGCCCCAGTGGAGTTCGATCAGCCGGGGCCCGCGTTCGCGCACCGCCGCCCGGCCGACCGCATGGATCATCGGATAATCGCGGGCCAGCGTTTCCCCCGTGGTGACGCTGATCTCCGCACGATGCGCGCGGGCCAGCGCCTGGGCCTCCGCCTCCAGTTCGGCGGGGCCCAGATCGCCCGCGCCGGTATTGACCAGATCGCGGACCTGCGCGGTGGCGGCGGCGATGCGGAGCAGTTCGTCGCGGTGACCGGCGTCGCGGGTCAACAGGATACGCGGCCCCGCATCCTCCGCCTTGCGATAGCGGGTGAAGCGATACTGGCCGAGCAGCCAACCCAGGGCATTCGCCCCGACCTCCGCGCCGTCGAGGCGGTAGCTGCCCTCGGGCAAGGACTCCGCCAGCTTGGCCAGTGCCCAGGGCGATGCGGGATCGGCCACGCCTGCGACGACGGCGATATCGGCCTCGTGCGGGATCAGCAGCACGCTGTCGGGCTTGGCGGTGAAGCGCTGCGCCGCCGCCAGCGCGCGGATCGCGGCGGGCTGTCGGGTCAGCCAGGCGTCGAAGCCGGACGGCGCGAGAAGCGTGACCGCACGCGCGGGCTGCCCGCGATCGGGTTGCAGCAGGGGGGAGAAGTCCATCATTCGGAGGGGCTTACCAGAAACTGTTCGATCTTTCCGCCCGTGCCGGGTTCGGCATAGGTGCTGATCCGCAGCGACCGCGACGGATAGGTGACGCGGTAGGACCGGTTGACGAACCCGCCGCGCAGGCGGGTGCGCCCGACCTGCTCGATCTTGGCCGGCGTGCCCAGCGGCGACAGGCTGGTCCTGTAATCGGCGATGGTCGCCGGGGTGAAATAATAGGCCGCGTCCTCGGTCAGCAGCGTGCGGTCGAGATTGCCCGCCTGCAACTGCGCATAGACGCGCCTGGTCCGGTCGAGCGCGGCGGCGTCCTCGGCACTGGCCTGGGGGGCGGGGAGGACGATGTCCGAAATCCCCTTGGCGATGCGGTTCTGCGCGTCGGCGAACCAGGCATTCACCGCGACCACCACGGCGGCCTTGTCGTCGGGATAGACGATATTCTCGCTCAGGAAGCCCACCGCCTCGCCGCTATGTTCGACCATGCGGCGGCCATTGTCGTTGCCGACCCCGACGCCCAGCCCGTAATTGGTGTTGGAGCCGTCGGTCAGCTTGACCGGACGTTCCTGCTCGGCCCAGTCCTTCGCGGGCAGCAGCGTGCGGTTCATCCGCGCCACGTCCCATTTGGCGAGATCCTCCGCCGACATGGAAAGCTCGCCCGCCGCATAGAGCCAGCCGGGGGCGGCGGGGGTCTCCACCCGGACGGGGCCGAGCGCGTGGCGCAGATAGCCCTGGGGGAAGCCGGGGCCGACCGCCTTGTCCTGATCCACCGCACGGATGCCGAGCGGGCGGAACACCCGCGCCTGGAGGAAATCGAGCAGGGATTGCCCGGCGACCTTCTCGACGATCATGCCCGCCACGACATAGCCTGTGTTGGAATATTGCCACTGGGTGCCGGGGGCGAAGTCCAGCGGCGCCTTGGCCCATCGGTCGACGATGCCTTGCGGGCTGGTCGGGGTCGCCATCGCCTTGAAGCTGTAATCCTGCGGCCAATAGTCGCGCAGGCCCGAGGTGTGGCTGAGCAACTGGCGGATGGTGATCTTGTCGCCATCGGTGATGCCGGGGATGTATTTGGAGACGCTGTCATCCAACGACAGCTTGCCCTCGTCCGCCAGCAACAGGATCGCGGCGGCGGTGAACTGCTTCGACACGGAGGCGATCTGATAGGGGAGTTTGGGGTCGGCGGGGCCGGTCTGCCCTTCGAACTGCTTGCCGTAAGCCTTGGCAAGGACGATCCTGCCGCCGCGCACCACCGCGATCGAGGCGGAGGGGACGCCGGTGTCCGCCAGCGTCTTCTGCACCAGCGCGTCGATCTTCTGGGTTTCCGCCGGGGTCAGGGCTTGGGCGGCGAGCGGGGCGGGGGCGATCAGCGCGATCGCCGCCAGCAATGTCGGGTATCTCATGGGGGCAAGGAAGCAGGTTTGTGGGAGCGGCGCAACGGGTTCGGGCCGTGCGCTTCGACTTCGCTCAGCGGGAACGGTCGTTGCAATGGAGCCCCTCGCGCCGCTTGGCCTGAGCAAGGTGGGAAGGATGCCCCTCCACCACCGCTTCGCGGCGGTCCCCCTCCCCAAGCAAAGCTTGGGAAGGAATTGGGATACCCGGCGGACGACAGGCCTCAATCCTCCCCAAGCTTTGCTTGGGGAGGGGGACCGCTCGCGTCAGCGAGTGGTGGAGGGGCCGGGCAACGCCCGGGGCTATCGGATATGGATGCTCACGCGTTTCCGGTAACGGGAACGCCGTACAAATCGTGGTCGTCCGCATCCTCGATTACGACGGGTACGATATCGCCGACCGCCAGATGCCCGGCATCGCGGAGGAAGACTTCACCGTCGATCTCCGGTGCGTCGGCCTGGGAACGGCCGGTCGCGCCACCCTCCTCGTCCACCGCGTCGATGATGACCGGCAGGGTGCGGCCCACCTTGGCGGCGAGCTTGGCGGCGGAGATGGCCGCGGTCTTTTCCATGATCCGCGCGTAGCGTTCCTCCTTCACCTCCTCGGGGACGTGATCGGGCAGCGCGTTGGCGGCGGCGCCCTCGACGGGTTCGAAGCGGAAGGCGCCGACCCGGTCGAGCTGGGCTTCATCCAGCCAGTCGAGCAGATATTCGAAATCCTCCTCCGTCTCGCCGGGGAAGCCGACCACGAAGGTCGAGCGGATCGCGATGTCGGGGCAGATGTCGCGCCACTGGTGAATGCGGCTCAACACCTTGGCATCGTTGCCGGGGCGCTTCATGCGGCGGAGGACGGACGGCGCGGCATGCTGGAACGGAATGTCCAGATAGGGCAGCACCAAGCCTTCCGCCATCAGCGGGATCACCTGATCCACATGAGGATAGGGATAGACATAGTGCAGCCGCACCCAGGGGGCGATCTTGCCCAGTTCGCGGGCCAGGTCGGTCATGTGCGGCACGACCTCCTGCCCCTTCCACATGCGGGGCTCGCGCCTAATGTCGATGCCGTAAGCCGAGGTGTCCTGGCTGATGACCAGCAGCTCGCGCGTACCCGCCGCGACCAGCTTCTCCGCCTCGCGCAGGATCGCGTCGGGGCGGCGGCTGACCAGGTCGCCGCGAAGGCTGGGGATGATGCAGAAGCTGCACCGGTGGTTGCAGCCCTCCGAAATCTTCAGATAGCTGTAATGGCGCGGGGTCAGCTTCAGCCCGGCATCGGGGATCAGGTCGATATAGGGCGACAGGTTCGCGGGCGCGGCGGCGTGGACGGCCTCCACCACCTGCTCATATTCATGCGCGCCGGTGATCGCGAGCACGTCGGGGAAGCGGGTGCGGATCGCCTCGGCTTCCTTGCCCATGCAGCCGGTCACGATGACGCGACCATTTTCCTTGATCGCCTCGCCGATTGCCTCCAGGCTTTCCTCCTTGGCGGAGTCGAGAAAGCCGCATGTGTTGACCAGCACGACGTCCGCCCCGGCATAGTCGGGTGACATCTGATAGCCATCGGCGCGAAGCTGGGTCAGGATGCGTTCGCTGTCGACCAGATTCTTGGGACAGCCGAGCGAGACCATGCCGACGCGCGGCGGAGTGGGGAGTTTGGTTGCCATGGGATACGCGCGCACATAGTCCAGATCGGAACGCTTTTCCAGATGTGCTTGCGCCAGGTGGTCGACAGGCCCCCGTGATCCCGGCATGAGGGGGGCGGGTTCACAAAGGTTAAATTGGCGATGCTGGCGATCGGATTGATGTCGGGAACCTCGCTAGACGGCGTGGACGCCGCACTGGTCGAGACGGATGGCGAGGCGCTGGTGCGCCCGGTCGCCTTTCGCTCCGAAACCTATTCGGACGGCGCGCGCGCCGAACTGGCGGAGGCGACCGCGATGGCGCTGACCTTCGATCGCCCGCGTGCCAGCCCGCCCATCGTCGCGGCGGGCGACCTGATCGTACGAACCCATGCGATGGTCGTGCAGAAGCTGCTGCGCGACGCGGGTGTCGAGGCGGGGCGGGTCGATGTCATCGGTTTCCACGGCCAGACCGTGGCGCACCGCCCCGATCGCGGCTGGACCTGGCAGATCGGTGACGGACAGGCGCTGGCCGATGCCACGGGGATCGTCACCGTGTCCGACTTCCGCTCCGCCGATGTCGCGGCGGGCGGGCAGGGGGCGCCGCTGATCCCGGTCTATCATGCGGCACTGGCCACCGGGCTGGAAAAGCCGGTCGCCATCCTCAACCTGGGCGGGGTCGCGAACATCACCTGGGTCGGCCGCGACGGAGCGCTGGTCGCGTTCGACACCGGGCCCGCCAACGGCCTGATCGATAGCTGGATGGAGGTGGAGACCGGCCAGCGTTACGACGCGGACGGCGCGTTGGCGGCGACGGGGCGGGTCGAGCCCACCGTGCTGGACACGATGATGGACAATGGCTGGTTCGATCTGGCCCCGCCCAAGTCGCTCGACCGCAACGACTTCACCATACAACCGGCGCGGGGCCTGTCGGCGGCGGACGGGGCGGCGACGCTGACCGCCTTTACCGCGCGGACCGTCGCGCGGGCGCTGGATCATCTGCCCCAGCGTCCCCGGCGGCTGCTGGTCGCGGGCGGCGGGCGGCACAATGCGACGATGCTCCGCATGATCGGGCAGGAAACCGGACTGACGCCCGAGCCGACCGACGCGCTGGGCTGGAACGGCGACGCGATGGAGGCCGAGGGTTTCGCCTATATGGCGGTGAGGCGGCTGAACGAGCGCCCGATCAGCTTTCCGGGCACGACCGGTGTGGCGCAGGCGATGACCGGCGGCGTGATCCACCGGCCAGCCACGAACTGACCGTATTTCCCTCTCGCGAGGGAGGAAGGACTTATCGCTTCGCCGTTTCCTGGCTGACCTTGGCGGGGATGGGGCAGCCATCGACACTGCGCAGCACCGCGAACCGCGCTTCGGCGTCGGGCATCTCGTTCAGCTTTCGGGGACCGGCGGAGGGGGCATTCCTGCTGACCCGCTTTTCCGTCTGGACGCAGCGTTGCGGCACCTCGCCAAGGGGCGGCATCGACGGTCGGACAATACCGCTATCGGCGATCAGCGCGAGCGTCATGAACAACATCATAGACCTTCTCCCTGAAGTGGAAGCAATCTAGATCGACGATGACCTCTTAGCAATCAGCGGGCGACATTCGGGCCATGCCGATTTCATTCCTCCCCTGTAAGGGGAGGGGGACCATGCGAAGCATGGTGGAGGGGTGTAACCCGTCGTAAGCTTGGCCGACCTCTCCAAGGGGGACACCCCTCCGTCAGGCCTTCGGCCTGCCACCTCCCCTTCCAGGGGAGGAATAGAATGAATGTCGATTGCTACTGGCAATCAGCGGGCGACATAGGCGTCGATCAGCGCGCCGACATAATCGGGCTTGTCGCTGGTCAATTCGGGTGCGGCGCGGCCCTTGCCATAGATGAAGCCGTAGATCGGATAGGTTGAACTGCCCAACCCGTCCGAGTCGCGGAACCAGACCTTCACCATGCTCCAGTCATTGGCGGGGGACACGTCGAACAACGTCACATCCTGTTCGGCATGGCCGCGCTCGCCATTCTGGATCGACCAGTTGGCGTGGGTCAGCATCAGCACCCGGTCCTCGACCACGCGGCTGACCACCGCGACATGGCCCAGCGGCAGGCGGCTGGTCTTTTCGAAGACGACGACCGCGCCGACGCGGGGGTTATGGCCGCGCGGATATTTCCCTTCGGCCTGGTTCCACCAGGTCCAGGCGTCGCCATAAATGGAAATGCCGGAGGCCTCGCGCGCGAAGGGCACGCATTGCCCGACATAATCGAGCAGCGATCGCGCTTCGGCCGACACGGCGACCGTCAGTGCGCAGAGCGAGAGGACTGCTTTGGACACCAGGGCTTTCATGACGATCACGCTAAGCCCGGCGGATTAATCGTGAACTGTTCAAGATGGTTAACGGGCCGGTAGCTCGCCCGGCCGAGTGTTTCGCGCGACGGGCGGACGACGCGCGGGGTCGGTCGTCCCTAGCCGCGTCGCGCGCTGGCTCGCGCCTCCAGCAAATCCCACAGCACCCGATGCTGGACGAGCAACTGAGTCGCGCCGAAACCGCGCGCCCGCGCCAGACCCAGCGTCGCCGCCTCTTCCTCGGTCATGTCGAGCAACGGCTCGGGCAACTGGTTGACGGGGGCGGACAGGCCGAAGCGGCGGGCGGCCTGGTCCAGAAGCTGTCGGATGGTCCGCCAGTCGAGGATCAGCGCGCAGACCGCGCCCGTCGCGCATCCGCGACGATCCGAATTGGCGAGCATCTCCAGCGTCTGGCGCAACTGGGTCAGCGCCGCATCGGTTTGCGCCTGACCCGGTGTCGAGGGAAGCGGACCCGCCGCCGAGGTCAGATTGGCGAGAAAGGCCCGCTCATGGGCGAAGGCGTTGGACGACTGGATCAACCAGGGCAGCGTTTCGATCTGGATGCCGCGCGCCATGGCGTAATCGATCATGCACGGATGGTTGCCATGGACCGCGCACACCGCATGAACCGCATCGGTCAGGTCGTGCAGCAGCGCCTGTGGCAGGAGCAACGACTGGACATGAGGATGCCCCGCGCTGCCCGAGCGCGCCAGGATCGCCCGGATGTCACCCCGCCGATCGTTCTGAATGTCGAATGCGATGGTCGCCGCCATGTCCGTTCCGATAATGTACGGATCGCGACGCCGGGGATGATGTCCTCGTGTCGTTCCCGCCCGAAGGGTCTAAACAAATTTCGTTAATGGCGGGTTTACGAAGAATTGACGTCGAAATGGCCGGTTTTCCGTGGGTTCCGGAGGATCCGGTCGGGCCGGGGAGGATCGCGCTTGCCGGATCGGCATGGCGTCGCGATAACGCCCGGCGACGCGCCGGGACCGATCCGGCGGATATGGGTCTGGAGTGGTATGAATGCACAAATGGGTGCTGGGTCTGGCGCTGGCGTCGGTGGGGGCGTCGATCACATCGGGAATGGGGGCACCGGCCATGGCCGCTGAGCCTGAAAAGCAGGGCGAACTGACGCTGAAGCGCGTCTTCGGCAGCCCGGACCTGTCGGGGTCGCAGCCGCGCGGTCTTCGCCTGTCGCCCGACGGCACGCTCCTGACCTCGCTGCGCCCGCGCGCCGATGAGCGTGAGCGGCTGGACCTGTGGGCGCGCGACACCCGCACCGGCGAAGAGCGGATGCTGGTCGATTCGAAGAAGGTCGGCTCGGGCGCCGAACTGTCCGAGGCGGAGAAGATGCAGCGCGAGCGCGCGCGGATCAGCGGGTCGAAGGGCATCGTCGCCTATGACTGGGCGCCCGACGGCAAGTCGATCCTGGTGCCGCTGGACGGCGACCTCTATCTCGCCGGGCTGGACGGGCAGGTCCGCCGCCTGACCAACACGCCGGGCGGCGAGCTGAACCCGATCGTCAGCCCCAAGGGCGGTTTCGTCAGCTTCGTGCGCGACCAGAATCTCTGGTCCATGCCACTGGGCGGCGGCGAGGCGCGTCCGCTGACCAAGGAGGGCGGCGGCACCATCCATTTCGGCGAGGCGGAGTTCGTCGCGCAGGAGGAAATGCACCGCTTCACCGGATACTGGTGGAGCCCCGACGAACGTTATATCGCGGTCGAGCGCTTCGACGAGGCGCCGGTCAAGGTCGCGGTCCGCGCGGCGATCGGCGCGGCGGGGACCAAGGTCTATGAACAGCGCTATCCGGCGGCGGGCACGCCCAATGCGCTGGTCGACCTCTACGTCATGAAGGCGGACGGATCGAGCCGGGTGAAGGTCGATCTCGGCACCAACCCGGATATCTATCTGGCGCGCGTCGACTGGACGCCGGACGGCTCGGCGATGCTGGTCCAGCGCCAGAGCCGCGACCAGAAGACGCTCGACATGCTGCGCGTCGATCCCAAGACCGGCCAGTCGACCCTCCTCTTCACCGAACGTTCGGGCGACCGGAGCTGGCTGAACCTGTCCGACGCCTATCGCCCGCTGAAGGACGGAAGTCTCATCTGGCGGTCGGAGCGGGACGGCTATGGCCATCTCTATCACTTCGCAAACGGTCAGTGGGCGCAACTGACCAAGGGGGCCTGGGTCGTCACCAATCTGGTCGGCGTGGATGAGGCCAAGGGCCGCCTGTACTTCACCGGCCTGAAGGACGATGTGCTCGAACAGCATCTCTATGCCGTCGACATCGCGCATCCCAATGTCATCACCCGCCTGACCGAGCGCGGCTATACCAACAGCGCGTCGATGGATTCGTCGGCCAGCCGCTTCATCGTCTCGCGCTCCAGCCCGACCCAGCCGACCCAGGTCTATCTGGCCGACACGACCGGCAAGCGGCTGAGCTGGATCAACGAGAACGCCATTGTCGCGGGGCATCCCTATGCGCCCTATCTCGCCAGCCACCGCGAAACCAAGTTCGGCACGATCAAGGCCGATGACGGCACGACCCTCTATTGGGAAATGATCACGCCGAAGCTGGAGCCGGGCAAGCGCTACCCCGTCTTCTTCCAGCATTATGGCGGTCCCGGCACGGGCCAGCAGGTCACGCGCGGCTGGCAGGGCGCTTTGCCGCAATATCTGGTCGATCAGGGGTGGATATTCTTCCAGATCGACAATCGCGGCTCTTATAATCGCGGCAAGGCGTTCGAGGACGCCATCTATCACGCGATGGGCACGGTCGAGGTCGCCGACCAGCTGGCGGGCGCGAATTACCTGAAGAACCTGCCCTTCGTCGATGCGGGCCGGATCGCGACCTATGGCTGGTCGTACGGCGGCTATATGTCGATCAAGATGCTTCAGAAGACGCCGGGCGTCTATGCGGCGGCGGTGTCGGGCGCGCCCGTCACCGACTGGCAGCTCTACGATACCCATTATACCGAGCGCTATCTGGGCGATCCGCGTACCGACGCGCAAAGCTATGCGACGTCGCAAGCCATCACAGAGGCGGCGAAGATCCGCGATCCGTTGATGCTGATCCACGGCATGGCGGACGATAACGTCTTCCTGGACAATGCGACCGCCTTCGCGGCCGAGATGCAGAAGACCGACACGCCGTTCGAGATGATGCTCTACCCCGGCCAGACCCACCGCGTCGGCGGGCCGGGCGTGTCGGAGCATCTGTGGCATACGATCCTGAACTTCCTGGACCGCACGGTGAAGGACAAGCCGGCGAAGAAGTGATCCCAATCCTCCCCGGCACGGGGAGGGGGACCATGCGCAGCATGGTGGAGGGGGGCGTGCCACGAAGGTCGACCTAAGCGGCACGCCCCCTCCGTCAGCGCTGGCGCGCTGCCACCTCCCCGTAACGGGGAGGATCTAGGGGCCTTCACATGGCATTCCTGAAGACCTTCCACCTCTGGCCGTTCCTCGACACACTGGTCAGCTATCTGACCGCCTTCATCCTCGGCACCGTGATCGGCGCGGAGCGACAGTACCGCCAACGCACGGCGGGCCTGCGCACCAACGCGCTGGTCGCGATCGGCGCGGCGGCGTTCGTCGATCTGGGCCAGCGGCTGGGCGGCGATGTCGAGTCGATCCGCATCATCGCCTATGTCGTCTCCGGCATCGGCTTCCTGGGCGCGGGCGTCATCATGAAGGAGGGGATGAACGTTCGCGGGCTGAACACCGCGGCGACCCTCTGGTGCTCGGCGGCGGTGGGCTCGATCGCGGGCAGCGACATGGTGGCGGAGGCGGTGCTGCTGACCGTCGTGGTCCTGCTCGCCAATACCGCGCTGCGCCCGCTGGTCGATGCGATCAACCGTATCCCGGTCGAGGGGCGGCATGTCGAGGCGACCTATTCGGTCAGCCTGACCACCGACGCCGCGCAGGCCGGGCCGGTCGGCGATCTGCTGGTCGAGCATCTGGAGGGGGCCGGGCTCCCGGTGGCCGAACTGGATACCCAGGAACTGGGTGAGGACCAGGTGACCGTCACCGCCACCCTGACCAGCACCATCGTCGAGGCGGGAGAACTCGACCGCATCACCGACCACTTCCAGTCCGTCCACGGCATCGCCCATGCCACCTGGGCGGCGAGCACGCATGACTGACGCTTTATCCGTCGCCCCAGCGAAGGCTGGGGCCTTTCGCCGTATAGGCTGACCGATGTCGGGCTGGGTCTATATCATGACCAACAAGCCGGACGGCGTGCTCTATATCGGCGTCACCGCGCATCTCGCCGCCCGCACTCATCAGCACCGCACCGACAAGGGTGCGGAATTCTGTCGCCGCTATGGCTTGCACCGGCTGGTCTATGCCGAGGAGCACGAGCGTATTGACGATGCCATCGCCCGAGAGAAAGCGATGAAGGCATGGAAGCGGGAATGGAAAATACGGCTGATCGAAAGCATCAAACCCTGAATGGGATGATCTCTTCGACCGATTGGCATGAGGCGGGAGGCCCCAGCCTTCGCTGGAGCGACATAAGCTCCGTCGCCCCAGCGAAGGCTGGGGCCTTGCTGAGGGGGACGCCAACCTCCGCTTGCCCAGCACAAATGCGCACTTTTCGCAAAGTTGGTGGACGTATCCGCGCAATGTCGCTACCGGCTCACGCTTCCGAGTGGAGGATTGAATGGGTTATCGCGTGGTGGTCGCCGGTGCTTCGGGCAATGTCGGCCGGGAAATGCTCAACATTCTGGCGGAGCGGGAATTCCCGATCGACGAGATCGCGGTCGTCGCGTCCTCGCGCAGCCAGGGCGACCAGATCGAATTTGGTGAGACCGGCAAGAAACTCACCATCAAGAATATCGAGCATTTCGATCCCACCGGCTGGGACATCGCGCTGTTCGCCATCGGCAGCGACGCGACCAAAATCTATGCGCCGAAGTTCGCCGCCGCCGGCTGCATCGTGATCGACAATTCGTCGCTCTACCGCATGGACCCGGACGTGCCGCTGATCGTGCCGGAGGTGAACCCGGACGCCATCGACGGCTATACGGCCAAGAACATCATCGCCAACCCCAATTGCTCGACCGCGCAGATGGTCGTGGCGCTGAAGCCGCTGCACGACAAGGCGACGATCAAGCGCGTCGTCGTCGCGACCTATCAGTCGGTGTCGGGCGCGGGCAAGGCGGGCATGGACGAACTGTTCGAGCAGAGCCGCAACATCTTCGTCGGTGATCCGGCCGAGCCGAAGAAGTTCACCAAGCAGATCGCCTTCAACGTGATCCCGCACATCGACAGCTTCCTGGACGACGGCTCGACCAAGGAAGAGTGGAAGATGGTGGCCGAGACCAAGAAGATTCTCGATCCCAAGGTGAAGGTCACTGCCACCTGCGTCCGCGTGCCGGTGTTCGTCGGCCATTCCGAGGCGCTGAACATCGAGTTCGAGGACGAGATTTCGGCCGAGGAAGCCCAGGACATCCTGCGCGAGGCGCCTGGCGTCATGCTGGTCGACAAGCGTGAGGACGGCGGATACGTCACGCCCGTCGAATGCGTCGGCGATTTCGCGACCTTCGTCAGCCGCGTGCGCGAGGACTCGACGGTCGATAACGGCCTGTCGCTGTGGTGCGTGTCGGATAACCTGCGCAAGGGTGCGGCGCTGAACGCGGTGCAGATCGCCGAACTGCTCGGCCGCCGCCACCTGAAGAAGGGCTGACGTAAAACTCCTCCCCGGCGACGGGGAGGGGGACCATGCGCAGCATGGTGGAGGGGGCTCTCCGCAAGGAATGCCCTATGAGGAAGCCCCCCTCCGTCAGCGCTCGCGCGCTGCCACCTCCCCGTGCCGGGGAGGATATACTCACCGCCCCATGTAAAGCCCCGGCCGGTGCCAGGCGAAGAGGATCAGGCTGATCGCCGCCGCGCTGATCGCCGACCATATCATCTGCACTCCCGATACGACCGGGATGGCCATCGCCAGGATGAAGACGTCCAGCGCGACCTGGGTCATGCCCATATTCCATCCGCGCTTGCGATAGAGCCAGATGGTGATCACGCCGGTCCCGCCGACCCCGGCCTGATGCCGGGCCAGCGCCAAGATGCCCATGCCGATCACCGTGCCCCCGACCAGCGCGGCGAAGGCCGGATGGACGCTGTCGACATGCACCGAGACGCGGGTGATCGCCGAGGCCGCGCCGATCCCGATATTGACCAGCACCGTCTTCACCGCGAACCGCGCGCCCATCACCTTGTGCGCGAACAGGAAGAAGGGGATGTTGACCAGCGTGAACAACACGCCGGCCGGCAGCGGGATCAGATAGGACAGCAGCAGCGCGACGCCCGCGATCCCGCCGGTCACCAGCCCCGCCGCCTTCAGGAACACCAGTCCCACGATCAACAGCGTGACGCCGATGAAGATCGCATAGGCATCCTCGAGCAGGCTGTGCGGGCGCCCGATCGGGCTGGGGGGAAGGGTGTCGGCGGGGGAAGCGTTGGCTGCGGTCATCGAGGGTCCGGTTATGGGTCCGGCATCCGCTCCCGATCATCCTGCTTCTCGTGGCAGGCCCATGCCTTATCGCAAAGCACCGCCGCCGCCAATCGGGCTATCGGATGATCAGCCAACCGATCCCGACGATCACCGCCAGCGCATAAAGCCCGCCCTGCGCACGCAGCAGATAGCTGGCCCCCAACACGCCGGTCGCCGCCAGCGCACAGGCCGCGACCCGGTCGGCGGCGATCCATTCCAGCACGATCAGCGCACCCGCCAGATTGGCGGCGGCGTTGATCGCGATCCAGAGATAGGAAGGCAGCACCCCGATCGATCCCCAGATCGGCAGCTTGATCGTCGCGAAGCCCCGCATCGTGCCGGGAAACAGATCGGCGGCGAGATGAAAGCCGACCCCGAAGCCCAGCCCCGCCGCGACGCCCCAGGTGCGGATGTCGAACAGCGCGACATAGAAGGGCAGGATGCTGTGGATCAGCGCACTGCGATGCTGAAGCTGCAACGGCGTATCCAGATCGGGCAGCTTGGTCCCCGCCGCGGTCGCGACGGCGACGGTCGCAATCAGGACCCAGGGCCCGCTCCCCCCGGCAAAGGCCAGGACGACTGCGACCAACAGGAAAAGCGAGGCTGCCATTCATGGCGGCTAGCCGTTTGTACCCCTTTTGTCCATGCACGCGACTCGTGGATTTCTGCGGAAAATTCATGGAATCCCATGGGTCTTGAGGCGTCCTTGTAAGGAGTGCTGTAAAGTCTGGAACGGCGCGTCCAGGGGATGACGGCCTTTGCCGGGCAGGTACAATTTTTTGAGGGTGGCGGGGACCCCAGGCGAGGCATAGTCGGGTCCCATGACCATGCGGGCGAAACAGGGCATCGGGGCACTGACCGAGAAGGAGAAACAGACGCTGCGTCTGATCGTCCGAGGCCATGACGCCAAGTCGATCGCTCAAAGCCTCGACTTGTCGGTCCACACCATCAACGAGCGGCTGCGCGACGCCCGGCGCAAATTATCGGTATCGAGCAGCCGCGAGGCCGCGCGCCTGTTGCTCGACGCGGAGGGCGGATTGCCGGTCGTGGCCACCCCCGAAAATGCCGGGGACATGAGGATCGGGGACGACGCGCCTCTCGAGACGGCGGATCAGGGACGCGCGCCGCTCGACGGCGTCGGGCCCGGCAAAGGCCGCACCCGGACCCTTATCGGAGCGATGCTCATGACCCTTGCCCTCAGCCTGCTGGCCCTTGGCGGCCTGACCCATATGATCGCCGCGCCGCCCCAAACGGCACCGACTCCCGTTTTGACCCCCGCTCGCGATCCGGCGGTGGTCGACGCCGCGCAGCGTTTCCTGCAACTGATCGACGAGGGGAAATGGGCCGAGAGCTACCGCGCGACCAATGCCGCCTTCCGCAAGCTCAACACCGAGAAGGTCTGGGCTGCGACCTCCAAAAAGGTACGAACGCCGCTGGGGAAGGTCGTGTCGCGGACCTTCGTCAGCCAGGACGACATCCCGGCCCCGCCCGCCGGCTATCGGATGGTGCGGTTCAACACGCGCTTCGATAACGCGGCGGAGGTGGTCGAGACGGTGACGCTGGAGCGGGAGAATGGCGGTTGGCGGGTCGCGGGGATTTACGTCGGATAGGGGGCGAGTTCGGAATGCCCTGAATTCCTCCCCCTCCTTCGTCCCTCTCCCCTGGACAGGGGAGAGGGTTAGCGGAGCTTGCCAGCTTGCTGGCTAGCGCAGCTTGGGTGAGGGGTTGAGCGAGCCACAGGCTCGCGCGCGCTCCGCGCGCTCACCCCTCACCCAGCTCCGACTAAGCCTTTGCTCGCGCAAAGACCAAGTCTGCGCAACCCTCTCCCCTCTATGAGGGGCGAGGGAAAAGAAGGGCCCCCAATGTACCGATCAAGACGTGCACATCCCGCCCGATCCGATTAGGGGGCTGGCGTACCGCTTGCCCATCGGAGACCTGAGCCTTGGCCGACACCGCCCCCGAAACCCGCTTCTTCGACAGCTTCGACGGAACGCCGATCGCGTGGCGCGAAATGGGGGAGGGGCGGCCTGTGGTGCTGATCCACGGCTATTTCTCCGACGCCTATACCAACTGGATCCGCTACGGCCATGCCGCCGCCATCGCGGCCAAGGGCTACCGGGTCATCATGCCCGATCTTCGGGCGCATGGGGAAAGTGGCAAGCCGCACGACCCCGCCGCCTATCCGAAGGACGCGCTGACCCGCGACGGTCATGCGCTGGTCGAGCATCTGGGGCTGACCGACTATGATCTGGGCGGCTATTCGCTCGGCGCGCGGACGGTCAGCCGGATGCTCGCGACGGGCGCGGCGCCGGGCAAGGCGATCTTCGCAGGGATGGGGCTGGAGGGGCTGCTTCACACCGACCGGCGGGTCGATCACTTCACCAATATCCTCACCCGCCTGGGCGAGCATGAGCGCGGCACGCCGGAATGGATGGCGGAGGCGTTCCTGAAGACCACTGGAGGCGATCCGGTGGCGCTGCTCCATATCCTCCAGACCTTTGCCGATACGTCCTTGTCGGCCATCCAAGCCTTCGATCTGCCCACGCTGGTCGTGGCGGGCGTCGACGATTTCGACAATGGTGCGGCGGTCGATCTGGCTGAGGCGCTGCCGCGTGGCCGCTATGTCGAGATTCCCGGCAACCATATGAGTTCGGTGACGAAACCGGAGCTGGGTACGGCGATCGCACAGTTCCTGAGCGCTTGACGGCGGCGGGCAAAGCCGCGCAACTGCACGCCATCCGCCCCGTTTCGAGGGCGAGCCATGATCTTTGGGGGATAGCATGATCCGTTCCGCCGTTTCCGGCACCGTGCTGGCGTTCCTGCTGGCCGGGACCGCCCAGGCGCAGACCGCCGCGTCGACACCGCAGGCCGCGCAGGGCCCGGCGACGCCCGCCGCCGCCGATGCCTTCGTCGCCGAAGCCGAGAAGACGCTGGCCGAAAAGTCGGTGGGTGCGCAGCAGATCGCCTGGGTCAACGCGACCTATATCACCGACGACACCGATGCGCTGGCCGCCGCCTCGGGTGCGGAGATGACCGATCTGGCCGTCCGCTATGGCCTGGGCGCGGCGCGCTATCAGGCGGTGCCGGGTCTGTCCTATGATACCAAGCGCAAGCTGGATCTGCTGCGTGGCGGCATCACCTTGCCCGCGCCGACCACGCCGGGTGCGGCGGCGCAGCTCTCCACCCTGACGACCCGCATGTCCTCTTCCTATGGCAAGGGCAAGGGCGTGCTGAACGGCCAGCCGATCAACGGATCGGATATCGAGGCCGCGATGGGCAGCGAGCGCGATCCCGCCAAGCTGAAGGAGATGTGGGTCAGCTGGCACGACAATGTCGGCGCCCCGATGCGCGCCGATTATGCGCAGATGACCACGCTCGCCAACCAGGGCGCCAAGGAACTGGGCTATGCCGATGCCGGTTCGCTGTGGCGCTCGGGCTACGACATGTCGCCGGAGCAGTTCGCGCAGCTGACCGACAAGATCTGGGGCGAGGTGGAGCCGCTGTACAAGGCGCTGCACACCTATGTCCGCTGGAAGCTGAACGAGAAGTATGGCGACGCGGTGCAGGGCAAGACCGGCCCGATCCGTGCCGACCTGCTCGGCAATATGTGGGCGCAGGAATGGGGCAATATCTATGACCTCGTCGCCCCCAAGGGCGCGGGCGATGTCGGCTACGACACCGGCGAACTGCTGAAGGCCAAGGGCTATGACCCGATCAAGATGGTCAAGGCGGGCGAGGGCTTCTACTCGTCGCTGGGCTTCGCGCCGCTGCCGCAGAGTTTCTGGCAGCGGTCGCAGATCGTGAAGCCCGCCGACCGCGAAGTGATCTGCCACGCCTCGGCCTGGGACGTCGACAATTTGGACGACATCCGGATCAAGATGTGCACCAAGGTCAATGCCGACGATTTCGTGACCATCCATCACGAGCTGGGCCATAATTATTATCAGCGCGCCTATAAGACCCAGCCCTTCCTATACAAGAACGGGGCGAATGACGGTTTCCATGAGGCGATCGGCGACACCGTCGCCCTGTCGATCACGCCCGATTACCTCGTGAAGATCGGCCTGCTCGATCCGGCCCGCGTGCCGAGCGCCGACAAGGATATCGGCCTGTTGCTGCGCCAGGCGATGGACAAGGTCGCGTTCCTGCCCTTCGGCCTGCTGATCGACAAATGGCGCTGGGGCGTGTTCTCTGGGCAGATCCCGGCGGGCCAGTATCAGGCGGGCTGGGACGCGCTGCGGCTGAAGTATCAGGGCGTGGTGCCTCCGGTCGCGCGCGACGAAACCAAGTTCGATCCGGGTGCCAAATATCATATCCCGGCGGGCGTGCCCTATGCGCGCTATTTCCTGGCGCGGGTGCTTCAGTTCCAGTTCTACAAGGCGGCGTGCCAGCAGTCGGGATGGAAGGGGCCGCTCCACCGTTGCTCCTTCTATGGCAACAAGGCGGTCGGCGAGAAGCTGAACGCGATGCTGGCGATGGGGCAATCCAAGCCCTGGCCCGACGCGCTTCAGGTTTTCACCGGTAGCCGCGAGATGTCGGGCAAGGCGCTGGTCGAATATTTCGCGCCGTTGAAGGCGTGGCTGGATCAGCAGAACAAGGGCAAGCCGCAGGGTTGGTGATCTTGCATGTGGAGGGTGCGGGGTACGTCTTGGGCTTTGCCCGCTCCTCCGCCACGCGCTGATGCGAGCGGTCCCCCCATCGGGGATGACGAGGTCGGACTCATTCCTCCCCAAGCTGCGCTTGGGGAGGGGGACCGCCGCGAAGCGGTGGTGGAGGGGCAGGGTCGCGAGCGGTGACACCCCTCCGTCAGTCCTGCGGACTGCCACCTCCCCTTGCAGGGGAGGAAGATTGGTTCTTCCCGTCCGTTCAGCCTGAGCGAAGTCGAAAGCCGAGAGATATCACACCCGTCATCCCAGCGAAGGCTGGGATCTTGGGCAGCGAAATCCTGCAATCGAGAAAGGCCCCAGCCTGCGCTGGGGCGACGGTCTTCCGAACTTACCCGTGGCCTTCGACTTCGCTCAGGCTGAACGGACCGGAGGAAATCAACTGCTTTCTTCGCCGTCCGGATCCCCATCCCGCTTCGCCGTACTCCCCTTCAGCGACAACAACGCCGCCGTCAGCCCGGCCGCCGCCGCCAGGCTCCCCAGGATTGACGCGACGCCCCATTTGCCTCCGACCCGGTCCAGCCCGTGCTTGCCCAGAACCGGAGCAGGCGCGGCGGTGATCGCGGCGGGTTTGCGCGGAGGGGCCTTGCGCGGCGCGGTGCGCTTGGTTGAGCGGGGCTTGGGCGGGGCCTTGGGCTTGGTCGCAGGCTTTGGCGCTTCGGGAGCGGCGCCTTCCGCCTCGTCGGCAACCGGGGGCGGGACCGGTTCTTCGGTCGCGACGTCCGCCTTGGGTGCGGGGCGCTTGCGCGGGGCGGGGGCACCCGCCGTCTTGGGCGCGGCGCGGCGGCGGGGCGGGCGTGGCTTTTTCGGGTCGGTGGTGTCGACCATGTCAAAATCCCCCAACTGGTTGCCAATAGCTTCGGTTCGTCACCGTAACGCTTCGCTCCGCCCCCGGTTGCCGATCAGCGGAAGGGCGGCTCGTTGAACGCGCGCAGCTTGCGGCTGTGCAGCTTGTTGCCCTCGCGTCGAAGCTGTTCGCAGGCCTCGATACCGATCCGCATATGCTCGCTGATCGCGCGCTCGTAGAAGCGGTTGGCCTGGCCCGGCAGCTTGAGTTCGCCGTGCAGCGGCTTGTCCGAGACACAGAGCAACGTTCCATAGGGCACGCGGAAACGATAGCCCTGCGCCGCGATCGTCGCCGACTCCATGTCGATGCCGACCGCGCGGCTGAGCGAGAAGCGTAGCGCCGACTTGGAATAGCGCAATTCCCAGTTGCGGTCGTCGGTGGTGACGATCGTGCCGGTGCGCAGGCGCCGCTTCAGCTCGTCGCCCGACTGGCCGGAAACGATCTCCGCCGCCTTGGCCAGCGCGACCTGAACCTCGGCGATGGCGGGCACCGGGATTTCGGGGGGCAGCACATCGTCCAGCACATGGTCGTCGCGCAAATAGGCATGGGCGAGCACATAGTCGCCGATCCGCTGGCTGGGGCGCAGGCCACCGCAATGGCCGATCATCAGCCATGCCTCGGGTCGCATGACGGCCAGGTGATCGCAGATCGTCTTGGCGTTGGACGGGCCGACGCCGATATTGACGAGTGTTATGCCGGTGCCGTCCTTGGCGACCAGGTGATAGGCGGGCATCTGGTGCCGCCGCCACGCACTGTCGGTGACGATCTTGTCGACATCCTCCGGCCGCTCGATCACCACGCCGCCCGCGCCCGACAGTGCGGTGAAGCGCGAACCCTCGCCCAGTTGCGACGCGCCCCAGCGGACGAATTCATCGACATAGCGGTGATAGTTGGTGAACAGTACGAAGCGCTGGCAATGCTCGGGCGGGGTGCCGGTATAGTGACGCAGCCGGGCCAGCGAGAAATCGGTGCGCAACCCGTCGAACAGCGCCAGCGGACGATTGCCGTCGGCGGTCATCCACAGACCGTCGGCGATCTCGTCGCCGATATGCGCCAGTTCGGTCGCGGGGAAGAAGCGCGCCAGCTCGGCCGCCGACACCGTGTCGAGGCTCAGCGCATGGCCGGGGTCGAGGACATAGGGAAAGGGGATTTCCTGCCGTCCCGGCACCGCCTGGACCTCGACATCGTAATCCTCGATCAACAGGGTCAGCTGTTCGACCAGATATTCCTTGAACAGCGCGGGCTTGGTCACGCTGATCCGGTAGTCGCCGGGCGACACGAGGCGACCGAAGGAGCGCATCGGCGCGGGGCGCCCGCCGACGCCGCGATAGATCAGGCGGATTTCGGGATAGGCGAAGCAGCCATGCGCGCGGTCTTCCAGCGTCGGCACGGTGCCGTCGCCCAGATAGGCGGTCAGCGCCTCCTTCAAACGATTGACGGAGGCGGTATAAAGGCGGTCGAGTTCCTCGACGATCTGTAGGGCTTGAGTCATCGCCCGGAGCTTAGCCGTGTCACCGGTTCTGGCAAGCGGACTACGTTTTTATGACGCGGATCGGTAGCCGCAGAACCTCCGTTCAGGCTGAACGGAGCGGCGGAATTGGGTTATGGCGGCTATCCGCGATTTCTCCCCAAGCCAGGCTTGGGGAGGGGGACCATCCGCAGGATGGTGAAGGGGCGGGGCGCTTTCGTCAAAGCGCCCCGCACGTCACGCGCCCTGCGACGAATTCTCGTCTTCGGACGTACCGCGCAGCTTTGCCGCGCCGAACGCCGCGCCCGCCACTGCCGCAGCGACACCGGCCGCGATCCCGGCGGCGGCGTAAGGATGTTCCTTCACCGTGTCGCCCGCGGCCTTGGCCGCACCCTGCGCCTTTTCCGCAAAGCTCTTCGACGGAGCCTGCTTCTCGGGGGGGACATAGGTGGTCATGACCAAGGTTCCTCTCGTTATGCTGGTCGGTAGATGGTGGAAAAACGCCTGACCGAGCCGCACTGTTCCGCCTCCGATCCGACCGGGCATGCGGTTCGCCGGATCAGAGGGCCGACAGCAGATGCTCGGCGGAGCTGACCTTGAATTCGCCCGGCGCCTCGACGAACAACTGCTCGACCACGCCGTCATCGACCAGCATGGTGTAGCGCTGGCTGCGCGTGCCCATGCCGAATTTCGATCCGTCCATCGTCAGGCCGACCGCCTTGGCGAAGTCGGCATTGCCGTCCGCCAGCATGGTGATCGCGCCCGCCGAATTGACCTGGCCCCAGGCCTTCATGACGAACACGTCGTTGACCGAGGTGCAGACGATCTCGTCCACCCCCTTGGCCTTCAGCGCGTCCGCCTGGGCGATGAAGCCGGGCAGGTGTTGGGCCGAGCAGGTCGGGGTGAAGGCCCCCGGCACGGCGAACAGCGCGACGCGCTTGCCCGCGAAGAAATCGGTGGTGGTCACCTGTTCGGGGCCCTCGGGCGTCACCTTGACCAGCGTGGTGGTGGGGAGGCGGTCTCCGACCTTGATCGTCATCATCCTGATCCTAAGGGCAATCGGCCCGGCACCGCGCCGGGCGTTGGTCCGGCGTACATGCCCGAAGCTCTGAGCATTTCAAGCTATGGCGAGGCGAAGCGACGATCCCTATAGTCGGGTGGTGCATCAACTGACCTATCTTTCCGGCCAATTCCTGCTCGCCATGCCGGGCATGGCCGATCGCCGTTTCGACCATGCCGTCATCGCCATGTGCGCCCATGACGAAGGGGGCGCGCTGGGCATCGGGCTGGGCACCACGATCGAGGGGCTCGGCTTTCACGCGCTGCTCGACCAGTTCGACATACCCCATGGCGACGTGCCCGACGCGCCGGTCCATCTCGGTGGCCCCGTCGAGCCCCGGCGCGGCTTCGTCCTGCACTCCCATGATTGGGAGGGGCAGGACAGCGTCGATGTCGGCGGCAAATGGATGCTGTCCAGCACGGTCGACGTGCTGCGTGCCATTGCCGAGGGGCGCGGACCCGCCCGCTGGGTGGTCGCGCTGGGCTATGCCGGATGGGATGCGGGCCAGTTGGAGGAGGAACTGCGCGAGCCCGGCTGCTGGTTCAATGTCGGGGGCGAACTCGACATCCTCTATGACGTACCGGCGGAAGGCCGGTGGCGGGCGGCGTTCGGCGTGGCGGGCGTCGATCCGCGTCAACTCGTTATGGGCGGGGGCACCGCCTGACGCCCGTGGGGGGCGACAGCAAGCTGCTGCCCATTCACACTGAAGCATATAAAGATATCTTTATATTTGATCCCGGGGGCGATCGCCGCTAAGGCGGGCGCCGTGCCGATCGGCGTGCCTATGCGTCTTGGTCGGCTCCATTTTGCACGGAGTTTCGTCGTGTCCACGACTGCCGCCACCAAGAACGATTATGTCATCAAGGACATCAGCCTCGCTGATTTCGGCCGTGCCGAGATCAAGATCGCCGAGACTGAGATGCCCGGCCTGATGGCCCTGCGTCAGGAATTCGGCGCGTCGCAGCCCCTGAAGGGCGCGCGCATCACCGGTTCGCTGCACATGACGATCCAGACCGCCGTGCTGATCGAGACGCTGACCGCGCTCGGCGCCGATGTCCGCTGGGCGACCTGCAATATCTATTCGACCCAGGACCATGCCGCCGCCGCGATCGCCGCCGCCGGCATTCCCGTCTTCGCCGTGAAGGGCGAGACGCTGGCCGAATATTGGGATTATGTCGGCGACATTTTCGACTGGGATAAGAATGGTGACGGCACGACTGCCAATATCATCCTGGACGATGGCGGCGACGCGACCATGTTCGCGCTGTGGGGCGCCAAGCTGGAAGCCGGTCAGACCTTCGGCGAGCCGGAGAATGAAGAGGAAGTCGAGTTCCAGCGTTCGGTCAAGGCCTTCATCGCCAAGAAGCCGGGCTATCTGACCCAGACCGTCCAGAACCTGAAGGGCGTGTCGGAAGAGACCACGACCGGCGTTCACCGCCTGTACGAGATCGCGAAGAAGGGCGAACTGCCTTTCCCGGCGATCAACGTCAACGACTCGGTGACGAAGTCGAAGTTCGACAACCTCTATGGCTGCAAGGAATCGCTGGTCGACGCGATCCGTCGCGCCACCGACGTGATGCTGGCGGGCAAGGTCGCCGCGGTCGCCGGTTTCGGCGACGTGGGCAAGGGCTCGGCCCAGTCGCTCCGCAACGGCGGTGCGCGCGTGCTCGTGACCGAGATCGACCCGATCTGCGCGCTGCAGGCGGCGATGGAGGGCTTCGAGGTCGTGACGATGGATGAGGCCGTCAAGCGCGCCGACATCTTCGTGACCGCGACCGGCAATGCCGACGTCATCACCGCCGATCACATGAAGGCGATGAAGCCCATGTCGATCGTCTGCAACATCGGCCACTTCGACAGCGAGATCCAGATCGCCGCCCTGTCGAACTACAAGTGGACCGAAGTGAAGCCCGGCACCGACCTGGTCGAGTTCCCCGACGGCAAGCAGATCATCGTGCTGGCCAAGGGCCGCCTGGTGAATCTGGGCTGCGCGACCGGCCACCCCAGCTTCGTGATGTCGGCCTCGTTCACCAACCAGACGCTCGCCCAGATCGAGCTGTGGACCAAGGGTGAGAACTACAAGAACGAAGTGTATGTTCTGCCCAAGCACCTGGACGAGAAGGTCGCCGCGCTTCACCTCGAAAAGCTGGGCGTCCAGCTGTCGAAGCTGTCGGAGAAGCAGGCCGCTTATATCGGCGTGCCGGTCGAAGGTCCGTTCAAGCCGGATCACTATCGCTATTGATGCGACCATCGGGTTTCGACCCGACGGCAACGGAAAAGGGGGGCGTCCGAAAGGGCGTCCCCCTTTTTCTTGGGCGGGTGCCGTTCCGCCGCTGTTCGATGTGGCGCAGCGCGTGCCGATCGGGCTAGAGATGCGGGAATGCAGCTTTCTGGCCCGGACCTTATCGGATGATCGCGATCGATAGCGTCGAGGCCGCGCTGTTGGGGGCGGGGGCGTGCGGATTGATCCTGATCGGCATGGTCCTGTTGTTCCTGGGGATTCGCGCGCGGGCCGAGGCGTCGGCGGTGCGGGTGGAGCGCGACCGGCTCGACGCGCTGCTGCGCGCGGGACCGGCCCAGGCGATGCTGATGCGCAGCGACGGGCGGATCGAAATGCCCCGGCGGCTGGCCGACTGGCTGGGCCTGCCGGACGTCGCGCGCTTCCTGGAAGAGCTGACATCGGGCGATACGGGATTGGCGGTCGATGACGCCGCGCTCCTCGCCGCCGATCTGAACGCCGCGCAGAAGACCGGTCGCCGCTTTCGCCGCATCTTTCGCCCGCAGGGGTCGGAACGGACCCTGTTGTTCGACGGTGCGCGCGCGCCCGGCGATCAAGGGGCGGCGGGCGCGGTCGTCATCTGGGTCTTCGACATGACCGAGACGCAGGACGAGATCGTTCGGCTGGATGCCGAGGCCAAGCGGCTGGGCGATGCGTTTCAGGCGCTGACCGGGCTGATCGAGGCGGCCCCTTTGCCCATGTGGTATCGTGGGGCCGATCTGCGCCTCGCCATGGTCAACACCGCCTATGTCGAGGCGGTCGAGGGTCGCGACGCCGCCGATGTCGTCGGGCGTGGGCTGGAACTGGTCGAGGGGTCGGGACGCGGCGGTCCGCTGGCGGGGGCGGCGGCGGCACGCGACCAGGGGCGGCCGCATGAGCAGGTGCTGCCTGCGACGATCGACGGGGCCCGGCGCGCATTGCGCATCTTCGACGTGCCGCTGCCGACCGGTGGCATTGCGGGCTTCGCGGTCGATATCGAGGATCTGGAACAGTCGCGCGCCGGGGCCAAGCGCTTCGCCGAAGCACAGCGCGCGATGCTCGACCGGTTGTCGGCGGCGGTCGCCCATTTCGGACCGGACCGCGGCCTCGTCTTCTGCAACCAGCCCTTCCGCCGCATGTTCGCGATGAAGGCCGAGTGGCTGGCCGATCATCCCGAGTTCGACCGTATCCTGGAGCGGATGCGCGAGGCCAATCGCAGCCCCGAGGTTCGCGACTTCCCCGGCTGGAAGGCCGAGCGGGTCGGCTGGTTCCGCCAGGCGAGCGGCGGGATCGAGGAACAATGGCATCTGCCCGGCGGCACGCATCTGCGCGTCGTGGCGCAGCCGCTGCCCGATGGCGGCCTGTTGCTGATCTTCGAGGATCGGACCGAGGAGGTGCAACTCGCCTCCGCGCGCGACACGCTGCTGCGCGTGCGGACCGCGACCTTCGACAATCTGTTCGAGGCGTTGGGCGTCTTCGCCGCCGATGGCCGGTTGCAGCTTTGGAACAACCGCTTCCGCGCGCTATGGGGGCTGGAGGAGGATTTCCTGACCAGCCATCCGCGCGTCGATGCTTTTGCCGACCGCGTCGCCGAACGCCTCGCGACGCCGAGCCGGTCCGGGCTGATCGTCGATCTGGTTCGGTCCGCGACGATCGAGCGGCAGCAGCGCGGCGGGCGCGTCGCCTTTGCCGATGGCCGTCATTTCGAATTCGCGGGCGTGCCGCTGCCCGACGGCAATGCGTTGTTCACGCTGCTGGACATCACCGATAGCCGGCGGGCCGAGCAAGCGCTGCGCGACCGCGCCGATGCGCTGGAGGCGGCGGACAAGGTGAAGACCGCCTTCGTCGCCAATATGAGCTACGAATTGCGCACCCCGCTGACCTCGATCAGCGGTTTCGCCGAGATGCTGCATGGCGGGTTCGCGGGGCCCCTGCCGGAAACGGCAACGAGCTATGTCGAGGCGATACTGGAATCGACCGAGCGCTTGGGCCTGCTGGTCGATGACGTGCTCGACCTGACCCGGGATCAGGTGGATGCGGAGATCGCGCGCGAGGATGTCGAACTCGCCCGCGTCGCGCGGGCGGCGGCGGATACGATCCGGCCGATCGCCGGGCGGCGCAAGCTGGACTTCGCGGTCGAGATACAGCGCTCGCTGGGCCGCATCACCGGTGACCGCCGCCGCTTGCAGGAGACGATCGAGCATCTGCTGCGCCATGCGGTCGAACAGACGCCGGAGGGTGGGCGCATCCTGCTCCACGCGGACGGCGATTCGGCGCGGGCGCGGATCGTGGTGTCGGACGACGGGCAGGGGATGGACGAACAGTCCGTCGCCCGCGCCTTCGACCGTTTCGCTGAGCCGGGGATCAAGGCGACGGGCGAGCGCGCGCTCGGCCTCGGCCTGCCGCTCGCCAAGCAGTTCGTCGAGGCGCATGGCGGCACTATCGCCTTGCTGTCGGAGCCGGGCGAGGGGACGCTGGTGACGGTCGAACTGCCGCGGCGGGTGATCGAGAAGGACAAGCCATGACGATCCACCTGGCCGATGCCGCCGCCACCGAGGATTTCGGACGGCGGCTGGCGGCGCATCTCCGCCCCGGTGACGTGGTGACGCTGACCGGCACATTGGGCGCGGGCAAGACCAGCCTCGCGCGCGGTCTGCTCGCCGCGCTCGGCCTGCCCGGAGAGGCGCCGAGCCCCAGCTTCGCCATCGTCCAGCCCTATGCCCCGCCGGAAACCGTGATCCCGGTGCTGCATGTCGATCTCTACCGGCTCGACGGGCCGGAGCAGATGGAGGAACTGGGCCTGGACGAGGCCTTGTGGGATTCCGCGCTGATCGTCGAATGGCCCGACCGGGCGGGCGAGGGGGCGTGGCCGCAGGCGCTGGCCCTGACACTGGAAATGGATGCGGGCGGCGGACGTGTCTTGACAGCGAAGGTGCCCTCGGGCTGGGAAAGCCGATGGCCGATATGACCCCTCCGGCGGATGCCGCCGCCTTTCTGACGACGCTGGGATGGGAGGGGGCGGTGATCGCCCCGCTCGCCGGTGATGCCTCGTTCCGCCGCTATTTCCGCGTGACGCTGGAGGGGCGCAGCGCCGTGTTGATGGATGCGCCGCCCCCGCAGGAGGACCCGCGCCCCTTCATCGCGCTCGCGCGCTGGCTGGTCGGGCGGGGGTTCGCCGCGCCCGCCATTCTCGGCGCGGATGAGGTGCGCGGCCTCGTCCTGATCGAGGATTTCGGCGACGACCGGATGCGCGAGGCGATTGAGGCCGATCCCGAGGCGACGGTGAAGCTCTACAGCGACGCGGTCGATCTGCTCGCTCGGTTGCGCGGCCATGCGCCCGAGGGGCTGGCCCCCTATGACGCCGCCGTCCTCCACCGCGAGGCGGGGCTGTTTACGCAGTGGTATTGCCCGGCGGTCGGTCTGGACGTCGATGTCGAGGGCTATCGCGCCGCCTGGGAGCGGGTGTTCGCGCACGCCATCGCCGACAGCCCGGTGACCGTGCTGCGCGACTATCATGTCGAAAATCTGATGCTGGTTGGGCCGCTGCGCACGCTGGGCCTGCTCGACTTTCAGGACGCGCTGGCGGGCCATGCCTCCTATGACCTCGTTTCGCTGTTGCAGGACGCACGGCGCGATGTGGAGCCGTCGATCGAACAGGCGATGCTGGCGCGCTATCTGGCCGAGACGGGCGAGGGCGATGCGTTCCTAGATGCCTATCATGTGCTGGGCGCACAGCGGAACGCCAAGATCCTGGGCATCTTCACCCGGCTATGGAAGCGGGACGGCAAGCCGCGTTATGCGGGGCTGTGCCCGCGCGTCTGGTCCTATCTGGAACGTGACCTGTCGCAGCCGGTGCTCGCGCCCGTCGCGGCCTGGTTCGACGACAATGTCCCGCCCGAATTGCGCGGCGATCCGCAACGCCTGGCAGGCCAAGGAAGCGACCGATGACCCGGCAACTCTCGCTCCGTCCCATGCCCTCCGGCCAGGTGCCGCGCACCGCGATGGTGATGGCGGCGGGCATCGGCAAGCGGATGCGCCCGCTGACCGCCACGCGCCCCAAGCCGCTGGTGTCGGTAGCGGGCAAGCCGTTGATCGACCATGTCTTCGACCGGCTGGTCGCGGCGGGGGTCGAGCGGGCGGTGGTCAATGTCCATTATCTGGCCGACCAGCTCGAAGCGCATCTGAAGGATCGTTTTCCGGGCATCGAGATCCTGATCTCGGACGAACGAGCGGAATTGCTCGAAACCGGGGGCGGGCTGGTCAAGGCGCGTCCCTTGCTGGGCGACGAACCCATATTGGTGGTCAACAGCGACAATCTGTGGATCGACGGGCCGGTCGATGCGATCCGCCTGCTCGCCTCGCGCTGGGACGACGAGACGATGGATGCGCTGTTGCTGATGGTGCCGCTCGCGCGGGCGCATAACCATCAGGGGCGGGGAGACTTCTATCTGGGGGCCGATGGGCGGATCACCGCGCGGCGCGCGCCCAACCGGGTCGCGCCCTTTTCCTATACCGGGCTTCAGATCCTGCATCCGCGCCTGCTCGCCGATGCGCCGGAGGGGCCCTTTTCGACCAATATCTTCTGGAACCGCGCGATCGAGGCCGGACGCGCTTATGGCCAGGTGCATCAGGGCCTGTGGTTCGATGTCGGTACGCCGCGCGCCATTCCGCAGACGGAGCTGATCCTCGCGGATGGCTGAGCCGCGCCGCCCCCGGCTGCACACCATCCCCGCCCATCGCGGTTTCGCCGACGCGCTGGTCGCCGGACTGATGCGGCGGACCGGCGGCGATCCGCTGACGCTGGCGCAGGGGATGATCCTGCTGCCGACCAATCGCGGCGTCCGTGCGGTGACCGAGGCGTTCGTGCGCGCGAGCGGCGGCGGCCTGATCCTGCCGCGCATGGTGGCGCTGGGCGATCCCGAACTGGGCGAGGCGGCGGGCTCGGCGCTCGACCCCGCCGATGCGGAGGCGCCGCCGCCGCCCGCCATCTCGCCCTCGGCCAGACGCATGATCCTGGCCCGGCTGGTCGAGCAGGAGCGCGCCCGGGCGGGACAGCCGGTGACGGCGGCGGAGGCGGTGCGGCTGGCGGGCGATCTGGCCCGCACATTGGACCAGATGCTGGTCGAAGAGGTTGATCCGGCGGAATTGGCCGCGCTCGATCTGGGCCCCGAACTGACCGAGCATTGGCAGTCGGCGCTGGCGACCTTCTCGGTCGTGCTCGACCGTTGGCCCGCCGTGTTGGAACGGATGGGGCGGATCGACGCGGCCCGGCGGCGGACCCTGCTGCTCGACCGTACCGCCGAGCGCTGGGCCGAGGCGCAGCCCGCCGGCTTCGTCTGCGCGGCGGGCGTCACCGACACCGCACCCGCCGTCGCGCGGCTGCTACGTTGCGTGTCGGAAATGCCGGGCGGATCGGTGGTGTTCGCCGGGCTGGACCTGACCATGCCCGACGAGGAATGGGATGCGCTGGGCCCGCACAAGCCCGATCCCGAGACCGGGCGCACCCGCCGGTCGATCGAGACGCATCCGCAATTCGCGCTGAAGCTGCTGCTCGACCGGATGAGCGTCGCGCGCGGCGAGGTGACGGTGTGGCGCGGCGGCGGCGATTATGACGCCGGGGCCGCGCGCGGGCGCGCCATCGCCAATGCCATGGCGCCGGCCGACTTCACCGGCAAATGGACCGACCTGCCTGCGGACGACCGGCGCTTGTCGGGGGTGTCCACCATCGAACTCGCCACCCCCGCCGAAGAGGCGCAGGCGATCGCGCTGGCCCTGCGCGAGGCCATCGAGGAGCCGGGCCGTACCGCCGCGCTGGTCACCCCCGACCGCGCGCTGGCGCGGCGGGTGGCGGCGCATTGTCGGCGCTGGAACATCCTGATCGATGATACGGCGGGGCGGCCCCTGTCGATCCTGTTGCCCGGCACCTTCCTGCTCCAACTGGCCGAGGCGGCGGCGCAGCATTTCGCGCCGCTGCCGCTGCTGGCGTTGCTCAAGCATCCGCTGATCCATGGGAATATGGAGCGGGTCGAGTGGCTGGACGGCGTCCGCGCGCTCGATCGCGCCCTTCGGGGACCGCGGCCCGCGCCTGGGTTGGAGGGCATCGCCGCGCATGTTGCCGACAAGCCGACCGCCGCCGCCTTCTGGGTCAAGGCCGCGCCGATGCTGGAGGCGGTGGGGCGGACCTTCGGCGATGGG
Organism: Sphingomonas sp. GM_Shp_1; assembly: GCF_026540895.1. GTDB lineage: Bacteria > Pseudomonadota > Alphaproteobacteria > Sphingomonadales > Sphingomonadaceae > Sphingomonas. The sequence continues at coordinate 569 of NZ_JALNUR010000006.1, read as the reverse complement.
CCGCAGAGCTTGCGCAGCTTGCTCGCCTGTCTGCGCGAATGCGGGCAGACCTTATGCGGCGATGCGCTGTGGACGGGGCTGCAGGGACGCGCAGCGGCGGAGTTCCTTGCGGGCTATGAGGAACAGGCCGATCACGGCCCGGCCCGCGTCGATCCCGCCGAACTGCCGGGCCTGTTGCGCAGCCTGTTCGACGAGATCGCCGTGCGCGCCATTCCGCGCGAGGGGCAGTATCCCCGCCTCGCCATTTACGGGCCGATCGAGGCGCGTCTCCAGACCGCCGATCTGATGATCGCGGGGGGGCTGAACGAAGGCGTCTGGCCGGGGCGGCCCGCACCCGACCCCTGGCTGGCACCGCGTATCCGCTCGCTGCTGGGGCTGGTCGGGCTGGAGCAGCGGATCGGGATCGCCGCGCATGACCTCGCGCAGGCGATGGGGGCGCCGCGCGCGATCCTGACCCGCGCGCGGCGCGATGCGAGCGGACCGACCCTGGCGTCGCGCTTCTGGCTGCGGCTCCAGGCGATGGCGGGCGACCGGTTCGAGGCACATCCGAACCTCGCACGCTGGGCCGA
>NZ_JALNUR010000059.1 GCF_026540895.1 Sphingomonas sp. GM_Shp_1 | reverse complement strand
AGTGCCCCCGCCTCCGCCGGTGAACGGCGCGGCTCCGCAGGGCGCGCCCGTGCCGCCGCCCCCGCCGCCTGCCGGGGCACCGGCTCCCGCCCCCACGGGTGCGGTTCGACCGGCGGCCTGATCCGGCCCTGACGACGACGCCTCCGACTTCGGTCGGGGGCGTTTTCGTACTTTGGGCACAGGGTGAGGCGTGGCCTTCGACTGCGCTCAGGCTGAACGGAGGTTGGGATGTGCGTAGCCCTGCACCCGCCTCGGTTCAGGCTGGAACGGGGCTGCGTGTATGCGGTCTTGTCCAAAGCTCCGTTCAGCCTGAGCGAAGTCGAAGGCCAAGGGAATCCCAGCTCCGAAAGGAACCTTCGCCTCGCTGACCCTTTCCCACCCCATGCGCTGGCTTCGATCGCTCGACATTCCGGCCGAATGGCTGTGGCTTCAACACGTCCTCATCATCGCGACGGCGATCCTGATCGCGGTGATGGTGCATAGCGTGGCGATGCGGATCGCGGGCCACGCCGCGCGGCGCACCGCCAGCCAGAGCGACGATCTGGTCCTGGAGCATATCCGCCAGCCCTTGCGCTGGGTGGCCATCGCGATCGCGGTCAGCTTCGCGATGCGGCTGGTCCCGATGTCGAGCGACGGGCGCGATATCTGGCGACAGGTGCTGGGTTTCTGTGTGCCGGCACTTCTTGGCTGGCTGGCGGTATCGGGGCTGAGAGCGCTGCAAGGTGTCGTCTATCTGCGCGCCGATATCAGCGTCGAGGATAACTTACGCGCCCGGCGGAAGCGGACGCGGGCGCAGATATTGGGACGGATCGGCATCTTCCTGATCGTGTTCCTGACCGTCTGCCTGATGCTGCTCAGCGTACCGGGCATCCGCACCATCGGCGTGACCCTGATGGCCTCGGCAGGTATCGCGGGCCTGGTCGTCGGTGCCGCCGCGCAGCCCGCGCTCAAAAACCTGATCGCGGGCGTCCAGATGGCCTTTACCGAGCCGATCCGGCTCGACGATGTGGTCATCATCGATAACGAGTGGGGGCGGATCGAGCAGATCCACCTGACCTTCGTCGTGGTGCGCATCTGGGACGAGCGGCGGCTGGTCGTGCCGGTCGCCAAGTTCCTGGAGAACAGCTTCCAGAACTGGACGCGCGAGACGAGCCAGTTGCTGGGGTCGGTCTTCTGGTATCTCGACCCGGCGGCGGACATTCCCCGTCTGCGCGAGAAGATGGGCGAACTGGTCGAGGCGAGCACGCGGTGGGACCGGCGTTTCTTCAACATGCAGGTGACCGATGTGAAGCCGGACTCGATCGAGGTGCGCGGGCTGATGACCGCGCGTGATGCGGCGATCGCGTTCGACCTGCGATGCGAGATTCGCGAGGGGCTGCTGGAGTATATCCGGCGGGAAATGCCGGAAGCGCTCCCCCGGCGGCGGTTGGAGCATTCGACCTCTATTCCTCCCCTGCAAGGGGAGGGGGACCAGCCGCAGGCTGGTGGGGGGGTGTCACCCTCTCGATAGCGGGACACCCCTCCGTCAGGGCTTCGCCCTGCCACCTCCCCTTGCAGGGGAGGAAAAAGTTACGACGCCGCCGCCTCGATCGCCTTGGCCTCGTCCTTCGCCCCATCCCCGCGCAGCGCGGACAGGAACAGCTCGCACCACCAGAAGACATCCTCGCGCCGGACATTGTCGATCAGGCTTGTCCACCGCCGGATACGCTCGTCGCGCGGCATGGTCAGCGCCTGGACGATCGCGTCGGACATTTCCTCAGCGCTGTAGGGGTTGATCAGCACCGCCTCCTTCAACTGCTCGGCCGCACCCGCGAACCGCGACAGGATCAGCACGCCGGGGTCCTCCGGGTCTTGTGCCGCGACATATTCCTTGGCGACCAAGTTCATCCCGTCCCGCAAGGGCGTGACCAGCCCGATCCGCGCCGCGCGGTAGATGCCCGCCAGCACCGGCCGCGGAAACCCCTTGTTGACGTAGCGGATCGGCACCCAGTCGATATCGGCATATTCGCCGTTGATCCGCCCCGACAGCGAATCGAGATTGGCGCGAATCTCCTGATAGGTGTTCACCTTCTCCCGGCTGGGCGGCGCGATCTGGAGCATATAGACCAGCGCGCGCCGTTCCGGGTTCTGGGCCAGGAAGCGTTCGTAACCCAGGAAACGTTCGGCCAGTCCCTTGGAATAGTCGAGCCGGTCGACGCCGACGATCAGGCTGCGGCCGGTCGCCGACATGTACATGCGTTCGCGCGCGAAGCGGGCGTCGTGGCCGCTGGCGGCTTCCTCGAACTCCTTGGTCTCGATGCCGATCGGTGCGCGGATCGCCTGGATGGTCTTGCCGTTCCACGTCACTTCGCCATTCTCGCCGAGCGTCCCGCCCAACTCCTTGGTCACGTAATCGCGGAAGCTGTCCAGCCAGTCCTCGGTATGGAAACCCACCACGTCATAGGCGAAGAGCGACTCCACCAGCTTGCGATGGCTGGGCAGCGACATCAGCAGCCGCACCGGCGGCCACGGAATGTGCAGGAAGAAGCCGATCCGGTTCTTGAACCCGCGCTGGCGCAGGTAACGGCCGAGCGGGATCAGGTGATAGTCATGCACCCACACCAGATCGTCCGGCTCGATCAACGGCTGCACCGTCTCGGCAAAGCGTTCGTTGACGCGGGCATAGCCGGAGTCGAAATCGCGCTCGAACTCGGTCAGGTCGATGCGATAGTGGAAGAGCGGCCACAGCGTCCGGTTGGCGTAACCGTTATAATATTCGTCGATATCCTGCTCTTCCAGGTCGATGGTCGCGGTGGTGACGCCGTCGCCCTGCTGGAAGTTCATGTGTCCGGTGAATTCTTCCGTGGTCTCCCCCGACCAGCCGAACCAGATCCCGCCCTGTTCGCGCAGCGCGGCCAGGAGTGCGACCGCCAGCCCGCCCTGATTGCCGCCGGGCCCGGTGCTGGGTGGCTGGACTCGGTTCGAGATGACGATCAGGCGACTCATCGCACGGCACTCCATGGTTTACTCAGCAGGACGGCGCAGTTGATCAGGCCGACCAGCGAATAGGTTTGCGGATAATTCCCCCACAGCTCGCCCGTATTCGGGTCGATATCCTCGGACAGAAGCCCGGCGGGGGTGCAGCGCGCCACCATCTCCTCAAACAGCGCGCGGGCGTCGGCATGACGCCCGGTCACATATAACGCCTCGATCAGCCAGAAGGTGCAAACGTTGAAAGCGGTATGGGGCAGGCCGAAATCATCCTCGGTCGCATAGCGCAGCATATGGCTGCCCCGGCGCAGGCCCTTCTCCACCGAGTCGAGCGTCGAGCGGAAGCGGGGATCGTCGGGCGAGAGAAAGCGCAGGTCGAGCAACTGGATGATGCTGGCGTCCAAATCGTCGCCGCCGAAGGTCGCCGACATGCGCTGCGTCTCGGGGCGCCACGCGGCCTGCTCGATCGTCTCGCGCATCAGGTCGGCGCGCTCCTGCCAGAAGGCGCGACGCTCCTCCAGCCCCAGCGCCTGTGCCGCATTGGCCAGCCGGTCGCACGCCGCCCAGCACATGGCGGCGGAATAGGTGTGGACATGGCTCTTGGTGCGCAACTCCCACAGCCCCGCATCGGGCTGGTCGTATTTGGCCCAGGCGCGTTCGCCGACGCGTTCGAGCGAGTGGAAGTCCTCGACCCCCGACATGCGGAACAACCGGGTGTCGAAGAACGCCTGCACGTCCGACAGCACGATCTGGCCGTAAGCGTCGTGCTGGATCTGCTCATAGGCCTGGTTGCCGACGCGGACCGGGCCCATGGCGCGGTAGCCGGGGAGCTTCGTCTCGATCCGCTCGACCAAAGTCGCCTCGCCGCCGACGCCGTAGAGCGGCTGGATATGCCCGCCGCGCGCCGCATCGACGATGTTGCGAAGATATTCGAGATAGCCCTCCAGCACGTCGAGCGCGCCCAGCCGGTTGAGCGCCTGCACCGTATAATAGGCGTCCCTGATCCAGCAGTAGCGATAGTCCCAGTTGCGCCCCGAATCGGCATGTTCGGGCAGCGAGGTGGTCAGCGCGGCGACGATCGCGCCGGTTTCCTCATGCTGGCACAGCTTCAACGTGATCGCGGCGCGGATGACGACCGCCTGCCACTCGACCGGCGTGGCGAGCCCGCGAACCCAGTGATGCCATTCATGGGTGGTCCGCTCCAGCATGGCGCGGCACGCCTCGCTCAACACCCCCTGGAAGCTCTCGTCGGGGCCCAGGAACATGTGGATCGGGCGTTCCAGGCGGAACCACTGCTCGGCGGCGATATGGCCGACCGGCGCGTCGGTGGTCAGGCGCAGCGTCTGCTGGGTCATCAGATAGCGGATATGGTTGGACCCTTGGGTCCGCTCGGTCGGGCTGCCCCAGTCGGTCGCGACGCGAAGCGCGATGCGGATGCGCGGGGAGCCGATCGGCCGCACGATCCGCACATAGCTGGTCGGGCGATAGACGCGGCCATCGCGGGAGAAGCGCGGGCAGAAATCGGTGATCTCGATGCCGTTGCCGCGATCGTCCATATGCGTGGTCACGAGGATCGGCGTGTTGCGCAGATAGCCTTGGGTGGTGGAGACGCGGTCCTCCAGGTCGATTGACCAATAGCCCGTCTCCGGCTCGCCATCGCCCAGCAGCGCGCAAAAGGCCGGGTCGCCATCGACGCGCGGCACGCAGCCCCAGACGAAACGCCCGGTCGCATCGATCAGCGCCGACACCTGGCAATTGCCGATCGGCCAGAGGTTCATGTCCTGTTGCATTATTCTGCATTCTCCAGCGCTTGGGCGAGCCATTCATGGACGGCGGCGACATCGGGCAGGCGGTAACGGGCGGCGGTTTCGCGCATCGGGCCGACCAGCACCCCCGCGCCGCCCAGGGCGGCGGCGGCGACGAAGCCGTCCTCGTCGGTTACGTCGTCGCCGAAGAAGATGGGGACAGTGCCGCGCATGGCGGGGGCCTGCATCAGCGTCTCGATCGCCTGGCCCTTGTCGCCCGACAGGCGGATCTCGACCATCATCTTGCCGGGTTGCAGGGTCAGGCCGTGCCGCTCGGCGATGGCGGTTGCTTCGCGCAGGGCCAGCGGCTCGGCCTCGGGCTTGCGGCGGTAATGGAGGCCCGCGCCGAAGCTCTTGGTCTCGAAATACAGCTCGTTCGCTTCCGCGACGCGCCGCATTTCCTCGGTCGCGGTGGCGAGGTGGTCGGGTATTTCGGGCTGGATATGCCCATCCTCCGGCGAGCGGCGTTCGGCGCCGTGGCTGCCCGCCAGAGTGAAATGCTGCGCCTGCGGGCCGAACAGCGCATCGAGCTGCGCGATCGAACGGCCGCTGACGATGGCGAGCCGGCCGGGCATGTGCGCGGCCAGCGCGTCGAGCCGGTTCGCGAGGTCGGTGCTGACATGCACCCCCTCGGGATTGTCGGCGAGGTCGACGAGCGTACCGTCGAAGTCGAGGAACAGGCTGTCGGCGGGGGACAGGCGGGGCGGGGGAGGGGCGAGATCGGCCGGCATGGGCGAAAGCATAGCGGATGCGGACATGCCGAGTGAACCCATCCCCGCCGCTGGCGTTCCGCTGCGCTGCCGAAATGATTACAGTTTGGGGGGAGTGGATCACGTGCGGCTGGCCGCACCCCCTCCCGCAGGCGGGAGGGTATTGGGGGGAGGGCCCTTTCCGCGAGCGGTGTCGCTTGTGGCTTTCCCCTCCCCCGGCCCCTCCCGCTTGCGGGAGGGGAGAAAAAAGGGGGCAGCGTTGACGTTGATTCAGGCGGTCACGGCCAAGCACGCCCCCTCCCGCAGGCGGGAGGGGGATGGGGGAGGGCCCTTTCCACGGGCGGTGTCGCTTGTGGCTTTTCCCTCCCCCAACCCAGTTTCAGGTAAACGATGCCCCGCATCGTTTAGGTCATGCTGGGGGCATGACCGACCTGAAACTCGCCTGCGGGAGGGGAGTAAAAAGGGGGACGCTGCGATGAGCGACCTGCAAACAGGAAAAAGGGCCGGCGATCGCTCGCCAGCCCCTCTTTTCTGATCCTTGGATACAGGCCCTTAGTAAACCCGCTTCTTCGGCTTGATATACTCGATATCGTCGGTCAGCGTGTAGTCGTGGACCGGGCGATAGTCGATCGCGACATCGCCGCCCTTGCCGCCCCAGCCGTCGAACGTCGCCACCGTGTGCTTCATCCAATTGGCGTCGTCGCGATCGGGGAAGTCCTCGTTCACATGGGCGCCGCGGCTTTCCTTGCGGTTCAGCGCCGATTCCATCGTCACGACCGCCTGGCTGATCAGATTGTCCAGCTCCAGCGTCTCCACCAGATCGGTGTTCCAGATCAGCGAGCGATCCTTGATCCCGACGTCCTGCATCCGGTCATAGGTGCCGCGGATCATCTGACGCCCTTCGGTCAGCAGTTCGTCGGTGCGGAACACGGCGCAGTGGCGCTGCATCGTCTTCTGCATCTCGCTGCGGATCTGCGCGGTGGTCGAGCCACCGGCGGCGTTGCGGAAATGATCGAGGCGACCCAGCGCCAGCCCTTCCGAACCCTTGGGCAGGGGAGCGTGGGCCGTACCGGGCTTCAGCGTGTCCTTGATGCGCAGGCCGGTCGCACGGCCGAACACGACGAGGTCGATCAGTGAGTTGGAGCCCAGGCGGTTGGCGCCGTGCACCGACACGCAGGCCGCTTCGCCGACCGCGAACAGGCCGGGGACGACCGAATCCGGGTTGCCGTCCTTCAGGCGGACGACTTCGCCGTGATAGTTGGTCGGGATGCCGCCCATATTATAGTGGACGGTCGGCGTGACGGGCAGCGGCTGGCGGGTCAGGTCGACACCGGCGAAGATCTTGCCGGTCTCGGTGATGCCGGGCAGGCGCTCGGCCAGCACCTTCGGGTCGATATGGTCGAGATGGAGGTAGATATGATCCCCCTCCTTGCCGACGCCGCGCCCTTCGCGGATTTCCATCGCCATCGAACGCGACACGACGTCGCGGCTGGCGAGATCCTTGGCCGACGGCGCGTAACGCTCCATGAAGCGCTCGCCCTCGGAATTGGTGAGGTAGCCGCCTTCACCGCGCGCACCCTCGGTGATGAGGACGCCCGCGCCGTAGATGCCGGTCGGGTGGAACTGCACGAACTCCATGTCCTGGAGCGGCAGGCCCGCACGCAGCACCATGCCGCCGCCGTCACCGGTGCAGGTGTGCGCCGAGGTGGCCGAGAAATAGCAGCGGCCATAGCCGCCGGTCGCCAGCACGACATTGTGCGCGCGGAAACGGTGGATCGAGCCGTCTTCCATGCACAGCGCGATCACGCCCCGGCACTGGCCCTGCTCGTCCATGATCAGGTCGAGCGCGAAATATTCGATGAAGAAGTCCGCGTCATATTTCAGCGACTGCTGGTACAGCGCGTGCAGCATCGCATGGCCGGTACGGTCGGCGGCGGCGCAGGTGCGCTGCGCGGGCGGGCCTTCGCCCATATTCTGCATCATGCCGCCGAACGGGCGCTGATAGATCTTACCCTCTTCGGTGCGGCTGAACGGCACGCCGGCGTGCTCCAGCTCGTACACGGCGGCGGGCGCCTCGCGGCACAGATATTCGATCGCGTCCTGGTCGCCCAGCCAGTCCGACCCCTTGACGGTGTCGTACATGTGCCAGGTCCAGTGGTCCGGGCCCATATTGCCGAGCGACGCGGCGATGCCGCCCTGCGCCGCGACGGTGTGGCTGCGGGTCGGGAACACCTTGGTGATGCAGGCGGTCTTCAGACCGGCCTCGGCGATGCCCATGGTGGCGCGCAGGCCCGAGCCGCCCGCACCCACGACGACGGCGTCATAGGTGTGGTCGATGATCTTGTAGGCGGCAGCGGACATCAGGCAGCGGCTCCGAAGGCGATCTTGAGGATCGAGAAGATGGCGACGGCGGCGGTCGTGAAGACGAACAGGTTCATGACGACGAGCAGCGCGACCCGGTTCTGGTCCTGCTCATAATCCTCGATCACGACCTGAAGGCCGAGGCGCATGTGGTAGAAGATCGAGGCGACCAGCATGACCATGGGAATGGCGGCCCAGGGGTTGGACAGCCACAGCCGCATGGCGGCATAGTCGAAGGAGGGCTGGCGCAGGATCGAGATCAGCAGCCAGACGACCAGCAGGAAGTTCGACCCCGCCGTCAGCCGCTGGTTGAGCCAATGATGGGTGCCTGACTTGGCCGAGCCCAGGCCGCGCACGCGGCCGATCGCGGTTCCGGAACGCATCACTTGATCCCCAGATAGAGCCAGAAGGCCACCGTCATCACGACGGCGAAGGCGATGGTGGCTTGCGCCTGACGCTTGTTGGACTTCAGCTCGAAGCCCGCGCCGACATCCATGAACAGGTGGCGGATGCCGTTGGCCATATGCTGGAACAGACAGGCGGTCAGGCCGATGCCGACGACATAGCCGATGATATTCAGCCCACCCGACTGGACGGTGAAGACGTCGCGGAAGGTCGCATAGCTTTCGGGTCCGGCGGCGACAGCGGCCAGGAACCAGACGAGAAGCAGCGTACCCACCGTCGCGAGCCCCGTGCCGGTGGCGCGGTGCAGGATGGAGACCAGCATATTGGGGCCCCATTTCCAGATCTGGAGATGCGGCGAAAGCGGGCGTGCGGTGTTGCGGGCGGCCAAGGGCAGATCCTCGAACAGTCTAAAGTCAGGCTGGTTTGCGGATACGCCTATGGTGAAGACGCCGACAGGATGCAAGCCGTGAGAGTCCGTTTGGAGATGCGCGGCGAGCGAGTTTCGCGCGGCACCGCCCCGCTTCCCATCGAGGATAGTTCGTAGGAGGTAGGGCAGGGGCGCACACCGCCCGCACCGGAAAAACGCCCCTATAATACCCCCTTAACCCTTTTCGCCCAACATGGTCGGGAAAGATTCGAAGCATTTCGAATGGGGGAACCACGTCTTGGACTTCGACCTGCCATCGCCCACGGTCATCACGGCGAATATCGACCTCGACGCACGGGTCCGTGCCTTTGATGGCGGGGATCGCTCGCTCGTCCGTCTTGCCGCCGAACTCTGGCCGGTGATCGAGCCTCGGGCCGATGAGGTGACCGACGCCTATTGGAACCACTGGCGCCTCGCCAATCCGGGGCGTCCGGAATGGTCGCCGCTGGACCGCGAACGGCAAAAGACGGCGGGGCGCGCCTATCTGCGCAACCGCTTCTGCGATCTCGCCGGTCGGGAATGGGTCGAGTCGCTGGGCCGCGCGGTCGCCTCCGCCTATGCCGCCGGGGTGCCGCCGATGGAGGTGCTCGCCATGTCCTGTTCGAGTGACCGGGCGGTGTTGAAGATCGTGATGGAGGAAATGCCCGCCGACGATCCGCGCCGCGTCGTGGCGATCGATACGCTGCTGCGCCTCTATGGCATGGAGACCGAACTGACCGTCGAACTGTTCGCGGGCTTCGCGGACTGGTGCGCCGAGCGTCAGCGCGAGCGGCTGGCGGGTGATTTCCGCAACGGTATCGCCGCCGTCGTGGAAACCGCCTCGGTCGGGGGACAGGATTTGCGGCGGCAGGCGCAGGACGCCTCGCTGTCGACGCGCGGGATGCTGGGCAAGTCGAGCGAGGTCGCCGCCGCCGCCGAACAATCCGCCGTCGCGATGCGCGAGGCGGCGCAGACCGCCGCCGGCCTCATCCGCGCGATCGAGGATGCGCGGACCGAGGTCGACCAGGCCGCCGATGTCGCCAACCGCGCCGCCGACCAGGCGGGGCAGGCGGTCGGCATGTCGGAAATGCTGTCCGACCATGCCAAGTCGATCGAATCGATCCTGGGCCTGATCCGCGACATCGCCGGGCAGACCAACCTCCTCGCGCTCAACGCCACCATCGAGGCGGCGCGCGCCGGGGATGCGGGACGCGGTTTCGCGGTCGTCGCGCAGGAGGTGAAGAGCCTCGCCAGCCAGACCGCGCGCGCCACCGACGACATCGCCACCAAGATCGCCGCGATCCAGGCGGCGACCCGCTCGACGGTCGAGACCAATGCCTCGATCAAGGCGACGGTCAACGAGGTCCAGGCCTCCGCCGAGCGGATCCGTCATGCGATGGAGGCGCAGGCGCAGACGGTCACCGCGATCACCGCCGCGGTGGACGAAACCGCGCTGGCCGCCGATTCGATGTCGCACACCATCGCCGCGATCCGCCAGGACACCGAACATGTCGCGCAGGAGATCGACCGCGTCGGGCGCGGTTTCGATGATCTCGACACGCAACTGGGCGAGTTGAAGACCAGCGCCACCCAGTTCGTCGCCCGCGTCGCCGCCTGAGACTGGCTTGATCCTCCCCATTCCGGGGCGGATTGACCGAGCCGGTTGACGCGCCCGCCCGCGCCCGGCACGGGCTGGGGCCATGACGACGATCTTGGTAACGGGAAGCAGCCGTGGCATCGGTGCGGCGACGGCAAAGGCTCTGAGCGAACGGCCGGGCGTCCGGGTGCTGGGCCACGGCACGAAGAGCAGCATCGCCGCCGACCTGTCGCAGCCGCAGGAAGCCGCGCGCCTCTGGGCCGCCGCTCTCGCCGAAGCGGGCGGCGCGATCGATATCCTCGTCAACAATGCGGGTATCTTCGAGCCCAATCCGCTCGACGCCGACGACTGGTTGGAAAACTGGGCGCGCACAATGCAGGTCAACTTGACCGCCTCCGCCGAACTCTGCCGCCTGGCGGTATTGCACTGGCGGGAGCGGGGCGTGGGCGGCCGGATCGTCAACATCGCCAGCCGCGCCGCCTACCGCGGCGATTCGCCCGCCCATTGGCATTATGCCGCGTCCAAGGGCGGCATGGTCGCGATGACCAAGACGATCGCACGGGGCTATGCCGCAGAAGGCATTCTCGCCTTCGCCGTCTGCCCCGGCTTCACCATGACCGGCATGGCCGACGACTATCTGGCCAGCCGGGGCGGGGACAAGTTGCTCGCCGACATTCCGCTGGGCCGTGTCGCCAGCCCGGAAGAGGTCGCGGCGACTGTCCGTTTCCTGTGCACCGACGCGCCGCCTTCGATGACCGGCGCGGTCCTCGACGTGAATGGAGCCAGCTATGTCCGCTGACAGTTGGAAGCTGACCCTGCCCTGCACCCGCGACGAGGCGGAGGCGATCGACGCGGCCGATGATCTGGCGATCGAGGCGGTCATCATGACCACCGAGGAGATCGAGGACGATCGCGAGCATTGGCGGCTCGACGCCTATTTCGAGGCGGAGCCCGATGCGGCCACCATCGATGCGATCCGCGCGCTGGTGCCGAGTGCGGGCGATCATCCCGCCACGGTCGAGCATGTACCCGCGCAGGACTGGGTGACGATCAGCCAGGCGGGGCTGGAGCCGCTGTCGGTCGGTCGCTTCTTCGTCCACACCGGCGACGAAGCGGTGCCCGAGGGGAAGCGCGGCTTCCACATCCCGGCGGGGCGCGCCTTCGGCACCGGGCATCACGAGACGACCAGCGGCTGCCTGGCGATGCTGGACGGGATGGCGAGTGAGGCGGTGACGAACGCGATCGATGTCGGCACCGGCACCGGGCTGCTCGCCTTCGCCGTCCGTCATCTCTGGCCGAATGCCAAAGTGGTGGCGACCGATATCGACCCCATCGCCATCGATGTGACGGCCGAGAATGCGGCGATCAACGGCGTGGACGGGGTCGAGCTGATCGTCGCCGACGGGGCGCTGGCCGATCCGATCATGGCGGCGTCGCCTTATGATCTGGTCATTGCCAATATCCTGGCCGGACCGCTGATCTCGATGGCGCCGGAACTGGCGGCCATCGCCGGGCCGAAGGCGACGTTGGTGCTGGCGGGCCTGCTGGAGACCCAGCGGGCCGATGTGGTCGCGGCTTATGAGGCGTGCGGTTGTACGCTGGAGACGGTCGACCGGCGCGGGGATTGGAGCGTGTTGCGGTTGCGGGCCGGGAGGGATCGGTTCGTGCCCAACAGCCCGTTCGATCCCAAGGGTCGCGATGGCTGGGCGCTGGATATCTGATCACGGACGTTCCCCTCTTCTTCTCCCCTCCCACAAGCG
>NZ_JALNUR010000058.1 GCF_026540895.1 Sphingomonas sp. GM_Shp_1 | reverse complement strand
CTATTCGTCGGCAGCGTCAGATGTGTATAAGAGACAGGGGTGGGGCGGTCCTTCCTGTTACGGGGAATCACAGAATCGCAGTGACCTATTCCTCCCCAAGCTGTGCTTGAGGAGGGGGAGGGATGGTGAAGGATCGGGCTCACGGCGTCCGCCCCCAGTCGGCGAGCGCGGCGAAGGCGTTGCCGGGGCGCGCCTCGGCACGCGGGGCGGGGCGGGCGGGGGGGCGGCCGCGCCAGATCCAGCGGGGGGCCTCGCCCTCCGCCGTGCCGCGAACCTTGCGAAAACCCAGATCGCCCATCAGCCGGTCGAGCGTCGCCGCCTCCAGCCCGATCGAGGTGGCAAGCGCGGCGTCGGGGGCGAAGGGGCCTCGCCCCTCCCGCGCGTCGTGGGTGGCGCGCGCGATCCGCTCGACCAGGTCGATCCGCACCGCCTGCTCCCCCAAGGGGCGGAAGCCCGAGGCGACGGTCCGCCCCGGCTCGTCCCGGCGAAGCGTGGTCGCGCCGATCCGCGCCAGTTCGGGGCTTTGCCCCCACAGCGCCATCAGCGTGCGCCGCCACGCCGCCGCGGTCGGCTTCAGCAACCGCGCGTCGAACACATCCAGCGTGCCGATGGTGATGCCCAACCCGCGCAGCCGCCGCCGCTCCTCGGGCGACAATGCGTCGATCATCAGCCGCAACGGCTGGCGCGGCACGATCCCGCCCGCATCCTCCAGCGCGGCGGCGACGGCGCGCAGCGCGGGCGAAGCCTTGGCCTCCCGCGCCAGCGCCGCCAGCCGGACAAGGACGGGCACCTGCCGGTCGAGCGACCGCGTCACCCAGCCATCGAGCCGCGCCTTCACCCGTTCGCGCAGATTTGGGCTCAGACAGTCGAGATCGCGCTCCAGCCGCACCACCGGACGCCCCAGCGAGGGCCCCGCGACCAGCTTCGCCACGCCATGCCCGTCCCAGACCAGCCGACCGTCCGAAATCGCGATCGCGTCATGCTCCGCCGCGATCAGCGCCTCGGCGCGGCGCGAGCGCTCGGTACCCAGCCGTTTCTCGGCGGCGGCGAGCAGCAGCCGCTTGTCATTGGCCCGCGCCCCCGCCTCGACGGTGAAGCGGAATCCCTCCAACCGCCCGATGGCATGATCCTCGACCAGCACCTCGCCCTCGGGCCCGATGGTGACGGGCAGCGCCCCCGCGTCCGCGCCGATGCGGCGGATCAGCGCGGTGGTGCGCTTGTCGACGAAACGCTGGGTCAGGCTGGCGTGAAGGCCGTCGGACAGCCGCTCCTCGATCGCGCGGGTCCGTTCGGCCCAGTGTTTCGGGTCGGCCAGCCAGTCGGCGCGCTGCGCGATATAGGCCCAGCTGCGGATGGCGGAGAGGCGACCCGCCAGCGTCTCGACATCGCCCGCCATGCTGTCCAGCCGCGCGATCTCGTCGGCGAACCATTGGTGGGGCACATGGCCCAGCCCCTCGGAGAGATGGCCGAACACGCGCGAGACGAACCGGGCATGGGGGTCGATGCCGACTTTCCGAAAGTCGGGAATGCCGCACGCCGCCCAGAGCCGCGCGACCATGGCGGGCCGCCGCACCCGGTCGCGGACCCAGGGTTCGTCGGCCAGCCGCTTCAACACCTGCAAGTCGGTGGCGAGCGGCGCGGCGCGCAGGACGCCGGGTTCGGGCTTGCGCTCCAGGCTCTTGATCAGCGCGTCGATGCTCGACGGGTCGGGATCGCCCTCGCGCCAATAAAGATGGTCGAGCCGGGGGAAGCGATGCTCCTCGATCGCCAGCATCTCCTCGGGCAGGAAGGCGTCGGGGCCCTCCTCCGCCAGCGCGCCGAAGGTGCCATCGCGGTGGTGCCGCCCGGCGCGGCCCGCAATCTGCGCCATCTCGGCCACCGTCAGGCGACGGCGGCGGCGGCCGTCGAACTTGTGCAGCCCGGCAAAGGCGACATGCGCAACATCCATGTTCAGGCCCATGCCGATCGCATCGGTGGCGACCAGATAATCGACCTCGCCCGCCTGGAACATCTCGACCTGCGCGTTGCGGGTGCGGGGAGACAGCGCCCCCATCACCACCGCCGCGCCGCCGCGCAGACGGCGCAGCATCTCGGCCACCGCGTACACTTCCTCCGCCGAGAAGGCGACGATGGCGGAGCGTTTGGGCAACCGGCTGATCTTCTTCGCGCCCGCATAGGACAGGGTCGAGAAACGCGGTCGCGCGACGATCTCCGCATCGGGCACCAGCGCACGGATCATCGGCTTCAGGGCTTCGGAGCCCAGGATCATCGTCTCGTCCCGGCCGCGCGCGTGCAGCAACCGATCGGTAAAGACATGACCGCGCTCCGGATCGGCCCCCAGTTGCGCCTCGTCCAGCGCGACGAAGGCCACGTCGCGGTCGGGCATGGACTCGGCGGTGCACAGGAACCAGCGCGCGTCGGGGGGCACGATCTTTTCCTCGCCGGTCACCAGCGCGACCTTTTCCGGTCCTTTCAGCGCGACGACCCGGTCATAGACCTCACGCGCGAGCAGGCGGAGGGGAAAGCCGATGATGCCGCTGCTATACGCGCACATCCGCTCGATCGCGAGGTGCGTCTTGCCGGTGTTGGTCGGCCCGAGAACGGCCGTCACGGCGCCCGATACGCGGCTGGTCATATCCTCTACATCGGGCTTCCCGCGCGCGGTTGCAACGGCATGAAGCAAGTTGATCGCCGCCTCGCGACCTTCGGCCCGGTCCGGCCACGTTTTACCGCAGCATCGGGGCAGGGGATCGCGTGGCGTTTGACTTTATTCCGACGCGCTTACACCCCGCCAAATGTGCGCCGGGGGGATCGGCGACATGGATCGACGATAGACGGACGCACTTCTCCATCATGTTTCTGGCCGGTGACGACGCATTCCTGGTATCCGGCGGCACTGCCGCGCGGACGATCGGCGGGGGATTTCCCCTGGTACCGGTCGGGCGACTGGCGCGCTGGCGACGGGTGATGCGCGAGATCGACTGGGTGCCCGATCTGGGCGCGCAGATCGGCAGCCGCGACTGGTGGCGGGGGCTGGCGACCTGTTCGGCGCTGTGCGCGGCGACGATCGCGATGGCGCCGGGCTTTCACCATTCCATTCCGGCGCGCGTTCCCGCGCCGCTGACCGGCGACGCCTGGAAGAACGCCCGCGCACAGGCCATCGCCCCGTTGGCGCTGGGCGCGGATAGCGGCCGTCGCCTGGCGGCGGGCGAGCTGGTCGAGCATCTGGCCGAAGCGCCCGAGCGCCCCAGCGTCGACCTGTCCGCCACGGTCGGATCGGGCGATCAACTGGCCCGTGTCCTGCAACGCGCCGGGGTCGCCCGCGACCAGGCGCGCGCCGCCGCCGATCTGGTCGACCAGGCGACCGGGGGCGAGGCGATCGCCTCCGGCACCCGCGTCGCGCTGACCCTGGGGCGGCGGCCCAGCCGGATGGTCGCGCGCCCGCTGGAGGCGATGAAGCTGCGTGCGCGCTTCGACTTGGCCGTCACGCTGACCCGCACGGCGCAGGGGCTGTCGATGACGAAGCAGCCCATCGCGATCGACCGCACGCCTCTGCGCCTCCAGGGGCTGGTCGGCGCCAGCCTCTATCGCTCCGCCCGTGCCGCCGGGGCGCCGGCCAAGGTGGTGGAGGCCTATATCAAGGCGCTGTCGTCGCATGTCTCGGTCGGCCGCGATGTCCGGCGCTCGGACAGTTTCGACCTGATCATCGAGCGCGAGCGGGCCGCCACCGGCGAGACGCGGCTGGGCAAGCTGCTCTTCGCCGGGCTCGATCATGGCGGACGCAAGGTGCAACTGGCGCGGCTGGCCGATGACGAGGACGGCCAATGGTATGACGTCAACGGCCAGAGCGAACGGCGCGGCAGCATGGGCATGCCGGTCGCGGGGCGGGTGACGTCCTCCTATGGCAAGCGGATGCACCCGATCCTGGGCTTCATGCGGATGCACAAGGGCACCGATATCGGCGCGCCCTATGGCTCACCCATCCATGCGATCATGGACGGCGTCGTCCAGTTCGCGGGCCGGTCGGGCGGGTATGGCAATTTCATCAAGCTGTCGCATGGCGGCGGCGTCGCCAGCGGTTACGGCCATATGAGCCGCTTCGCCGTCCGCTCGGGCGCGCGGGTCCGGCAGGGGCAGGTGATCGGCTATGTCGGATCGACCGGCATGTCGACCGGCCCGCATCTCCATTGGGAGGTGTGGAAGAACGGCGTAACCGTCAATCCGCGCAGCCTGAAGCTGACGAGCGTCGCGGTACTGTCCGGCGCGAAGCTGCGTGCCTTCCGCCGCGAGGTGCAGAGCCTGTTGTCGGTCCAGCCGGGGCGGTAGATCGCGCGGGAGCCTCCGTTCGCTCAGCCTGAACGGAGGTGGTAAGCAGCGAGGCTATTTCCCCGCCGTCCGCCAGCGCGCGACCGTGTCCGCCACCGCCGCCTCGCCGCGTGCGGGGATCGCCCAGGTCGCGGAAATCCGCATGTCGTTGGAGGCGGGCCGCTTGCCCTCCTCCAACGTGTCGAAGCTGGCGCGCATCGGGAACGTCACGCCTTCGCCGGACAGGATCGCCTCGCGGTTGCGCAGCGCCGAGATGGTGTCGAGCAGGCCGCGCCCCCCTTCCGGCATCGCCGCGCGGACCATCGCCTGGTCGCGTTCGTTGTTCAGCCGCATCGCGATGATCGTGCCGCATTGCGACAGGACGCTTTCCGACAGATCGGAGGGCCGCTGCGTCACCAGGCCCAGCGAGACGCCGTATTTGCGCCCCTCCTTGGCGATGCGCGACAGGACGCGCCCCACCGCCGATTCCTGTTCGGCGCGGGCGGGGATGTAGCGATGCGCCTCTTCGCAGACCATCAGGACCGGGCGACGCTCCTCCGGCGGTGACCAGATCGCATGGTCGAAGATCATCCGCGCCAGCACCGCGACCACGACGCTGGTCACGTCCGACGGCACGCCCGACACGTCGATGATCGATATCGGGCGCCCACCGCTCGGCATGCGCAGGATGCGGCTGAGGAAACTCGCCATGGTGTCGGCGACCAGCATGCCCGAGAAGAGGAAGGCATAGCGCGGATCGCCCTTCAACTCCTCGATCTTGGTCTTTAGCCGCAGATAGGGCGCGCTGTCGCCCGCGCGTTCCAGCTTGCTCATCTCCTGCGCCAACAGGCTGGTCAGGTCGGACAACAGATAGGGGATCGGCGTGTCGACGGTGACGCGCGGCAGCTCCTGCGCCGCCCGGTTGCGCATCCGCGCGGCGAGCAGGCAGCGGGCCAGGATGTCGGCATCGCCCTGCCGATCGGCGGGACCGGCCGTCAGCAGGATTTCACAATGCTCCTCGAAATTCATCAGCCAATAGGGCATCCGCAGATTGCCGACATCGTGAACCGCGCCGCTGTCCGGAAAGGCGCTGCCATATTCGCCGTGCGGATCGATCATCACGATATGGCCCTGCGGCGCCAGGTCGCAGATGCGGTGGAGGATCATCGCGGTCGCGGTCGACTTGCCGGTGCCGGTCGAGCCGAGCAGCGCGAAGTGACGGCCCAGCAGCGCGTCGATCGCCAGCGTCGCGGCCACGCTGCGCGCCGGATGGACGGTGCCGATCCGCACGGTCGCGATATCGGTATTGGCGTGGATTCCGGCCAGTTCCGCATTGCTGATCGCATGGATGGTCGCGCCGGGCAGCGGATAGGAGGTCACGCCGCGCCGGAAGCCGAGCATCTCGCCGGTCTCGGCGTGGCGCATAGCCTCGCCCATCAGGTCGATCTCGGTCGCGATGGCGGCGGCGTCGCTGGACGGGTCGAGCGACAGGGCGCGGATCGATCCGATGATCCAGCGATCGTCGCGGCGAATCTTCACCGGCATCGCCACCTGCCCCGCCGCCGCCAGCACCGGGTCGGCATGCCCCGCCAGCGCGTCGACCGCCTCCCGGTCGAGGACGATGCGGCCACTCGATCCGGCGATACCCAGCAGCCAGCCTATGACGGGGGCCTCGGGCACGGGCGACGCGGGATATTCGAGCGCGGGGGAAGGGGAGAACATAGAGACGAAACCGTCCGATCCTGGAAGAAGGACTGGTCTGGTACCGCGCGAAGCTTAAAATGCCGTATCTACAAGCGCCTAGACGCGGCGCGCGATCCACCCGGCGGCCCAGCCCAGCAGGATCGAGAGGGCGACCGCCGTCAGGCCATAGGGGATGGCGGCGCGGTCGGCCGCGCGCGCGACGAAGCGCTCGAACCCCGATTTGCGGATATCGATGTCGCGCACGGCGGCGGCCAGGACGCGACCGTCGCGGATCAGGAAGGTCTCGGCGGTGAATCGACCCACCGGCACGCGCGCCGGAATGGTCACGCGCGCGCGGTAGAGCACGTCGTCGGTGATCTCGACGGCGCGTGGTGCCTCGACATACAGGCCGCTGCGGCGGCGCTGATCGACCAGCCCCTCCTGGAACCGCGCTTGGACATTGGCGGGCGCGCTGGAGGCGGGGGAGAGCTGAAGGCTGTCGAGCCCCAGTTCGTAGATGGCGCGCGTCCGGTCGTCGACGATCCGCTCGATCGGGCGCGACGAGGCGATGGCGTAGAAGGAGGGGGCGGACTGATATCGCAGCCGCCCGGCATTGACCCACAGCCCGGCGATCTTCTCCTTCTCGCGGATCAGGATCGACTGGGTCGGGCCCTTGACCACCACGACGATATCGGTCGGCTTGTCGTCCTGCGGCGGGCGCCCGCCGGGATAGAGGATCGCACCGAACAGCAGCAGTTCGGCCCCGGTGAAGCTGTAGGCGATCTGGATATCGCGCTGCGACACGTCGGGGACCAGCACCGGCTTGGCCTGGGCCATCAACAGGGGCGACAGCAGCGCCAGCGCGGCGGCGGCCTTCCTCACAGCGGTTGGACCGTAAAGATCTCTTCGGGCCGCCATACCAGGCCCAGCAGGATGCGAAGCCCCACCAGCAGCACGATGACGGCCAGCGCGAGGCGGAGATATTCGGGCTTCACATTGGTCGCCAGCTTCGCGCCGACCTGCGCCCCCGTCACCGACCCGACGAGCAGCAACCCGGCCAGGACGATATCCACCGCCTTGGTCGTGGTGGCATGGACCATGGTCGCCGCCGCCGTGACGAACAGGGTCTGGAACAGCGAGGTGCCCAGCACGACGTTGGTCGCCATGCCCAGCAGATAGATCATCGCGGGGACCAGGATGAACCCGCCGCCCACGCCCAGCAATATGGTCAGGATGCCGACGAAGAAGCCCAGCATCAGCGGCGCCAGCGGCGAGATGTACAGGCCCGAGGCATAGAAGCGGGTGCGGAAGGGCAGCGCCGCGACGATCGGGTGATGGCGTCGCCGCGCCGCGCGCTGCGGCACGCCGCGCCGCTGCGCCAGGATCGCGCCCGCCGCCTCGCGCGCCATGACCGATCCGATCCAGCCGAGCATCAGGACATAGACGATGGCGATGACCGTATCGATCTGTCCGCTCGCCTGGAGCAGGCGGAAGATCCAGGCCCCCGCGAACGACCCGACGATGCCGCCCGCGACCAGCACGCCGCCCATCTTCACATCCACCCCGCCGCGCCGCCAGTGCGCGGAGACGCCGGACACGCTGGCCCCAGTCACCTGGCTGGCGGCGGAGGCGGCGGCGACGGTGGGCGGGATGCCATAGACGATCAGCAGCGGCGTGGTCAGAAAGCCGCCGCCGACCCCGAACATGCCCGACAACAGACCCACGCCCGCCCCCAGCGCGATGATCACGAGCGCGTTGACCGACAGATTGGCAATCGGAAGATACAGGTCCACGGGCGGCGTTATAGCCGCAAGGGTCTTTCCGAACAGTGTCGATAGTTTGGAGATGAGGAAATTGGCAAAAGAGCCAATTTCGGGCGGCACCGGCCCGCTCCCCCACCCGACCTCCCACAGAGTATCCTTGATGGGAGGTCGGGTGGGGGAGCGGGCCGGTGCTGCAAAACGTGCCATCGGCACGTTTCCAAACCGACTCTCAGAAATCGCTCGCCAGTGTCAGGGCCGGACCGGAGCCGGGTGCGGCGCGACCGGCGACGCGCTGTCGCCAGTCGAGGGACAGGCGAATCCGTCGATCGGCGACGGGCAGGGCGATCCCCAGGCTCGGCCCGATATCCAGCCGCTGCGCGTCCCTCTGCGCCCCGCCCCATGCGCCGAATGCCAGATCCATGCCGGGCGACACCGCCATACCGATCCGCGCCGCGCCGTCCGCAAAGGGTTCGACTCGGGTGCGGCCCACCACCCCGGCCTGCGCATAGGCCGTCAGGGTAAGGCCGGGGGCGACGGGTTTGGGGCCGATTCCCGTCACGATCAGGGCGGCGGGCGCGTTCTGCCCCGAATCGAGCGCGAAGCGCTGTTCCACCAGCAATCGGACCGGCAGGCGGCGAACGGGTCGCCAATCGACCCCCACCGCCATTTCGCGCCCGATTCCCTGCCAAGGGGTGGAAAACCGCAGGCTGGCGGACAGGTCTCCGCGTGAATCGAGCCGCCGCAACAGGCGGATGCCCGCCTGCGTGCCGCCCAATTGCCCGCCGGGCAGCAGGGTTCGCCCGCCGTCGCGGACGATTCCCCAGACACTGGCGCTCCATCGCCGCGTGGGGGCGGGTGTTTCGGGCAGGGCCGGGATCGAGAACGGGGGACGTGGCGGCGTTCCAGGGCGGACGTCCTCATGGACCACGTCCGCGACCGTCTTCGGAGGCGGAGGCGCGCTCGCCTGCCGAGCGATCGTCGGGGCGGGCGAAGGCGTTCGGGCATCGGCGATCCGAATCGGCTGGGATGCCGGGCCGGGTGCGGCGAGATTGGCGGTCAGGATCGGGGCGGCTTTCGTCGGGGCGGGTCGCTCCGGCGCGATCGCCATCTCCACGGCGGGTTCGGAGGGTAGCAGGACTGCGATCCGCCCGAGCGTCCACAACCCTATGATGCCGCCCAGGAATCGCAGGGGCCGTCCGCTCATGGCTGCGGCGACAGGTCCGGAAAGCGGTGGCTCGTCTTGTCCCAAGCCGCGACTCCGCCGCGCAGCACATGGACATAGCGGATCAGCGCGCGCGGAATCGCGGCCAGCGCGACGAAGTTGCCGATGATGAACCGCGGCAACGACCATAGCGCCTCGCGCCAGCCATAGGCGCGCCCGGTGAACATCATTCGCACCGCCAGCCGCCAGCTCAGCAACAATGCGTTGATTCCGAACAGGAATTTCAGTCCGGCATGGACCGGCGGCAGGGGAGTGTCGGCGATCATGTGCAACAGCACCGACAGGGCATCGGCGACCATGCCCAGATAGGCCGCCGCCAGCACCAGCATCGCCACCGGCCCGCGCCGGTCGCGCAGCCGCCACCAATGATCCCCCATCGCCAGCGTGCGGCCCCAGCCGGTGCGGTCCCACCCGATCAGCGCGATACCGGTCATCCACCGCGCCTTTTGCCGCACGGCGGCGATCAGCGTGGCGGGGAAGAAGGCGCGTACCGCCACCACCCCGTGCCGCGTCCCGTCCGCCACCCGCGCGAACAGTCCCTCTCCGCCCAGCTCGGCGATGCGCAGGCCCAGTTCGTAATCCTCGGTCAGGCTGGTCGCATCGAACGGATCGCCCCCGCGCAGGGCGGCGATTCTGCCCAGGATCGACGGTGAAATGGCGCATCCCGTCCCCGCCAGCGGCATCCCCGCGCCGATCCAGGTGCGGACGACCAGCTGCTTGATATGGCTTTCGGCAAACTCGTCGGCATAGTGACCGGACACCAGCCGCGACCCCGGCACGACCAGCGGCAGGACCGGCAATTGCACCACCGCCCGCCCCTCGATCAGCGAGTCGAAGACCGCCAGTTCGTCGGGGTGTACCACATCCTCGGCATCGTGCAGGACGATCGCCTTGGCATCGAAACCCTCCACCGCCATGTCGCGTCGCAGGGCGTGCCAGAGGGTGTTCAGACAATCGGCCTTGGTGGTGGGGCCGTCGCGCGGACCGATGACCAAGCGGACTCGATCGTCCCGCTCCGCCACATCGGCGGCGGCGGCGATGGTCGCGGGGTCATTGGGATACAGCCCGACATAGAGGCGATAATCGGGATGGCGGAAACGGGAGAGGGCGGTCGACAGCATCGCGCCGATCACCGGTGCTTCATCCCATGCCGGGGTAAAGACGATCATCCGTCCTGGCTGAACCGGTGGAGGCAGGGCATAGCTGCGAAGCGGCGTGGCCGGGCCCTTCACCAGTCGTCGCGCGAAATAGAGCAGGTCGACCAGAAGATCATCCAGCCCGCCGATCAACAATCCCGCCGCTGCGAACAAAAGCAATTCGCGTGCCACGACTTCGACCACCCCCGTGATCTCGCCCATCCGGCATCCCCCTTTTGCCGAGGACGACCCTGCCCGCCCGGAATGGGCACTTCAACATGGATAAAAGACCGTTTCGGAACAGTTACGGGTTCGGAAAATCCATGATTTTTCGAATTCCTCATCAATTCAATGCTGTGCGATCGCATCGCCGCGGTTGCGCATTTTGCTGCGGCGCAACATATGGAAGCCGAGAAAGGATAATCCATGGCCCGGACATTTTCCCCCGGCATCGTCCACACCGCTTTGGCGGTGGGCGGTTTCGCGATCGGCACCACTGAGTTTGCCGCGATGAGCCTGGAGCCGGATCTGGCGCGCGGGTTGAACATCGACGCGCCGACGGCGGGGCATGTGATCAGCGCCTATGCGCTGGGCGTGGTCGTGGGCGCGCCGTTGCTCGCGGTGCTGTCGGCCAAGCTGGCGCGACGCACGCTGCTGATCCTGTTGATGCTGATGTTCGCGCTGGGCAACGGCTTGTCGGCGATCGCGCCCGATTATCACTGGATGCTCTTCTTTCGTTTTCTCAGCGGGCTGCCGCACGGGGCCTATTTCGGCATCGCGGCGCTGGTCGCGGCCTCGCTGGTCCCCGACGAGCGGCGGACGGTGGCGGTCGGGCGGATCATGCTGGGGCTGACCGTGGCGACCGTCATCGGCGTGCCGCTGGCGCAGATGCTGGGCCAGTGGCTCAACTGGCGCTGGGTGTTCGGCGTGGTGGCGGCGCTGGCGCTGCTGACCGCGACCCTGGTGTGGATCGCCGCGCCGCATGACCGGCCGGACGAGGGCGCGAGTGTTCGGCGCGAGCTGGCGGCGCTGGGCCGGGGCCAGGTCTGGCTGACACTGGCGATCGGGGCGATCGGCTTTGGCGGGATGTTCGCGGTCTATACCTATCTCGCCGCGACGCTGACCGAGGTGACGGGGGCCTCCACCGCGACCATCCCGCTGGTGCTGGCGGTGTTCGGCCTGGGGATGACGATCGGCAATATCGTCGTGCCGCGCTTCGCCGACCGCGCGTTGATGCCGACCGCCGGGGGGCTGCTGCTCTGGTCGGCGGCGATGCTGGCGCTCTATCCGCTGGCGGCGGGCAGCTTGTGGACGATCCTGCCCAATATCTTCGCGATCGGGCTGGGCGGCGCGCTGGGTACCGTGTTGCAGACGCGGTTGATGGACGTGGCGGGCGAGGGGCAGGGGCTGGCCGCCGCGCTCAACCATTCGGCCTTCAACACCGCCAATGCCATCGGGCCCTGGGCGGGCGGGCTCGCCATCGCGAACGGGCTGGGCTGGACCTCGACCGGCTATGTCGGTTGCGGGTTGGCGCTGGGCGGATTCGTGATCTGGCTGGTGGCGATGCGCTTCGCCGGGGACACGCTTAGCGGGCCAGTGGATCGATCGAATCGTCCGGCGCTGTCGCACTGAGGCTTTTGGACACGGCCTCGACCCGGTCCATCACGCGCAGGATATTGCCGCTGGTCAGCGCGGCCAGGTCGGCGTCGCTCCAGCCGCGCCGGACCAGTTCGGCCAGCACCAGCGGATAGCCGTCGACCCCGCTCATCCCCTCAGGGGAAGTGCCGTTGATCCCGTCATAATCGCCGCCGAATCCGACCGCGCCATGCCCGGCGACGCGTACGATATGCTCGATATGGTCGGCGACCATCGCGGCGGTCACATGCGGGGCGGGGTGCTGCGCGTCCCAGGCGATCAAGGGCGCGGGGCTGCGCGGGCCATAGACATTGGCGGGCACGCCGACCGACTTGGCATAGGCGGTGCGGGCCGCATCCCAAGCGCGCCACGCGCTCGACAGGAAGGCGGGATAGCAATTGACCATCACCATGCCGCCGCCCTCACCGATCCGGCGGAGCAGTGCATCGGGGATATTGCGCGGCGCATCGGCCAGCGCACGCGCGTCGGAATGCGAGGCGATGACCGGTGCCTTGCTGATGTCGAGCACCGCCGCCATCGTTGCGTCGGAGACATGGGCGACATCGACGATCATGCCGATCCGGTTCATCTCGGCCACCACCGCCCGGCCAAAGGGGCTGAGCCCGTTCGCGATCGGCGCATCGGTCGAGGAATCGGCCCAGGCCAGACTCCGTCCATGGGTCAGCGTCATATAGGCGACGCCCAGCGCCCGGTACTGGCGCAGCACGGACAGCCGCCCGTCGATCTGGTGCCCGCCCTCGACCCCGATCAGCGAGGCGACCCGGCCTTGTTTCGACAGCCGACGAATATCCCCGGCGGTGCGCGCCAGTGCCAGTCGGTCGGGATGCGCGGCGACGAGGCGGTGGACCCGGTCGATCTGTTCCAGCGTCATCTCGACCGCGCGCGGACCGGTGGCGTCGGCGGGAATCCATACCGACCAGAATTGTCCGCCGACCCCGCCACGCTTCAGCCGGGGCAGGTCGGTCTGGAGCGGATGGGGCAGGGCGCTCGTGTCGGCGGCGAGCGTGGGCGATTCGGGCGGAAGGTCGGTGTCGCGCAGTTCCCAGGGCAGGTCGTTATGCCCGTCGACTATGGGCGCGCGCGCAAGAAGCGACTCGACCCGCTTTGCGATGGCGGGATCGGTGGCCTGGGCGAGGAAGAGTGCGATCAGCATGTCGGTCGCTGCTCCAACTGATTGAAGGCGGGATCGATGGGGTGGTCAATCGTTTCGACCCGGTCGACTCGCGCGGCGGGCGGTCCCGACCCGGCCTCGGCGACGATCCGCGCCACTTCGTCCTCGGGCCCCTGGACGACCGCCTCGACCGAGCCGTCCGCCCGGTTGCGCACCCAGCCGGTCAGCCCGAGTGCTTCGGCGCGACCGAGAAACCAGTAGCGATACCCGACGCCCTGCACGCGTCCGGTGATACGAAGATGACGGCCGATCATGCCGCGAATGTTGCGCAGCTCGGCAA
>NZ_JALNUR010000057.1 GCF_026540895.1 Sphingomonas sp. GM_Shp_1 | reverse complement strand
GGGCACGCTGGGGGCATGGGCGGTGCTGCCGGGCCGGGTATCGGCGCCGCATCCGGCCAGGGAAACAAGAAGGGTCGCGGCGGATACACCGCGCCGCCAACCGATCGATATACGCTTCGTCACCGCCATACCCCGCTGCACTTGGCGATCCTTACGCACTGCCCGATTGCGCGAAATCCCTTGATCGGGTGGTTGCGATGAACGGTCGCCGGCGCGCGACAAGCTGCGAAACCCGCGCAAATCCGGGCGTTACGGGATCAGGATGGTATCGACCGCCTCGGCCTGCATCTGGGGATAATCCAGCGTGTAATGCAGCCCCCGGCTTTCCTTGCGATGCAACGCACAGCGGACGATCAACTCGGCGGTCTGGAGCAGGTTGCGCAGTTCGATCAGGTCGGGCGTGACGCGAAAATGGCCGTAATAATCATTGATCTCGTCGGTTAGCATGCGGATGCGGTGCTGCGCGCGCTCCAGCCGCTTGGTGGTGCGGACGATGCCGACATAATTCCACATGAAGCGGCGGATTTCGGTCCAGTTCTGCTTGATGACCACCTCTTCGTCCGAATCGGTGACGCGGCTTTCGTCCCAGGGGCGGATGTCGGGGGGCGGGGGCAGGTCGTCCCAATGTGCCGTGATATGGTTGGCGCACGCCTCGCCATAGACGAAGCATTCGAGCAGCGAGTTGGACGCCAGCCGGTTGGCCCCGTGCAGGCCCGACTGGGTGACCTCGCCCGCCGCGTACAATCCCGGCAGGTCGGTGCGGCCGTCGCGGTCCACGATGACGCCGCCGCAGGTATAATGCTGCGCGGGGACGACCGGGATCGGCTGCACCGTCATGTCGATGCCGAGCGACAGCAGCTTTTCGTGGATATTGGGGAAATGCTCGCGGACAAAGGCGGGCGACTGGTGGCTGATGTCGAGATGGACATAGTCCAGGCCCAGCCGCTTGATCTCATGGTCGATCGCGCGCGCCACGATGTCGCGCGGCGCCAGTTCGGCGCGGGAGTCGAAATCGGGCATGAAGCGGTGGCCGGTCTCGGGGATCTTCAGGTGCCCGCCTTCGCCGCGAACCGCCTCGGTGATCAGGAAGTTCTTGACCTGGGTGTTGTAGAGGCAGGTCGGGTGGAACTGCATGAATTCCATGTTGGAGACGCGCGCCCCCGCGCGCCAGGCCATGGCGATGCCGTCGCCGGTCGCCCCCTTGGGCGCGGTCGAGAACTGATAGGTGCGGCCCGCCCCGCCGGTCGCCAGGATCGTCGCGCGCGCCTTGTGCAGCACCACGCGGCCCGTCCGCCGGTCGACGGCATAGATGCCCCAGACATGGCCCGCGCCCGAATAGCGCATCTCGTGGCGGCTGGTCGCCAGGTCGATCGCGACCTGGTCGGGCACCATGGTGATGTTGGGATGCGCATCGGCGGCGCGGAGCAGCGCGTCGAGGACCGCCCAGCCGGTCGCGTCGGCGACATGGACGATCCGCCGATGCGAATGCCCGCC
This sequence comes from Sphingomonas sp. GM_Shp_1, assembly GCF_026540895.1. Classification (GTDB taxonomy): domain Bacteria; phylum Pseudomonadota; class Alphaproteobacteria; order Sphingomonadales; family Sphingomonadaceae; genus Sphingomonas. Next base: position 12,811 of record NZ_JALNUR010000057.1, on the reverse strand, counting down.
CTCGCGCGTCAAATGGAGCATATTGCCCTCGGTCGCGAAGGGGACGCCCAGCTTTTGCAGCCGCTCGATGGCGGCGGGGGCGTTCTCCACGACGAACTCGACGGTGGCGCGGTCGTTCAAGCCTGCGCCCGCGACCATCGTATCCTCGATATGGCTTTCGAACGTGTCGCCGGGTTCGAGGACGGCGGCGATTCCCCCCTGCGCCCAGGCGGTCGAGCCCTCGTTCAGCTTGCCCTTGGCCAGCACCGTCACCTTGAACCGGTCGGCCAGGTTCAGCGCCGCGGTCAGCCCGGCCGCGCCCGACCCGACGATCAGGATATCGGAATCGGTCATGCGCGGGCTCCTTCGGGCGCGGTGGCGGGGGACATGGACGCCCTGTGGCACGGACGGGGGGCGGTGGACAGGGGGTAACGGCTTGCCGGAGGCGGTGGGCCTTCCCACCTTCGTCCCATGACGCTGGCCCGGCCCGATTGGCGCGACCGTCTGCGCGCGGCGATCCCCACGGGGCTGATCGTGGGAGCGGGCGGCTATGTCCTGATCCTGGGGCTGGGCTTCACGTCGGTCCCGCCCCTGGTTTCACCGGCGCTCGACAGTTTCGATGTCGTGCCCCCGGCACCGCCCCCGCCGCCGCGCGTCCAGCCCAGGAAGGTGGAAACCCATCGCCCGCGCGGCGCCGCCGCACCGCCCAATATCCGATCGCAGGCGACCGAGGTCGTGGCACCGCCGCCGATGGTGGTGCTGCCGCCCGTCTCGCCCGTCGTCGTGGCCCCGGTCGCGGGGACGGGCGCGGACCCTAGCCAGGGCGCCTCGGACAGGCCCGGCCCCGGCACCGGCGCGGGCGGGATCGGCAACGGCACGGGCAGCGGCGGATCGGGGGACGGCGACGGCTATGGCGACGAAACACCGCCGCGCCGGATCAAGGGACGGATCAAGGATTCGGATTATCCCGAAGCCGCCGCCGATGCGGGGGCGAGTGGCACGGTGCAGGTCCGCTATTTCGTCAATGTCGACGGCCGGGTCAGCGGCTGCGTCGTGACGCGCAGCAGCGGCAATGCCGCTTTGGACGAGACGACCTGTCGGTTGATCGAGCAGCGATACCGTTACGACCCGTCCCGCGACGCCGATGGGCGACCGGTGCGGTCGATCATCGTGGTGAATCAGGACTGGGTGCTGGAGCGTTTGCCTGCGGAGCGGCGATAGGTCGGGCTCTGGGGGAGCGCCGGGCGTGGGCTTCGACTTCGTTCAGCCTGAACGTGGTTTGGGAAGAAGAGACTGGTTCGCGCGGAGGCGCGGAGAACGCGGAGGTGTACCACTCCGCTTGTTCTACAGTCCGCCCCAACAGGCCGTCATAAGTAAGGGATGTGCTATCCGCGCACCGAACACCTCCGCGTTCTCCGCGTCTCCGCGCGAACCTAAAATATCCCAAACCCCGTTCAGGCTGAGCGAAGTCGAAGCCCAAGGGAATCCTTAAACCCCCACACTCCGCGTCAGCGACAGGAACACATCCTCCAGATCGGCTTCCTTGGTCGAGACGTCGACGATTCCGAACCCGTCGGCCTGGATCGCCGCCAGCACCTGGCCCGCATTCACCTTGTCCTTGGCATAGGTGATCTCGAGCGTGCGCGAGCCCTTCAGCACGATCTTGCCGAAGCTGGCATGGTCTGGCACCGCGCCCACATCGCGGTCGACGGTCACCGCCACCACCTTTTCCTGCGCCTTGCCGACCAGTTCGCGGGTCGGTTCGTTGGCGACCAGGCGACCATGGTTGATGATCGCGATCCGGTCGCACAGTTCCTCGGCCTCTTCGAGGTAATGCGTCGTCAGCACCACCGTCACGCCCTGTTCGTTCAACTGGCGGACATAGGCCCAGAGTTGCTGGCGAAGCTCGATATCGACGCCCGCGGTCGGTTCGTCGAGCACCAGCACCGGCGGCGAGTGGACCATGGCCTTGGCGACCATCAGCCGCCGCTTCATGCCGCCCGACAGGGTGCGCGAATAGGCGTTCGCCTTGTCCTCCAGATGCACCGCGCGCAGCAATTCCATCGAGCGGCGCTCGGCCTTGGGCACGCCGTACAGCCCGCCCTGGATCTCCAGCGTCTCCAGCGGCGTGAAGAAGGGGTCGAACAATATCTCCTGATTGACGATGCCGATCGACGCCTTGGCGTTGCGCGGATGCTGGTCGATGTCGAAGCCCCAGATCGACGCCGACCCTTCGGTCTTCATGACCAGGCCCGCCAGGATGTTGATCAGCGTCGACTTGCCCGCGCCATTCGGCCCCAGCAGCCCGAAAATCTGCCCCCTCGGCACGTCGAAGCTGACCCCGTCGAGCGCGCGCTTGCCGCCCTGATAGGTCTTGGCGATGCCTTGGATCGAGATGGCGGCTTCGGTGGGAGTGGTCATGGGCCATGCGATAGGCCCGCACGACGGACAGGCCAAGCCGGTTTTCGGCAATTGCACGGGGCTTCACGCCTTGCTATCGCGCGGCACTATGTTGCCGCCGCCCGAAACCACCCGCGTCACCCAGACCCGCGTCGCCTGCGACGGCGCCACCGACATCCCCGGCGGAGCCGCGCTCGGCCATCCGCGTGTGTGGTTGCAGATCGATGAGACCGGCTATGTCGATTGCGGATATTGCGATCGCCGTTTCGTGCTGATCGGCGGCCCGGCGGATGGAGTCGACCAGTCGCAGCTTCCCGACCATGGCGATGGCGCCGGGCGCTAAGTGAGACTCACGCCCCTCCCGCAAGCGGGAGGGGATGGGGGAGGGAAAGCCACGGGCGTTGGTCTCGGTGAGACTCCCTGCCCTCCCCCGGCCCCTCCCGCTTGCGGGAGGGGAGAAGAAGGTGGGATTTCCGTCAGTGGAGATTTCAAACCCCGGCCGGGCATCCTATATCCCCAAGATGACCGCCACCGATCCCCGCTCGTTCCTGTACCGCGACACGCTGGACCCCGACGCCGCGCTGCGCCTCACCGCCAGCGCCTTGTCGCGCGCGGACGATGGCGAACTCTACCTGCAATATAAGCGTTCCGAAGCATTCGGCTTCGACGACGGGCGGCTGAAGACGGCCAGCTACGATACCCATTCGGGCTTCGGCCTGCGGGCGGTGTCTGGCGAGATGACCGCCTTCGCCCACGCCAACGAACTGTCCGAAGCCGCGATCCAGCGCGCCGCGCAGACCATGGCGCTGATCGACCCGGCGAAAGGCGCCGCCGCGCCCCCGCCGCAGGGGACCAACCGGCATCTCTACACCGCGACCGATCCGCTCGACCTGATCCCCTTTGCAGAGAAGGTGTCGCTCTGCCAGACGATCGACGCCGCCGCCCGCGCGCGCGATCCGCGGGTGGTGCAGGTGTCGGTCGGCCTGTCGGGTAGCTGGAGCGTGGTCGAGATCGTCCGCGCCGACGGCTTCGTCGCCACCGATGTCCGGCCGCTCGTCCGGCTCAACATCTCGGTGGTGGTCGAGCAGAAGGGGCGGCGCGAGACGGGCAGTTTCGGCATCGGCGGGCGCTATCTCTACGACCGGCTGGTCGCGCGCGAGACCTGGGAACGCGGGATCGACGTCGCGCTGAATCAGGCTTTGGTCAATCTCGACTCGGTCGCCGCCCCGGCGGGAGAGATGACCGTGCTGCTCGGGCCCGGCTGGCCGGGCGTGCTGTTGCACGAAGCGATCGGCCACGGACTTGAGGGCGACTTCAACCGCAAGGGCACCTCGGCCTTTTCGGGGCGCATCGGCGAGCGGGTCGCGGCCCCCGGCGTGACCGTGGTCGATGACGGGAGCCTCGCCGACCGGCGCGGCTCGCTGTCGATCGATGACGAAGGCACGCCGACGCGCGAGGTCGTGCTGATCGAGGACGGCATCCTCAAGGGCTATATGCAGGACCGGCTCAACGCGCGGCTGATGGGTGTCGCGCCGACCGGCAACGGCCGCCGCGAGAGCTTTGCCCATGCGCCGATGCCGCGCATGACCAACACCTTCATGAAGGGCGGGCAGGATGACCCCGCCGAGCTGCTGTCGCGGGTCAAGAACGGCATCTTCGCCAAGTCGTTCGGCGGCGGGCAGGTCGACATCGTGTCGGGCAAGTTCGTCTTTTCCTGCACCGAGGCCTATCGGATCGAGAATGGCAGGCTGGGCGCGCCGATCAAGGGGGCGACGCTGATCGGCGACGGGCCGAGCGTGCTGACGCGGGTGAAGGGCATCGGCAACGACTTCGCGCTGGACGAGGGCGTGGGCGTGTGCGGCAAGGGCGGCCAGAGCGTGCCCGCGGGCGTGGGCCAGCCGACGCTGCTGGTCGAGGGACTGACCGTCGGCGGCACCGCGCTGGCGGCGTAATCCAAATTCCTCCCCGGCACGGGGAGGGGGACCGCCGCGAAGCGGTGGTGGAGGGGGCGTGCCACAAAGGGTGTCCTTATTGGAGGCCCCCCTCCGTCAGGGCTGACGCCCTGCCACCTCCCCGTCCCGGGGAGGATCGATGCCCAAAAAACGGGCATATCTGCCCCTATGCCTAAAACCGATGCAGGCTCGCGCGCCGATTACGCCGCGCCGCATCATCATATCCCCGTAAAGTCACGAAAACGTAAACTGGCACACCCCTTGCGAAGCTTGCCCGTGGGAAACGCAAAGGGGGCGCAGGTGAAGCTGATCATCGCTATCATCAAGCCGTTCAAGCTCGACGAGGTGCGCGAAGCGCTGACCACGCTCGGCGTGGCGGGCATGACGGTGACCGAGGTGAAGGGTTTCGGGCGGCAGAAGGGCCAGACCGAAATCTATCGCGGGGCCGAATACAGCACCAACATGGTGCCCAAGATCAAGATCGAGGTCGTCTGCGCGTCCGAGATCGCCGACCGCGTCGTCGAATCGATCCAGGCCGCCGCCAACACCGGCGCGATCGGTGACGGCAAGATCTTCATGCTCGATGTCGGCCAGGCCGTGCGCATCCGCACCGGCGAAACCGACGAATCGGCACTCTGAGCAAGGGGGGATTTCGATGAAGCACGTCACCAAATTGGCGACCGGTGCGGCGGGCCTCGGCCTGACGCTGTTCGCCGCCCTGCCCGCCTGGGCACAGGAAGCCGCCGCCGCCGCACCCGCCGCGACGGTGGACAAGGGCGATACCGCCTGGATGCTCACCTCGACCGTGCTGGTCATGATGATGATCCTGCCGGGCCTGGCGCTGTTCTATGGCGGCCTGACCCGCGCGAAGAACATGCTGTCCACCATGACCCAGATCGGCGCGGCGGCCTGCCTCGCGATGCTGATCTGGGTGATGTACGGCTATAGCCTGGCCTTCGGGCCGGACGTGTCGGGGGGCGCGTCCAACTTCATCTCCGGCCTCGGCAAGGCGTTCCTGAAGGGCGTCACGCCCGCCAGCCAGGCAGCGACCTTCACCGCCGGCGTCGAAATCCCCGAATATGTCTTCATCTGCTTCCAGATGACCTTCGCCGCGATCACCGCCGCGCTGGTGCTGGGCTCGGTCGTCGAGCGGATGAAGTTCTCGGCCGTGATGGCCTTCGTCGCCGTGTGGCTGACCATCGTCTATTTCCCGATCGCGCACATGGTGTGGGCATCTTCGGGCCTGTTCTTCAAGGCGGGCGCGCTCGACTTCGCGGGCGGCACCGTGGTGCACATCAACGCCGGCGTCTCGGCGCTGGTCGCCTCGCTGATCCTCGGCAAGCGCATGGGCTATCCGACCACGCCGATGCCTCCGCACTCGCTGACGCTGACCGGTGTCGGCACCGGCCTGCTGTGGGTCGGCTGGTTCGGGTTCAACGCCGGTTCGGCGCTGGAGGCCAATGGCTCGGCGGGTCTGGCGATGATCAACACCTTCGTCGCGACGGCCTCGGGCGGCCTGTTCTGGATGCTCGCCGAGCGTCTGGCGGGGCATAAGGGTTCGGCGCTGGGCTTCTGCTCGGGCATCATCGCGGGTCTGGTCGCGGTCACCCCGGCGGCGGGCAATTCGGGTCCGTTCGGCGCGATCGTGCTCGGCGCCATCGCCAGCGTGGTCTGCTTCTACGCCGTCTCGGTCCTCAAGCCCAAGCTCGGCTATGACGATGCGCTCGACGCCTTCGGTGTCCATGGCATCGGCGGCATGATCGGCGCGATCGGCACCGCCGTGGTCTATGCCCCCTCGCTGGGCGGCCCGGGTGCGGCGGACTATGTCATGAGTTCCAAGCTGCTGGTCCAGCTCGGCGCGGTCGCCACGACCATCGTCTGGGCCACCATCGGCACCGTCATCGCCATGTATGTCGCCAAGGCGATCACCGGCCTGCGTGTCGCCCCCGAAGTCGAGCAGGAAGGCCTCGACCTCGGCGAGCATGGCGAGCGCGCTTACAACTGATCGGTAGCGGGGGCGATACGAACCCCCGCACCCAACGAGGTTCCTCCTGCGGACGACCTAAGCCCGGTGCGGCAACGCACCGGGCCTTTTTTTGTGTGGCGGAGGGCGAAGGTCAGAGCCCTGCCCCCGTTCAGCCTGAGCCCCGTTCAGCCTGAGCGAAGTCGAAGGCCACGGGAATTGCCTTTGTGGCAGAGCGCCGGACATGCACTTCGACTTCGCTCAGTGCGAACGGAGCTTTGGTGCAAGTGGAACAGGGGAGGGAAGAAGGTTGTCGCCGGGCAGGGGCCTTACCGCCCCTTCGGCCCCGCCACCGGGCCCGCCGGTTGTTGCGAGCGCTGGGCCGCCTTGGCCGCTTCATATTCGTCGAAGGTGCGCGACAACAGCGCCTGCGCCTCCGCCTCGGTCACCTTGCCGTCCTTGTTGGCATCGGCCTTGGCGAACCACAGGTCGGCCAGGCGCCCGGCATGGACGTCGTCGATCTTCTTCTGGCCATTGCCCATGCGCATGATCGCGGCCTTGACCTCGGCCTTGGTCAGCACGCCGTCGTGATTGGTGTCGCGCGCCTTGAACTCGCGCGAGAATTTCGCGGCGGCGGAGGCGCGGGTGTCCTGCTGCGCCAGCGCGGGGACGGTCAGCGTGGCGGCGATCAGACCGGCGACGAGAAAACGGGTCATGCACGGGACTCCAGATAGGCACTTCTCGGCCGCTCCTGACGGCCTTTGGCTGTCGCCGCAATGAACGAACCCAAGCGAAGGTTGCGTGGGGCCGCGACAGCGCATAGGGCGCGAGGCAAATCCATCCCCTCTCCGAAGGACTTTGCCGTGAGCGAAGATATCAAGCGCGTCGTCCTCGCCTATTCGGGCGGCCTCGATACCAGCGTCATCCTGAAGTGGCTGCAGCAGCATTATGGCTGCGAGGTCGTGACCTTCACCGCCGATCTGGGCCAGGGCGAAGAGCTGGAGCCCGCGCGCAAGAAGGCGGAGATGGCGGGCGTGAAGCCGGAGCACATCTTCATCGACGATCTCCGCGAAGAGTTCGTGAAGGATTACGTCTTCCCGATGATGCGCGCCAATGCGCTGTACGAGGGGCTGTACCTGCTCGGCACCTCGATCGCGCGGCCGCTGATTGCCAAGCGCCAGATCGAGATCGCGAAGATGGTGAACGCCGACGCGGTCAGCCACGGCGCGACCGGCAAGGGCAACGACCAGGTCCGCTTCGAGCTGGGCTATTATGCGCTGAACCCCGACATCAAGGTCATCGCGCCCTGGCGCGAGTGGGACCTGACCAGCCGCACCAAGCTGATCGAATTCGCCGAGGCGCACCAGATTCCGGTGTCGAAGGACAAGCGCGGCGAGGCGCCCTTCTCGACCGACGCGAATCTGCTGCACACCTCGTCCGAGGGCAAGGTGCTGGAGGATCCGTGGGATGAGGTCCCCGATTATGTCTATTCGCGCACCGTCAACCCGGAAGACGCGCCGGATGTGCCCGAGACCATCACCATCGACTTCGAGCGTGGCGACGGCGTCGCGCTGAACGGCGAGGCCTGCTCGCCCGCCACGCTGCTGACCAAGCTGAACGAGCTGGGCCGCAAGCATGGCATCGGCCGTCTCGACCTGGTCGAGAACCGCTTCGTCGGGATGAAGAGCCGCGGCATGTACGAGACGCCGGGCGGCACCATCTATGCGCTGGCGCATCGCGGGATCGAGCAGATCACGCTCGACCGGGGTGCCGCGCATCTGAAGGACGAACTGGCGCCGCGTTATGCCGAGCTGGTCTATAACGGCTTCTGGTTCTCGCCGGAGCGCGAGATGCTCCAAGCCGCCGTCAACTACAGCCAGGAGAAGGTGACCGGCACCGTTCGCCTGAAGCTGTACAAGGGCCAGGCGATCGTGACCGGCCGCAAGTCGCCCTACAGCCTGTATTCGGAAAAGGTCGTGACCTTCGAGGACGATCAGGGCGCCTATGACCAGCGCGACGCGGCGGGCTTCATCAAGCTCAACGCGCTGCGCCTGCGCCTGCTGGGCCGCCGCGACCAGATCTGATCCGAAACCTCCGTCCTGACAGGCGAGCCATGATGGACCACCGACGGGACGGAATGACATATGACGGGGCGGGGCTGTGGTGGCAGTCCCGCCTCTTTTTCTTGGCATGCGTGATCCTGTCGGCGGTGCCCCTGCTCTGGCCGGGCGTCGCACCGCTGGACGATATCGGCGACCATATCGGCAGCTATCGTATCCTGGCCGAGGCGGGGCGGGGGCCGCTGGGCCGCTATTACGACGTGCACTGGGCGGCGGTCGGCAATCTGGGGGTGGAGGCGATCGTGCTGGCGTTGCACCGCGTCTTCGGCCTCGACATCGAACCGGCGACCAAGCTCGTCCTGCTGGTCATCCCGCCGCTGACGGTCGCGGGGATGATCGCGTTGGCGCGGGCGGCGCATGGGCGGATACCCGCCACCGCGATGCTGGCCTTTCCGCTGGCCTATGGCCCGTCCTTCCAGATGGGGTTCGTCAATTTCTGTCTGGCGCAGGCACTGGTGCTGCTGGCCCTGGCGTTGTGGCTGTATCTGGCGCGGACGCGGGGGGGCGGCTGGCGGATCGTCCTGTTCGCGTTGATCGCACCGGTGATCTGGCTGTGCCACGCGCTCGGCTGGGCGCTGCTGCTGACCTATGCCTTCGCGATGGAGGCGGCGCGGCTGGCCGAAACGGGGCGAACCTGGCGGCAGGCGGTTCCCCGTGCCGGGCTGATCGTCGCGCCGATGGCCCTGCCTGCTCTCTGGATGCTGCGAGCGGGCGGGGACCGGGTGGCCGGTGATAGCGGTGGCTGGTATGTGATCTACAAGATCCGTTGGGTCCTGACCCTGTTCAAGGAGCAATGGTTCGTCTGGGATGTCGTCGCGCTGATCGTCGTGATGCTGTTCGGCTATGCGGTGATCCGGTCGCGCCGCTTGTCGATGCTGCCGCTATTGGCCGTTCCGGCAGCCATCGGTTTCGCGATATTCCTGGTGCTGCCCTATGTGTTCCGGGGCGGTGCCTATCTCGACATGCGGATGCTGGCCCCGGCGGTCATGCTGGCTATCCTGTCGGTCCGCATCGCCCCGGCCGGGAATCATGGCCGGATCGCGGCGCTGACGACCGGCTTTTTCGTCGCCCGGTTGATCGGCACGACCATCGCCTTCGCCCGGATCGCGAATGCGCAGGAGCGGGACTGGCAGGCCCTGAACGCCTTGCCGCCGGGCGGCCGGGTGCTGGTGCTGGTCGATGCCCAGGGCGAAGTCGGTTGGGGCCGCCCCCGGCGGTGGCATATCGCCGGTATCGCGATCGCGCGGCGGCGCATGTTCACCAACACCCAATGGTCCGTGCCCGGCCAGCATCTGATCCGCCCCCGCCTCGCCGACGCCGCCCCCTATGACCGGGACCCTTCCAGCCTGGCCTTCCCGCCCGGCAGCCAGGGGGGATGGGTAAATATCGACACGGCGATTCGGGATTTCGATCGCTGTTCGTTCGATGCGGTGTGGACGATCGGCTTTCCGGCGGGGCGGGCGCGGTCGCCCGACCTGATCCGGACATGGTCGGACCGCGATTCCGCCGTCTATCGCGTTCGGCACCACCGATGCTTGTCGGACGCCCCTTCGGTCCGCTAGGCACTGGCGCCATGAATGGGGGAAAGCTCAACTGGTGGCAGACGCGGTGGTTCGTGGCGGCGATGGCGCTGCTCGCCGCGCTGCCGCTGATCTGGCCGACGGTGCCGCCGCTGGTCGACCTGCCGGGCCATATGGGGCGCTACCGGGTCCAGCTGGAATATGGCAACCAGCCCTGGCTGGCCGACTGGTATCATTTCGAATGGCAGATGATCGGCAATCTGGGCATCGACCTGCTGATCGAGCCGCTGGCGCCGATCTTCGGGCTCGAACTCGCGGTCAAGCTGATCGTCATGGCGATCCCGGTGCTGACCGTCACCGGCCTGCTCTGGATCGCGCGCGAGGTGCAGGGGCGGATTCCCGCCACCGCGCTGTTCGCGCTGCCGCTGGCCTATAGCTATCCCTTCCAGTTCGGCTTCGTGAATTTCGCGCTGGCGATGGCGCTGGCGCTGAACCTGTTCGCGCTGTGGCTGCGCATGGGGCGGCTAGGCACGGTGCGGTTGCGCGCGATCCTGTTCGTGCCCTTGTCCTGCATATTGTGGGTCGCGCACACCTTCGGCTGGGGCGTGCTGGGCGTGCTCGCCTTTTCGGCCGAATTGATCCGCCAGCACGATATCCACCGGGCCAAGGGCGCGCAGGGGGTAAAGGGCTGGATCGTCTCGGCCTTTCATGCCGGGATCGGCTGTATCCCGCTGGCGCTGCCGATGGTGCTGATGGTGGTGTGGCGCTCGGGTGCGGACGTCACCGGCCAGACCACCGACTGGTTCAACTGGCGGTGGAAGATCAACTGGGTCACCATGGTCCTGCGCGACCGCTGGATGCTGTTCGACCTCGCCTCGGTCACGGTGCTGTTCCTCGTCCTGCTCAAGGGCGTGCGCGACGAGCGGGTCGAATATTCGCGCAATCTGGTCCTGTCGGCGGCGTTCCTCTTCATCGTCTATCTGCTGTTGCCGCGTATCGTGTTCGGCTCGGCCTATGCCGATATGCGCCTGGCCCCCTATGTCCTGGCGATCGCGCTGATCGCGCTTCGGCCCCGGCGCGGGCTGTCGCTGCGGGGGGCCTCGACCCTGGCGGTCGTGGGCCTGTTGTTCTTCGTGGTGCGGATCGGGGCGACCACGGTCAGCTATGTGATGTACAGCAACGATTACGACCGGGTGCTCGCCGCGCTGGACCATGTTCCGCCGCGCGCGCGGTTGCTGACCTTCGTGGGCCGCCAATATTGCGCCGATGTCTGGCCGTCGAGCCGATTGGAGCATGTCGCGGGCCTCGCGCTGGAGCGCAAGCTGGCCTATGCCAACGATCAATGGTCGATGGCGGGCGGGCAGTTGCTGACCGTGCGCTATGCCCCCGCCAAGCGCTTCGCGCACGACCCGTCCGAGATCGTGACCCAGCGGCGCTGCCGGGGCCAGTGGTGGCGGCCGGTCGATACCGCGCTGAAGCTGCTGCCGCGCGATGCGTTCGACTATGTCTGGCTCGTCCACCCGCCGCGTTACGACGAAAGCCTGACGCGTGGGATGACGCCGATCTGGCGGTCGGGGCGCGACGTGCTCTATCGGATCGACGATCGCCGTCCGATCATCGACCCGGCGGCCTATGAGCTGTTGAGTCGCCCCTCGCCCGAGGACGAGCATCGCGCCCCGCCCGCCCGGCGCAGCACGCCGCCCGGCAAGGACGACGATTAAGAGTCGTTGTCCAAACTCGCTGTAAGCGAGTTTCGAGCGGCACCGGCCCGCTCCCCCTTTACCCCCGGCGGAACGGGGTCAGTTCGCCCAGATAGTCACTTTCCGCCGCGATCGCCTCTCGTTCGCGTTGCACGAATTCGGCGACGGCGCGGCGGAAGGCGGGGTGGGGGATGTAATGCGCCGACCAGGTCGGCACCGGGATATAGCCGCGCGCCAGCTTATGCTCGCCCTGCGCCCCCGCCTCGACCGTCGAGAGACCCCGCGCGATGGCGGCGTCGATCGCCTGATAATAGCATAGCTCGAAATGGAGGAAGGGCACCTCCTCGGTAGCGCCCCAATAGCGGCCATAGAGCGTGTCCTCGCCGATCAGGTTGAGCGCCCCCGCGATCGGCCCCCCGTCGCGCTCCGCCAGGATCAGCAGCACCTTGTCGCCCAGCCGCTCGCCGATCCGGTCGAACGCGGCGCGGGTCAGATAGGGGCGGCCCCATTTGCGGCTGCCGGTGTCCTGATAGAAGGTCCAGAAGGCGTCCCAATGGTCGGGGAGGATGTCCGCGCCGGTCAGGTGGCGGATGGTCAGCCCCTCGACGGCGGCGGCGCGTTCCTTGCGGATCGCCTTGCGCTTGCGGCTAGCGAGCGCGTTCAGGAAATCGTCGAAGCTGCCATATCCTTCGTTGCGCCAGTGGAACTGCACCCCCTCGCGGATCAGCCAGCCCGCCGCCTCAAAATGCGGGAGCTGTTCGGGCGCGACGAAGGTGACGTGTGCGGAGGACAGCTCATTCTGGTCGGTCACCGCCTCGATCGCGGCGATCAGCGCGGGGGCGAGGGCGGGATCGCGGAGCAGAAGGCGGGGCCCCGGTACGGGCGAGAAGGGCGAGGCGATCTGGAGCTTGGGGTAATAGCGTCCCCCGGCGCGCTCCCAGGCATCGGCCCAGCCATGGTCGAAGACATATTCCCCCTGGCTATGCGCCTTCAGATAGGCGGGAGCGATCGCGGCAGGCTGGCCGTCGGGGCCGTCGATGACGATCGGCGCGGGCGTCCAGCCCGAGCGGCCGCCAACGCTGTCCGATTCCTCCAGCGCGGTCAGGAAGGCGTGGGAGACGAAGGGGTTGGCCGTGCCCGCACAGGCGTCCCACTGGTCGGGGGACAGGGCGGCGAC
>NZ_JALNUR010000056.1 GCF_026540895.1 Sphingomonas sp. GM_Shp_1 | reverse complement strand
CTAAAAACCCATTCACATATGTCCCACTCTCCAGTTTTGGCGCGGGGTGGAGCAGCCCGGTAGCTCGTCAGGCTCATAACCTGAAGGCCGCAGGTTCAAATCCTGCCCCCGCAACCATCACAACACACATCCTCGAAAGCTCACGCTTCCGGGGATTTTTCGCGTTCGCAAACCACCGAGGCCATCGACCAACTCACCACCGAGATCAGGGCCGGCCGATAGCCTTACACGCTGGCCCGTATACGCCTTCCACAGCCCCGCTCTCGCCCGCCGTCCGAAAGACCCCAGCCGCGTATTCCGGTGACACGCCGGGCCTGCGTGGCATATCCACAGCGCGCTGGAGGAACGGCCGCCATGGCAGCGACAACGGGGATCGTCACCTCGGCCGAACCGCGGGAATGATACGCCCCCCTCTTCCCAATAGACGGGCTTCCTCACTATCCTGCTGAAAATGGCCGCGAAGCATCGCGGCTACGACGCAACGTGAGGAGAGGGGACCGTGAGCATTTCCCTGAAGGCCGTAGTGGTGGCGGTGATCGTGGCCGCACAGACGCCGTCCGACGCTCCTGTCATCGTCACCGATCGCGGGGTGGTGCGGGGCAGTGTGACGGACGGGGTCGCCAGTTGGAAGGGGATCCCGTTCGCCGCCCCGCCCGTCGGTCCGCTTCGCTGGCGGGCCCCTCAGCCCGCCGCCGCATGGACGGGCGTGCGGGATGCCACGGCCTATGCGCATGACTGTATGCAGGTGCCGTTCCCCAGCGATGCCGCGCCGCTGGGTACGACCCCGGCAGAGGATTGCCTTTATGCCAATGTCTGGAAGCCGGTCGCGGGGCGCGGCAAACTGCCGATCGTGGTCTGGATCTATGGCGGCGGCTTCGTGAATGGCGGCGCGTCTCCGCCGACCTATTCGGGGGCGGAACTGGCCAGGCAGGGCGTGCTGTTCGTCAGCTTCAACTATCGGGTCGGGCGGTTCGGCACCTTTGCTTTGCCGCAACTGACCAAGGCGGATGAAGATGGCGGGCGGTTGGGCAATTACGGGATCATGGACCAGATCGCCGCGCTGCAATGGGTCCGGCGCAACGCGGCGGCGTTCGGGGGCGATCCGTCCAACGTCACGATCGTCGGCGAAAGTGCGGGCGGCATGTCGGTGCACATGCTCAACACCTCGCCGCTGGCCAAGGGCCTGTTCCACAAGGTCTTCGTCATGTCGGGCGGCAATGGCCGATCCGATGGCAAGACGCTGGCCGATGCCGAGCGGATCGGCGCAAATTTCGCGCGGTCCCAGAATATCGATCCCGACCGCCCCGATGCGCTGGCGAGGCTCCGCGCGCTGAGCGCCGAGCAGGTGACCGACGGGCTCAACATGACGGCGCTGTTCCGCCCCCAGCCCGGTCCCCCCACCCATATGGCGCCCTTCGCCGATGGCAAGGTCGTGGTCGATATGGGCCGAGCCTATGCCGAGAACCGCTTTGCCCGTGCACCGATGGTCGTGGGCGCGACCAGTGCCGATATCGGCGGCATGACCGGCTTCATGATCGCGGGCGCGCGGGACGTGGCGGGCCGTATGGCGGGAAAGGGCGTGCCGGTGTGGGAATATCGCTTTTCCTATGTCGCCAACGCGGTGGACCAGCCGGGCGCGCAGCATGCGACCGACATCCCCTTTTTCCTCGACACCACCGCCATCAAATATGGCGATGCGACGACATCCCGCGATCGCGCCCTCGGGCAGGTGATGAGCCGTTACCTGATCCAGTTCGCCAAGACCGGCGACCCCAATGCGCCCGGCCTGCCCGAATGGCCGCGTTATGCCCGGGCCAGCGATCGGATCATGGACTTCGTAGCTGACGGCAAGGCCGTCGCCCGGCCCGATCCCTGGGGCCGGGAAATCGAGGCGGCGCAAGGGGCGGCAATAGGCGCGCCGTAACCCTCATGTCGAACAATCCGCCTCCCAGGTTAATTCGGTAACCGAATTTACACTTGCCTTATACTTAATATAGCCCGCTTAGAGTGGGTTGAGGGCGGGCAGGTAAATGGGGGCCGCGAAAGTGGCATCGGACATCAAGGCGGTGGCGCTCGCGTTGCTGATGCTGCTGGCGGGGTTGATGTCGGGAACGGCGTCGGCCGCGACCATAGACCTGCGTCGATCGGCGTGCGGCGCCATATTGCCCGATGGATCGGACGCGGCGAGGGTGGTGAGCGCACCCTATCGATGCCATGGGCAAGAGCCGAACCGGGGCGCGCCCTGGCTTTGGTTGCGTCTCGACGCGTCGAAGCTCGGCGCGCTGCCGCCGAACTGGGACATATTGATCGACCAGACCCGGTTCGACCGTATCGCCCTGCTGGTCGTCGGTCGTGACGGCAGCATGCGGATCGAGCGTTCGCCCGACGAATTACGGGGGCATGGTGCCCCTGGCGGGCTTCTGCGTTTCGTCATTCCCTTGGCGGGGCGCGACGTGCGCGGCCTGTATCTGGGCTTTCGCAACATCGACGAACTCTATCTGATGCGCAAGCTGGAGGCGCGACCGGGCGTCCGGATGACCGATGGGGACATTCGCTGGCTGTTGCTGATGGGGTTGTTCACGGGGACGCTGTTGTCCGCGCTCCTCTATAATCTGGTGATCCACACCGGCCAGCGTCCCGCGTTTCAGCGCTGGTACCTGCTGTGGGTCAGCGTCGCACTGGCCTATGGACTGGTCTGGACGAACACCGCGGCGTTCCTGGTGCCGTGGCTGATCGGGCCGCTCGCGGTCCGGTTGAACCTGGTGCTGGTCGGCCTGATGGTCGCGGCGGGGAATATGTTCTTCTTCGCGGTGATCGAGGAGGGCGTATTGCCGCGCCGCTTCGCCATGGCCGGCCGAACGCTGTCGATCGCGGGGGCGGTGCTGGGGTTCCTGGCGGCGGCGGATGGATGGTTGCCGCCGGGGATCACCGACCGACTGCTCAATTACGTGATCGCGGCCACGGCGGTGCTGATCGCCCTGTCGTCAGGAATCGCGGCCCGGCGCGGCAGTCGGGTGATCTGGTTCTATCTGATCGGTTGGGGGCCGGTGATCGGCGTCTTCCTGGCCCGGTTGACGCGCAATCTGGGCTTCGCACCGCAGAACGACATCGTCGATATGGCGACCTTCGCCGCATTGGCATTCGAGGCGCTGGTCCTGTCGCTGGCGATCGCCGACCGGTTCCGCCTGATCCGCCAGGAACTGGAGCTTGCCCGCCAGCGCCGCGAGATCGACCTGGCCGAAACCAAGACGTTGCGGCTGGCCGCACATACCGATTTCCTGACCGGGCTGGGCAATCGCTTCGCGTTCCAGCAACAGGCCCATGAATGGATGGTCGCGGACAGGGCTTTCAGCCTGTTTCTGGTCGATGTCGACTTCATGAAGGACGTCAACGACCGTCTGGGTCATGCGGTCGGCGATACGCTGTTGCAGCATGTCGGCGCGGTGCTGGCCGATACGGCGCGCAGGTGGCCGGGGACGCAGATCGCCCGGATCGGCGGCGACGAGTTCGCGATATTATGCCCCGGCACGCAACGGGATGAGATCGCCCTGGCCGACGCGGCGATCGGGCTTCAAGGCGATGTCTGGCATGCCGAGGATCGCGACCGTCCGCTGTCGCTCAGTATCGGGTCGGCGCGCTTTCCCGAAGACGCGCAGGCGGTCGACCTGCTCTACCAGAATGCCGATCTGGCGCTGTACACCGCCAAGCGGCTCGGCCGGGGGCGCTATACCCGCTACGATCCCTTGCAGCGCTCGCTGCGCGACCTTCAGATCGCCTTTATCGACGATGCCGAACTGGCGATCGAACGCGGCGAATTCCTGCTCTACATGCAGCCGATCGTGTCGCTGGATACCGGGACGGTGGGCGGTCACGAAGCGCTGCTCCGCTGGGATCACCCGCGCCACGGGCTGTTGCCGCCGGATCGCTTCGCCGATGTGCTGGTCGCGGAACGGATCGGGCTGATGATCCAGGAGCATGTGCTGGAACTGGCACTGGGCGCGCTGCGTGAACAGGGCGAGCGGCTGGGCGTGCTCAGCGTCAACTTCACCTCGGCGCAACTGGCGGGTCCACGCGGTGCGCGGGAAGTGCTCGACCGGCTGGCCCATCATGGCGTCGCGCCCGACCGGCTGTGCGTCGAGGTGACCGAGGGCGTAATGCTCGACCGGGCGGCGGACAGCATCCTCGCCAATTTGCGCACGCTACACGATGCCGGGGTGTGCATCGCGCTCGACGATTTCGGCACCGGCTATGCCTCGCTCGTCCATCTCCGCCAGTTGCCGGTCGATCGGATCAAGATCGACCGATCCTTCGTCGCGGGCATCGACGAGTCTGTTGGCGGGACGCTGGCGATCGTCCATGCGATCGTCGGTCTGGGCCGCGGGCTGGGCAAGGTCGTCGTCGCCGAGGGGATCGAGACCGAGGTGCAGGCGCATCGTCTGAGGCAATTGGGGTGCCAGCTGGGGCAGGGCTATCTCTATGGGCACCCCGCGCCGCCACCGGCATCGGGGGAGGCCGACCGGGCCCGACGGCGGTCGGTCGCGCAGGAGCATGGACACCGACCGAACATCCCGGCCATCCCCAGGGTGACGGCGGCGTAAGTCCTTCCAGATACGTCGCTTTGACGGACGTCTCGGTAGGTCGCCGGGCCTATCTTCGATGTGCAGCATGGTGCTGCATGTCGAGAGTAAAACCCATGACCGCTTATGATTTCAAGATGGCGACGGACATTCGCAGCCCGCGCCCTGTCGAAAGCCACCCGTCGCGTGCCGGGGATGAGGGGATCGCGGCATCGTTTCGCCTCGAACAGCTCGATACCCGCTACGATCCCGATACCCGGACGCTGTGGACCGATATGCGGGCGCGGACACGGCCCAGTTTCAACGCAGATTTGCTGCGCGATTTCGTCCGTTGGCAGGAGGCGATCGTCACGGCCGCCGATGGAGGGGACATGCCCATCCGCTATGTCGTGCTGGGCTCCGGCTTTCCCGGCGTTTTCTCGCTGGGCGGCGACCTGAACCTGTTCGCGCAGGCGATCCGCGACCGCGACCATGCGATGCTGGTCCATTATGGACGGACCTGCGTGCAGATCCTCCATCGCAACATGCGCGGGCTGGAGCGACCGATCATCACCATCGGCCTGGTCGAGGGTGACGCGCTGGGCGGCGGGTTCGAGGCGCTGTTGTCCTTCCATGTCGTCATTGCCGAGCGGGGCACCAGCTTCGGCCTGCCCGAGACGCTGTTCGGCCTCTTCCCCGGCATGGGGGCGCATTGCTTCCTGTCGCGGCGGCTGGGTGCGGCTCGGGCGGAGCGGATGATCATGAGCGGTCGGACCTACAGCGCGGAGGAACTGTACGACATGGGGCTGGTCCACAATCTGGCCGAACCGGGCGAGGGGCGGCGCATGGTCGCCGACTATATCCGCCAGAATCATCGGCGGCATAGCGCGCATTGCGCCATCTATGAGGCGTCGCGCGCGGTCAATCCGCTGCCGCTGGAGGAGCTGGAGGCGGTGGTCGACCTCTGGGCCGATGCCGCATTGCGGCTGACCGAGGGGGATCTGAAGCGGATGGAGCGGCTGGTCGCCGCACAGACCCGTCTGCGCGAAAAGGCCGACGCCTGATCAACCGGCCCCGGGGATCGCGATCGCCTTCCCGGGGCCATCATCCTCCAGCCCCAGATCGGCGAACAGCGCGGACAGCCGGTCCGCCGTCATCGGCCGGGCGAGCAGGAAGCCCTGCACCGCGTCGCACCGCGTCCGCCGCAACTGTTCGAGCTGCGCGGACGTCTCCACCCCTTCGGCCACCGTCCGCATGCCCAGCTTGGCGGCGAGTTCGACGATGGTCTGCACGATCGCGACCGAGGCGGGGTTGTGCTCCAGATCGATGACGAAGGACCGGTCGATCTTCAGCGTCTGGAACGGGAACTGGGTCAGATAGCTGAGCGAGGAATAGCCGGTCCCGAAATCGTCCAGCGTGGTGCAGACATCGATGCGGTTGAGCGCGGTCAGCGCGTCGATCGAGCGTTCGACATCGTCGAGCAGCACCGTCTCCGTCACCTCCAGGGTCAGCCGCTGCGGCGGCAGGCCGCTCGCCGCCAGCGCCGCCTTCACCGCCTCGGCCAGATCGGGGGTGCGCAACTGCACGGGCGACAGGTTGACCGCGACGGTGACCTCGGACGGCCAGGCACTGGCTGCCATGCACGCCTGGCGCAGCACCCAGTCGCCGATCGGGACGATCAGCCCGTTCTCCTCGGCGATGGGAATGAACTCGCCGGGCGACACCGGCCCGAATTGCGGGCTGTGCCATCGCAGTAGCGTCTCGCACGAAGTGATATTGGCTTGCGCCAGACGGAAGATCGGCTGGAAGAGCAGATGGAACTCCCCCCGCTCCAGCGCGCCGTCCATCGCGGCGGCCAGTTGGCGGCGGCGCTCGATCTTCTCGTCCATCACGGGTTCGTAGAGGAAGAAGCGGCCCCGTCCATTCTCCTTCGCGCGATAGAGCGCCAGATCGGCATTCTTCAGCAGCGTGTCGGCGTCCC
This sequence comes from Sphingomonas sp. GM_Shp_1, assembly GCF_026540895.1. Lineage (GTDB taxonomy): Bacteria > Pseudomonadota > Alphaproteobacteria > Sphingomonadales > Sphingomonadaceae > Sphingomonas. The sequence continues at coordinate 8,404 of NZ_JALNUR010000056.1, read as the reverse complement.
CGCCATCCTCGGGCGCGATGGCGACGCCGATCGAGGCGGAGGTGCGCAGGACATGGCCGCTGAACGCCACCGGCTCGCGCACCAGGTCGAGGATGGTCGTGCCGATCCCGCCCGCCGCCTCGGCATGGGAGATATGGCAGAGCACGGCGAACTCGTCCCCGCCCAGTCGGGCGACCAGCCCCGCCTTGCCGAAATGCGCCTCGAGCCGCCGCGCGACCTGGACGAGCAGGGCATTGCCCGCCAGATGGCCGAAGGAGTCGTTCACCTCCTTGAACCGGTCGAGATCGAGCCAGAGCAGCGCCAGCTTCTCCCCCGTGGTGGACAGGGTGCGCAGCCTTTCCTCGAAATGCTCGCGGAATGCGGTGCGGTTGGCCACGCCGGTCAGGTCGTCGCGGCGCGCCATCCGCGCGTGATGGTCCGCCAGCGCGGCCTTTTCCTGCGACGCGACGGTGGCGCGCAGGATCGCGGCATAGGTCTGTTGCGTGATGTCCATCATCGCGACGACGAACAACAGGATCACCGCCGCCATCAGCGCCTTGAGCGGCTCCAGCGGCATGAGCAGCCCGATGGCGAGCGGCAGCGAGGCGCAGCACAACTGCGACAGGGCGATCAGCGGCCGCCCGGCATTGCGCCCCGCGATCCCCGCCGCATAGCCGATCGCGGTGGTGACCGACAGGAGATGCAGCGTGCCGTCCTCCGTCCGGGTCAGCGTCAGCAGCCCGAACAGCCCCAGCAGCGCGGCATAGCTGAGCGCGCCGAGCCGATAGCCGCGCTCCTGCTGGCGGACGGTCGCGGTGCGGCGGGTCCATAACGTGTCGACGATGCGGACCAGCCCGACCAGCGCGATGCCGAGTGCGCAGGCCATCAGCCAGTCGTCCCCGCTGGCGATGGCGACGACCGCGGCGATCGCACTGCTGGTCAGCGCGCCGATGATCAGCGAGCGCGGCGAGGCATAGAGCGACTCGACCAGCACGGCGCGGACCCGTGACGAGACCTGATCATCGGCCTGCCGCAATCGCCTCACCCGGTTGATTAATCGTCGCATTTCAATCTCCTGGGCGCTGCCTATCGCATTCGCCCGCCGGACCCAAATGGCGTATCGGGGCAGGAGTGGGCGGGGCAGGGGACAGGGCCGAAGCCGTCGGGCCCAGGCGACAGGGCTGTGCCCCGTCGAGCCGGGGCACGACGGAACGGCGCCCCGGATGGCGGGGCCATGGCATGGCGGCAGTCATGGGCACTGAACGACGCAATCGCCGGGAAAGGCTCATGCCGTCGTTACAGTTGCGTAAAAAGATGCCGGGCGTTTGGAGGACACCGGCCCGTAACGAACGGTCAGTCGCGATCGATACCGCCGGGCGGGGTGGCGGTGGATCGCATCCGCCAGCGGCTGCTGACCTCTACCTCGTCGAACACGTGCCGCCCGAGCATCACCAGGGCGCTGCCGATGCTGGCGCCCAGAAAGCCGATCGCCGCCAGCGCCAACGCCGTCGCGCCCGGTGACACAGGCGAGGGGTGCTCGGCATAGAGATGCGTGATCGCCGCATAGGCGATTGCCCACAAAACCAGTCCGCCGCCCCGCAACGCCCCATCCGCGCGCCGCGTTCGATGCCATGCCGCCATGCCACAATCCTCGTTGCGGCCCTCCAGCTATCGAGCCCGGCATAGCATTTCGAGACGGATTTCCGGCTTTCGCATAGCATCGGCATAGTGGGGGCCGCGTCCGTTACCGGACCGGTACCGTTTCCGGGCGCGGGGTGGCGTCGGGCCCGATGACGATTTACCGCCGTGAGCTTGATGTAGACGCAGGACGACCGACGGCGCGGCGGCTATCGTTACGCTTGCGGTCGTGTGATTCGTCCTTTCGCGACCGCGCGAGTGACACGAAAGGAAACCGGCATAGCGTACCCGATCCACCGTTTCCACGCCTTCGCCGCTCTGACCGCGCGGGAGGAACAGGCCCTTCTCGCGCTCGGTGATGACGAGGTAGTCCGGCGGCGCGGCGAGACGTTCCAGCGCGAGGGCGACAGCGTTCGCGGCATCCACATGCTGAAAAAGGGATGGGTCAGTTCCTCGATCCTGCTGCGCAGCGGCAACCGGCTGGTGCAGAAGGTGCATCTGCCCGGTGACATGCTGGCGACGCCGAGTATGGTCCTGCCCCAGGCGGCGGACACCCTGACCGCGATTACCGAGGCGGTGACGGCGTTCGTGCCCTATGAGCGGCTGGGGCGGCTCTATCATGACCTGCCGCGTCTGGCGGCGCTGTTCACCATGGCGGTGCAGATGGAGCGGTTGGCGCTGATGGATGCGCTGGCCGTCACGGGCAAGGCGTCGGCGCGCGAGCAACTGGCGCGGCTGCTGCTCGATCTTCACGCCCGGCTGACCCCGATCGGCGCGGTGCAGGAGGATGGCTTCGTCATGCCGCTGACGCAGGAGATCATCGGCGACCTGCTGGGGCTGACCGCCGTGCATGTGAACCGGACGATCCGCGCGCTGGAGGTGGAGGGGCTGGTCGCGCGGTCGGGGCATCGGGTCCGGCTTCTCGACCTGGGCGCGCTGCGTCGCCTGTCGCCGCTGTCGCCCCGACAACCCCAGTTCGAGCCCGCCTGGCTTCCACCGGCGCTATGAGCGGATACGGGGGCTTTCCCGAGGATCGATCCTCGCAGGCAAGGAAGGTGCAATAGAGTGATCCGAGCCGAGCCCCTCCCCTGAAGGGGAGGGGTGGATCGACCTCACGTCATCCCGCCCTGGCAAAAGGGGCTCCATTCCTCCCCTTACAGGGGAGGGGGACCAGCGAAGCTGGTAGAGGGGTGTCCCGCTATCGAGAGGGCGACACCCCTCCGTCAGGCCTGACGGCCTGCCGCCTCCCCTGCCAGGGGAGGAATGGCATGAATATCGACCTTTGCTGGCAAGCTATGCTGTCAGCTCGAACGTGCCATGCGCGCCCTCGGCCTGGGCGGATGGTGCGATCCAGGCGTCGAACAGGCCCGGCTCGACCGTGGGGCGAAGGTCCCTGCCCAGAAATTCCAGTTGCGCGCGGGTCAGGGTGAAGCTGACCTTCTCGCTCTGACCGGGGGTAAGCGCGACCTTGCGGAACGCTTTCAACTCGCGGACCGGGCGGGTGATGCTGGCGACGCGGTCGCGGATATAGAGCTGGACCAGCTCCTCGCAGGCACGCTTGCCGGTGTTGGTCACGGTCGCCGATACGGTGATCCGCCCGTCCCATGCCAGGGTCGCGGGCACCTCCGCCGCCCCATAGCGGACCGCGCCATAGGTCAGGCCATGCCCGAAGGGATAGAGCGCGGCATGGGGCGCGGTCCGCCACTGCGTCTTGTAGGGGACGCGCGGACCCTCGGGTGCGGGGCGGCCCGTCGCCTTGTGCGCGTAATAATAGGGCTCCTGCCCGCTTTCATGCGGAAAGCTCAGCGGCAGGCGACCCGAGGGGCCGACCGCGCCGAACAGGATGTCGGCGATGGCATGGCCGGTCTCGGACCCCAGGAACCAGGTGACGAGGATCGCGGGCGCGTCGCGCACCGCCCCCTCCAGAGCGAGGCCACGTCCGTTCTTCAGCAGGACAACCACCGGCTTGCCGGTCTTCGCCACCGCCTCGGCCAGTTCCATTTGCGGCGTGGGGACGGTGATGGAGGTGCGCGACTGCGCCTCGCCCGACATGGTCTCGCTCTCGCCGATCGCCAGCACGACCACGTCCGCAGCCTGCGCCGCCGCGACCGCCGCCTCGATCCCGCCGGGCAGCGGCTGCTCGACGCCCGAGCCCGGCGTGACGGTGACGTTCCGCGCGCCCGCGTCGCGCAGGCCGGTGGCCAGGTCGATCGCCTGGTTGTTGTCGCCATAGACCACCCAGGGTCCGTTCAGGTCGTGCTGCCCGCTGGCGAAGGGCCCGATCAGCGCGATGCGGCGGTTCTTGTCGAGCGGCAGCAGGTCGCCGTCATTCTTGAGCAGCACCATCGCCTTCTGCGCCGCCTCGCGCGACAGGGCGATCGCGGCCTTGGTGCGGGAGCGCGCCTTTTCGCGCTTGCGATCGATCCGGCGGAAGGGGTCGTCGAACAGGCCGAGCATCTGCTTGACCGCCAGCACCCGCCGCACCGAGCGATCGAGCACCTCCTGCGGCACGGCCCCCTCGCGCACCAGGGCGGGGAGGTGCTCGGCATAGAGGTTGGACTGCATGCTCATATCGACGCCCGCCAGAAAGGCGAGGCGCGCCGCGTCCTTGCCGTCCTTGGCAAAGCCCGCCGCGATCATCTCCTCGTCGCCGGTATAGTCGGACACGACGATGCCGGGGAATTTCCACTCGTCGCGCAGCAACTGCTTCATCAGCCAGGGATTGGCGGTCGAGGGGATGCCGTCGATCTCGTTGAACGAGGCCATGCCGCTCATCGCGCCCGCCTGGAACCCGGCCTTGTAGGGCGGCAGATAGACTTCGCGCAGGGTCCGTTCGGACAGGTCGACGATATTATAGTCCAACCCGCTCTCGCCCGCGCCGTAAGCGGCGATATGCTTGATGCAGGCCATGACCGCATCGTCGGCGGACAGATCCTCGCCCTGGAAGCCCTTTACCCGCGCGGCGGCGAACAGATTGCCGAGCAGCACGTCCTCCCCCGCGCCCTCCACGGTACGGCCCCAGCGCTGGTCGCGCGCGATGTCGACCATCGGGCAGAAGGTCCAGTCGATGCCCGCCGCCGCCGCCTCGAACGCCGCCATTCGCGCGGTCCGCATGGCGAGATCGGGCTCGAAGCTGGCGGCCTCCGCCACCGGCACCGGGAAGATGGTGCGATGGCCGTGGATCACATCGGCGGCGAAGATCAGCGGGATCTTCAGCCGCGAATCGCGCATCACCGCGCCCTGCATCCGCCGCGCCATCTCCGCGCCATTGCCGTTGAACACACCGGTCAGCTTGCCCGCGACCGCATCGGCGATCTGCCCCTCGAAGCTGGGGCCGTTGGAGGGCGGGTTGAGCGCGGTGGCGATACCGCCGCCCCAGGCCGCGGCATTGAGCTGCAACTGCCCGGCCTTCTCCTCCAGCGTCATCTTCGCCAGAGTCGCCTCGATCGCGGGGGACAGGGCGGTGCCGTCGCCCCGCGCCAGCAGCGCACGGGCCGGGCTGGCCGCCCATGCCGCCACCGCGCCTGCGCCCAGCAGCGCCGCTCGGCGCGAAATTCGGATGTCGGACATGGACAATCTCTCTCCTAACATGCCACGATCGGGCGAACGTCCTGCGCTTCACCGGTCGCATGGACTTTTGCAGTGACAGCCTTTTGTAACCGGTTACACAGGCAAGGCCCCTCGCACAAGCCGCGTTGGGCCCAGCCGGATCGACCCGGTCATGTCCGGGAAAGGGGTGGGTGTGTGAGGCAGGGATCGGCCACGATCCGCGATGTGGCGCGCGAAGCGGCGGTCTCGGTCGCGTCGGTATCGCGCGTGATGAACGGGCATGTCAGCGTCCATCCGGAGACGCGCGCGCGGATCATGGCGGTGGCGCAGTCGCTCGGCTATGTCCCCCATGCGGGCGCGCGGAGCCTGTCCCTGTCGCGCAGCCATGCGATCGGCGTCGTCCTGCCCGACCTTCATGGCGAATTCTTCTCCGAGATCGTGCGCGGGATGGACCGGGAGGTGACGGCGCGCGGCTATCACCTGCTCCTGTCCAACATGCATGCCGATGCCGTGCTGGCGGCGCAGGCGGTGCGGTCGATGCGCGGACGGGTCGACGGCATGATCGTCATGGCCCCGCAACTGGATACGCAGGCGCTGGACGAGGCGCTGCCGCCCGACATGCCCGCCATGCTGGTCAATTCGTCGCCTGGCGTGGCCCGCGCCGCGCTACGCATCGACAATGCCGCCGGGATCGCGGCGAGCGTCGCGCATCTGGTGGCGCAGGGGCGGCGCGCGCTGGTCCATGTCTCTGGACCGCCCGCCAATATCGACGCGGAGGAGCGGCGCAGGGGCTTTCTCGACGCGATGGCGCGCCTAGCCCCCGAGGTCGAGCCGATCGTGATCGCGGGCGACTTCCATGAGGAATCGGGCGGCGCGGCGGTCGCGATGCTGCGCGCGCGGGGGATCGCCTGTGACGGGATCGTCGCGGCGAACGACATGATGGCGCTGGGCGTGATGGCGGCGCTGCGGACGGCGGGGGTGGACGTGCCTGGCGCGGTCGCGGTGACGGGCTTCGACGATATTCCACTGGCCCGCTATCTGGGGCTGACCACCGTCCGCGCGCCCATGGCCGAGATGGGCGCGCGGGCGGTGGCGCGGCTGATCGACGCGCTGGAGGGCGGCGAACTGCGCCCCGAGGCGGAAACCATCGCGACCGAGCTGGTGATCCGCAGCACGACGCCGGGCAGCGTTATCGGAAGCGGCGGAAGCCTTTGAGAATGGCCTTTCCTCGCTTCGTCGAATGATGGCGATCCAGGGCCAATCAACATTCATGCTACGGCTTCTTCCCTCTCCCCTGGATAGGGGAGAGGGTTAGCGGAGCTTGCCAGCCTGCTGGCTAGCGCAGCTTGGGTGAGGGGTTGAGCGAGCCGCAGGCTCGCGCGCTCGCTTGCGCGAGCGCAGCACCCCTCACCCAGCTCCGACTAAGCCTTTGCTACGCAAAGACTAAGTCTGCGCAACCCTCTCCCCTCTACGAGGGGCGAGGGGAAAGAGGAGCATATCGGAATGTCGATCGGCCCTGGCACCAAGGCCGGGCGCGAAATTCCCCGTCGATCCCGGGATCGGTTCAGCTTGGCGTAGGATTGCATGTTATAAGCGCGCGCTCCTGCGACGACATTCCGACGAATAGGGGCTATCATACCGACATGACCGCATCGCATTTCCCCGTTTTCGGCCCCTCCATTGCCCGGCTCCTCGGTTCGCTGGCGGCTGGATCGCTGGTGGCCACGCCCCTGATGGCGCAGGTCGCGCCGCCGCCGGTGATGCTGCCGGGCACGTCCGCCCAGGCACAGACGCCGCCCGCCGCCATCGTTCAGCCCCTGCCGCAGACCGCCGTGCCCAGCGTCGCCGTCCCGACCCTGTCCGACGCACAGCTCCGCCAGCTCGCCACCCTGGTCGCGCAGGGCGAGGTGACCCAGGGACTGCGACAGGGGCCGCCGCGCGACCTGTCCGGGCTATCGCCCACCGCGCTGACCCGGGTCGCGCTCGATTATGCCCATGCGGTTCATGCCGGTCGGCTGGATACCGCCGATTTCACCAAGGATTGGGGCATCCGTCCCCAGGCCTATGACCCGCTGCCGGGTTTTGCCGATGCGGTGCGCCGCGACCGGCTGGCGGCATGGATCGCCTCGCTGCCGCCGCCCTATGCGGGCTATGACGCGCTGGTGAAGGGGCTGGCCCGCTATCGCGCGATGGCGGCGGCGGGCGGCTGGACCGCGTTGCCGGCGACCACGATCAATTTCGGGGCGAGCGGGCCGCAGGTGCTGGCGCTGCGCAAGCGGCTGGCGATGGAGGATTCGACCGTCAGCACCAGCGGGGAGACATTCGACGAGGATCTGCTGGCGGCGGTGCGCCGGGCGCAGCGGCGCTATGGGCTGAACCCGGTCGGCACCGTCGGGTCGCAGACCATCGCCGTGCTCAACGTGCCCGTGGCGCAGCGCATCCGCCAGATCATGGCAAATATGGAGCGCTGGCGCTGGTTGCCGCAACAGCTTGAGGCCAAGCGTGTCCAGGTGAACATCGCTGCCGCCGTGCTGACCGTGTTCGATGGCGACAATCCGGTCATGTCGATGAAGGCGGTGACGGGCCGTCCGGGCAACGAGACGCCGATGCTGGTCTCAACGATCCGCAGCATCGTGCTGAACCCGCCCTGGAACGTGCCCAGTTCGATCGCGAACAAGGAATTGTGGCCCAAGGAGCGGGCCAATCCCGGCTATCTGAAGCGGGCGGGCTTTCGCGTGATCGACAATGGCGACGGCAGCAAGCGGTTGCAGCAATCGTCGGAGAAGAGCGCGCTGGGGCGGTTCAAGTTCGATTTCCCCAACGACTTCGCGGTCTATCTGCACGATACGCCCGCGCAATCGGGCTTTTCCAAGTTCGACCGGCTGGCCAGCCATGGCTGCGTCCGGCTGGAAAAGCCCGCCGACCTCGCCGCGCTGATGCTGAAGACCACGCCCGAATGGCAACCGGCGCAGGTCGATGCGGTGCTGGCGTCGGGCAAGACGGTGCGCGCGACCATGGCGGAGCCGGTGGCGGTCTATCTGCTCTACTGGACCGCCTTCGCCAATGCCGATGGCCAGGTGGGCTTCCGCGAGGATCCCTATGGCTGGGACGCGCAACTGGCGACCAAGATCGAGGCACGCTCCGCCGAGCGTGCGCAGGCCAACACGAACTAAAAAAGGTCAGGCAGGAACATGAGGACGATCACGAACAAGCGCACCATGGCGTTGCTGGCGGCGGG